>CAZRHH010000005.1:0-90918 GCA_964599885.1 uncultured Dehalococcoidia bacterium | reverse complement strand
CGGCGACTGATGCACCGCCCGCGCCGAAGGCCGAGCGGCCCGCGCGCCCGGCGAAGGAAGCTGAACCGAAGGAAGCGCCGCGCGTGGCGCCGCCGGCGGGCAGCATCAACGAGATTATTCTGGCGCTGCTGCCTGATGTGCAGGCGAAGGCGTACATGGTGCCGCAGCTTGTCGGCGAGCACGTCGCGATGGAAGTCGCGGCGGCGGATGTGCCGGCGGTGCTGACGGCGTGCCGTGACGACGAGCGGCTCGACATGAAGTATCTGCGGAACTTGTCGGGCGTCGACTGGCAGGAAGAGGGACTCGAAGTCGTCTACCACCTGGGTTCGATGACGAAGAAGCACCACCTGACGCTGAAGACACGCGTGACGTACGACGAGCCGAACGTGCCGAGCGTGGCGGCGATCTTTCCGTCGGCGGACTGGCACGAGCGAGAGACGCGCGACATGTTCGGCATCAACTTCGAGGGGCACTGGAATCTCGTGCCGCTGCTGCTGCCGGATGACATGACGGACCACTTCCCGCTTCGCAAGGACAATCCGCTGCAGGAGATCGAGGAGTGGCAGGGCGACAACCTTCGCGGTGACGCGGGCGAAGGAGACGAGTAGCGATGGTGCTCGAACAAGAACAAGACCTCGAAGTCATCGACATGCCGATCAACATGGGGCCGCAGCACCCGAGCACGCACGGCGTATTCCGGATGGTGCTCGTGATCAGCGGCGAGAAGGTCGTCGATGTGACGCCGCACATTGGGTATATGCACCGCGGCGGCGAGAAGCTGATGGAGGCGATGGACTATCGCCAGGGCATCGGCTACGCGGATCGCACCGAGTACCTCGCGCAGTTCAGCGCGGAACTGGGCTACGTGATGGCCGTCGAGCGGCTGATGGACATCGAGGTGCCGGAGCGCGCGGAGTACATCCGCGTGATCCTGACGGAGCTGAACCGGCTGAGCAGCCACTTCATGTTTGCCGGCGCGTTTGGCATCGACTCCGGTCTGTTTGGCACGAGCTTCACGTACGCGTTCCGCGAGCGGGAGTATTTGCAGGATCTGTTCGAGGAAGTGTCGGGCGACCGGCTGATGTACGCGTATTTCCGCGTTGGCGGGCTGGCGTGGGAAGTGACGGACAACTTTGTCTCGCGGGTACACGAGGTGCTGAAGTCGTCGGCGCAGGGCATTCGTGATCTCGACGATCTGATGACGAAGAACGAGATCTTCATGGCGCGCTGCCAGAACGTCGGCAACTTCAGCGCGGAGAAGGCGATCGCCTACGGGCTGAGCGGGCCGATGCTGCGCGCCTCCGGTGTGAACTGGGATCTGCGCAAGGACGAGCCGTACTCGATTTACGATCGCTTCAACTTTTCGGTGCCGGTGGGCAACTACGGAGACGTGTACGACCGCTATCTCGTGCGAATGGAAGAGATGAAGCAGTCGATCAGCATCGTCGAGCAGGCGCTGGAGCAGATGCCGAGCGAAGGGCCGATCGTGCCGGAGAAGATGCCGCGACGTCTGCGGACGCCTCCGGGCGAAGTGTATTCGAGGGTGGAATCGCCGCGTGGCGAGTGGGGTGTGTATCTGGTATCGAAGGGTGGCGACAAGCCGTACCGGCTGAAGATGCGTTCGCCGTCGTTCTGCAACCTGTCCGGGTTGCGCGATATGACGATCGGGCAGTATCTGGCCGACGCCGTGATGATTCTGGGCTCGATGGATATCGTGCTCTGCGATGTGGACAGGTAGAAGCGCATGACACTATCGGAAGGCGTCGTCCTCGCTGCGCCGTCGATCGACGCGATCAGCAATCCGGCGATCAGCGCGCTGCTCGGGTTGATCGTGATCACGCTCGTGATGACGTTCGCGGTGATGTTCGCGACGTGGTACGAGCGGAAGGCCGTCGCGCGGATGCAGCAACGGCTCGGCCCGACGCGCACGGGGCCGTTCGGGCTCATGCAGCCGATCGCAGACACGTTCAAGTTGCTGACGAAGGAAGATTTGCGGCCGGCGAGAGCCGACTTCGTGACGTTTGAGCTGGCGGTGTTCGCGATCTTCATACCGGCGTTCATCATCTTGCTGGCGGTGCCGTTTACGGCGGACTGGTATGTGAGCCCGCTGCCGCTGAGCCTCATTTACATTCTCGCTGTGTCGGGGTTGTCGTTCATCGGGTTTCTGATGGCGGGCTGGGGGAGCGACAACAAGTACGCGCTCCTCGGCGGCATGCGCGCGGCGGCGCAGCTCATCTCGTACGAAGTGCCGCTGATCCTTTCGATGGTGGCCGTCGTGATGATCACGAGTTCGGCCGACGTGTACGAGATCATCCTGTTTCAGGACGTGGTGCCGCTGATCGTCTGGCAGCCGCTCGGGTTTCTGATCTTTCTGACGGCGACGATCGCCGAACTTGAGCGGCAGCCATTCGATATTCCGACGGGCGAGTCGGAAGTGGCCGGTGGCGTGTTCATCGAGTACACGGGGATCCGCTGGTCGATGTTCCAGTTGACGAGCTACGTGAACATGTACGCGTTCAGCTTGCTCGGCGCGTTCGTCTTTCTGGGGGGCTGGGAGTGGCCGTTCGGGACCGACATCGGCTGGGGCTACCAGTTGTTGCTGACGCTCGTGAAGATGTCGCTGTTCATCGTGTTCTTCCTGTGGGTGCGTGCATCGATGCCGCGGATGCGCGTCGACCAGCTGATGACGTTCGCCTGGAAGGTGTTGATTCCGTTTTCGCTGTACCAGATCTTCCTCAATGGTCTGGTACTCGTCTATGATCTGCCCGACGTATTTCTGCTCGCCAGCTCGGGGGCAGGTGCGGCGGCGCTGGTGTACCTGGTATTCCAGAGTGTGCGCGTCGAACCGAGGAAGGCGCTACAGATGGTGCGCGTCGAGGCGAGGAGCGTGGTCTGATGCTGGGCATCCTGAAGAGCTTTGGTATGACGGCGCGGGCCGCCTTCAGGCGCCCGGTGACGATCCAGTACCCGACGGTGCATCGCGAGATTCCGAACCGTGACCGGGCGTTCCCGATTCTGCTGTGGGACGAAGCGGTCGACGAGCCGTGGTGTACGGGCTGTCACGCCTGCGAACGCGCGTGCCCGGTCGAGTGCATGACGGTCGTCATGAAGGACAACCCGAAGCACGCCGCGGGCGAAAGCAAGCGCCGAAAGATCATCGACGAGTTCTGGATCGACTACGGACGCTGCATGCGCTGTAACATCTGCGTCGAGGTGTGCAACTTCGAGGCGATCGGGATGAACAATACGTGGGCCGGGCATGAGCTATCGACGTATGACAAGTCGGAGTTGGTGCTGGATCTGGATCAGTTGTTGTCGCAGTCGAAGGCCGGAAAAGTAGATCCAGGACTTCGCGCATGACGCTCGTGTTCTTCTATCTGCTGGCGGCGCTCGTTGTCGGCGGCGGCCTGGGCGTGGTGCTGATCCGGAGTACCGTCTATGCGGCGTTGCTGTTGATCGCATCGCTGCTGGGCGTGGCGGGGATTTACATTCTGCTGTCGTCGGAGTTTCTGGCGCTGGTGCAGGTGCTGATTTACGGCGGCGCGGTGACCGTGCTGGTGTTGTTCGCACTGATGCTGACCCGCGTCCGCGACATGGAAGAGGATCTCGACGGCGCGCAGAAGCCGCTTGCGGCAGTCGCGGCGATCGCCCTTCTGGGCGCATTCATCGCGATGTGGACGCAAACAGAGTGGCCGCGGAATACGGACACGCTCAGCGTCGTTTCGTTCTCGGCGCTGGGCGACGCGTTGTTCACGCGCTGGGGCGTGCCATTCGAGATCGCGTCGGGCGTGCTGCTGGTAGCGCTGGTCGGCGCGGTCGTGATCGCGATGCAGGAAGAGGGAGAGCGCTAGTTGGAGACGGTATCCGCTGAGATCCCGCTGCAGCATTTTCTGGTGCTGTCGGGCGTGCTGTTCTCGATCGGCGTGTACGGCGTGCTTGCGCGCCGCAACGCCGTGCTGATCCTGATGTCCGTCGAACTGATGCTGAACGCCGTGAGCATCAATATGGTGGCGTTCGCGGTGTATACGGCGCCGTCGTTGTTCACGGGGATCATCTTCGCGATCTTTATCATCGCCATCGCGGCGGCTGAAGTCGGACTGGCGCTCGGCATCATTCTTCGTGTGTACAGGAACCGCGGGACCGCGAACGTTGACGAGGTGAATGCGCTCAAGTGGTGAGCGCGCGCCGCGGGGTTGAGGGGAGCTAGACCATCGCTGGATTCGGCATGGAGGACGCATGGGTGCTGCCGGCGCTGCCGGTGGCGGGCTTTGTGTTCCTGCTTCTTTTCAGCCAGTACCTGCCGCGGAAGGGCGACTTCATCGCGATCGCGCTGATGGGGATCGCGCTGGCGCTGGTCGTGCCGATCGGCGTCGATATGACGGACGCGATCGGCGCGGGCGAGTTCGAGGGTGTGGCGCGCAGCCGGCAGTGGCTGGAGATTCCGGGATACATCGAGATCCGGATGGGCACATTCGTCGACCAGATCACGCTGGTGATGCTGTTCGTTGTGCTGTTCGTCGCGTTCCTGATGATGATTTATTCGACGAGCTACATGCACGGCGACCGGCGTTACGGGTGGTTCTTCGCGGTCGTGTCGCTGTTCGTGGCGTCGATGCTGACGCTGGTGCTCGCCGATAATCTGTTGCTGTTGTACTTCTCGTGGGAGTTGGTCGGGCTGTGCTCGATGCTGCTGATCGGGCACTTCAGCGATCGGCAGTCGGCGGCGGAAGCGTCGAAGAAGGCGTTCATTACGACGCGCATCGGCGATGTCGGGCTGCTGATCGGCATCATTATTCTGTTTACGCAGACGGGTACGTTCGACATTCAAGAGATTCTCCATCTTGCGGAGGACGGCGAGATTCACAGCGAATGGCTGACGGCGGCCGCCGTATGCATCTTCGCCGGCGCCGTCGGCAAGTCGGCGCAGTTCCCGCTGCACGTATGGCTGCCGGACGCGATGGAGGGCCCGACGCCCGTATCAGCGCTGATCCATGCGGCAACGATGGTCGTCGCCGGCGTCTACCTCGTGGCGCGGATGCTGCCGCTGTTCGAGGTGGTGCACGGGATGCCGGAGCTGATCACGGGCATCGGGCTGATCACGACGATGTTGTCGGCGTTCGTCGGATTGGCGCAGCGCGACATCAAGCGCGTCGTGGCGTACAGCACGCTGAACAGTCTCGGTTTGATGTTCGTGGCGCTGGGCTCGGGCGCGGTCGGTGCGGCGATGCTGTACCTGTTCACGCACGCGTTCTTCAAGGCGCTGCTGTTTTTGGGCGCCGGTTCCGTGATCCACGCGACGGAAGAACAGGACGTCGACAAGCTGGGCGGGTTGTGGGGCAAGCTGCCGATCACGGCGCCGATGTTCATCATCGGCGCGCTGGCGATGGCGGGGCTGGTGCCTCTGTCGGGCTTCTGGGCGAAGGACGAGATCCTCGTTGGCGTGCGTCACGGCGAGCTCAACACGTTCATCCTGATCATGCTGTTCATCAGCCTGCCGATCACGGCTTTGTATATGACGCGCGTCGTGATGTTGACGTTCTTCGGGAAGCCGAAGGACGAGCATGTGTACGACCACGCGCACGAGTCTTCGCCACTGATGACCGTGCCGCTGGTGATTCTCGCAGCGCTTACGCTCGTTAGCGGCTTCGTGGTGTTCGACGGTGTCGGCGAGGCGCTCGGGTTCCACAGCGGCTGGCTTGGATTCGTCTACAGCCACCTTCACGGTCCCGAAGAGTTCCACATCGATTGGGGCATCTCGGCGTTGTCCGTGCTGCTTGTGAGCGTGGGGCTTGCTGCGGGTGTGTGGATGTGGGCGGGCGCGGCGGAACCGGCGCGCCGGGCGGGCGCGTTCTCGCCGCTGCTGTACAAGCTGTTCCTTAACCGCTTCTACATCGACGAGATGTACCAGTGGGCGATCGACAAGGTCGTGCTGGCAGCCGGTCAGGTCGTAGCGGTGTTTGATCGCGTGGTGGTCAACGATTCGGGTGTGAACGGCACAGGGGAAGCGACCGGCTTCCTCGGCTGGCTTGGGAAGTATTCGCAGACCGGCAACCTGCCGAACTACGCGCTGGGGATTGTCGTTGGCATCGTCGTGATCGCCATCGTGGCGTTCGGGTACCGCACGTAGGATCGAGACGCAGGATGGTACGGCGCGCCGTGCCTGAAGGAGACGCATGGATTCGGGTTACTGGCTGATTGCGACGGTGGGCATTCCGCTCGTGGCGGCGCTTGTCATCCTGCTGATCCCGGATGAACGGAAGGACATCGTCCGCTGGCTGAGCGCGCTCGTGGGCGCCGTGCTGTTCGCGATCTCCACGTACATCTTTTTCGTCTACGAAGTGAACAGCGGTGAACAGTATCAGTTTCTGAAACGGCTGAACTGGCTCGAGAACGTGGGGTTCCTCGGCGAGAACGGCATCTCGCTGATGTTTGGCATCGACGGCATCGCGGCGCCGATGGTGCTGCTGACGGGCATCGTCGCGTTCGGTGGCGCGCTGATCTCATGGAAGATCGAGCATCACAACAAGGACTTCTTCATCCTGTTCTGGGTGCTGGTGTCGGGCGTGTATGGCACGTTCACGGCGCTCGACCTTTTCTTCTTCTTCTTCTGGTACGAGGTGGCCGTATTGCCGATGTACCTGCTGATCGCGGTTTGGGGATCGAGCACCACGTTCCCGACGTTCACGCGCACTAAGGAATACAGCGCGATGAAGCTGACGATCATGCTGGTGGCGGCATCGATTCTGATCTTTATCGGCATATTCGCTGTGTTCAACGAGGCGGGTCAGGGCACGTTCGATCTTCGGACGCTGTACGCGTACAGCTTCGACGAGAACTTTCAGAAGATCGTCTTCCCGCTCTTCGTAATCGGCTGCGGCGTGCTAGCTGGCTTGTGGCCGTTCCACACGTGGTCGCCGGACGGTCACGTCTCGGCGCCGACGGCGGTTTCGATGCTTCACGCGGGCGTGCTGATGAAGCTTGGCGCGTTCGGCATCATCCGCCTCGGCATTCAGTTGCTGCCGGAAGGCGCGACGTTCTGGATGCCGGGGTTGATGGTGCTGGCGACAGCAAACGTTGTGTACGGCGCGTTCGCGGCGACGGCGCAGCGCGACTTCAAGTACATGATCGGGTATTCGTCGGTGAGCCACATGGGGCTGGTGCTGATCGGCCTGGCGACGATGAACCCGATCGGCGTGACGGGCGGCGTGCTGCAGATGTTCGCGCACGGTGTGATGACGGCGATGTTCTTCGCGATGGTGGGTTCTGTGTACGACCAGGCGCACACGCGCGACATGACGCTGTTCAGTGGATTGATCCACCGGATGCCGCTGTTCGTGTGGTTCTTTGGGATCGCGGGGCTGGCGTCGCTTGGATTGCCGGGGCTGGCGGGATTTGTTGCGGAGTTCCACGTGTTTGTTGGCGCGTTCCGAACGTATCCGTGGGCGGCGGCGCTTGGCATCTTCGCGGCGATGATGACGGCGGTGTACATCCTGCGGATGATGGCGATGTCGTTCTTCGGGCCGTTCAACGAGAAGTGGTCGGACTTGAAGGAGATGACGTACCTGGAGCGCGGCACGGCGGTGCTGATGCTTTCGTTCATGCTCTTCATGGGGTTGTGGCCGGCGCCATTCATCGACCGCATCCAGGAGTCCGTGCGTAATCTGCCGGGAGTCTCATGAGCGAGCTGAACTTCGATTACACGCTGTTCATCCCGGAGTTCATTCTCGGCGGGCTGGTCGTACTCGTCGTCGGGCTCGATTTGTTCATGCCGCAGTTGCGCAAGACGTGGCTGTCGTATGTAGCGGCGGCGGGGCTGTTCGCTACGGCGGGCATCTCGATGGCGTGGATCGACGTCGAAAGCGATTTCGCGCGGATCATCGCGATCGATAACTACACAACGTACTTTCGCGTGTTCTTCATGGCGATTGCCGGTGTCGTCTGCCTGGCATCCGGCAAGTTCGTCGAGGATCGGCTAAGGCATCCGGGCGAATACTACGGGCTGATCATTCTTTCGACGATCGGCGCGGTTGGTATGGCTGCGTCGCGCGAGTTGATGACGGCGTATCTCTCGCTCGAGCTGTTGAGTTTCAGCCTGTACATCCTCGTTTCGTACGCGAAGCTGGACAAGCGGTCGAACGAAGCCGGACTCAAGTATCTGCTGCTGGGTGCGTTTTCGTCGGCAATGTTTCTGTACGGGTTGAGCCTGATCTACGGGATCACGGGTTCGACGTATTACGACGACATCTCGGCGTCGCTCGCTACTGGCACGGAGGACTACGAGTTCGCGCTGCTGATGGGACTTGTGCTAATTATCGCCGGGCTCGGGTTCAAGGTGGCGGCAGTGCCGTTCCACATGTGGACGCCGGATGCGTATGAAGGTGCACCGGTGGCCGTCACCGCCTATCTGTCGACAACGTCGAAGGCGGCGGGATTCGCGCTGCTGCTGCGGCTGTTCAGCGGCGCGTTTGAGGTCGTCCACGATGATTGGAGCTGGATGATCGCGGGCGTGGCGGCGGCGACGATGATCTTCGGGAATCTGGTGGCGCTGCAGCAGCACAACATCAAACGGCTGATGGCGTACTCGTCGATCGGACAAGTCGGCTACATGCTGATGGGCATCGCCGGGCTGTCGCACGACACGGCGTCGGCGATCGTGCTGCACCTTACGGGGTACATGTTGTCGAATCTTGCGATCTTCGTGGTGATCATCGCGTGGACGCACATGAACGATAGCGAGGAGATCAGCGACTTCCGCGGTATGCGCGAACGGGCGCCGTTGCTCGCGGGGGTGCTTGCCGGCGCGCTGTTTTCGCTCGCAGGGCTACCGCTGTTCGCAGGGTTCGTGACGAAGTTCATTCTGTTCCAGGCGGCGACCAACGAAGGGTATATCTGGCTGGCGGCGATCGGCGTCGTCACGAGCGTGATCTCGCTGTACTACTACCTGCAGGTGATGCGCGAGGCGTTCGTCAGCACGCCGCACGAAGGCAGTACCACGCTCGATGTGCCGTACCTGATGCAGGGGCTGGCGGTGGCGATGATAGTCGGCGTGTTCTACGTCGGCCTGTATCCGCAGCAACTCTTCGATGTAATCGACAACGCGACGGCGTTCCTCTTCGTCTGACCCAACATCCGAGCACTGGGGTAGCCGCTAGCGCTGCGTTCGCGGCGGCTCTCGCTGGCCGTTGTCGTTACAACCGTTCGTTGAGCGGTGCCGGGCATCGCATTTGCATCTCATTGTTACTGCTCTGTCAGCGGGCGATCGCGGTAATTGTTGCCCGATCCATCGCCAATGGCTGCGTCCGCTGCCTACCATTACATAGGCGGGATACGAACGGAGGACGACGATGCCGCACCACACAACTTCGGGAGGAACGGCATACGACCGGCGCGACGTAAGCGCGCGATTGCCGATCTGGCGCGAGGCGTTCGCCGGGCTGGACTGGCTATCGTTGCACTACTCGCCGGTGTATGCGGGCGTCGGAGTTGAGCGCGGCGAGGGACAAGGCGTGATGCTGATTCCCGGGTTTATGGCGTCCGACGCATCGATGTTTGAGTTGCACGCGTGGCTCAAGCGCATGGGCTATGTGCCGTATTACGCGGAGATCGGCCGCAACGTGGGTTGCCCGGACGCGACGATCAAGAAGCTTCGTCGCACCCTTGACCGTGCGTACGCGGAGACCGGCGCGAGGGTGACGGTGATCGGGCACAGCCTGGGCGGCATGCTGGCGCGTGGGCTTGCTGCGCGGTGGCCGGATCGGGTCGCGCAGGTGATCACGCTCGGTTCGCCCGTGCAGGGGATGAAGGTGCATCCGATCGTGGTCACGGCGGCGGAGCGGCTACGGGGTTCGTGCAACGGAAGCTGCATGATCGAACTTCAGGCGGAACTGCCGACGACCGTCGGCGAGACATCCATCTTCTCGAAGCGTGATGGGATCGTCGATTGGAGAACGTGTACCCGCGGCGGGAACGCCGGGCAGATTGAGGTGGCGGGCACGCACATCGGGATGATCGTCAATCCGCAGGTGTACCGCGCAATCGGCGAGCTACTGGCGGCTACGGGAACGGGGGCGAAACGGGGGTTGCGGGGTGGTGCGCGACGGCGGACCGGCTGTGCCGTGCCGAGGGACAAGCGGCGGCGTGTGCCGAGCGCTGCGTAAGTTCGAGTGACGCCTGGTTGTTGAATCGAGGCGTGCGCCCGAAACGGGGCGCATCCGGCGTTTGATGCCCGCCGGAGCTGAAGCTCCGCGGCTACGTCGGATCGAGCGACGCTGTTGCCGTCGATCGGGCGCTGCTACGATCGGCGGATGATTCGCGCGGCGACACGGGACGACATTGCGACGATCGCGGAGTTGATTCGCGCGCTGGCTGAGTACGAGCGGCTGGCGCACGAGGTCATGCTCGACGAGCACGAACTGCGCGAGCATCTCTTCGGTGAGCGGCGATACGCAGAGGTAGTGCTCGCCGAGCAGGATGGCGTCGTGGTTGGGTTTGCCCTTTTCTTTCACAACTACTCGACGTTTCTCGCGAAGCCGGGGTTGTATCTCGAGGATCTGTTCGTCCGCCCGGAGCATCGTGGTGGCGGGCACGGCAGGGCGCTGCTGGCGCATCTGGCGGCGCTGGCGATGCAGCGCGGATGCGGACGGCTGGAGTGGGCGGTGCTGGACTGGAACGAGCCGTCGATCGCGTTCTATCGATCGCTGGGCGCGACGGGGATGGATGAATGGACGACGTTTCGGCTGGCGGGCGATGTGCTAGCGGCGCTGGCGAAGTCGGCGGCGACAGATCGCGGGAATGGTTGGGATTGATCCGGTCGTAGTTCGGGTGTTGGCGGTGGTGACGGCGCGCATCCGGCGGCTCGGCGTCCGGCGGAGCTAGAGCTCCGCAGCTACATCCGTCGGGCGGTAGCGCAGGTTCGCGTTCCGGCTGGGCCGCAGCGTTGACGTTGTGTATGAACGCGCATCCGGCGGTTCGGCGTCCGGCGGAGCTTCAGCTCCGCCGCTACATCCGTTGTACGTGAGCGCATCCGGCGTTTCGGAGTCCGGCGGAGCTAAAGCTCCGCGGCTACGTCCGTTCTTCCAGCTTGCCGTTGATCCGGCTACAGCACGGCCAGGTAGCGGTCCATTTCGAAGTCGGTGACGTGTTTGCGGAAGGCGTCGTTCTCGATCGTCTTGTTGCGCAGCAGGCTCTCGAAGACGTGATCGCCGAGAGCGCGGCGGGCGAAGTCGCTGGCGCCGAATGCTTCGATCGCTTCCTTCAGGCTGCCGGGGAGCGTTTCGATGCCGCGGGCGTGCCGGCCCTCCTCGCCGAGTTCGAAGACGTTGTCCTCCGTCGGGGGGCCGAGCGGGTACTCTCGCTCGATGCCTTCGAGGCCGGCGGCGAGCATGACGGCGAACGCGAGGTATGGGTTGCAGGCGGCGTCGGGCGCGCGGTACTCAATACGGGTCGCTGCTTCGCGGCCGGCGCGGTATTCGGGGACGCGGATCAGGTCGGAGCGGTTGCGCCGTGCCCACGTTGTGTAGACGGGCGCTTCGTAGCCGGGCACGAGGCGCTTGTAGCTGTTGATCCACTGGTTGGTGACCAGCGTGAACTCAGGCGCGTGGCGCAGCATGCCGGCCATGTACGATTTCGCGATCGGCGACAGGTGGTACTCGTCGTTTTCGTCGAAGAAGGCGTTGGTGTCCCCTTTGAAGAGCGACTGATGCGTGTGCATGCCGGACCCGTTCTCGGCGGCGAGCGGTTTCGGCATGAAGGTTGCGTAGGCGCCGTTGGCGAGCGCCACTTCCTTGACGACGAGGCGGTACGTCATCGCGTTGTCGGCCATGGTCAGCGCGTCGGTGTAGCGTAGGTCGATCTCGTGCTGGCTCGGCGACGCTTCGTGAAAGCTGAACTCGACGCCGATGCCCATCTCTTCGAGTGTCAGGACTGTTTGGCGACGGAGATCGCTGGCAACGTCGAGCGGGGTGAGGTCGAAATAGCCGCCCTTGTCGAGGCCCTCGGGCGCTTCGGACGACTTGAAGTAGAAGAACTCGAGTTCGGGGCCGACGTAGAACGTGAAGCCGAGATCGGCGGCGCGCTTGAGCTGTCGCTTGAGCACGTAGCGGGGGTCGCCGACGAAGGGCGATCCGTCGGGGTGCTGGATGTCGCAGAACATGCGGGCGACGCCGCGTTCGCGCGGACGCCACGGCAGTACCTGGAACGTGGCGGGGTCGGGCATGGCGATCATGTCGGACTCGTCGACGCGAGCGAAGCCTTCGATGCTTGATCCGTCGAAGCCCTGGCCATCGGCGAGCGCTTCTTCGAGTTCTTCGACGGTGATCGCGAAGCTCTTGAGTGAACCGAGGATGTCGGTGAACCAGAGCCGGATGAACTTGATGTCCTGATCGCGGCAGCTCTGAAGTACGAAGTCTTTCTGGTCGTCGAGCATCTGTTCTCCCTGTTGTTCGGCGTCATTGTATCGACCGGGGGTGAGCGGATTGTGAGGCGGGCGCGTCACCTGACGGTGGCGTAATGCAGTCTTAACACGGTTGTGCCCGAGAACAGAGAACAGAGAGCAAAGAGCAGAGAACACAGAACCGACCAAAGAACGCGGTTCGGCGCCTGAAGAAGCGTGAGATGACGGACGAGGTGCGGTCACTTGCAAAACGATAGCGGCGATCGTACCCTGAACATGGAGGCTACAGATGGCTAAGGATTATGGGTTGCCGTGTCCGGTGGCGAAGACGTTGGACGTCGTCGGCGATCGGTGGACATTGCTGATCGTGCGTGATCTGTTGGCGCTTGGGCCGCGGAAGTACGTCGAGCTGTCTCAGTCTCTCGCGGGCATCGCGCCGAACGTGCTGTCGGATCGACTCAAGCTCCTCGAGGCGCATGGCGTCGTCGAGCGGGAGTTTTACGAGGAGCACCCGCCGCGCGCGCGGTACAAGCTGACGCGCAAGGGACAGGGGCTGTACACGGTGCTGCAGGCGCTGGTGGAGTGGGGCGGCAAGCACCTGTACGACGGACTGAGCATCGTCCACGATGAGTGCGGGCACGATGTGAAGCTCGTCAGCATGTGCGATCACTGCGGTGAGGCTGTGGCCCCGCGCGATACCCGGCGCAAGTTCAAGCGTCGGGAGGCTGCCGCCGCGATGGGTCTCGAGCCGTAGCGCGCCGAAGTCAGAACTGGGGCTTCGGCGCTTCATCCGCAAGGTATCCGCCGGAGCCCGTCTCCGGCAGTACGATCGTGCCAGATCCGCCACGACCGGGGTCGTCGAGTCCGTGGCCGCCGTCCGTGTCTGGCGTCGGCGAGTCGCCGACGAAGCGGCACACCTCGGTCGAGCACGTGATGGTGATTCCGACCATGCCACCCGCGGCGTTGGTGCCGCCGGTTTGGACGTAGTAGATGGTATACGCCTCGGTCGTGAAGCCGACGTTCAGAGACCGCGTACCCGGTTCGGGGACGCGGCATGTCAGCAGAGCCAGCGCGCCGGGCGGGGGCGAGATCGATTCATCGCTCTGTTTGTAGACCGCGATCACGGGCGTGAAGTCCGCGGTCGCCTGGACGCCGATGACGTGACCGGCGGACTCGCTGGTTTCGATCCGCTGCCAGACTGTCCTGCCGATGCCGCCGCACGGCAGGGGCTCGCCGGCTTCGGTGGTCGCGTCGACCGTGCGGACCTCGTCCCTGTACGGGACCTCGAACACATGTGGTGCGAGGGCAATGGCGTCGTTGTAGGGCGGGCAGCCGCGTTCGCACGAGACGTTAAGTCGCAGTGTTCCGGATTCGCCGTTGAAGCCACCAATCTGAATTGCGTACAAACCCATGCCGCTCTGGGCGGTGAATTCCGCACGACTCGATGAAGGGCCGCCCGTACAGGTGATCTCCTCAAGACTTCCACCTGGCGGTGAGGGCGCGAAGTCGGTAATGCGATAGACGGCGACGGTCGTGCCAAAATCGCTTCCGGCCGTGTCGACGACGATCTCCCCCGGTACGTCAGGATAGAAGACGTACCAAACGGTGGCGCCTCCGCCCTCGGTACAGACGGGTTCGCCAGACTCTAGCGTGGCGCCGACGGTGGATGTCGTGTCGGTGAACGTTGGGCTCAGCGCCGAGATTCCGAAGAAGGTGTAGCCGGCGAAGTCGTCGTTCGGCGGAGCGGATTGCGCGCGGGCGAGGAGCGTTGGGACGAGCAGCGCCGTCAGGACGCCGAACACCAGAAGGGCGAGGTGCGGTCTCATGATCGTAGAACGCCGCCGGGCCGCAAAGGTGTACCGCTGCGGCCTCGAATTAGGATCGGAGTGGCCCGTTGTGCGTCCGCGCTCGGCGGCTTCCCGACTTGACTTCCTGCCAGTCACATGCTAAAAACTAGCGACTAGCGAACGGAACGTGACTGCGAAGGCGCGGCATGGAATCCGGCGCGAGGAGGCCGCATGGACACGGAACTGACGCTCTGGGCGATTCAGCGAGAACGGCGCATCGACGCGCGGCGGTCGCAGCTCGCGAGCTGTGCGCGATCGGCGGCGGTGGCGACGGCGCCGCACTACACGGATCGGGTCGGGCATCCAACGTTCGTCGCCGCGTGCTGGGCGCTCATGGCGGATCCGCTGCATAGGCGACGTCCGGTGTAGGCAGCCGGGCGCAGGAGCGGCGAGGCCGCGCTGGATCGAATTTGCGTTGATGACCACCTTGGCCGCTTCCCTAGCAGGCGGATGGCGCGAACCCCTTCAACACATCGGTGGCGCCGTCGCGCGGTACCGGGGCGCACACGCGGGTGCGCCGCTACCGCTGGCGGCGTTTCGGGATCCAGCTTGTCCGCACGGACGAGACGTGCTTTGATCGCATTGTTTCGATCGATACATGGCGTTGCGCGGGCGCGATGCTTGCGGAAGGAGTGCGCTTATGGCGGGGCAGATGGTGTCGTTTCCGAGCAACGGCGGCACGACGGAGGGTTACCTGTCGTTGCCGTTCGATGGCGGCGGGCCTGGCGTGATCGTTATCCAGGAGTGGTGGGGGCTGGTGCCGCACATCAAGAACATCGCGGACCGGTTTGCTGCGGAAGGGTTCGTCGCGCTGGCGCCGGACTTGTTTCACGGCAAGACGACGACGGAGCCGGATCAGGCGGGCAAGCTCATGATGTCGATGAAGATCGACGAAGCCGCGAAGGACATGTCGGGCGCGTACGACTATCTGAAGGCGCACGCGCGCACGAACGGGAAGGTTGGCAGCGTGGGTTTCTGCCTGGGAGGCGGGCTGTCGCTGTATATCGCGGCGATGAAGCCAGTCGATGCGTGCGTGGTGTACTACGGCGCGATCGCCGGAGGCAACAAGCCGGATGTGTCGAAGATCGCGGGTCCGGTGCTGGGGCACTACGCGCAGAACGACGGCTGGGCGTCGCCAGATGTAGCGCGCACGCTTGAGCAGGAATTGCGCGACGCGGGCAAGGCCGTGACGATGCACATCTATCCCGGCACGGAGCATGCGTTCTTCAACGACACGCGGCCGGAAGTCTACAACGAAGCGGCGGCCGAGCAGTCGTGGGATCGCACACTGGCGTTCTTTCGCGAACACCTGGCGTAACGCGTGGCCGACCTGTGGCGCCGCGATGGATACGAAATCAGCACGGACCGGGAGCGCGTCGATGTCGATGTGGTACACGCGTTCCTGCAGCGGTCGTATTGGGCGCCGGATATCGGGCGGGAGGTCGTCGAGCGATCGATCGCGGGATCGCTGGTGTTTGGTGTGTACGACGCGGCGGGTGCGCAGGTTGGGTTCGCGCGCGTGATCACCGACTATGCGACGTTTGCGTACATGGCCGATGTATTCGTACACGAAGATGAGCGCGGTAGCGGGATCGGCGTCTGGCTCGTGGAGACGATCGTCGGGCATCCGGCGTTGCAGGGGATGCGTGTGTTTCGGCTGGCGACGGCGGATGCACATGGGCTGTACGAGAAGTTCGGGTTCCGGCGGCTGGCGCACCCGGAGCGGATGATGGAGATCATGGATCCGCCGGTAGAACTGCCAGACGGGCGATAGCCGCAAATTGTTGGACTGGTGTGTGGTGTTTAGTGTTTGGTCACGGCTGAAGCACATGCCTAGGAATGAACGGAGTAGGTCATGAAAGCAGCGGTGTATTACGAGAACGGCGGACCCGACGTGTTCCGGTATGAAGACGTGCCCGATCCGTCGCTGCATCCGCAAGGCGTGCTGATCGACGTGCAGGCGATCGCGATCGAAGGCGGCGACGTGCTGAATCGCGCCGGTGGCGCGCTGTCGTCGAAGCCGCATGTTGTCGGCTACAACTGCGCGGGCGTCATACGTGAGGTCGGCGCGCAGGTGACGGATCGCAAGCCGGGCGATCGCGTGACGGCGCTGATGGCGAGCGGGTCGCACGCTACGGTCGTTTCCGTGCCGGCGACGTCGACCTTCCTCGTACCGGACGGGTGCTCGATAGAGGCGGCCGCCGGCGTGCCCGTATCGTGGGGGACGGCGAATGACTGCGTGTTCGAGTTCGGACGCCTGAAGGCGGGCGAAACGGTGCTCGTGCAGGCCGGGACGAGCGGCGTCGGCATCGCGTGCGTGCAGCTCGCGAAGCGCGCCGGCGCGACGGTGCTGGCGACGTCGTCGAGCGACGAGAAGCTGGATCGGCTGAAGCAGTATGGCATGGATACGGGCATCAACTATCGCAGCGGCGACTTCGTCGATGCGGTGCGCAAGGCGACGAACGGCGCCGGCGCCGATCTGGTGATCGATTCCGTCGGCGGGAAGACGCTTGAGGGCAGCCTGATGTGCGCGGCGTATCGCGGGCGCGTGATTACCGTCGGCAACATCAGCCGCGAAGGGAAGGCGATCGACATCAGCGCGCTGAGCGGTACGAACGGGTCGATCACGGGCGTGTTCTTCGGGTTGGAGACGTTTCGCAGTGCGGCGCGCGTGTTGCCGATGATGGATGGGCTGCTGCGCGATATTGCGAAGGGCGAGCTGACCGTGGTCATCGACAAGACGTTTCCGCTGTCGGAAGCGGCGGCGGCGCACGCGTACATCGAGAGCCGTGCGGCGTTTGGGCGGGTGGTGATGGTGCCGTAGCGCCCTATGCTACAGCTTCGTCTTCAAGCAACTCGCCCCCGGCGTCGCCGCTTTTGGCATCATTCAACGCGGCGGCGATTTGCGCTATGCGCTCGGCGTACTGCTCGTCGAGGGTGCGCTGGTAGACGAGCCATTCTTTGCAGTTGAGCTCGCCGTGCGGTGTGTCGCCCCAGCGGGCGGTGACGTTCGTGATCGGCCAGAGGGCGTGGATGAAGGCGAGGAGTTCGGCCTGCGTGCGTTCGAGCGCGACGCGAGCGGACGCGAGCGACGTGATTTCGAGGCGCGAACGGGCTTCGTCGCGGAGGTCGGGGACACGGCCATTGGCGAGCGCGGTGCTGGCGATGACGCAACGACGGCGTGCCGCAGCAACTTCGGCGAGCAGATCGAGGGGCGATACTCCGGCAGCGGTGCGCGCCGCCGCTTGCTCCTCAGTCAGCTCGGTGACGGCGTCGAGCAGACGGTGGTAGCCGTACTGAAGCATGTCGACGAGCACGAGCGGATCCTTCGACGCTTCGCGCTTGATCCAGGCGAGCGAGGCGAACGGGTCGGTCTCGGGTGCGTTCATGGTGCCTCCGCCTGCAATCAGATGATGCTCCTCTACTATCGACCAAAGGAAGCTCCAATAGGATAGGAAATAGATGGAAATGCAATGCGATGAGGGAGGAAGTAGGGAAGAGCTCCTTGTCGGACTGGGCGCGCGGTCTATACTGCCCACACAGGCGTTGACGGAGACGAGTAGGTTGCCGCCGCGGCGAAGCGAGTCCGGGGCTGGTGCGAGCCGGACGCAGGGCGCGGCGACTGAAGATCACTCCTGAGCCGGCATGCTGAATGTCCGCTGCGGCGGGCGGTAGGCGTGCCCGGAGCCCCCGTTAGCAGGGCAGGGCGTGTTTGCGCCCGTCGAGCGCTCGCCGTGCGGCGAGAAGCAGGGTGGTACCGCGGACCGGCGTTTCGGCCCGTCCCTTGGAATGAGGGGCGGGTTTTTTCGTGTGCGCTTCGGCGACGGCCCGCCGGAAACATTAGGAGACATAACATGAAACCCGTATCGACTCGGCCGGGGTTCGTCGAGATGGAGAAGGCGACGCAGCGCTGGTGGGATGAGCGCGAGATGATCGCGAAGTACCTGCGGCGTAACGAGGCGTCCGAGCGGCGGTGGTCGTTTATCGACGGGCCGATCACGGCGAACAACCCGATGGGCGTGCACCACGCGTGGGGGCGCTCGTACAAGGATCTGTGGCAGCGCTTTCACACGATGCTCGGCGAGAAGCAGCGCTACCAGAACGGCTTCGACTGCCAGGGATTGTGGATCGAAGTCGAAGTCGAAAGGGCGCACGGGTTCACATCGAAGAAGGACATCGTGGCGTACGGCGTCGCGGAGTTCGTGCAGGAGTGCAAGGATCGCGTGGCGCACTTCGCGGCGGTGCAGACGCAGCAGTCGATCCGGCTCGGCTACTGGATGGACTGGGACAACTCGTACTACACAAACTCCGACGAGAACAACTACACCATCTGGATGTTCCTCAAGACGTGCTTCGAGCGCGGCTGGGTGTACAAGGGGCACGACGTGATGCCGTGGTGTCCGCGCTGCGGCACGGGGCTGTCGGAGCACGAGATCGTCACCGACGGCTATCGCGAGATCACGCACACCAGCGTCTACGTGAAGTTTCCGCTCGCCGAGCGCGCGGGCGAATCGCTGCTGGTGTGGACGACGACGCCGTGGACGCTGCCGGGCAACGTCGCCGCTGCGGTGCATCCGGAGCTGACATATTTGCGCGTGCGGCAGGGCGACGACGTGCTGTACGTGTCGAAAGGCGCGGCGAAGACGGCGCTTAAGGGCGAGCACGAAGTGCTGGGCGAAGTGAAGGGCGCTGAACTCGTCGGACTGACGTATCGCGGGCCGTTCGACGAGCTGCCGGCGGCTGTTGGTGCGAACGTCGAGCATCGGGTCATCGCGTGGAACGATGTGTCAGACGAAGAGGGCACGGGCATCGTTCACATCGCGCCGGGGTGCGGCAAGGAAGACTTTCATCTCAGCAAGGACTTCGGGCTGGCGGTGATCGCGCCCGCGGATGACGAGGGTCACTACGTCGATGGCTTTGGCGCGCTGACGGGCAAGTACGTCTCGGCGCCGGAAACGCGCGACGAGATCTTCGACGCTCTGCGCGCGAGCGGCGCGATGTATCGCACACAGCAGTACCCGCACCGCTACCCACACTGCTGGCGCTGTGGCACCGAGCTGATCTTCCGGCTGGTCGATGAGTGGTTCATCAGCATGGACGATCTTCGGCACCAGATTGCGGACGTAACGAAGCAGATTCGCTGGATCCCGGACTTCGGCTTGGCGCGGGAGCTCGACTGGCTGAAGAACATGGACGACTGGATGATCTCGAAAAAGCGCTACTACGGTCTGGCGCTGCCGATATACGACTGCAAGGCGTGCGGGACGTTCGAGGTGATCGGCAGCGAGACGGAGCTGCGGGAGCGCGCTATCGAGGGCTGGGAGGTGTTCGAGGGGCACTCGCCGCACAAGCCGTTCATCGATGCGGTGAAGATCGCCTGCGCGAAGTGCGGCGAGCCGGTGTCGCGGATCGCCGACGTCGGCAATCCGTGGCTGGACGCGGGGATCGTGCCGTACTCGACGCTGAACTATCGGCACGATGAAGCGTATTGGGAGGAGTGGTTTCCGGCGCACTTCATCACGGAGGCGTTTCCGGGGCAGTTCAGGAACTGGTTTTACTCGCTGCTGACGATGTCGACAGCGCTGACGAAGCGGCCACCGTTCGAAGTGGTCCTCGGTCACGCGATGGTGCGCGACGAGCACGGCCGCGAGATGCACAAGAGCGCCGGAAACGCGATCTGGTTCGACGACGCGGCGGACAACATGGGCGTCGATGTGATGCGCTGGCTGTTCTTCCGGCAGAATCCGGCGCACAACGTGAACTTCGGCTATGGACCGGCGGATGAAGTGCGGCGCGGCATGTTCCTGACGCTGTGGAACACGTACGCGTTCTTCGTCACGTACGCATCGCTCGACGGCTGGGCGCCCGGTGGCGACGACGCGTTGCTCGAGCGGACGGAGCTCGATCGCTGGATGCTGTCGGAGTTGCATCGGCTCGTAGCGGGCGTGACGGATGCGCTGCAGGATTTTGACGCGTTGCCGGCGACGAAGCTCGTCGAGGCGTTCGTCGAGGATCTGTCGAACTGGTACGTACGCCGGAGCCGGCGCCGGTTCTGGAAGTCGGAGAGCGACAGCGACAAGCTGGCGGCGTACGCGACGCTGTACGAGTGTCTCGTCACGGTGGCGAAGCTGCTCGCGCCGTTTACGCCGTTTCTCGCCGAGGAGATGTACCAGAATCTGGTGCGCAGTTTCGATAGCGCTGGCGGCGACGCGCCACATTCGGAGGAAGGCGTGCACCTCGCCGACTGGCCGATCAGCGACGCGTCGCAGATCGACCGCGCGCTGTCGGAGGAGACGCGGCTGGTGATGCGTGTCGCGTCGTTGGGACGCGCGGCGCGGGCGAAGGCGCAGCTGCGGGTGCGGCAGCCGGTGGCGGAGCTGCTCGTGAAGTTGCCGACGGCGGCGGAAGAGCGTGCGCTGGAGCGTCTCGCGCCGCAGGTGCTCGAAGAGCTGAACGTGAAGGCGATCCGCATTGTGCGCGACGAGTCGGCGTTCCTGCGGTTCGAGGTGAAGCCGAATCTCAAGCTGCTCGGGCAGAAGTACGGGCGCGAGGTGCAGGACATCGCGAAAGCGCTCGGGGCGCTGACGGATGAGCGCCTGGCGGAGGTGGCGCGCGCGGCGGGCGCGGGAGAGAGCGTCGAGATCGCAGGCAAAGTGTTGGAGGCGGGTGAACTGCTCGTCAACGGGCGCGAGCGCGAAGGGTTCGCGTCGGCTGAGGAGAACGGGGCGGTGGTGATCGTCTCGACGGAACTGACGCCGGAACTCGAACGCGAGGGGCTGGCGCGCGAGATTGTGCATCGCATCCAGAATCTGCGGAAGGACGCCGGATTCGAGATCGCCGACCGCATCCGCACGTACTACGACGGCGACGACGGCCTGCGCGAGGCGATGCAGCAGCACGACGAATACGTGCGCAACGAAACGCTGTCGGTGGAGGTGACGGAGTCGGCGCCGCCGGCGGATGCGCAGAGCGAGACGGCGAGCATCGACGGGCGTGAAGTGACGCTCGGCGTCGTGCGGGTGTAGGATCGGCGCATGATGCTGCGTGTGGTTTTGATGATGTTGGTTGTTGGCGGGATGGCCCTTGGGGCGATCGCGTGTGATGGCGGGGATGAGCGCATTAGTGACGGGCAGCCCGACTACGCAGCCGCTGTTGCTGCGCTGCTATCCGCCGACACCCTACGAAACGCTACCAGTCAAGAGGACGTGGCGCGCGTCCGTGTGTTGCTCGAGCAGTACGCGAGCGATTGGCGCGAGCTGGATCCACCTCCAGAACTGCGCGATGTACACGACCAATACAGCGAAGCAATAGAGTCGCTCTCGAATCAGTTCGATTCTGCGGCGAGCGAACGTGTGTCTGAAGTCGAGCCGGAGTACTTCGGTCAATTTGTCTCCCATTACGATCTGCTCTTGCTTGTGAACGAAAGCGCATCGATGGAACCTGCGTACTCCGCGAACGATGCGTTGATGTTCTGCCAGCCGGACGCAACGATCGAACGCTGCCAGACGATCGTGTTCGAGTTTCCGCTCCGGCGGACGCAGACGTTCATCAGGCGCGTTGTTGCGTTGCCCGGCGAGACGATCGAAATTCGCGATGGGATGATCACGATTGATGGCGCGCCCATCGAGGGCGACGTGTACGGAGACGCAGCGCCGAAGTACGTCCAGGAACCGTTGACGGTGCCCGAAAGCCGTTACTACGTGCTTGGTGACAGTCGAAGCAATAGTTTCGATTCATGGGCATGGGCCGCGGCCGTACCGACGGATGACGCTCCGGCGATCGCGGCGACGGTGCCTCTGGAACTCATCGAGGGCGAACTGCCGCCGGGCGACGCGAAGATCTGTCCGTCGATCGCTGAGCGTTGAGGCGGCGCACGTACGTCGCGCTTGCGGCGATCTTCGTCGTTGCGCTGGGTCTGCGCGTCGCCTGGCTCGGCGCCACCGATACGGTGCTGCCGCCGCTGTCTGATCCGCAGTACTACCACGCGACCGCCGTGAACATCGCCGAGGGGCGGGGGTTTAGCGTTGCGGTGGACGAGCGCGGGTTTGTTTCTGGCGACGAAAGCGAAGCGACGGCGTTTTGGGCGCCAGGGTATCCCGCCGCGATCGCGCCGCTGTACGCGGCGTTCGGCGCTGACGAGCGTTGGGCGAAGGCGCTGAACGCGCTGGCCGGCGCGCTGACGGTGGCGCCGGCGTTTTACCTGGGGCGGCGGCTGTTCGAGAACAGAGAACACGAAGCAGAGAACAGACGGGGCGACCGCGGCACCGCTGTCGGACTACTAGCCGCGGCGCTTGTCGCTGTTGCGCCGGCGAATGTGTATTGGACGGCGGCGCTGTTTAGCGAGGCGCTCTTTACGCTCGGAATCACGTCGACGATTGCGTGTGCTGTTTGGGCGCGCGATCGCGGGACGATTGGTGCGTACTTCGTGACGGGGCTGCTGCTGATCGCTACGGCGTTCGTGCGATCGCAGGGGCTGCTGATGATCGTGCCGGTCGCCGTGCTGCTCGTGCGCGGGTTCGACGCGCGCAGCCTTATGCGGACGTTCGCGCCGGTGGTGGCCGCGATCGCGCTGTTCGTCGTGCCGTGGGCGGTGCGGAACGAGATCCGCATGGGCGAGCCGACGCTGATCAACAACAATCTCGGCTACAACCTGCGGCTGGCGCACGCGCCGTACTCAAAGGGGACGTCGATCCCGCCGCAGGATCTCTGGGACGAGCAGCCGGGCATCAGCTTCAAAGAGCGCGAGGCGTTGTTCAACGATCTCGGCACGGAGCGGGCGATCGAGTACGCGTTCGATCATCCGCAGCGCGAAGCGGAGCTCGCAGTGCGGCGCGTCGGCTATTTGCTGAGGTCGGACGCGCGGCCGGCGATCCGCTGGTCGGAGAGTCTCGGACGCACGGAGATCAGCGTCGGCGATCGGGACGTGTGGACCTGGCTCGGTCACGCCTACTGGTATCCGCTGCTGGCGCTGACGATCGTGTCGCCGCTGTTCGTCGCGCGGACGCGCGTGGCGTGGGCGTTGTGGTCGGCGTGCGGCGTGTGGGTGCTGCTGCACACGATGTTCGCGGGCGAGCCGCGCTATCACGCGCCGCTGGTGCCGGTGATGGCGGTGCTGTCGGCGGGCGTTGTCATGCGCGTTTGGATCTTTACCACAGAGGCACGGAGGCGCAGAGGGTAGGGGTGGGAGGTCGGAGAGGCGGCATTCCTGCTAGCCGCCTGGCGCTTTCGTTGTTGGGTGATCTTCGCGGAAGGATGCGGCGGCGAGGCGGGCGGCTTCGACGAGGGTGACGGCGGCGAACGTCAGCACGATCGGCAGGACCGGCAGGCGAAAGCGGGGTTCGCCGAAGAAGACGACGTGAGCCGCTGACCACAATAGCACGATGAGCCACAGCGCGAGCCGCTCGTCTCGCAGCGAGAACGTTAGCGGCAGTGACGCGACGGCGAGAATCAACACGCCGAACGCGACGACGTCCGAGAGATCCATCAGGCGCTGCGTGAAATCCGCTGAGCGGATGGGCGTGCGGCCGGCCGTCGATGCGAATACGACGGCGTCGGAGTCCGTCGTGTAGAGGTAGAAGAGTTTGCGCCCCGACAGCTCGACTTCACGAAGCGGATGCGTGGCGGCGTACTTGATCGCGCGACGAAACGCGAGCCCCTCGTCGGGGAGATCGCCGCGGTCGAAGTTCGGTGTGGCGGCCCAGAGATCGACGGGCTGCGCGTAGCGTCCGGTCGAGTACGGCGCGTGGCCGATGCGGAGGTTGTAGCCGGCGTTCTGTGAGAGCAGCATCGGTCCGTCGTATCGCACGCTGTTCCAGACGCTGATCGGGACGACGAACAGGCAGACGCCGGCGATGCTCGCGGCGAGCGGCGCGAGCGTGTCGCGCTTGCGCTCGCTGCGCAGCCACCAATACCCGATCGCGGCGAGGACGATGACGGCGGCTTGCGGTCGAATGATCGTCGCGGCGCCGGCGAGCGCGCCGAATGCGAGCGCTGTGCGTGGCTCGGGGTGTGGGCCGGCGTACAGCAGCACGACCGTCGCCGCCGCAAACGGCAGCACCGACGCCGTGTCGGAGAAGAGCACCGACGTCCAGACGATGCTTGCGGGATAGAGCGCGAACAGCACGGCGGCGACGAGCGCCTGGCGTTTACCGAATACGCGACGCGCCAGCAGATAGACGAGCGGCACCGTGAGCGCGCTGATGACGGCGTTTAGCACCTTGCCGGCGGTCAAACTGGCGCCGAACACCTTGAAGACGGCGCCGAGTGCGAGCGGATATCCGGGCGGCCAGAGTACGGCCTGCACTCCGCCGGGGCCGGGGATGTTGCCGGCCGGCGGCTCAACGCGAACGGTCAGCCCGTGGCCATCGGCGAGGTTCTTGGCGGTGACGTAGTACCACTGCATGTCGGCGTATTCGAGCAGCCCAGTGTCGACCGTCAGCACCCAGACGAGACGCAGGGCCAGCGCGATCAGGGTGATCGCCGCGACGATCTGCGTTTCGCGCAGCCGTAGTAACTCGCGGGCGCGATCCAGAAGTGTGGGCATCGATCGTCCTCCGGTCGCGCATTGTAGGTTGCGCCGGGACGTGCCGGTAGCTGCGCCCGGGATTGGAGGATAGAAGCTGGAGGATGGATCGATGTGGCGCGGGAGATAGGGCAGCGCGTCTTGCCGCATCATGCTGACACGGCGACACTGCACGCACGAAGGAGCAGCGCATGGACGGACGCGAACTGAAGGCGAAGGCGGCTATCACGGGGCTCGGCATTTCCGAGATGGGGCGCGTGTACGGGCATGACACGTCGCACTTCGCCGCGGAGGCGATCCAGCGCGCCGTTGCCGATGCAGGACTGCGGAAGGAGCAGATCGACGGGCTGCTCGTGAATCCGGGGGTGACGTCACCGGGCGGGATGGGTGGCGTCGGGTTGCAGAACTATCTTGGGTTGACGCACCTGCGGCTGCTTTCGAGCATGACCGTCGGCGGCGCGACGGCGAACGTGATGGTGCAGTACGCCGCGCTGGCGGTGATTCACGGGATGGCGAATCACGTCGTGTGCGTGTTCGCGGATGCGCCGCTGCGTGAGGGCAAGGGCGGCGGTTCCGTGTACGCCAGCATGGGGCGCCCGACACGCCCGAGCGGTATGGGCGGGCTCTATCCGGCGTTTGGCGTGTTTGGCATCAACGCGCATTACGCGATCGCGGCGCGTCGCCACATGGCGATGTACGGCACGACGAACGACCACTTCGGCGCGATCGCTGTCGCCGAGCGGGCATGGGCGGCGATGAACCCGCTCGCGGAACATCGCGCGCCGATCACGATGGAGGATTACCACGCGTCGCGGTGGGTGGCGGAGCCGCTGCACCTGCTGGACTGCTGCCTCGTGTCGAACGGCGGCGTGGCGGTGATCGTCTCGCGGGCGGATGAAGCGCGCGACCTGGCGCAGCCGCCGGCGTACATCTGGGGCATGGGGCAGGGGCACCCGGGCGACATGCGGCGCAAGGGCTGGGATGTCGAAACGCAGACGGGGGCGCCGATGTCGAAGGCGACGGCGTTCGCGATGGCCGGCATCGGTATCGAAGACGTGGACGTGCTGCAGGCGTACGACTGCTACACGTACACGGTGCTGGTGACGCTCGAGGACTACGGCTTCTGCGCGAAGGGCGAGGGCGGCCCATTCGTCGCGGATGGCAAGCTGGGGCCGGGCGGCTCGCTGCCGACGAACACGGGTGGCGGTCAGTTGAGCGCGTTCTACATGTGGGGTATGACGCCGCTATCGGAGGGTGTGATCCAGGCGCGCGGTCAGGGCGGCGAGCGTCAGGTCGCGAAGCACGATGTGGTGCTGGTCACCGGCAACGGCGGGATACTCGATCATCACAGCACGCTCGTGCTGTCGCCGGATAAGGGGTGAGGGTGATGGCGAAGCCAAAGGGCGTGTCGTTCGAGCAGGTGCGGGAGATGATGCTGGCGCTTCCGGAAGTCGGCGAGCGTTCGTCGTACGGCACGCCGGGGTTCTACGTGAAGAACAAGTTCATTGCGCGGCTGCGCGAGGAGGGTGTGCTTGTGCTGAAGCCCGTGGAGGACATCGAGCAGGAGTTCCTGATGTCTACGATGCCGGAAGCCTTCTTTCTAACGGATCACTATCGTGGTTATCCGACGATTCTCGTCCGATTGACGCAGGTGCGCGAGAGCGAACGGCGCGAGCTGATCGAGCAGTCGTGGCGGCGGCTGGCGCCGGCGAAGCTGGTAGCGGCGTTCGCCGGTGAGGCCGCCGCCCCGCCGGCGCGATCCCGGGCGAAGCCGGCGGCGCGAAATCGACGATGACCGACTACACACGCCCGATCCCGCAGGCCGATGACGAATCGCGCGAGTTCTATGAGGGCGCGCGGCGGCATGAGCTGATGCTGATGCGGTGTGAGAGCTGCGGCGCGTACCGGCTGCCGTCGCGGCCGCGCTGCCCGGACTGCTGGTCGACTGAGACGGCGTGGGTGGCGGCGAGCGGGCGCGGCACGCTCTACAGCTTCGGGCTGATGCATCAGAAGTTCCCGGGCTTTGAGGACGAGGTTCCCTACCAGTACGCCGTCGTCGAGCTGGACGAGGGGCCGCGCATCGTCTCGAACGTCGTCGGCGTGCCGGATGATGAGCTGCACGTCGATATGCCACTGCAGGCGTACTTCGACGACGTGTCGGACGATACGACGCTCGTGCGCTTCACGAAGGCGGACGCGTGAGCGGGAAGTGGGTACGCGGCGGGGAACGGGCGAAGCCGCAGGACGGCGAGATCGTCGATGTGCGGCCGTATGAGTTGCATGGTACGCGCTACTTCGCGGTGCTGTTCCGCCTCACGTCGGCGCCGGAGCAGTCGCGCGAGGCGCGGCTGTCGTTCGACATGATCTACGACGACCCGCAGCCGGGCGACCACGTGCTGGTCGAATCAGTGCTCGGCGTCGTCGACCGGATGACGCGGGCGTAGGCGGTCTTCCACAGCTTCGCAGAGGGACGGACATCGAACGCGCGATCCAACGCGATTACCTCGCCACGACGAATCGCACGTTGGGCGGCTACGGCGCCGGCGTGGGTGTGATGTTGGTTATCGGGGTCGGAGTATCTGTGCCGCCCGGAAGGGGCGTAAGCAGCGGGTTGAACAGATGGATGGTGGCCGTAGTGCACAGACCCGGCGGGAAGTAGCAATCCGTGAAGTCCATACCGAATTCGTCCGCGGCAAGCGCTTGCGTGAGTCCGAGCCGGATGTCGGAGGCCGGTGCTCCGTCGGTGACGTCAAAGGAGACGGTGGCGAGTAGAACGGCGCCGTTCGCCGGGACGATACTACCGGGGGGCGGTTGCACGAGGACGAGACATCCCAGCCGCGACACCGTCGTCCCGGGCGCGCCCGTGCCCGTATCGTTACTTAGCGGAAAGATCTCACAGTCCCAAGCGTTGCCCTCAGCGTTCAATGCGTCGTTGAAATCGGGGTTGGCGTCGTAAAACGTGCCGATCACGGGTGGAGGGAACAGCAGATCCTTGCGTGGGTTGACGAGATCGAATTGGAACGAGGCCATGAATCTGCTCTCCCCGGAATCGTTGACGAGTACGATGCCTACTTTGATCTCAGCGGTATCGAGCGGATAGTCACAATCTTGCTGAATGCCGGCAGAAGACAGATCGCAGTCGATGGCGAAGCGCGCCGGGGCGTTCGGCGTGGGCGTGGGCGTGCCGCAGGGCGGGCTGAAGGGCGCGCCGGGGTCGGAGCAGGGATCCGGAACGGTTGGTGTCGCGGTCAAGCACGGCGGGCTGACGGGTGCGCCGTTCGGGCAGGGGTTCGGGTTGTTAGGTGTCGCCGTCAAACACGGCGGGCTCATTGGGTGCGTAGGACAGGGATCCGGATCATCATCGCAGGGCGGACTCGTTGGCGGCGATGCCGGGCAGTCGGGCGGCTGGCAGGGCGGGCTGGTCGGAAACTGGGCGCAGCCGCCCGCGCCGTCGCAGCGGATGCGGATGGAAGCCTCGATGTCGCCGACCCGCACCGTCGCGAAGGCGCCAGAGAACGAACTCGCTGCCTGGCGTGAGAGGACGATGTTCGTCTTCGCTTCGCCCTTGCGGGTCTCAGTCTGCGAAGGCTGGGCGACGCCGTAGTCCACGCTGAAGGTGGCGACCGTGCCATTCGGGACCGTCTTGCCGCGTGCGTCGGTGACGCGCACCATGAGCGTGCTCGCCTCGACGCCGTCACAGGCGATCTGCAGCGGGTCGGGCGTGAGTTGAATGCTGGCGGGAAGATGGCGCTCGTTGCGCGTCGGCTCAGGCTTGGGGGTCTTCGTCGGTTTCGCGCCGCGATTGTTGCTGCCGGCCGCCGCCACGCCCATGAACGCGAAGCCGATCACGGCGATGATCAGCATCGCCGCCGCTAGTCCCAATGCCTTCTTGTGCATGGCTTGCCCTCGCTGTCGTGAACATCAGACTCTGCGTGATTGCGATAGTAGAGGTGCGCGGATCCGCACGCACGACGCCAGGGCTAGCGATCCGGTCGCTCGTACAACGCCCTGCCCGTCGAAAGGTGAACGCTGTGCCGATTGCCGGTTGCTTCGTCAGGCTTCGTTGTTGTCGCCGGTGGGGGCGATGGTACGCCGGGCGAAGCTACGTTGTCAACGAGCTACACGACCGAAGGCGAGTCGCTCCGACCTCCGAGGATGAACTTCCGGACCGATCCCTCGGCGAGTGACGCGACGATGAGGTCGGCGTCGCCGAGATCCGGCGCTGGATGCGTCGACGTGACGCCGATCGCGCGCATGCCGCCGGTCTTCGCTGCCCGGAGTCCGGCGGGCGCGTCCTCGATCACCACGCACCGTTCGGGCTCGATGCCGAGACGTTCGGCGGCGATGAGGAAGCCTTGCGGGTCGGGCTTGCCACGCTCGGCGTCTTCTTCAGCGACCAGGGTGGTGAAGCGGCCGGTCAGGTGGAGCGTGTCGAGGATGAGCGCCAGGTTCTCTCGCGGCGTGGACGTGACGATGGCCGTTGGGACGCGCTCCCCGTCCAGGGTGTCGAGCAACGCCCGCACGCCGGGGAGGCGCTCGAGTGCGCCGCGTGCTGATGCGCGGAAGAGCGACTCCTTGTGCGCGGCCAGCCGGGAGAGTTCGGCGGACTCGAGGTTCGGCAAGAGCCCGCCGATGATCGCGTCGTTGCGCAGGCCGAACATCTGTGTGAAGTAACTGGGCGGCGATTCGGGTGCATGCTCGCGCGCCCACTGCTCCCACGCCGCAACGTGGTGCGCGCGGCTGTCGACGATTACGCCATCGAGATCGAAGAGAACGGCTACGCGAGGAGGATCACTCGGCACGCGGGATGACGCGGAGACGGAAGCGACGATCGTACTGGCCGCCTGCGTAGTTGTCGCAGCAGGCGCGGCACGCCACCTTGTCGCGGCGCCGGCGGCTGTAGCGGCGGCGGCAGTGCGGGCACATCATCGCCCACGTGCGGCGCTGCGCGCGTTCCTTATGTGCGAACGGCGGACATGTCACGGTGATGCGCGGATCCAGTTCGTGTGCGACGTCACGGAATTGCGCTCCATGCGGCGCGATGCGCGTGCCATACCGCCAGCGCGCCGCCCAGTGGGCAAGTTCGTGCTTGAGGACGAGCAGCGTCTCATCGATGCCGTGGTCGCGGTGGTACAGCGTCGCGATGCGAATGAGGCCGGTATCTGGATAGCAGCGACCGGCGCTGGACGTCATGCGGCCGCTGAGCTCGACGCGCGGATACGGGGAACGCGGCATGAGCAGCACATCGCGAAAGTGATGCTTGATGAGCCGGTCCATGGCGTCCTGGAGTTCAGCCTGAAGCCAAAACTCGGGACCGCCGAGGGGCATCATGTAGCCTTCGGCGTTGATCGTTCGGTTAACCACGACACCCTCGGATCGGACAGGGAATCACGCGCAAATCCTCAATGCTGCTGTATAGAGATAGTCGGAGAATGGACTCCGTTTGGCCATGCCCGCACCGGGCCAACGGCCGAGCGGGTGTGGGGGGTGTGCTGGCCCTATCTTACATCGACCGTTGTTGTCGGGAATGCCTAAACCGGCTCCCAGGAGCATGAATTATGTCCGGCGGGGAAAATTTCGCGACGGCGTTGTCAACTCGGACGAGATACGCGAATCAGGGCGGTCCCGGAGCATCACTTAGTTCTATCGGCGGACGGATCCGTCGGAGGTGAGCCAGCGATGGTGATCGAGCGGGCTCAGCTCGCCGGGGCACCTCTCGAACGTACGTTCGCATATTTCTCCGACCCGCGCAACCTCCCTGCGATCACGCCGCCGCGGCTCCGGTTGAGCGTGAAACGCTCGCCTCAAGACCGAATGTTCGCTGGCTGTGAGATCGACTACACGATCCGGTGGCTCGGCGTGCCGCTTAGCTGGACAACGCGCATCACGGAGTACGAACACGACGCACGCTTCGCCGACGTGTAGCTGCGCGGGCCGTGCGCGTACTGGTCGCACGTGCATGCGTTCAGGCCGATCGGCGGCGACACGCTGATGACGGATCGGATCGAGTACGCCCTTCCGCTAGGCGCGGTCGGGGTCGTTGCGCACGCTCTGGTCGTGCGGCGGCAGCTGCGACAGATCCTCGAATATCGGGCCGGCGTCGCGCGGCGGTTGTTTTGAGTTGGTAACCGGGCTGCTGGTCGTGGTCCTGTCGCGCGGGGCGACGTCTCATCGCCTCGGAGAATGCTCCGTGCTGGACACAGCGGCTGCTGCATCGGATGATCTGTACGGCGCGCGGATGCGCTAGGGAGGGTGAATACGTGATCATCACGACGACGACGATCATCGAGGGCCGGCCGGTGAGCCAGTATCTGGCGGTGGTCGCTGGCGAGACGATTCTCGGCGCGAACATCTTTCGCGATATCGGCGCGCAGTTTCGGAACATCACGGGCGGTCGCGCGACGGGCTACGAGAAGGAACTGCGCCGCGGGCGCGACGAAGCGATGGGCGAGATGACGGACGCCGCGCTGGCGCTGGGAGCTGACGCGATCCTGGGCGTCGATATCGACTACGAGACGGTCGGCGGTTCGATGCTGATGGTGACCGTTTCGGGGACGGCGGTGAAGCTTGGGTAGCGCGGTGCGAGGGGAGACGATGTATGGCCGTCGATAGTTACAAGTGGCTACCCCCGTCGATGAAGGGGTACTACGCGAATATGGTGGTCCCGCCTCCCGATGCTGTGCCGTGGACTCCGCTTGCGAAGCCGCTTGCCGAAGCGAAGATCGCGCTGGCGACGACCGCAGGAATCAACGTTCGGGGCGCCGAGCCGCCGTTTGACTACGAGCGCGAGCAGGAGCATCCGGACTGGGGCGACCCGACGTACCGGACGTTGCCACGTTCGCTGAAACAGGAGCAAGTTCAGACCGGGCATCTCCACATCAATAACGAGGACATCGCCGCTGATGTGAACGTCGCGCTGCCCGTGCACCGGATGCTGGAGCTCGAAGCGCAGGGCGTGATCGGCGCGCTCGCCGACGAGAACTACTCGTTCATGGGCTATCAGCCGGACACGGCGGAGTGGACGCAGCGGTACGCACCGGAGGTGGCCGCCCGCATGCTTGCCGCCGGCGTCGACGGAGTCCTACTGACACCCGTTTGACCAGACTGCAGCCGCGCCGTGAATGCGCTGGCACGATCCTTCGAGGCAGCCGGCCTCAGCACCGTCGTCGTGAACATGATGCCGGTGTGGGGAGAGCGGCTTGGCGCTCCGCGCACGCTTGGAGTTGAGTTTCCGTTCGGGCATACGCTGGGTATGGCGCACGACGCCGCACTGCAGACGCGTGTGGTGCGAGCGGCGCTCGACGTGCTCGTGTCGGCGCAGCCACCCGGGCCCGTGGCGGTCGATTTCGATGAGCCGTGGGCGGGCGATTTCGACCACTGGAAGAAGGCCTGGCATCCGCTGGAGCCGTCGCCGATGATCCGCTGGCTGCGCGAGCAGGCAGTCCAACGAAGGAACGAGCGCGAACCGCCGGCATGATCGCTCGCTGCGCCGGTGGTTGGTACAATCGCGCGGCTGTTGTTCGAGGGAGATGAATGGCGCTCGAAATACGTCCGTATCGCGAAGAGGAGAAAGACGCGTTCTACCGCGTGCCTTCGATCGTCTTCGGTAACTACACGGGACCGCGGCGGGCCGATGCTCCGCCCGTCGACGCCGACTTCCGCATCGCGCCGGAATGGACGTTATGCGCCTTCGAGGACGGTGAGCTCGCGACGACGTATGGGGCGTTCCCGTTCGTAATGCGGCTAAACGGCGGCAAGGCGCCGGCCGCGGGCGTCACCGTCGTTGGGACGCTGCCGCAGTTCCGGCGGCGGGGTCATCTGCGGCAGATCATGGAGACGGATTTCAAGCGGCGGTACGAGCAGCGGATGGAGCCGATCGCCGTGCTGCTGGCGTCGATTGCGGCCATTTATCAGCGGTACGGGTATGCTGTGTGCTCTTCGCGTTACATCTACGCCATCGATCCGAAAATGGTGAACTTCGCGCCCTCGGTCCCGAAGCCGACCGGCACGTGGCGCGAGGGTTCGAGGGACGAGCTGCCGTTGCTGCAGTCGATGTATCGCGACTTCGCGCGGGAGCGCAACGGATACCTGCACCGTGCGCCGGTGATCTGGGAATCCCAGGTGCTGGGCGCGCGGAACGATGTCGGGCCGGGCGATGCCGGACCGAGCCTGATCGCCATCTACGAGGAGAACGGCACGCCACAGGGGTACGTCACGTACGCTGCGAAGTGGTACGGACACCCGGTCAACCTGAACGATACGGGCGGCAACGGGCAGCGCGTGTTCATGCGCGACCACGTCTGGCTGAAGCCCTCGGCATACCGGGCGACGTGGGAGTTTCTGAAGAACTTCGATCTTACCGTGACCATTCTTCGTGCGGCGCCTACGGATGATCCGGCGTTCGACGTGATGCTCGACCCGAGCGAACTGCACGCGACCCGCGGTGACTGGCTGCTGGGGCGCGTGATCGATGTCGAGCGGGCGTTGCCTCTGCGTCCCTACGGCGAGGGGCGGGCCGTGTTCGAGATCCGTGACGAGATGTGCCCCTGGAACGAGGGCCGCTGGGCGCTCGATGCGGGCGAGGGTGGCGCGACGATCGCGCGCACGACCGACACGCCGCAGTTGACGCTCGACGTGTCGGCGCTGGCGCAGTTGCTCTTCGGGCAGGTGTCGCCGTCGCGGGCGGTCCGCTACGGGCGCGCCGAGGCGGCGCCGGACGCACCCTTGGCGATGCTGGACGATATGTGGCGCACGGCGTACGCGCCGCACTGCCCCGACCAGTTCTAGGCGTTTTGTGAAGCCGCCGCGGCTGCGGTTCATCGTCCTTGGGTTGACGATCTATGTGGCGCTGCTCGGCGTCGGTGCCACGCTGATCAGTGACCGCAGCCTGGCAAGCGTGGCTGCGCTCGTGCTAGTTGCGGCCGCGGTCGGCAACGGCGGCCTGCTTGTGGGCTGGTACTTCTGGCGAGACGTGCTGCGGGAGAACGGCGTGCGCTGGTAAGCGTCGTGCGACGCCCCCTGTCACGCTCGAGTTTTCAGTGCGCAGAGATCTGGCCGCCTCTAGCGGGTGCGGCTTGTCCTAACGAGCTGCGATATCCGCATTCTCGGCATCCTATCAGCCGCTGCCGACCGGGCCTTATCGTGACCTTAACACGAAGACTCTTGACTTCGGTCGATGTACTGACGTACTGTTCATTCAAGTGAATGATGGTTCATTCAAACATGGGAAGGAGAGGTCGCTGCATGACGAAGGTAACCCAGGCGCACATCGACGCCCGCACCGAGGACATCAAGGATGCGGCGAGCAAGGTCTTCGCGCAGAAGGGCTTTGCCCGAGCGACGGTCCAGGACATCGCGACGGAAGCGGGCATCAGCGCGGGCGCGATCTACCGCTACTTCCCTAGCAAGGAAGACATCGTCGGCGCGATGAGCGAGGAAAGCTTCGACCGTCGCGACGAGGTGATTGCCAGCATTCGCGGCAAGGGCGACACGCTCGTCGTGCTGGGCGAATTGGCGGATGCGTTTTTCAGCCAGCTCGACGCGCCGGACGCGCACGCCTGTCAATGCGTCGACATCGAACTGTGGTCGGAGGCGCCCCGCAATCCGAAGATCCGCGAGACGCTGAGCCGCAGCTACGACGGGTTAGTCGGGCCGTTCGCGGAGATCATCCGCAGCGCTCAACAGGCCGGCGACATCAACAAGCGGCTCGACGCGGAGTCGGTGGCACGGCTGATGGTCGCGTCGCTCGACGGCCTGGTGATCCAGATGGCCAGCGGGCACAAGGTGGACGTTCAGCGTTACGTGGCGGTACTCAAAGCGATGATGGGCGGCATGTTCTGGACGCGTGGGGACGGCGAGGATGACGCACGATGATGAACTTCGATCTGGAGATGATGGCACGGACGTACGCGCTCGAGCGCGAGCGCGGGCTGCGGCATGCGCGGCAGTCGTCGGAGGTCAGTTGGGTACGGAGGAGTTGCCGCGGGATCGGGAGACGGTTAGGGGCTGGCCAGGCATTGGAGGAATCCGGCGATGTTTTCGTTTTTGTCGACTGAGCGTCTCGCACGGGTCAGCGCGCGCAGGCCGTGGCTGACGGTCGGAGCATGGATCGTGCTGCTCGTTGCTGGTGGCTTCCTGGCCATGGGTGTCGGCGACGTGCTGACAACCGATCAGAGTACAGCGGTCGAATTCGAGTCCGACAAGGCGGATCGTCTCATCGAAGAGAGACTACGCGAACCGCAGCTTCCGACGGAGCAGGTGATCGTGCAGTCGGACACGCTGACGGCGGACGACGCAGCGTATCGCGCGTTCGTCGATGCGCTCGTCGGCGATATCCGCAGCCTCGACGCCAGCGCGATCGGCGATGTGATCAGCTTCTACGAGACAGACGAAGCGTCGCTGGTATCGGACGACCGCACGACGATGCTGATTCCCGTCGGCGTTCTCGGAGACGAGGAGGAGAGCGCTGAAGTGCTCCGCGATCGCCTCAACGAGCGCGACAACGTGGGTTTCACTGTCGTGGCCGTAGGCGAAGGTAGCATTGGTCTGACTTTCACGGAGATCTCGGAAGCTGACCTGCAGACCGCGGAGATCTTCGGCCTACCTGTGGCGCTGATCATCCTGGCGGTGGTCTTTGGCGCGCTCGTAGCGGCCGGTATACCGATCATTATGGCGCTGCTGTCGATTGTCATCGGGGTGGGCGTGACGGCAGTGGTGGGGATGCAGTTCGAACTGTCCATCTTCGTCGTCAACATGATCACGATGATGGGGCTGGCCGTCGGCATCGACTACACGTTGTTCATTGTCGAACGCGTGCGCGAAGAACGGCGACTCGGCGCAAGTACCGCCGACGCGATCGCGATCGCCGGCGGGACCGCGAACCGCGCCGTGCTGTTTTCGGGCGTCACCGTCATCGTCGCGCTGGCGGGGTTGCTGATCGTGCCGGACTCGATCTTCCGGAGCCTGGCCGCCGGCGCGATCATCGTCGTGGTGGTGGCGATTCTGGCGGCGCTGACATTGCTGCCGGCGGTACTGCAGTTGCTGGGCGATCGGGTCAATTGGCTGACGCTGCCGCTCGTCGGCCGGAAGAAGAACGCGAGCGAGGATGGCGGATTCTGGTCGGCGATCGCGCACATCGTGATGCGCCACCCAGCTATCAGCGTGATGGCGGCGGTTGCGCTGCTCGTCGGGGCGTCGCTGCCGTACTTCACGATTGAACTGGGGTTCGCCGGCGTCAGCACGCTGCCGTCCGACACCGAGGCGTTTCAGGCCTTCGCCATTCTCGAAGACAAGTTCTCGGGCGGCGTGATCGAACCGGCGGAGATCGTCGTCGCGGCGGACGATGTGGCAGTGCCGGCGGTGCAAGCGGGTATCGACGAGTTGCGGTCGGCGCTGGCCGGAGACGCACGCTTCGGCGACGTGACGACCGAGACGAGCGAAGGCAACGATCTCGCGCTGCTGTCCGTCACCGTGCAGGGCGATCCGGAGTCTGACGCGGCGCACGACGCGATCGCGCAGCTTCGCGACGACTATATTCCGGCGGCGTTCGCCGGTGTTGACGCGGAAGTGCTCGTGACGGGCGACACTGCGGGCACGGAGGACTACTTCGCGCTGATCAACCAGTACACACCGATCGTGTTTGCTTTCGTGCTGGGCATGAGCTTCCTCGTGCTGCTCGTGGTGTTCCGGTCGATCGTCGTGCCCGTCAAGGCGATGATCATGAACCTCCTGTCGGTCGGCGCGGCGTACGGGCTACTGGTGCTGGTATTCCAGCACGGTGTCGGCAACGAGTTGCTCGGGTTCCGTGCGGTCGACCGCATTGAGGCGTGGGTACCGCTGTTTCTGTTCGCGGTACTGTTCGGGCTATCGATGGACTATCACGTGTTCCTGCTGAGCCGGATCCGCGAGCGCTTCGACGAGACGGGCGATAACCGCGACGCGATCGCGTTCGGCGTGCGGTCGACGGCGAGCATTATCACCGGGGCGGCGCTGATCATGGTGGCCGTGTTCGCAGGCTTCGCGATGGGCGAGATGTCGGCGTTTCAGCAGATGGGTTTCGGTCTTGGCGCGGCGGTCGTGATCGATGCGACGATCGTGCGGTCGGTGCTGGTACCAGCGAGCATGGTGTTGCTGGGCGATCGCAACTGGTATCTGCCGTCGTGGCTGCGATGGTTGCCCGAGATCCAGGTGGAGTCGAAGGCGAAGCGGGAGGCCGCGGCCGCGCGTCGTGAGGCGCCGGGGGCGCTGCCGGAGGGCTCGCGCTCGTAACGGATTCACCACAGAGTTATTCCTGAGGCGGGCCTCACCTCTCCCGATGAAAATTTGGTGCGTTGCACGACGTGCGGCCTCACCCCCCGGCCCCCTCTCCAAATTCTTGGAGAGGGGGAGCTTGGTTTCGGAGATCATGCCTAAACCGCCCCTTCGCGTCTTGGTCTGAGGCTATTTTCAGGGCAGGCACGGAGGTTTTTGACGCGAGGGCCGGTGCGATGCGCCGGTTCTCTTCGTTTACGGCGGCAACTCGCGCGCTAGATCTGGCTGTAGCCGGTGCCGGGGACGTCGACGCCGACGCCGTGCGCGTCATCGATCCAGCCGAACTCTTTGAGGATCTGCTGGCTGTATGTGACGCGGCCGCTCACTTTCTCGACGGGCTCCGTCGCGAGTAGCAGCGCCGCCCGGGCCATGATCTCCGTCGGCTCGCCGCGCGGATCATCGAGGCCGCTGACGAGGCGGTGGTGCACGGTACCGGGTGTCGGCACCACCTGCGACGGCGAGAAGCACGAGACCGAGACCCCGTACTCGTACACTTCGGCGGCGACGCCCTGCGTGAAGCGTTCGAGCGCGGCCTTCTCGGCGCCGTAGCACGTCGAGCCGCGGTAGACGTTGTTTTCGTACGGGCCGCGCCCCGGACCGATCGCCGCCGACGACGAGATGTTGACGATGCTGCCGCTGCGCCGCGAAGTCATGTCGTCGAGCACGAGCTTGGTGAGAAGGAACGGTGCGTGGAAGTTCACGGCCCACGAACGCATCCATCGGTTAAGCGGGTAGTCTTTCACCGGCACGAAGTAGGTGAGCGCCGCGTTGTTGATGAGGACATCAGCAGGGCCGTAGGTGTCCCGCGCTGACTGGACAAGTCGCTCGCAATCCTCGGGCAGGGAGATATCGACGGTGACTGTGGTCGCCTCGCCGCCGGCGTTGCGGATGCCGTTGACGGTCGTTTCGAGCGAACCCTCGTACTGGTGCTCGCCCTCCTTCAGCGTGCGGGCCGCGCAGATCACCTTCCCGCCTTCCGCGCCGAACAGCCGCGCGATCTCCGCGCCGATGCCGCGGCTCGCGCCCGTGACGATGACGACTTTCCCGTCGAGCTTGCCCATGCTGGATCCTCCCGTCTTGCGCTGAGTGCGGGTGGTACCGCGCCGAACTCTCCCACGCGACGCGCGTAGCCGCAAGCTCGCGTACCATGACGTACCACGTGCCGGCTGACGGGAGACCATCTATGGCCATCCGCGTAGAAGCGCTCTACATCTCGCCCGTGAAGTCGCTGGCGCTGCAGCGTGTCGAGCGTGCGCGCGTCGGCACGCGCGGACTGTACGGCGACCGCTGCTTCTTCCTGATCGACGATCGCGACCGGCTGTATACCCAGCGTGAGTGCGGCGCGCTGGTGCAGATTCAAGCGGAGTATCTGGGCAAACCGGAACGTCTTGCACTGCGCTTCCCCGACGGCAGCGTCGCAGACGCCACTCCGGCGGACGGTAAGGAAGTCACGACGCGGTTCTTCGGCAAGCGCGACTTGCACGCGGTGACCATCGATGGGCCGTGGTCGGCGGCGTTATCGTCGTTTGTGGGCGCCGACGTGCGGTTGGTTCGGCCAGCGCAGGCCGGCGGGGCGTTTGACGGCTTTCCGGTGTCGCTCTGCTCGACGGCGTCGGTCGCAGCGTTCGCCGAGATCGCCGGGCGCGAGCGAGTCGATGAGCGGCGCTTCCGGCCGAACGTCTATCTGTCAGGCGTCGGCGCGCACGGCGAGGACGAGTGGATCGATCGATCGGTGCGGATCGGCGATGCGGTCGCGGTGCGAGTCCGGATGCGCGACCCGCGCTGCGTCATCACGACGCACGATCCGGATACCGGCGAGCACGATCTGAATTCGTTGAAGCTCATCGCGTCATACCGGACGGATCAGCCCAAGGAGGCGAACTTCGGCATGTACGCGACGGTGGAGCGAATCGGTGACATCGCGGTTGGCGATACGGTGACGGTGGATGAGCAGGCGGCCGAGCGAGCGCCGGCGGCGGAGCAACGATGATGGATGACACCATTCGCGCAGTAATCGACAGGATCGGTGAGAACCGGCGCCGATTCGAGCAGTTCTGTTATTCGCTGAGCGAGGAAGAACTGCTGCGGGCGGTACCTGCCAGCACGTGGGTCGTGCGCGACTTCGCGGCGCATCTTGGCACGCTGGACACGGCGCTGTTGCGCTGGTTCGACGGTGTGGGTGCGGGCGGCCTGGTGGATTCGAGTGTCGCGGGCGGCGAGGCGTTTGATGTGGATGCGTTCAACGATGCGCAGGTTGCGGAGCGGCGCGCGTGGCCGCTTGATCGCGTCTTTGCCGAAGCCGCTGCGAACCGCGGGCCGCTGATCTCGTCGCTTTCGCGGCTGACTGGCGAACAGATCGACAAGACGATGCATTTCGCGGCCGACGCCAAGCGGGCGGCGAGCGACTTGCCGCTGAAGCTGTTTCTTACCGGCTGGGCGCAGCACGACCCGATTCACGTCGCCGACATGCTGAAGGCGCTGCCGGATCGCGCGTCCGATCCGGAGATCGCGGCGTGGGTGGAGAATCCGTTCGTGCGCGGCTATCAGGCGGCGATGCGGTAGCGCGATTCGTCGGCCGGGACCCCTTTACACGTGCTGGACGGAGGCATTTCCCCAATCGTCCACTACGACCATCTCCCGCTTCTCCCCGCCGGTGATTGCGATGATCAACCATGCAATCCACCAAAGGCCACAGGTGAACACTCCGATTAAGAAATGAAGTAGATGGTTCACCTGCTTACCTTTGACGATGACGGCGTTGGCGTCACTCTGAGACTCGACACGACCGCCCTGCGCTACGGCCATTTGAATCTGGCGCGCGAGTATCTCCTTGCGCTCCATGAGCGTCTTTTGCGGCTGCGACACATTGAGTCCGCTCGGATCTTGCGGATTTTCGGTGACCATTACTATGCCGACTCCCTTCGATGCCCTCGCCCCTTGGACAACGTTCGGTTGGCCATAAGGGATGCTCCTACTGCTAATGCCGTGATGAACGGCGACGGGTGTCGCGAGACCGCCTCGCGCGGGTGGCCGGTGAGTAAGAGCTTCGCTGCGCTAGTTAGACCGCAGGTCGGACACGGAGCACCGGTGAGCGTATAAAACGGACAACTCCAGTGAATGCGACGGCCCTTCGGTAGAAGTGCCATCAGACAGTACGCAACACCGGCAGCAGCAAGCAGTGGAGCCTTGCGGCCCTCGAAGTATGATTCCCGGATTGTTCGCACGTTCAATGAGTTGGTCCAGAGCTGCGCTTCGAGTGCACGGCAGGTACGGCTGCACTGTTGAGCGATCATTACTATGGACGATCGTATGTGTCAATAGATTTCGGTCGGCCACGAGTTCTTTGAGGATGGCACCCATGGAATGCGATACCGACCCACCAAGCGAGATTGGCTCCAGGCTCAACCTTCCGCTTACGTGGATAGAGCCGACTCGATTTCCGTGCGATGTTCGCGGAGGTGTTGCAGGCCGCTTTCCTGCATGAGGCGATACGCCGTGCGGCCCTCTGCGAACCGCTCGGCCGGCACGGCTTCGGCCGCAGCGACGAACTCGACGAACGCCGCCCGCAACTCGGCGATCACGTCGGCGGCCGATCGGCTGGCGGCGGCCGTCGCGAAGCCCGCGTTGCGGGTGTCGCCCGTGCCGTACTCTTCGCCCTCTGGTAGTGGACGTTCGCCGCGCTCGATCCGCCGAAGGATAGCGGTGTCGATGAGTGTCCAGCCCGTGATGTGGGCGAGTATCTCGCGCACGCCCCACTTCGCCGATATTGGGCCGCACCAATGCTTGCTCGTCGAGGGTCTCGATGGCGTCCATGAGCCGCGCGAATTCGGCCCGAACTGCCTCGATCTGTTCCTGCTTATCCATCTGTCGATCCGCCTTCGTGTCCGCTGCTCAACGCTTCGAATCTGAGTATATGCAACGGCTCCTGACGGCGGGGCAGCTCGAGTTCGCCGCGATCTTGCCTCGGAATGAGATGACGAAAGCGGCTTCAGCGAGCCGCTTCCGTCATCTGCGTTCTTGGCGCGCCGGCGGGCTTCGGGCGTGCGGTGATTAGCGGGACGCATTCTCGTCGGTCGCGTCGTCGCCCGCCGCGTCCGCAGCCTTGTCCGGGAACTCGCGCATCGCGTGGACGTCGAAACCCATGCCATAGATGCGCTTGAGATCGGCGATGGCGGCGAGGGCCTTCTTGCCGTGCGGGCTGGCCGACATTTCGCCCTCTTGGCCGGGTACGGGCTCGAACGAGTGCAGCACGATATTCTCGAGCAGATGGCCGAGCGTGACGCCGTTGAATTCGGCAAGCCCCTTCAATACCTTCACCATCTGTTTCTCCATCCGGACGCCGAGCTGGACCCGCTCGACCGTCATCTGTTCTGCCTGTGGCATGATTGAGCCTCCTGAATATTGGTACCACGGTGTCATGGTACCAATGTACCGTGGTAGCGGACGATTTGTCAAGCGCGTCGGGTGAGCATGCGAAAGCCGCCCGAGTTGAGCGGCATTCGATTCTGCTGAGTTGGGGTATCGCCATCCTCTGGCGTCCGGTTCAGCCAGCCGCGCGAATGCTCTCGAGATGGCCCGTGACGTGGGCGATCAGCACGCCGCCCTCGATGAGTTGTTGCGTGCTGACGACCGCGCCATCAGCGAGCGGGAGGGCGCCGGTGCGGTCGAGTTGCTCGTCGGTGAGCGCGCGGACGTAGGCGGCGGTTGATGCCGCGCCCTCGCGCAGCTCCCTCAGGACGGCGTCCTTGCCGACGGCGCTGTTCTTTGCGGCACGGCCATCGTTCTTGCCGTTGATGTCGTCCCAGTTGTACGCCGGTAGCGGCTTGCCCTCCGCGGCGGCGGTGATGAACTCCATCTCGAGCGGAAACTGTCCCGAGACGTGCTGCGCCGTCTGCCCGACGGTCCAGCCCTCGGCGTTGCAGATGGCGGACCACTGCGTGTCGGAGCACGCCTCCACGTTCTTGGCGAAGGCGGCGACGGCTTGTTCGAACTGGTTTGCGAGTGCGGCGGAACGATTGCTCATGATTATCTCCTCGGTTCTGTGGGAGCGATTGTACGATCGCTCACGCGTCGGGTTCAAGCCGGCATTGTCGTTGGTTTGGCCGTGGCTGTCTGTGGAGGGGTTCACTGGGGCGCGGGCTAGGGCGCGCATCCTGCCGCTGCTGGCGCGTCGCGCCATGGAAAGCACTGGCACCTGCCTGCTGAAGTAGCAGGCGCTGAACGCGATCACGCAGCATCGGACGTACCGATGGGCTTCGCCAGCATCAGGTAGATCTCGTCAACCGGGACGGGTTTCGCGAACAGGAAGCCTTGTCCAAAGTCGCAGGTGAGCATGCGGAGCCTCGCTAACTGTTCCGAACGCTCGATCCCCTCCGCCACGATCTGCATGTTCAGCATCTTCCCGAGGTCGATGATCGCGGGCACGAGTTGCTGCTCGACCGTTGCGTCGCCCGCGCCATCGACGAAGGACTTATCGATCTTCAGAATGTCGAACGGGAACTGGCTGAGATAGCTTAGCGACGAATAGCCGGTACCAAAGTCATCGATGGCGAGGCGAATCCCGAGCGCCTTGAGTTCTTGCAAGCGCTGTACCGTGGTTTCGACGTCATTCAGCATGAGATTCTCGGTCACCTCCAGCACGAGGCTGCTGGGCGCCATCTCCGTTTCCTCGAGGATCGCGCGCACTTCCTCGGCGAAATTCGGGCGCTCGACCTGGCGCGGCGACACGTTCACGCCGAGGGTGAGGTTTTCACGCTCGGGAAAGCGTGCGCGCCAACCCTTCATATCGAGGCACGCGGTGCGCAGTACCCAGCTTCCGATGCCGGCGATCACGTCGGATTCTTCTGCCAGCGAGATGAAGTCGCTGGGAGGCAGCAAGCCTCGCGTCGGATGGTTCCAACGGACCAGCGCTTCGAACCCCGTGATCGCCTCGGTCCGAAGATCCAGCACCGGCTGGTAGTGCACGACCAATTGTTGACGTGCGACCGCCTGTTGCAGGTCGGCGAGAAGGTCCAGCCGGTTGAGCATCGAGATGTGCATCGCTTCTTCGTACATCTCGGCACGGCCTTTGCCGCTGTTCTTCGCCGCGTACATCGCGACGTCGGCGTTGCGCAGCACGGCTTCGGCGGACAGCGCGTCGGTACCCTCAACGGAAATGCCGATGCTTGCCCTGATTGTCAGTTCGTTCTGGTCCCAGACGAAGGGAGCAGCTAGTGCCTCGAGAATACGGGCCGAAAGTCGTTCTGCCGCATCAGCGTCGGCGAGATCTTCGAGCAGGATGGCGAACTCGTCGCCGCCGAAGCGCGCGCAGGTGTCGCCGGGGCGGATGGCTTGTTCGAGCCGGCGCGCGACTTCGATGAGAATGAGGTCGCCGACGGAGTGGCCGAACCGATCATTGACGATCTTGAAGTCGTCCAGATCGAGAAAAAGGACGGCGATCTGCGTGTCGTTGCGGCGAGCGCGTTGCAGGCTGTGCTCGAGCCGGTCGGTAAACCGCGGACGATTGGCGAGACGCGTGAGCGAATCGTGGAACGCCTGGTGTCGCAACGCCTCTTCGAGGCTCTTTCGCTCGCTGATGTCCGTCACGGTTCCAACGACCGAGAAGAGCTTTTCCGCGTCATCGAACAGGGGAGTACCGGACATCAGCACCGTGCGCCGCGTCCCGCGAAGACCGACGATCTGCGCTTCGTAACTGGACGCGATGCCGGTTGCGCGCTTCTGGCGCTCGCCACGAATCGTTTCGAGCGACGTGTCGGTGAAGAAAGAATCGAGTCCGAGACGCGCGACCTCATCGACATCTTGCGCCTCGAGCATCTCCAACGCCGTGGGATTGAGATAGAGGTGTTGCGCAGGACCCGTCGAGAGCTGATAGATGCCGACGGGGCTGTGCTCGGCGAGCCGCCTGAAACGCGCCTCGCTCTCTTGCATGGCTCCCTGCGCGTCCTCGTTCATGCGCCACGCGACGACGTAGGCGAAGCATGCGCCCGAGACGAATGTCGCGTGGATGAGCGCCCATTTCCAGGGATGCGCGATGGCGTCCGGGTGGTTGTAGACGGACTCCGGCGCCACCGCACCCATGACGCCGTGGTGGACGAGGACGTACCCGATCGAAACGAGGAACGTCGGCCACTGCTGGTACAGCGAGATGACGGCGAGCATGACGAAGAAGTGGAAGTGCGACTCGATCAGGCCGCCGGACAGGTGGGTGAGCACAGCCGACGACGTGATGAGGCCGATGCTGGCCGCAGTCGACCGAATCACGCGATTGCGGATGCCCAGCAGTTCGGCGAGCAACGGCACCGAAATGATGGCCGTGCCCTCGAACGCGCTGTGCTCGATCGAGAAGCCCTGGTAAAGGCCGAAGCAGGAGAGGGCGAGCGCCTGCAGCGCCACCAGTCCGAGGATAACGCGGTGCCGCACACGCCACGCTTCGTCGGGGAGCGAATTGCCCCTGGGGAGCGAGTTCAGCAGTGCGGCGGCGAGCGAAGAGCCCCTGGACTTCAGATTGTTGATGGCAACAGACTTTCAAACGCTTCCCTTACAGGAGCGCGCTATCTCGCTGATAGCATCGACAGCGGAGACCCCAACATCTAGCCCGCCCGGCTTCGGAGCCGGAAGTTACATGGAACAACCGTCCGTTCTTAGAGGACAGACACGCCAGCGGCCGCGTGGCGCGCCGATACGTAGACCATCGGCAGATGCCGCGAGGGTCACCCAACGATGACGTTCGAAGCTACGGTCCGGGTTCTCCTTCACTCGAGCGGCACCGCCCCGATGCCGTACGGCGTCGACCTTACCGCTGTAGCGTTGTCGATTTTCTGGGGCACCGTGATTGTGCTGGTGGTCTGGCGGCGTGGACTCCTTCGTCGCCGCTAGTCGATCACGTTGGAACATCCCTGGGATGCGTGCACACCAGTAGGGATCTAACCCGCGAACGAACGGACCACTCTTCCTCGTGAGTAAACGTCCATGTGGCGCTCTCTCCCGTTCCGACTGGATCGACGGGCCGGAGTTCGAGCTCTCGATGGTCGGCGGGGATGTCGAAGATGGCGTCAAGGACCTTGACCACGCCCGGATCGACGTGATCGGGCAACGTCACCCCGTCCCGTCGAGTAACGATTGCCTCAACGACGCCGTCGTCGGCGAGCAGCTGAAGGCTGCCGGGCCTGGCGACGGTACCGGCGTTCTTGGCAGCTTGTTAGCAACAGCCTGTTGGCACGCCGGCATGGGGACCGCTCAGAAACCGGCCCCAAGGAGCCGGTTCCAGATTCAGAAGTATGGAGGCTCGTGGATTGCGCTGCCGATCACACGCCAGCGATCCCAACGCCTAGTCGAATGTATCTCGCGGCGCGACCGGCGTCTATGAAGGCGATCACTAGCGGAGACCGGAGCGCGAGTTCGGCGGTGCGCCATGGCCAGCGACTTCCGTGGGGCGTAACAGCCGGTTACGGGGCGGTTGGCGTGGGGAAGGTGCCGAATTCGATATGGGACGTGATACCGTCGCCCGGCGTGAGGTCTACCGGCATCGGGGTGGGCGTTCCGCCGTACAACCGGCGTGGGTTCTGGCAGTTGCTCGTGTCGTTGCCGACGATGAAGGGCTCGTTCGATTTGGCGTCGTCCCAGTCGCAGGCGTGCGACCATCCGGGAGACTCAAACGTGCCGAACCCGATGCTAGCCGTACCTTCGCGCTCGCGGCTTTGTAGTGTGCCGGTGGAACCAGGGTCGATCTCTATTCCTGCGTCTGCCCAGCTACCGTCGTGCGCTCTATTGTCGACTCGGATTGGTACGTCTGACTCGTTGCGGATCTCAAGCGACGGTGCTTCCTCGAAGAAGGGATACGGCGCATCGAAGACCGAATTATCGACCACGCCTTTCAGATCCTCGGCGTCAGCAGACCCGGGGGCCCCGCTCATGGCACCGGATCCACCGATGCGGAGTAGCCAGCCTTCACGTGAGAAGCAGACTTCGGCGTATTCCCCTTCAGCATCGTCGACGGGCTGCGACTCGTAGCATCGCGCTTCGCGCCCATCGATCGTGTCTTCGCTGTAGTCGGAGCGATCGACTCCTTCGAGCGAGAACTGCTTGAGCATGGCTTCGGCGCTAAATGCCTCCGCGCCTGAAAAATCATCGGGTATGAAGCAGGTGTGTGCATGGGAGAATCCGAAGATCGCCAGGAGCCCGACTTCACCGACACAGACCGCGTTGACGGCCGGCGATTGGATCAGAATCACCAGAGACGTTCCGTCATCGCCTGCGTCTTCACCATCGGCGCTGAGCGTTGTCTCAAAGTCCGAGCGAAATCGGTCGTCGCCGTCCTTGTAGAGTTTCAGAACGTAGTCGCTTGTTACTCCATCCTCAGTTTCGGAGGAAGCGAAGCTTGCGGCGAACGTGCTCGATGCGAACGCGTCGGCCCATTCACCCGAGGAGGGCGGCGTCTCGGTTGATCCGTCGCCGCAAACAGCAGCTAGGCCGAGGATCGAGCCGAGCAGCGCGGCGGTGCCGAGGGGGATGCGCAGGTTCATTAGTGAGAGCATCGGCGTTAGGGCCGCTCACCGCAACTCGCAAGTGTGATCTTGGGCTGGATCCGTGGCCGGCGGATGGTCGCATTCGGTGCTTGCGCGGGGGGGGGGTGAGCAGTCTGTTGCAACGGCGCGCCAACGCAGCACGAAGGCCGCTCGACCTGAGCGGCTTTCGTATCTAAAATGTTGGAGGCGACGACCGGATTCGAACCGGTGATGGGGGTTTTGCAGACCCCTGCCTTACCGCTTGGCTACGTCGCCAGAATGCCCGCCGCGCCCTTCCTGCAAACGTATCCGCCCGGCGGGCCGGGCGGACACGGTGGAAAACGTCCGTGTGGTGCCGAGGAGGAGATTTGAACTCCTACACCCTTGCGGGCACCGCCCCCTCAAGACGGCGTGTCTGCCTATTCCACCACCTCGGCAGGGTGAACGCGCACCGGCGCGCTCGTCAGTATAGACGGTGGCCCCGAGTCGGCAAAACGCACGTACATCACATCAGTCGCGGCCATCGAAGTCGAACAGCGGCGTCGGTTCCGGGCGCGGACTTGGGCTGCGGCGCACGCCATCATCGTCCACGTCGTCATCGTCATCGTTCCCAGATCCGACGCGCACGACGACGAACGTCGACAGTTCACCCCGCACACGATCCTCGATGACGAGGCGCAGGGTGTACGTGCCGTCCGGGAGATCATCCGTGTTCCAGAGTCCGAGGCCACCGCTGGGCTGCGGCGTTTCCGAACGCAACAGGAGCGTCCACGCCACGGGTGGGTCGCCTTCCCCGAACTCCAGCCGGTAGGCGATGAAGTCGGCTGATGCCGCTTCGCCGGTGATCTGGATGACATCGCGGAGGCGCTGATTCTGGCGCGGGGAGGTCAGCCGTACCGGGGCGTCGCCAGTGCTCTTCTCCGTCGGAGCGACGCCAATGTTCAGATAGCGCGTCCACTCAAGCGCCTGGCTGCGCGCGAAGCCCTGCACCGTCTCGGGGATCACGAGGCCGTTGCGTTCCGAGACGAACTGGGTCGGCGTCAGCTCGGTCGCGAGGAGGCCATCGCGGATATCGATCTTCACGCGTCGCCACCACGTGTCGTCTTCCTTGGGCGCCGTCGATTCCGGCAGCAGCGTCTTCACGCGCCGTCCGCACGCAGGCGTCGCCTTGAGATTCGACGGCGTGCAGACGTCGTAGTCCTTCAGGCCGCCGGGACGCTCGAAACTGCTCGATGGCACGTCGGTGAGCGCCTCGATCATGAAGTCGCGGAGGGCGCGGTACGAGATGGACGTCGACGTGATGTTGTACATCGGTGAGTTATCGGAGTTGCCGGCCCAGACGCCTGCGACGAGGTCGGGCGTGTAGCCGTACGTCCACGTTTCGCCGATCGCGCGGCTTTCCTCGTACGGTTCGCTTGTCCCCGTCTTCACGCCCCAGGGGCGGCCGATCGTCAGCGTGCCGCACCCGTAGGTGATGCAGTGCGAGTTCGGGTCGGACAGGATGTTGGTGATCATGTACGCGTGCTGCGGCTCGATGATCTTCTCTTCCTGGACCTTCACGCGGTGGTCTTCGGTATCGGGATACAGCACCTCGCCGTCGGATTCGCGCACAACCTGGAGAATGGACACCGGGTCGAGCTTCCGCATGCCCTCGCCGTAGTCGTTTACGGTGCCGACGCCCCGCATAACGCCGTTGTTCGCAAGCACGGTGTACGCGTACGTGACGTCGAGCAGGTTGATATCGACGCCGCCGAGCGTGACGGCGGGGCCGTACGGGCGATCGTCGAGCGTCGTCATGCCGAAGCGCTTGTATGTCTGCACGACCTGGGGGATGCCGACATACGCCGCGGTCTTGGCCGCCGGGATGTTCAGCGAGTTTCCGAGCGCTTTGCGGATGCTGATCGGTCCCTGGAAGTTGCCGCTGGGATTGCGCGGTACGTAGGCTTCATCGCCATCGGGGAAGCTGATGGGCGTATCGAGGATCTCCGTCTCCGTACCCCAGCCGAGCGTTTCGAACGCGGCGGCGTAGGTGAACGGCTTGAGCGTCGAACCGGGCGAGTTGAGCGACAGCGCGTTGTTGTTGCGGCCCTCGATGTCGTCGCGGAAGTAGTCGCGCGAGCCGACCATCACGAGGATCTCCGACGTGCGCGGGTCCATCGCGACAACCGCGCCGTTGTGGCCGTCGGCGGATGCTTCGAACTCGGAGATCCACGTTTCGATCGCGACCTGGGCCTTCTCTTGCAAATCGAGATCCAGCGTCGTCGTGATGCGGAGACCGCCGCTCAGAAGAGCCTCGCGGCCGAACCGCTGCTCGAGTTCCGGCTCGATATAGTCGAAGACCCAATGTGGTGCCTTCACCGGAAAGCGCTGCGGCACGATGTTGAGCGGGGCAATGGTCGAGAGATAGAACGCCACGTCGGTGGCATCGACGGTGGTGCCGTCGTCGTCTACCTGGAGGCGCGAGGCGGGGAGTCTTTCGCCGTCGGCGTCGACGGTCACGCGGTTTCGCGTCTTCATCAGGCGCAGCACTTCGTTGCGGCGTTCGACTGCCGCCTCGGGGTTGTTGATCGGGTCGTATCGCGATGGACTGGCGGGGATGCCGGCAAGGAGCGCCGCTTCGGGCAGCGTGAGATCCTTCGCGCTCTTGCCGAAGTAGCCTTGCGAGGCCGCCTCGACGCCGTTGTACAACCCGGCGTACGAGATCTGGTTCAGGTACCACTCGAGGATCTGATCCTTCGAGTAATCGTTCGTCAACTCGACGGCGTAGATCGTCTCTTTGAGCTTCCGCTCGTACGAACGTTCGGTGCGTTCTTCGACGGGTATGTAAATGTTCTTGACGAGCTGCTGCGTGATCGAGCTGCCGCCCGTCGTGTTTGAGCTGCCCGATTCACGCAGACCCAGCGCCTCGAGTCCGGCGCGTGCGAGGCCACGGGTGTTGATGCCCTCGTTGTCCCAGTAGCTGAAGTCTTCGGTCGAGATCGTCGCGGCGATCATCCAGGGTGAGATGTCTTCGAGTTTCACCGGAGAACGCAGGCCGGATTTGTCATCGACGAACTCGTACAGAAGCTTGCCGTTGCGGTCGAAAATCTGGGCGCCGCCGGATGGTTGCCGCGCGATGACTTCGTCGGGCGGCTGCAGGTCGTTGGCGTACGAGCGGTACACGCCATAGCCGGTGGCGCCCGCCAGCGCGAACATCACGACGCCGAGGCCGGCGAACGCGACGAGAAACTGAACCCAGCGCGGGGCCGTGCGGGCGTTACCGTTCGCGGCGTTGCCGTTGGACTTGAGACGGCTGCGGATCAGCCGCCTGGTTGCGTGCTTCCTTGCCAAACCCGTTCCTCCTGCCTTCCCGCTTCCGTTGCTGTCGCGGGCTTCTGCAGCACGACGAAGTGCGACAGCCCGAACATGCGCAGCGGAGTGTGTTCGGCGCGATAGAGCGCCGCTCTGAGTACGCGCCCGAGCCGCTTGCGACGGGCGATGATGTTGTCGAATCCCGGGTACACGTACGTTTCGGCGAGCACCCGCGCGCCGAGGCCGCGATAGGTCCTCCGGATGCCGCCTCTCGTGTACGCCCGGGCGTGGGGTACGAGGCGGTTGCGCAGCACGTTCGGCAGCCAGTTGACGAACGGGATGTTCCCGAAGATGAACCTGCTACCGAGGTAGATGCCATGCGTCTCGAACGGGTACAGCCGGTTCGGGGCATACACGGCGATCCGGCCGCCCGGGCGCAGGATGCGCATCGCTTCGCGCATCGTCGCCGCATCGTTCGTCACGTGCTCGATCACCTCGTTCAGGACGATGACGTCGAACGTCTCATTGCGGTAGGGAAGATGCTCGCCGACGGCCAGCATCAGGCCGGGCGTGGTCTTCGCGCCTTCGCGCAGGCGCTTGGCATCGATATCGATGCCGCAGACGCTGTCGCTGAAGTCGCGGAACTTGCGCACATAGACGCCGAGGCCGCATCCGATGTCGAGGATGCGCGCGCCTTCGAGCGGTGCGTAGTGGCGGATGAGATTGAGCCGGCGATCCTGCCCAAACCGCCAGACGAAGCTTGGATTCCCGAGAGCCACTTCGGCCCTGCCGGGCGCCTTGACCATATGTCCGTCCAATTACCCCTGCCGAGAGGAATGGTAGCAGAACGGGGGAAGGGGCTGCCGGTGCATATGCACCACACGCGCGTGGAGGAACCTGGGAACCGGCAACCTGGAGCCCAATGGTTCGAACGAGAACAGAAATAGATACGGCCGTCGGTTCAGTCGCGCGCCGTTGCGACAGCCGATACGATGGACGCATGAAGCTTGAACGTGAGACTGTGCTGCACATCGCGCGGCTTGCGCGCGTTGAACTCACCGACGACGAGATCGATACGTTCAGCGGCCAGCTTTCGGAGATTATCGGGCATTTCGACGTGCTGGACGGCGTCGACACGGAGGGCGTCGAACCTACGGCCCAGGCGTTACCGCTACGGAATGTGATGGCCGATGATGTCTCGCGCCCGTCGCTGCCGCGCGACGAGGTGCTCGCCCTGGCGCCGGCCACCGAAGAGGGCTACCTGCGCGTTCGTGCGGTGCTCGAATAGCGATGACGCCGCTGTACGAACTCACGATCCACGAGGCATCAGGGCTGCTCGAAAAGCGCGAGGTCTCGTCGCGCGAGCTGACGCAGGCCGCGCTCGACCGTATCGCCGCTGTCGATGAGCGTGTGCGGGCGTTTCTCACCGTCACGGGCGACCGGGCGCTGGCCTTAGCCGACGCCGCTGACGCGCGGATCGGCGCCGGCGAGAGCGGCGCGCTGCTGGGCGTGCCGGTGGCGATCAAGGATCTGTTGACGACGAAGGGCGTGCCGACGACCTGCGGATCGAAGATGCTCGAGCACTTCGTGCCGCCGTACGACGCTACCGTCGTGGCGCGGCTTGCTGAGGCCGGCGCGGTGATGGTCGGTAAGACGAATATGGACGAGTTCGCGATGGGCTCTTCGACGGAGAACTCGGCGTTTCATCCGACGCATAACCCGTGGGACCTGGGGCGCGTACCGGGCGGGTCGTCGGGCGGGTCGGCAGCGGCCGTGTCGGCGGGTGAGGCGACGTTCTCACTGGGTTCCGACACGGGTGGCAGCATCCGACAGCCGGCGGCGTTCTGCGGCGTCGTCGGGATGAAGCCGACGTACGGGCGTGTGAGCCGCTTCGGTCTCGTCGCCTTCGCCAGTTCGCTCGATCAGGTCGGACCGTTCACGCGCGACGTCCGCGACTGCGCGACGGTGCTGAACACGATCTGCGCGCATGACGCGCTCGATTCGACGTCGGCGCCCGTGGACGTGCCGGACTTCACGGCGGAACTCGAACGCGGCGTGCGCGGGCTACGCGTGGGCGTGCCGAGGGAGTACATGCCGGCGTCGCTCGACGTGGGTGTGCGTGCGTCGGTCGAGCAGGCGCTGAGATCGCTCGAAGCGCAGGGCGCCACGATCGACTACGAGATCACACTCCCCAGCACGGAAGCGGCGCTCGCCGTGTACTACATCATCGCGCCCAGCGAGGCATCGGCGAATCTCGCGCGGTACGACGGCGTAAAGTACGGCTTCTCGTACCGGCAGGGCGCGACGATGTGGGAGAACATGGAGAAGACGCGCGGCCAGGGATTTGGCCCCGAAGTAAAGCGTAGGATCATGATCGGCACGTACGCGCTCTCGTCGGGCTATTACGATGCGTACTACTTGAAGGCGCAGAAGGTGCGCACGGTGATCCGTCGCGAGTTCGACGCGGCGTTGGAGCGGTGCGACGTGATCCTGTCGCCGGTGACGCCGACCCCGGCATTCAAGATCGGCGAGAAGACGGGCGACCCCTACGAGATGTACCTGAACGACATCTTCACGCTGCCGGTGAATATCGCCGGGCTGCCGGGGATATCCGTCCCCGCCGGATTCGTCGACGATCTGCCGGTTGGCGTGCAGTTGATCGGGAAGCCGTTTGATGAAGCGACGGTATTGCGGGCTGCGTATGCGTTCGAGCAATCCGCGGACTGGCACAAGCGACGTCCCGCGCTGTAGCTCTACATAACGCGCCATCGTCCCTCATTGGCGTCACGAGGCAACGTTCGTGATACATCCCCGCGGCGCGGCGCCGCGTATATTGACGCGTTGGAAGATTGGAAAGAAGCCACTAAGGAGGCAAGGATGATCCGAACACGACGACGAGCAGGAGTCCTCACATCACTGGCACTGGTAGCGATCGCAGGATTCGCCGTCATCGCGGGGGCGTGCGGCGACGACGACGATGACCCGGACGGCGATGCGACGCCGCAAGCGACGAGCGACAGCGCCGCGACGAGTCCCGCAGCGGCGACGACTGACGATGCGGCCGAGACGCCTGACGCCGGCGACGAAACGCCCGCAACGGGCGACGGCGACACCACCATTGCTGTCGGCGATGGCGGTGACCTCGGTCCGATCCTCGTGGACGCTGATGGATTGACGCTGTACACGTTCGAGAACGATGTCGCTGACAGCGGTGAGAGCGCGTGCGTCGAGGGATGTGCGACGGCGTGGCCGGCAGCGACCGTGGAAGGCGAGCCGACGGCCGGCTCGGGCGCAGCGGGCGAACTCGCGACGATCGAGCGGGCGGACGGCACGACGCAGGTGACCTACGACGGAGCGCCGTTGTACCGCTTCTCCGGCGATACCGCGCCGGGCGATACGAACGGTCAGGCGGTGGCCGATATCTGGTTCGTCGCTCAGCCGTAGTAGGGGACGATGCGATGATGCGAGAGGCCGCCGGCACCAGCGGGCGGCCTCTTCCTTTTGCTGCTGCCTGACCGTCGTGACTTATCGAGTGATGATTGTGACCCGCTGTTACCGGCGCGTGCGGCAGCCGCTGCTAGACTCCCCGTCATGAGTGGGCCAACGGTGCCACGGCAGTCATCCGACGATGCGGAAGCGTACGCCCCGCTCGCTTCTGCGAGCTCGCCGCGCGAGGAGCTCGAAGCCAGCGCCGCTGATCTGATGCGGGTGTCGTTGCAGCTCTTTCGGCTCTCGCAAGAGCTGGCGGGCGCGGTGCCACCGCCTGGACGAGCAGCCGCTGACGCGGCCGGCTGGCAGGCGGTCCTCGCGCGCGCCGAGGATCTGATTGCGGCGCATCGCGCGGCACTGCGGGCGCACTTCTCGGCGGCCGAGTAGCGTCCTCGAGAGCGCGTCTACCACGTACGCACAACCGCCGTTACGCTGCCACCGATGAAGTACGACGCGATCGTCATTGGCGCGGGTGCGGCGGGCGGTGTCGTCGCGGCGCGATTGTCGGAGAACCCGGCGATCAACGTGCTGGTGCTGGAAGCAGGGCCGTACTATGCGACGGCGGCGCTGATGCCGGATGACCTCCTCAACAGCCATAACAACTCCTACACGGCGCACGACTGGCGATTCAAGGCGGAAGCCAACGTCGCCGGGCGGCTGACGCGCTTTCCGCGCGGGCGCGTGGTTGGCGGCTCGTCGGCGGTGAACACCGCGATTGCGTTGCGCGGCACGCCGGAGGACTACGACGAGTGGGCGGCGCTGGGTAACCACGAATGGTCGTGGGAGCGCGTGCTGCCGTATTTCCGCCGGCTCGAGCACGATCTGGATTACAATGGTGACTTTCACGGGCGCAGCGGACCGATACCGATCCGGCGCTACCGCGAGGACGAACTGACGCCGGTGCAACGCGCCTTCACGCTGGCCATGCGCGCGATGGGCTATCCGGAGACGGACGACAACAACGCGCCGGACGCAACGGGCCTCGGGCCGCATCCGATGAACCGCGACGGTCGTACGCGGATGAGTGTGGCGCTCTGCTACATCGAGCCGGCGCGGCATCGCACGAACCTGACGATTCGGGGTGACTGCGTGACGCGGCGGATCATCACCGACGGGCGACGCGCGACGGGTGTCGAGGTGGAATCGGGCGGCGTGACGGAGGTCTTCGAGGGCGAGCGCATCGTCCTGTGTTCGGGCGCGATCGGCACGCCAGCGATCCTGATGCGTTCGGGGCTGGGCCCGGAGGCGCATCTGCGGGAGCTGTCGATTGATTGCGTCACCGATCTGCCGGGCGTCGGCGCGAACCTCGACGATCATCCGATGCTCGGTGTGACGTGGGTTGCGCGGCCGGACCTGCTCGATGAGGACGCACCGCTGGTGCAGATGACGTACCGCTACACGTCGTCGCTGAACGACGAGCGCAACGACATGCAACTGATGCCGGCGTCGCAGATACCGACGGGCGACGGGCGGCTCGTGTACAGCATCGGCTCGGTGATCGAGCGTCAGAAGTGCGTCGGGCGCGTGTCGCTAACATCGGGAGACGCCGACGCGGCGCCGCGGATCGAGAACCGTTTTCTCGAACACCCGGATGACGTGCGGCGGCTGGTCGAGGGCGTGCGGATGGCGCTTGAGGTTGGCGCGCGCGATGAGTTCGCGCACCTGTCGGCTGGGTTGCTTTCGCCGGGGCCGGAGATCACGGCTGACGATGAGACGCTGGGCAACTGGTGCAAGAACGTGGCATCGAGCGGCTTTCATCCGAGCTGCACGGCGAAGATGGCTCCGGCGAGCGATCCGATGGGCGTCGTCGACCAGCATCTGCGCGTGCGTGGTCACGACAACCTGTACGTCGCAGATGCGTCGGTGATGCCGAAGTGCCCACGCGCGAACATCCATCTGACATCGATCATGATCGGCGAGCGCGCCGGCGAGTGGCTGCGCGAGGGCGTGATCTAGCGCCGCTATGGCGTGCCGGTGATCGTCGTCTCGCCCTCGCGGATGTCGACAGAGAGCCGGTGGTCGAGTTCGATGCGGTTCATCTCGTGATCGATCACGCGCGATACGAGGCTGTGGAACGGGCGCGTGACGAACGCAGGCATCGCGCCGATACGGATCGAATCGATGCTGGCGTCCGGGTGCCGTCCTGAGAGATCGGCCGAACCTTTGACGCGCACTTCGATGTCTGGGCCGAGCGGCGTATCGATCTTGCCATTGATGTCGGCGCCGCCATCGACCATGCAGACGCGGAGGTCATCGATGGGCGCATTCGACTGCGCGAGGAAGAGATCCGCGCGCGATGTCGCTTCATCTTCGGTGACGTTGAGTGTTGCCGGCAGGCCGTTGATCAGTTGAGCGTTGAACGCGATCCAGCGTTGATCGTAAGTGAACGCGAGTTGCGGATCGGCGCTGATCCGGCGGCCGCCGCCGCACTGCCCGGGGCTGCCATTGAACACGAGTAGCGACGACAACGCGATGATCATCAGCGGCGCGAGAAAGATAAGCGCGGGGATCAGGAAGACGAGACGGAGCATGGGTTTACTGCGCGTTTTCGTCGGCGCCGAGCGCGGGCGTCGGAGTTTCGGCCGGAGCTGATGCGATCGTGAACTCGTCGATGATGTAGTTGTCCTCATCGCGCGGCGTGAGACACTCGACGCGGTAGTTGCCCGGTTCCTCGACCGTGAAGTCGAACGCAAAGTTGCCGGGGAACGGCGTCGTGCCGGGGGTACCACCCCTGAGCGGCGGGACGGTTGCCTCGGAGATCGACTTTACGAGTTGTTGTTCCTGGCGGAGTTCGCAGGTCATGTGGATGAATAGCGGGTAGAACTGCTCGTAGGTCACGGCCGCCGTCAACAGTTGTCCGACGCGCTTGTCGCCGGTGACATCCAGCGACTGAAAGAACTCGTTGCCTTCGTCGTCGGGCGAGAAGGCGACGCCACAGCCCACGAGCACGGCCGGCGCGACGAATGCTAGGACGACTGCGGGGATGTATTTCACGTCGGATGCATCCTAGTCGGCGCGATGTGCGCGTACAAGTTCGTGGGTGGTGGCGCGCCGCTCGCGCTGGCGTACTGCTATTCGTCCGGCGCGTCGCGGAGAAGCACGATCTGTTTGGTGTGCGCGAGGTTGTCGTTCGCCAGCCAGGACGCCATATCGATCAGCGAGATGCGGCCGACGGATAGTTCCCCCTTCCGGCGCCAGTCCCCGTCTTCGAGGCTGGTGATGATCGCAAGAGCGTCGTCCACCGCGGCGCGGAACCGCGTCAGGATGTTGACGAGAGGCGTCTCGGGATACGCTTGCCCTTCGATGAGTCTCCAGGGCAGCGGCGTTCGTTCGGCGACGCTGGGCGCCGCCGGGTCGAGCGTCGCGCGGGCGCGGCGGCCGAACAGTTCGGCGATGTCGATCATGTGGCCGGCGATTTCCTTCATGACCATTCGCCTTCCGCGGGTCGCGCACGAAGCGCCGCGTCGGGCACGTCGCGTAAGAGCCCTTCGACACGCTCGCCGTCACCGCTGAGCATCTCGACGATCTCCGGCGGGCGGCGGCGCGCCAGGTGTTCGCTCGTCGCGCTGAAGAACGGCGCGAACATCTCAAAGTCACCGCCGATGCTGCCGCACGCTGGACAGATCTCTGGGCGGGGAGCCTCGACGAGCAGACCACACTCGCTGCAGCCCCACAAGAATTGCGCGATCTCGGATTCGCGCACATCGCGTCCGCGAACGAGGGCAGTGTGCGTCTCGGCCAGGAGATGCTGCGATGATTGGAGCGCGTCGAGCGATGGTTGCAGGCCGCGGACCGAGGTGGCAAGCGTACTGAGTGCTGCGAGCGTCGATCCGGCGGCTACGCGGAGCGACTCGACATCCATGAGGGTCGTGTCGCTCGTGCTGCCGATGCGCTGCAGCGCGAGCGCGCGCACACGAGACGAGTGAGCGGCGGCGCGCAGCACCTTCGCGGCGTTGAGGTGGCCCGCTTCGACGGCGCGTTCAGCGGCGGCCAGCGCGCTCACGGCAGCTGCCGCTTCGCGCTGCGCGAGGGAAGACAGAGACAGGCGATCGTGGTCATCCATGGGGCGAGCGTACAGTGGCCCGCCTTTTCCGTCCACGGTACACGCGGCCCCGTGGCGTACACTCGCATCATGCGGATTGAGGCGTTGCATCCGTGGGATCTGAGCCCGACTGAAGCGATCAGTTTGCAGCGCGAACTGGCGCAGCGGGTGATTCGCACTGGGGAGCTGCCGGACTCGGACGTGCGGCTGGTTGCCGGCGCCGACGTCGCGTTCGACAAGCCGAACGGGCGAGGGGTGGGCGCGGTGGTGCTGCTGGCGTATCCGTCGATGGAGATCGCCGAACGCGTGACCGTCGAAGTGCCCGTGACGTTTCCGTATGTGCCGGGGCTGCTGTCGTTCCGCGAGACGCCGGTGCTGCTGGAGGCGTTCGCGCGGCTCAGTGGAACGCCGGACCTGCTGATGGTCGATGGGCATGGGTACGCGCATCCGCGTCGGTTTGGGTTTGCGTGCCACGTCGGGCTGCTGCTTGATCTGCCGACGGTCGGTGTCGCCAAGTCGCGCCTCATCGGCGAGCAAGGCACGGTAGCGGGACTTCGCGGTTCGCGCGCGAACCTGACGGATGCTGGCGAAGTGATCGGTTCGATGCTGCGGACGCGGCAAGGAGTGCGTTCGATCTACGTTTCCGTGGGGCACCGGATCAGTCTCTCGTCGGCGGAGCGGTGGGCGCTGGCGTGCGCGCGTGGCTATCGCGTGCCGGAGCCGCCGCGGCTCGCTGATCGCGCGGCGGGCGACGCAAAGCGCCGGATGCTGCAAGCGACGCTGGATATCGTCATCGAGCAGCGCGCCGGGGAGCGGGGGCGGTGGGAGTGGGTGGCGGCGGACGATGCGGTCGTTTACCAGCACGATCTGCCGCCGATGCTCACGCACTACGGATGCTCCATCGACATTATCAATCCGGCCGATGGCGAACTGCTCGACGTGATGGTGGTCGACGGCGACGAACGAGCGCGCGGTGAGCGGCTGGCGGTACGGGTGATCGACGTGCTGCTCCGGCGTGATGGCGATCACAAGCTGCTTGCCGTGCCGGCCGGTGCGCCGCTTGACGTGCCCTCAGCGCTTCGTGGGGCGATCATGCAGTACTACGTTGCTCTTGAGAAGCCGGTCACGGCGTGGGCGGGCGAGGACGCGGCGCTTGAGCTGGTTTACGAATGTCGTGAGATGGGCGAACCACCGGCAGGAGCGGCATCGTGACCCGCGACGCACGGCGACAGGAGACGATCGCTGCGCTGCGGCCGTATATCGAACGCGCGCGCCGGTTCTCCGGCTGGAGCTTCGACGACGTGCAGCAGACGCCGCTCGATGCGGGGCCGCCGTGGGACTACGAAGCGCTCGCGCGCGAACATGTACGAGATGGTGCGTGGGTACTCGACGTCGGGACGGGCGGTGGCGAGGTGCTGGCGCGGATTGTTGATGGCGCGGCAGCCGGCGCCCACCTCGTCGCGACGGAAATGTGGGATGTGAATCTCGCTGTCGCACACGAACGGCTGACGCCGCTGGGCGTGCGTGTGTTCGGGGCGGACAGCGAGCGGTTGCCGTTCGCCGACGACTCGATCGATGTGTTCCTGAGCCGGCATGAGGCGTTCACGCCGAGTGATGTTGCGCGCGCCCTTCGGCCCGGTGGCGTCGCGATCACGCAACAGGTTGGCGGATCGAGCTGGGATGAACTGCGGCCGTTCTTTCCGCGCAAGACGGCGTTCCCGGACCACTACGCCACGTACCGGCAGGAGTTCGAGTCGGCCGGGCTGACGGTTGAATCGCAGATCCACGAACGGCGCGTAGCGTACGCGGCGCTGGGCGACGTCGTGTACTGCCTGCTTACGGCGCCGTGGGAGATCCCGGACTTCGATCCGGCGGCAGATATCGATGCGTTGCTGGCGTTTGAGGACGCCCACCGTGGCGAGCAGGGCATCGTGCTGACGGAGACGCGGTACTTGATGGTGGCGAAGAAGGGGGCGTAGGGGTCGCTGGTCGCTGGTGGGGCGTTCATTGGGAGCCGGAAGGTCGGGAAGGGCGCAGTTGCAAGGAAACCCGGCAATCCTGATACTGGCGAATATTGGAGGGAAGCCATGACGACTAGGAACGCGCCATCGGGCCATGAAGTGGCGAGCGAAGCATCGGGGCTTACGACGGCGCTTCAGCATCCATCGACATGGCTGGCGGTTGCTGTGGCGGGCGTCTTCGCGCTGTTCGCCGGGCTTGGCATTCAGCTCGTGCGGTACGAACGCGGGGACGGCGTGCAGGCGTTGTTCAGCACGTCCGAGCCGGGTTCGATTGTCGCGCTGGTTGCGGCGATGGTGATCTGCGCGGGCTTGCTCGGTGCGCTGTCGGTCACGGCGCTCACGTCTGCGGGCTCCGTAGAAAGCGCAGTGCGGCGGTGCGTGCCGTTGATCGCTGCCTGGACGGGCGTGTTCGCGATGAGCGCGGGCGCCAGTACGTACGCATTCAACGCGAACATGACGCTTGGGCGCGAGAGCGAAGTGCTGGAATCGCGGAGCGCGCCTGCCGGTGATGGGCTTGTGGCCGCGGACAACGGTGCGGCAGCGCACGACGACAGCGCTGCGCATGCCGGGGCCGCAGCGCACGCCGACGGCGTACACGATGCCGGCACGCACGCGACGATGACGCAGCTCGTCAGCCTGGACGACCAGCGGGTGATGGCGATGATCCCGGATGGGCTGGTGACAGGCGAGGAGCTGGGATACCTGCGCTCGCAAATGACGCAGGCGAGCGACGTCGGCAAACGGCTCGCCACCGCCGAGGCGGCGCAGGCGGCGGGATACTTTCGCGTGTCGGCCGACGTGACGGCGATGGGCGAGCACTGGATCAATATCGATTATCTGGCAGATAACGTGTTCGATCCGGCGCGACCGGAAGGCCTGCTCTTCAGCAAGATTGATGATGGAGAGGCGCGCCTGGTGGGTGTGTGGTTCTTGCAATTGCCCGGCAGCGGCGGCGCGACGACCACGGCGGCGCCCGAAGGGTTCGCCGGCGATCTGGACGTGTGGCACGGGCACGCGGGTGTCTGTCTCAACCAGACGTCGGCCAGCGAGGCGGCCGACGAAGCGGGGTGCAAGGCGATCGGCGGGCTCTACGTCAAAGAGGCGCGCTGGATGATGCACGTCTGGGTGGCGCCGGATGTCGCGGAGAACTCGAACGGGTTCTTCGCATACCTGAACCAAGATCTGGCGGCAAAGCAGGTCGCCTCGGTACCGCTTGGAGACGGCGGAGAGTTTTAGACGCAGGTTGCGGTCCAGATGACGGCGACCGAAGGGTGGCCGCGCGATACCGGGGCGCACACGTAGGTGCGCCCCCTACATTGTGTCCATTGGGATAGGCAGGAGCTTCCAGGACTGGCGACCATCGATTCGCTACGCTGTAGGCGTAGTCGATGGCGGACATCCGCACACAAGGACGGACTGGACATGCAGGAACTTCGCGAGAATCTCGGTGCGCTGCGCGAACGCGTGAGCCATGTCATGGTGCGTCTTTGACATCCCCAAACTAGAAGCAGAAGCGACGGCGCTCGAAACGCAGTCCGCTGATCCGAAGTTCTGGGACGATCCGCAGCCGGCACAGGCGACGATGCGGCGGCTTTCGGCCGTGCGCCAGCGGATCGATGTCTGGCGCGGGTTAGAGGCGCGCGTCGCCGATCTGGCCGAGCTGGTGGAGCTGGCGTCGGAAGAGGACGACGACGCGACGGCCGAGGACATCGCGCGGGACGCGGCCGCGATCGAAGCGGAGCTGGACGAGCTGGAGTTCGAGCTGACGTTCTCGGGACCGTACGACGATCGCAGCGCGATCATCGCCATTCACGCGGGGGCGGGCGGCACGGAGTCGCAGGACTGGGCGGAGATGCTGCTGCGGATGTATCTGCGGTGGGCCGAACGGCGTGGCTTCGGCGCTGACGTGATCGATCTGATGCCCGGCGAAGAGGCAGGCATCAAGAGCGCGACGGTCGAAGTGACGGGCGAGCACGCGTACGGCTATCTGAAGAGCGAGCGCGGGGTACACCGGCTGGTGCGGCTTTCGCCGTTCGATTCGGAGAACCGGCGTCATACGTCGTTCGCGCTCGTCGAGGCGCTGCCGGAAGCGACGGACGCGGCGGAAGTGAAGATCACGGCCGACGACATTCGTGTCGATGTGTATCGCGCGAGCGGGCACGGCGGACAGAACGTGCAGAAGAACTCGACGGCGATCCGGATCACGCACATCCCGAGCGGGATCGTCGTGACGTGCCAGAACGAGCGATCGCAGGGGCGCAACCGGGAGTCGGCGATGCGCGTGCTCGAAGCGCGGCTGATCGAACAGGAGTTGAAGCGTCACGCGGAGGAGCAGGCGAAGATCAAAGGCGAGCACGTGAGCGCGGGCTGGAGCAATCAGATCCGCAGTTACGTGCTGCACCCGTACAAGATGGTGAAGGATCACCGGACGGGTTACGAGACGAGCGATGCGGCAAACGTGCTGGATGGCGATCTGGATGATGCGATCAAGGCGTATTTGAAGACGACGGTTGGGGAGGAGAGCTAAGTGAGGCGCAGGCGCGTTGCACGGCGACTGGACGCTGGAGGGTGGATGATGGAGCGGGTGATTCAAGGGTGGATCCGGTGATGCGTTGTGCAGTCGCCGTAGTCGCGGCGTGCGCGCTTGTGATAGCGGCGTTGGGTGGCGCGGGTGGTGCAGGGGCGCAGGAAGCGATCGCTGTCGTGAACGAGGAGGCGCGAAACGAGTTTCCGACCGGGGTGGCGTTCTCGGTTTCGTTTAACGCGCCGGCGGAAGCGGAAGACGTGCGGCTGCGCTACGAGGTTGCGCCGGATGGTACCGGGGCCACAGCGATCGCGTCGTGCGTGGGCGCGGCGACGACTACGTGCACGTACACGCTCACCAGTGGGCGCGGCATCTACATCATTCCGGGCGCGGAGATCACCTACCACTGGGATATCGAGGACGCCGACGGGAACAGGACGGAAACCGCGTCGCGACTGTACGTACACGCGGATACGCGCTTCGAGTTCACGACTGTCAGCGATGGCGGCGTGACCGTGCACTACTACGCGGACGAGGCGAGAGCGCGTGCGGTACTCGCCGCCGCAGTCGAAACACTGGCGGAAGTCGGCGAACTTGAGGGAGCGGTGGTCGATTTCCCTGTGAAGGTGTTTCTGTACGACTCGGCGGATGACATGCAACTGGCGATCTCGCCTGGCATCGGGCGAGGGCTGAGGATACTTGGTGAGGTGTTCTATTCAGACACGACTATGGTGTCGGCTGAGGGTTCGACGCTGGACAACGCGCGGCACGAGATCGCCCATATCGTCACCGGGTTCGCGACGAAAGGTCCGTTTGGGGTGCCGGACTGGATGAAGGAAGGTATCTCCGTGTACGCGGAGCGGGAGCCCATCTCCAAATTCGACATCGCGCTGGAGTCGGCTATCAACAGCGACCGTGTGCTGACGTTTGCGGAGATGAACTCGTCGGCCAGCGGCGACGTGGCCTCGACAGCATTCTTGTACTACGGCCAGGCGGGCTCGATCATCAACTTCCTGGTGGAGACGTACGGGGCGGAGAAGTTTGCCGAGTTGCTTAAGACCTTCAAAGACGGATCGCGGATCGATCCGGCGTTTGAGTCGGTGTACGGGTTTGACCAGTTCGGCCTGGAGAACGCCTGGCGCGAGTCGGTCGGGTTGGAGGCGCGCGCGCCGAGCGCCGTGCCGAGCGCGGAAGCGACGGATGAAGTGAGCGCTCAGCCGAGCGTAACGGGCGGCGATGATGATGACAGCGACAGTGTGGCGCCGGGTGGCGACGACGATGGGACGCCGGTTGTGACGATCGCGATCGTTGCGGTGCTGGTCGCGGCGGTCGTTGGTGCGGGGGCGGTGATGTGGCGGGTGGCGCGCTCCAGATTCTGAGGCGTGTCGCCTCCTCATCGGGCACTGGAGGATGGAGAGTGGAGGATGGAGAGAACGGCAAGGAAGGTTTGCTTCAATTAGGCCTGCGGGCCAGAGTGACACCGGCTGAAAGCCCGTGCCACATGATCCGTGATTCGCAGCGCTGAGCATGTTTCCCGCGGCGCGTGTGACGGCTAAACGTCGCCTACGAAGCAGCCGGCGTTTTTTGGTACGAGGAGCCGGCCTTCGGTGGCGATGATGTCGTTGATGGCGGCCGCTACGTCGACGAGGAGACGGGCGCGGTGCGAGCCATCGGCGGGTGGGTCGTCGATCTGGTCGATGCCGGCGGAGGCGTAGTAGCGGATGGCCGCGTCCGCATCGGGGAACGCAAACGCGTCTTCGCGCAGGAAGACTTGTGCGGATGGCAGGACGGAGCGCACGAGCGGCAGATGCTCGAGCGTGAAGCTGTCGGTCGCCATCGCCGACGGTGTGAGGCCGATGGCGCGGCATGCTGTTGCATGCAAGTCGTAGAGACGGGCACCGTTGTCGGCGGCGTTCGTGGCGAGGACGATGCGAGCGCCCGGCGTGGCGACTCGGCGCAGTTCTTCGAGCGCAGCCGTCTGGTCGGGCACGTGGTAGAGCATGTGATTGGCCATCACGCGGCCGAACGTTGCCGCGCCGAACGGCAGGTGTTGCACGTCGGCGATCAGCGGACGGACATCGAGGTGTTTGTCGCGTGCCTGTTCGCGCGTTGCGCCGACCATGCCGGCGGACATGTCGGACGCAATGATGCGGACGCCGTTGGCGGTCAGTGTACGGTGGTAGACGCCCGGTCCGCACCCGGCATCGAGCAGCGTCATGCCCGATGATGCGCCGACGTGGGCGAGCAGCCATTCGGCGAAGCTCGGCGTGTTGTTCGTGCTGTAACGGGCGTGGCTCTCGTAGCGGATGCGGAGCTTGTCGGCGTCGCCGTACTGATAGCGCAGATAGCCGGCGTCGGTGGCGAAGCTCACGATCAGCGGTCGGTGCGTGCGGCGCCGGCGCCACCCGAAGGTCCGCGGCCGAGATCGATGGCTTTCGCGCCGAACAATCCGGGGCGGTAGTCGTAGAGGCCGGCGGTGCTCCGTCCGGCGTCGAGCGTAAACATGAAGGTGTACCCCTGCACCTTGTAGCGCTGGAAGTCCTCGTAGTCGAAAAGCCACACGTAGGTAATCCGGCGCTCGTCATCGTCGGCCTTGCCTTTGTCCGAGAGCTGGCTGATCGATGATGCGTCCTTTTCGAGCAGGCCGATATCGAGACTCTCGCGGTTGCGGACGGCGAACTGCGGGTAGATGAATCCGAGCGAGACGGCGGTGTTGTCGGGAATATCGAGCGCCTCGATGTCGCGGACGAAGTCGCGCTGGGCTAGTTGCGTGTCGCGGTTCGAGAGGATCAGTCCGTTGCCGAACTGTGCGTTGGTGAACGCTTCGCTGTTGATCTCGTCGCCCGGCGACGTGAGGTCGACGAAGCCGGCAACGATGATGACGGCGACGGTGCCGGCGAGTACCCACTTCTGGAAGTACCGGGCCATCAGGAAGAAGCCGAACGGATAGACCGGGATCAGATAGGCCGCTTCATGCGGGAGACGGCTGAACGAGACGATGGTGACGACGATGGCGAGCAGCCAAACATCGACGTGCTTGTCGCGAAGCGCGTTGGCTGGCAGATGGACGAGTCGTGGCAGTGAAATGACGATGGCGGCGATGACGGCCATGGTGCCGAGCAGTCCGAGCGTGTCTTTGCCGAGCAGGCGGAGGACGTTCAGGTAGCCGACCTTACTGTCGTAGAAGTTGAAGAACTCGATGCCGTACTTCCAGTAGATGGGCAGCCAGGCGACGAAAGACACTGCGACGGCGGTGACGATGAAGGCGCGAATCTCGTTTCGCCGGCCATCGCGCCACATGTAGACGACGAGCGGCAGCAGCATGAACACGGACGTCGACCGTGAGCCAATCGCCAGTCCGAGCATGATGCCGGCGACGAAGCTCCTGCGGACGATGAGGAAGTAGTACGCGGCAAGGATGAACGTCAGCGCGTACATGTAGTCCATCGTCGTCATGCTGTTGATCCAGAGCAACGGCGTGAACGCGAAGGCGACGACGATGACGGCGCGGTTCGGCAGTTCGAGCAGGGACGCGATGCGCGCGAAGAACCAGAGGCCAACGATCGAGACGAGCACCGTCAGGGAATTCGTCGCCAGCCAGCCGCCCTTGATGACGGCGGCGCTGGCGAGTTCCTGCACCGGATACCCGGGAAGACGTGACGGGTAGAACTCGGCGTGATCCCAGAGCCAGTAGCCGGACAGCGCAACGCGCCACGCGTCGGGGTCGGTGCCGTAGCCGACGTTGATGAACGGCGCGCGGCTCAGCGCGTAGACGATTGCTAGCGCGGCGAAGGCGAGTGGCTGCGCCAGATCGTAGTTGAGCAGGCGCGTCGTGGTGTCCGCTGACGCTCCAGCGCTCGCTTTAGCGGCGCGCTGCGCGGGAGACGGCGCGGTTGTGGTGGCCGGCATGTCTGGTTTTTCGATCATGGCTGCACGGGTGCATCGTCGTGTGTGCGTTGCCAAACGTTGTAGACGCGCTGGGCGGCTGTGAGGTGCGAGAGCACGGCGAGTATCCAGAGCGCCCAGACGATCGTAACGCTGCCGATGATCAGCGCACCCGCGAGCAGGATGACGCGTTCGGCGCGGGTGAAGAGTCCTTCGCGCAGTTCTAGGCCGATGCCTTCGGCGCGGGCGCGGACGTAGCTGACCATGATCGAGCCGACGATGGCAGCGTAGATCAGAGCGATCTCCATCGTGTGGCCGCCGATCTCGGTGAAGTGAAAAAGCAGGCCAGCGAGCACGGCGGCTTCGGAGAGGCGGTCGAGCACGGAATCGAAGACGGCGCCGAAGCGCGTGACGGTGCCGGTGCGGCGGGCGAGCGCGCCATCGAGCAGATCGAGCGCGCTGAAGATGAGCATGACGATGCCGGCGGCGAGGAAGTGGCCACCAGCGGCGAGACAGCCGGCGGCGACGTTACCGGCGAATCCGACGACGGAGATCATGTTGGGCGTGATGCCGATGGCGGCGAGTGGTGCGACGAGGGGGTCGGTGAAGCGCGCCGAAACCTTGTGCGGGACGAGGCTGAAAGAGGGCACGTTCACCCCGAACATTAGCGGCAGGACGCTGGGTGGAATCTAACGGGCGGACGGGATCGAGGCAAGGCGGGAAGCGAGAGGCGGGAAGCGAGAAACGGGAAGCCGGGGGTCGAACGTCGGATGAGTGGTGGGTTCGGATGGAGTGGCGCACCGAACGCAATCATGATGCAGCATCGCGCGCGGCGGGGTCAGGAGTAGCGCTCTTCGGTCCAGGGGTCGCCGTGGATGTGATAGCCGTACATCTCCCAGAAGCCGGGCTTTTCGTCTTCCATGAAGACCATGCCGCGGACCCATTTGGCGCTCTTCCAAAAGTAGAGCTTCGGCAGCACGAGGCGAAGCGGCCAGCCGTGCTCTTTTGTCAGCGGAGCGCCGTTGTGGGAGTGCGCGAAGAGCACGTCGCTGGCGGCGAGTTCATCGAGCGGGATGTTGGTGGTGTAGCCGCCGTGGCTGTGGAGCATCACGTGCCTGGCGTTCGGCTGCGGGTTGACGTGCTTGAGGACGTCGGCGATGGCGACGCCGGTCCAGTCGTTCTCGTACTTGCTCCAGTGCGTGACGCAATGCACGTCGGACTTGATGGTGGTTTGCGGCAGCGCCATGAACTCGTCCCAGGTGAAGTGCGCTTCGTCGTCGACGAGGCCCACCATTGAGAACTTCCACGTCGCGAGATCGAGCTCCGGGATGCCGCCGTAGTGAAGCACGGGCCAGCCATCGGTGAGCTTCTGTCCCGGCGGGAGGCGGTTGTCGTCGCCGGGGCCGGCTTCGCGTTTGCTGAAAAGGGACAAGTGCCTGCTCCTCTACGGTGCGCCGACGCAGATGAGGTTTGGCTGTCGCTGTAGCTGTTCGTTCTGAGTGGGGCAGATGTCGGCGTCGGGGATATCGCCTTCGAGCGAGGCGAAGATCTCCATCGTGTCGCCATCGGAGACGTACCAGTAGCCGTTCTCGCCCGGGTTGCCGAGCGGATCGACGGGGGGCGGCGAGCCGAGGGCGTCTTCCAGGGTGCAGCCGATGTCGTACTCGACGAAGACGCAGAGGGTTTGGACGTTGCCGTTCGTCGTCGGAAACTCGCCCTCGGCGGCACGGACCGTGGTTGCGGCGCTGAGCAGGAGTAGCAGGTCGGTGCGGCGCCGTGTATCACGCAGTTCGGGCGTGCCGGCGGCGACGTCGGTGCCCGGCCGGACCACAGCGGTGGGGACGACGGCGGCAGCAGGCGTCGGTTCCGGAACGTAGGCGCTGCGCACGGGGGTGCCAATTTCACCGATGAAGGGCTCGGGCGTAGCTTCGCCGCCGGACGTGACGTCGAACCAGACGACGGCAATCAGCGCCGCGGCGAGGAAGCATGCCGGCGCGATGACGTTCCACTTCAGGCTGGTGATCTTGTTCAAGAGTGCTCCGTGCGGGCTGCGGCGTTCACTATAGCAACCGGTCCCGGCGCGTTCGAGCAGCGGGCGGGCGGATTCGGGCTCAGCTTCGTGTACGCGAAATTGACGCACCGGGATGGGTGTTTGTTAGGGATCGACGCATCGTTTTTTAACGAGCAATGACGATAATGATGGTGTAAGGCGAAACCATCCACGTGAAGAGCACACACGTAGATGGGGCTTCTTCAGAAGAGACCAGAGCGCGAAACCCCGTCAACATACTTCGGGCGCTCTGGTTTCTTCATTTTTCCCTCTTCAAGCCCAGATGCGGACAGATGGACAGATGAGGGGTGGCAGCCTCCCTGCCATTCGACGCCCTCGCGTGCTGAAAGCCCGCGCTACGACGGCGTTTCGGGTGGTTGGTGCGTACGCTGCTGATGACGGCTCGTCGGCTAGCTCCCGGCGGGTTGCTCGATGTCGCTCGCGAGGTGGTAGGGCACCTCGATGATCACCGTGTTCGGGCGCTCGGAGAGCGCGTTCTTGAGTCGTCGGGCGGACTGGTTGTGCAGCCAGCGCTGCCAGGGCCATTCGGTGCGGAACTCCGGCAGGACGACGGTGACGTACTGGCCGGGGTCGGCGCGATCGAGCGCATCGACGTACGAGAGCACGGGCGCGACGAACGAGCGGTACGGCGAATCGATCAGGATGAGCGGCACATCGAGCACGGCCGACTCCCATTCGGCGCGCAGTTCCTGGCCCAGTTCCAGGTTATCGGTGATGTGCAGCGCTGTCACGTTGGGCGAGACGGTGCGCGCGTACTCGACGGTGCGCAGCGTCGCGAGATTGATCTCATCGACGGGCACGATGACGGCCTGACGGTGGTGGGGTTTCGTTTCGAGAATGGAGCCGCGGGGCACCTGCAGCTTGCGCTCGACACCCTGGTAATGCTGGTAGATCGACCAGAGAATCAGGCCGAGGACGACGATCGACACCATGGCGATCCAGGCGCCATCCATGAACTTCGTGCCGCCGACGATGATCGCGACGACGCCTGTCGTTGCGGCGCCGATGAAGTTGATGACGATGCTCTGGTGCCAGCCGGGGCCTTTGATGCGCAACCAGTGCTTCACCATGCCGCCCTGCGACAGCGTGAACGACAGGAAGACGCCAAACGCGTAGAGCGGAATCAGCCGGTTGACGTCGGCCTCGAAAATGACGAGCAGGATGGCCGACGCGATGCCGAGGACGATGATGCCGTTTGAGAAGGCGAGCCGGTCGCCGCGGAAGAGAAACTGGTGCGGCAGAAACTTGTCGCGGGCGAGGATGGAGCTGAGGCGCGGAAAGTCGGCGTACGCGGTGTTCGCGGCGAGAAAGAGAATCAACGCCGTGAACGCCTGGATCAGATAGAAGATGATCGATTCGCCGAAGACCGTCTTGGCGATCTGTGCCGGGGCGGAGATCTCGCCCGAATGACGCACGTCGAGCATGGCGGCGAGGATCGTGATCCCGATGAACAGCGCGGCGAGGATCACGGCCATCATCATCAGGGTGGTGGCGGCGTTTTGCGGCTCCGGTTTCTTGAATGCGGGAATGCCGTTCGAGATCGCTTCGACACCGGTCAACGCCGCCGAACCGGACGAGAACGCGCGCAGCACGACGAACCACAACGGCGCCGTGGTGGTCGCGACGTGGATGCCGGAGGGCTCGTCGGCGGTGAGACCCGGGTCGAGCAGGAGGCGGATGAAGCCGGCGACGATCAGTGCGCCGAAGGCGAGAATGAAGCCGTATGTTGGTATGGCGAAGATGGTGCCGGATTCGCGGATGCCGCGCAGGTTGAGCAGCGTGATCAGCGCGACGGCCACAATGGCGATCGCGACGCGCGCGTCCTGCAGTTCGGGGAAGGCGGACACGACGGCGACCACGCCCGCGGCGATCGAGACGGCGACGGTGAGGATGTAGCCGACGGAGAGCCCCGCCGCGGCGGTGAGGCCGGCGACATCGCCAAAGTTGTCGCGGGCGACGATGTAGGCGCCGCCGCCGCTCGGGTAGGCACGGATCGTCTGGCGGTACGAGAACGTGACGACGGCCAGCAGCACGCCGACGGCGAGCGCGATCGGTATCGAATAACTGAGCGCGCCGGCGGCCGACGCGGCGACGAGGACGAGCAGGATTTCGTCGGTGGCGTAAGCGCTCGATGAGAGAGCGTCGGACGAGAAGACGGCGAGCGCTTTGGACTTCGGGAGGCGCTGCTCTTCGCTGTGCTCAGACGAGATCGGCGAACCGACGGTGACGCGGCGGATGCGCAGCCAGAATCGTGCGGCGCCGGTGCGCGGGGCGGTGGCGCGGTCGGTTGCGCGGAACGTGCCCTCTTCTTCGCCGCGCTCGAAGCGGCGGTCGCCGGCGCGGACGCGGCGGGCGAAGCGATTGCCGGGCTTGTTGCCGCGGACGATTTCCGAGGTTTCGACGTCCGACATGACGCTGGTGCGCGGAACGCGGTAGCGGCTGTGTTCATCCGGGGAGGGGGCGTTGCCCGGTTCCGGGGGTGCGGGCGGTGCGTCAGGTTTGGTAGGTTCGTCAGCCACGGGTGGTCGGGTGTGCCATCCTCGCTCGCGCTCCGGACCTGCGCGTGGCAGTCCGCTTCGTCGCCGCAGTATCGCGCGTCCGATCGCCGTGCGCGAGTGCGGTCGGTGCGGCCCGGGCGATGTGGTAGTCTGCGGGCGTTATGCATCACACAATGACTCCTGAGGTGTACGTGGCCCGCGGTTCATCGCCGCGGGGCGACATTGGCCGCCTGCCGGCTCGATAGCCGCGCGACAGGTATGGCCCGACGTCTGGCACGCGGTGCTCGCCGTCTGATTCAGGAGAACCACCCCACATGAAGGTCGAACTGTACGACACGACGCTCCGCGATGGCGCCCAGATGGAGGGCATGTCGCTGTCGGTCGAAGACAAACTGAAGATCACGCGCAAGCTGGACGAGCTGGGCGTGGATTACATCGAGGGCGGGTGGCCGGGCAGCAATCCGAAAGACGCGGAGTTTTTCGCGCGGGCGCAGTCGCTGGAATTGAAGCACGCGCGCATGGTGGCGTTTGGCTCGACGCGCAAGGCCGGCGGCGATGCGGCAGGCGATCCGAATCTGCGCGCGCTGCTCGACGCGCAGACGTCCGTCGTGACTCTCGTCGGCAAGACGCACGACATGCACGTGCGCGACGTGCTGGAGACGAGCCTCGAAGAGAACGTCGCGATGATCGCCGATTCGGTGCGACTGATGAAGGCGAACGGACGCGTCGTCTTCTTCGACGCGGAGCATTTCTTCGACGGGTATCGCGCGAACGCCACGTACGCGGTGCAGTGTTTGAAGGCGGCGGCGAGCGCGGGCGCGGACTGCCTCGTGCTGTGCGACACGAACGGCGGCATGACGACACCGGAGCTTGTCGCAGCCGTGCGGGCCGTGCAAGCGGCGGTTGATGTGCCGCTCGGCATCCACACGCACAACGACGCCGAGCTTGCGGTGGCGAACACGCTGGCGGCGGTGGCCGAGGGTGTGCAGCAGGTGCAGGCGTGCGTCAACGGCTACGGCGAGCGCTGCGGCAACGCGAATCTGCTGAGCATCATTGCGAACCTCAAGCTGAAGCTTGGCATGGACGTTGTCAGCGACGCGCAGTTGGCGATGCTGACGGAGGTGAGCCACTACGTCAGCGAAGTCGTCAACATGGTGCCGTCGCCGTATCAGCCGTACGTGGGGACGAGCGCGTTCACGCACAAGGGTGGGCTGCACGTGGCTGCGGTGCTGAAGACGGACCGTAGCTACCAGCACGTGCCGCCGGAATCAGTCGGCAACGCGCGGCGGCTGATCGTGTCGGAGATGGGCGGCAGCCGCGCGATCCAGCAAAAGCTGAAGGAGCGCGGCTACGAGTTCGAGCTCGACCGCGACGAAGCGCGCAAGCTGCAGGAGATGGTGAACGAGCAGGAATCGAAGGGCTACCAGTTCGAGGGCGCGGAGGCGTCGTTTGAAATGCTGGTGCGGCGGGTCCGGCCAGATTACGTCGCGCCGTTCGAGCTGGAGGACTTCTGGATCGTCGAGCGCCGCGCCGCGCTGCACGCCGGCCACGATCGCGAGATGCAGGCCGAAGCGATGGCGAAGGTACGCATCAACGGTGATCTGCGCCAGACGGCGGCCGAAGGCAACGGCCCGGTGAACGCGCTGGACGCCGCAGTGCGGAAGGCGCTCGTCGAGTTCTTCCCGACGATCTACGCCGTGAAGCTCGTCGACTTCAAGGTGCGGATCATCGACAGCGCGGCGGGGACGAGCGCTGCCGTGCGCGTACTGATCGAGTCATCGGACGGCGAGCATTTCTGGACGACGGTTGGCGCGAGCACGGACATGATCGAGGCGTCGTGGCTGGCGCTGGCGGATTCGCTTGAGTTTTTTCTTGTGAAGCGCGGTGCGGGGAAGTAAGCGGGGTTGAGTGGATTGAAGGCTGACGGGATGGGGTTGGGTCGCTGCCCAAGCGAGGTAGCCGAGCGCCGCCGTGTGTTACACGATCGAGTCGCTCTTGTCTCGGTTGCAACCGCCACACAACAGCTCGAGGTTATCGATGCTGGTCCCCTCCGCCTTTCGCGAATGGAACAATATGGTCGAACTGAAGATCTTCGTCGCTGCCGCACCTGGCGCAGGTACCCCCGTCTCTGCTCCAAACGAACGCGCGAGAGTCATCAGGTATGCGCTCTCTACGACGCTTCGCTGCGTCGATAGGGCGGGCCTTGATCTTGCGAAGCCTCTCGACCCTCGCATCCTTCCGCCTCGCGCGATCCCAGACGAGGAGCTCGATCTCATCGGCACTGTGGCAATCCGAGTCCCAGTAGAAGTCCCCACCCACTGCCCACAGCGCGCGGCCAGGCTCCTGCAGGATCAGGACGGCAGCGCTCTTCTCGGAACGGATGTACGCGAACGTTCGCCTACGAATCTTGACGTACCAGCGGCTACCGAGCATTACCCGGTGCTGGCTGAAGATCCAGAATCCGGCCTTCTTGAGATGGACGCCTACTGCCTTGCGCATGGAGATCTACTCCATTACAGGCTGCGTTGCGCCGATCCACATTCGCAGCAAGGTACCCGTGAAAATGATGTCCTGTACGCCGCCGCAGCGCGTGCACTATCTGCGCGCCATCGACACGCGGGTTACGGATTCCTGCGACGGTTTCTCAATCAGCTCGTTAATCTGATCCGGCATAAGGGCATCGGCCCACCCACCGCCAAAGCTATGGTTCTCGCCGTCATTGCATTGCGTGTCTGATGTCGCCAATTGAAGTCTCCTTCGAGTCGCTCACATGATCGTCGATGGCGAGGAGATGACTGAGTGGGTGTACACCCCTACGTTGCTCAGGCGCCGTCTTCTCGGGTGGTTAGAGCGTGGTGGTGCTGCACCGGCGGGGCTACAGCTCGAACGTGACCGTTTGGCCGCGGTAGCCGGTTGCGCGGGCAAGCGCGCGGACTACATCTGTGCGGATCGCTTCGTTTTCGGGCGCCTCATCTTCGCTGAGGCGGATCAGGTCGAACATGAGCGAAGCGTCGGAGGATGCTTCGAGGTAGTCGCCGGCGATCGCGAGTGCGGCGCGCCGGATCGCTTCGGGCTGATGTTCGTGCAGGTGCTGGCGGACGAGCGCGATCTCGTCCGGCGTGAGGTCGCCGGATTTGGCGCGGTGGCGTAGCGTATCGAGGTTCATCGTCGCGTTGGGCGGCTGGTGTCTAGTGTCTGGTGTCTGGTCGGCATCCCGCGCGCCTCGCACTCGAAATAGAACTGCGCATTACGCCTCGACGGGCGTGCCGGTCATCGCGGCGATGATCTCGGAGGTGGGCGGCATGCCGCGCTGGTAGTAGCGCACGACGCCGTCTTTGTCGATGCCGACGACGGTGCGGTTGACGAGCGTAACGACGGGGATGGGCATCAGCGCGTCGTAGGCGCGTGACGTCTTGCCGTGTGGGTCGACGAGCAGGGGCGTCGTCATGCCGTGGCGCTCGCTAAACTTCTTGTGTTTGGCGGCGTTGGCGGGGTTGACGCCGAAGACGGCGATGCCAGCGGCCTGATACTTGTCGGCGTCGTCGCGGGCGGTGCAGAGCTGCTTCGTACAGCCGGGGGTGTTGTCGGCGGGATAGAACATCAGCACGACGGCGGACTCGCCGGCGAAGTCGGCGAGGCGCACCTCGTTGCCGTTTTCGTCTTCGAGTGCGAAGTCGGGGGCGGGGTCGCCTGGTTTCATGCTGAGGCTCCTCGTGTTGGTGGACTGGTGTCTGGTGTTTGGTGCCTGGTGGTCAGACGCGGGCATTGTACGACGGTTCCCCGGCTGGTGACTGGATGTTCGGGGCGACGCTTGCGGGCGACCGTTGCCGGATACCGATAATAAGCGAAGTGATTTGTTGGAAAAACTCTTCACTTAGCCGCTCGGCGCTTCTACAATGCGTTCGGACTCGTTAGCGACGCGAAGAAGCAAGGAGCTGGCCCGCCATGACCTACGTGATTACGGACCCGTGCATCGGTACAAAAGACCGGTCCTGTGTCGATGTGTGCCCGGTGGACTGCATCCACGACGACGGTGACGACGACAAGATTCTGTACATCGACCCTGACGAGTGCATCGACTGCGGCGCCTGTGAGCCGGCCTGCCCGGTGACGGCGATTTTCGCCGAGGACGACGTGCCGGACGCACAGAAGGCGTACACGGAGATCAACGCGGTCTGGTTCAAGGACAAGGCCGACGCGCGCGCGAAAGTGGATGCGCTCGCGCCGCCACCGGCGTAGCCGTTCGTTTCCACAGATGTCACAGATTGGCTGCGTTTGGTTACGGAAGTCCGGCCGCGATGCCGGGCTTTCGGCGTTTTCGGGGCCCGCGTTCGCGGAGCTGGAGCTTCCGCCGCTCCGAAGGGCGGTGTGCCGCGGCCCGTAATTCCGCGTGAGGGAGACGGGGAACCTTCGCTCTGACCGGCGAAACGCGGTCAGAGATTCGTGAGAATGGGCGCGTACGATGGTCGTTGTCCGGAAGTCCTGCGGTGGGATTTGCCCTCGCTATCGTGGGCCTTCCTGACTTTGGTGGCGGGGTGGCGCGTCCGGATACGTGACGCGCTACCCGTCGCTTCTCGCGCGCCTGGCGCCTTTCACCGGGCACTGGAAGCTGGACGATGGAGGCTGGACGGCCGCCACTGAACGCAGGCGCGCTTAGGCAACGCGGCGGTAGCGACGACGGTGAGCGTTCGGCGGCACGAGCCGTCGCGGCTGGCTGAGCATTTCTTCTGGCACCGAGCGTTCGGTGCGAGGGCGGCGTTGCCAGGCGATGGACGCTTCGGCGGCGAGGACGAGCAGCCCGGCCCAGACCACGACGTCCCCGGGGCTGGCTGCGAAGCCATCCTTGCCAAGCCGGACGATGATGCTGTCGCCGAGCGCGACGGCATGGCCGTCGCCCGACGCGACGAGCACGTCCTTCGTACCGGAAATCCACGCGCCAGACTCGTATTGCGCCGCGCGATCCGTACCGATGGCGTCGACGACGGTGGCGCGCGTGATGGGCATGAGGCCGCCGTTGGCGAGAATAACGACGAGATTCGTGAGCATGCCGACGAACATGACCCAGACGCCGATCCGGCGACGATGGGGCCAAAGCGCGAGCGGGACCAGCGCGATCGTCAGCGGGAGCACGACGCGGACGGGGAGCGCCGAAGGCGACCAGCGGATGACAGCGATCTGCAATGCCAACAGGCTGAGGGCGAGCGACGCGCTGAAGGCGTGTTTGTTTGCAGCGGTTACGGTCCCCACGGTACTCCCTTAACGGAAGTATCGGCGCAGGATGGCCGGGCATTCAGTCTGGGGCAGACGCGCAAATGCCCCCCGCCACAGGCGGGAGGCACGAGCGAGGTCTTATCGGACCGGGGCGATTTAGCCCCAGGCCCACGGCGCGACGGAGATGGCGACCGTCGCGAGGACGCTCATGGCGGTAAGGGCTGCAGGAATGTAGCGGGACATCGGATACCTCCAGGGTGTGTGCGTTCTTCGGCTATGGAGAGCATCGGCAGGGAAAACCCGCACTTGAGCCTTCAAGGAGGCGTAGGTGAACATTCGTGGCCGAGCTTGGTGACGAACCTAGTCCTGGCGGCGCGAGAGCAAGGGCGGAACCACCGACGGTGGCTTCAAATCTTGTTGTTCGGGGGTAGGGCCTATGCTATGATTCGCGCCGGATAGCGCTGAAATTCACAAAGTCCTCAGGCTTGGAGCGCAGCCGTTGATCGAGCAATTTGGTCGTGCCGGCTTCCTGCTCGTATTTGCCGTTATCTTCCCGCTCATCCCGATCGTGGCGTCGGTCGCGCTCGGCGTCTTCAAGATCCGGCCGGCGAATCCGGACCCGGTGAAGTCGTCCATCTACGAGTGCGGCATGGTTCCGGTGGGGAATGCGCTCGTCCGCTACAACGTGCGCTACTACCTCTTCGGGCTGCTGTTCGTGATCTTTGATGTCGAGGCCGTGTTTCTGTACCCGTGGGCGGTGGCGTACCGGCAACTCGGCCTGTTCGCGTTCGTCGAGGCGCTGATTTTCATCGGGATCCTGTTCATCGGATACGTCTACGCGTGGCGCAAGGGCGCTATGGAGTGGCTCTGATGCCGCATCCGCCCCCGCATCCAAAAACGGTGACGCTGCCGGGCGCCATAGTCGCCGAGCGGATCCGCGCGTCACTGCCGGACACGGTGCGCGAGGTGGCGGACGGCTGGGTCGTGCTGGAGCCGGCGCGGGCATTCGAGGCGATGGCGTTCTTGCGTGACGACGAACAGCTCGACGGCAAGTTTTTGGTCCAGATGTGCAGCGTCGACGTGATCACGCGGATCGATGTCGTGTACCACTTTGCGTCGCTGGCGCAGAATCACCTCTTCGAAGTGAAGGTGCCGGCCGATCACGAGCAGCCGGAGGTGCCATCGATCATGCCGCTGTGGATCGGCGCGACGCTGCAAGAGCGCGAGATCTACGACCTGATGGGTGTGCAGTTCGCGGGGCACCCGAACCTGACGCGCCTTTTTCTGTGGGACAAGTTCCCCGGGCACCCGCTGCGCAAGGACTTCATGGGGCTGCCGGGCGGACAGAAGCCGGGCCTGAGCCAGTTTCCGAAGCAAGTGTCCGGCGAGACGGGCGGCGAGTTCCGCCCGAAGCTGCCGGGCACTGGCCGATAGCGCCGGAAAGCATCACACGTGCCGATTACGTCTGAACCCGTCGAAGTCAACATCGGACCGCAGCACCCGAGTACGCACGGCGTCTTCCGCATGGTCGCGAAGATCGATGGCGAGCGCGTCGTCGACGTGAAGATGATCGTCGGCTACCTGCACCGGAGCATGGAGAAGCTGGCCGAAGAGCGCACGTACACGCAGAACATCCCTTTCACGGACCGGATGGACTATCTGGCGGCGATGACGGGCAACCTCGGCTACTGCCTGTCGGTCGAGAAGCTTGCGGGCATCGAGGTGCCGGAGCGGGCGCAGTACCTGCGTGTGATCTTCGCGGAGTTGCAGCGCGTGGCCAGCCATTGCATGGCGACGGGCGCGTTCATCAACGACTGTGGCGCCTGGCAGACGCCGGTGATGTACACGTTCCGCGACCGCGAGAAAGTGCTCGACCTGTTCGAAATGACGTGCGGCGCGCGGATCACGACGAACTACATGCGCATCGGCGGCGTCGCGTTCGATATCCCGGACGAATTTCTGCCGGCGCTCGACCGCCTGATCAACGACGATCTGCCAAACCGCTTCGACGAACTCGAGAAGCTGATCGTCGGCAACGAGATCATCTTGATGCGATCGCGCGACGTCGGCGTCGTGACGCCGGAGATGGCGATCAATGCGTCGCTCAGCGGGCCGATGCTGCGCAGCGCGGGGATCGCCTGGGACATCCGGAAGGCGGACCCGTACTCGATCTACGACCGCGTGAACTTCGAGATTCCGGTCGGGTATAACGGCGACTCGTACGACCGGATGGTGATCCGCATCGAAGAGATGAAGCAGAGTTTGCGGATCATCCGGCAGTGCGTGAATGACTTGCCCGGCGGGCCGCACAAGACGGACGTGCCGCTGGCGATCCGCCCGCCCGCCGGCGAGGCGTATTCGCGCGTCGAGTCGCCGAAGGGCGAACTGGGATTTTACGTTGTCAGTGACGGCGGCGCGGCGCCGTACCGCTGGCACGTTCGGGCGCCGTCGCTGATCAATTTGAGCGTGCTGCCGGAGATGACGATCGGGCAATCGATCGCCGACGCGATCGTGACACTGGGCAGCATCGACATCAACGTCGGTGAGGTGGACCGATGATCGCGCTCCTCTCGATCATCACGGACCACTGGTGGGATATTCGCGACCTCTCGAACTTGAGCGGCGGGATCCTCGAGTTGATTCGCGACGCGGGCGGGCCGGGCTGGCTCGTCTATGTGATCTCGGGGCTGCTCGGGACGCTGGCGATCATATCGTTCATTGGCGGCGCGGCGATCATCAACATCTGGATCGAGCGGCGCGTTGTTGGGCGGATGCAGTCGCGTCTGGGGCCGAACCGGCTGGGGCCGTTCGGATTGCTGCAGCCTGTGGCTGACGCGATCAAGCTGATGCAGAAGGAAGTGCTGCAGCCGAAGCTCGCGGACGGCCTCGTCTTCACGGCGGCGCCGATCGCGTTCACGGTGCCCGGGATCGCATTGCTGGCGGTGATGCCGTGGGGCCGCAACATGACGCTTGCCGATTTGGATGTCGGCATCGTGTACATCTTCGCGATGTCGTCGCTAGCGGCGCTGGCGGTGTTCATCGGCGGCTACGGATCGAACAACAAGTACGCGCTGTTCGGGTCGATGCGCGTGATCGCGATGCTGGTGACGTACGAGATACCGATCGTGCTGTCGCTGCTGGGCGTCGTGCTCTTCACGGGCACGATGAATCTCGGCAACATCGTGCTGTTCCAGGAAAACTACTGGGTGCCGCTGCTCATGCTGCAGCCGCTGGCGTTCCTCATCTACTTCATGTCGTCGTCGGCAGAACTGAACCGGACTCCGGCGGACCTTGCCGAGGCGGAGTCGGAGATCGCGGGCGGCTACCACGTCGAGTACTCAGGGATGAAGTTCGGGTTGTACTACGCGGCGGAACTGATCAACTGCGTGGCGATCTCGGCGATCATCGCGACGCTGTTTCTCGGCGGCTGGTGGGCGTACAAGCTGGACGAGATCGTGCCGGGATGGATGATCTACATCGGCAAGATCTACACCGTGTATTTCCTCTTCGTTTGGACGCGCGGGACGCTGCCGCGGTTCCGCATCGACCAACTGATGGCGTTCGCGTGGAAGTGGATGACGCCGATGGCGCTCCTCAACATCGTGCTGGTCGCCGGCGAAGTCGTGTTGTGGGAGGAGACGGGCTGGAGCGCGGCTGTCGTGCTGCCGGCGTTCATCGTCATCAACAACATCTTCGCGGTGGCGCTGATCGTGGCGTGGGTGAAGACGTTCGCACCGAAGTTTCAGCGCTTCCCGGACCGGCCGCGATTCTACTCGAACATCGATGTACCGTCGTTGCCGGCGGTGGCCGTCGGCACGCCGCAGGCCACGCGCACCGGCACGACGGCATCCGGCAAGACGGCGATCTAGCGCATGACACCCGCCGCGGGGGCTTCCCGCTCGTACCTGGAGGCATAAGGGCCGTTGATTGACGACGCCGGCATCGTGGTGGCGTTCTGGGTGCTCGCTGCGACAACGATCGCCTGTGCGCTGATGGTCGCGGCGGTGCGTGATCTGATTCACGCGGTGCTGTTTCTGGCGCTGACGTTCGTCGGTGTCGCGGGAATCTACATCGTGCTGTCGGCTGATTTCGTGGCGGTAGTGCAGGTGTTGATCTATGCGGGCGCGGTCGGCGTGCTGATGACGTTCGCGATCATGCTGACGCCCGCCGCTGACCGGAAGAACTCCTCGACGCAGTTCCAGGCGCCGGCGGCAGTGCTGTCGGGCCTGGTGCTGGCGGTGCTGGTGTTCGTCGCGTACGACACGGAGTGGGCGATCTCGGACCGCGGCGCGTTCACCACGACGGCTGCGTCGCTCGGCGAGGCGTTTCTCAAGCCGTACGTCGTCCCGTTCGAGGTGGCGTCAGTGTTGCTGCTGACGGCGATGATCGGCGCGATCGTGCTGACGCGTGAGGAAGCGGAGTGATGCCAGACGTGTTGCTGGCGGCGCTGCATCTTGAGCACGTGCTCGTCGTTGGCGCGATGCTGTTTGCTATCGGGTTGTACCTGGCGTTGTCGAAGCGGAACGCCGTCGGCATTCTGATGGGCGTAGAGCTGATGCTGAACGCCGTGAACGTGACGCTGCTGGCGTTCTCGCGGTTCGTCGAGTCCGAGCGGCCTCTCGACGGGCAGGTGTTCGCGACGTTCGTGATCACTGTGGCGGCGGCGGAAGCCGCCGTCGCGCTCGCGCTGGTCGTGGCGGTGTACAGGCACCGTGAGACAGTGAACATCGACGAGATCGACATGCTGCGGTGGTAACGACGGAGACGCGCTGACGTGTGGGCGAAGTTCATGGATGTGAAGAACGGATACGCCGCGGAGGTGTGGAAGGAACTCTTCGACGCCGAGGGGATCTCGAACCAGATCGTGCCGCCGTTGCAGAGCGACGTGGCGATGTCGGAGCCGCGCGAGATCTGGGTGCCGGACAGCAAGACGCACGTGGCGGCGGAGATCCTGCGGAAGATCTAGTCGAGTGGAAGTGAGAGGTTAGAGGTTGGTTGTCGGCGGGATGATGGCTGGGATGCGATGCGCGCGTGTCGCGCGGCGCCGCTGCGCGTCGTGGTCCCTGCGGTTCGGTGGCGGAACGATGCGTGTTCGCGGAGATGAAGCTCCGCCGCTACGAGCGGTCGGATCGGGGCGAACCGACGAAACGCGCGATCCAGCTTCGCATCGAACGTCGACGGGCGGTGACGAACGATGATCTTGCCAACGGTGCCTGAGGGCGTTGTCTGGGCGATCTTCTGCCTGCCGGTCGTGTCCATGCTGACGATCGGGTTTGTGACGAGGCCGTATCCGCGGCTTTCGGGGTACGTGACGATCGCTGCCGTCGGCGCGGCGTTCGCGTGCGCGCTGTGGACGCTCGACAGCGTCATCGACAGCGACGGGCACCGGCTGGCGTTCGGTTCGTACGAATGGCTGACGATTCGCGCCGACAACGAGATCCTGCAACGCATTGGTGGCCAGAGCCTGGAAGTGCGGATCGCGCTGAACATCGACGGTCTGAGCGCGGTAATGCTCGTCGTGGTTACGTCGGTGTCGCTGCTGGTACAGGTCTACTCGCAGGGATACATGCACGGCGACGGCGGCTACTCGCGCTACTTCGCGTGGATGTCGTTGTTCACAGCGGCAATGATCGGGATGCTGATGTTCGATAGCATCCTGATGATTTTCATCTTCTGGGAGCTCGTCGGGCTGGGCTCGTACTTGCTGATCGGCTTCTGGTTCCACAAGAAGTCCGCCGCCGACGCTGCGAAGAAGGCATTCATCGTCACGCGGCTCGGCGACATTGGTTTCATGGTGGCCGTGCTGCTGATCTGGACGAAGGCGGGCACGTTCGACATTCCGGTGATCCAGGAACTGGCGCAGGCGGGCGCGCTCTCGGACACGGTGATCACGCTGTTCGCGCTCGGGCTGTTCGCCGGCGCGATCGGCAAGTCGGCGCAGTTTCCGCTGCACGTCTGGCTGCCGGATGCGATGGAGGGCCCGACGCCGGTCTCGGCGCTGATTCACGCGGCGACGATGGTCGCGGCGGGTGTCTATCTCGTCGCGCGCATGTTCCCGGTGTTCCAGGCGTCGGACGAAGCGATGACGACAGTCGCGTACGTCGGCGGGTTCACGGCGATCTTCGCGGCGTCGATCGGGCTCGTGATGACGGACATCAAGCGCGTGCTGGCGTACTCGACGATCAGTCAGCTCGGCTACATGATGCTGGCGCTCGGCGTCGGTGGCTACATACCAGCGATCTTTCATTTGGTAACGCACGCGTTCTTCAAGGCGCTGTTGTTCCTCGGCTCCGGTTCGGTGAACCACGCGACGGGGACGTTCGACATGCGCAAGATGGGCGGGCTACGGAGCTACATGCCGATCACGTACGCGACGTTCGTGATCGGTTCGCTCAGTCTTGCGGGTGTCTTCCCGCTGGCTGGCTTCTGGTCAAAGGACGAGATCCTCGGTGCGACGTGGCACGATGACAAGCTGCTGTTTTGGGTGGCGATGGCTGTCGTGTTCATGACGGCGTTCTATTCGTTCCGTGCGATCTTCATGACGTTCCACGGCGAGTACAAGGGCGGCGAACCGCCCGAACACGGCGAAGGCGCCGACACACACGGCGGCAAGCCACACGAGTCGCCGCTGGTGATGGCGCTGCCGCTGCTCATCCTGGCTGTGCCTGCCGCGCTCGCGGGCTTGATCAATCTCCCCGGCGAGCCGTTTCACGGACTGGCGCATTTGCTGGAAGGTGCGCTGCCGGAGTCGTCGGCGGAAGCGCTGCATCACGGGGAGTTTTCGTGGCCGATTGCGATCGGATCGTCCGTTCTGGCGATCGGTGGCATTGTCATGGCGTACGCGGTGTATGAAGCGAAGGCGATCTCAGCGGAGTCCCTGCGCCGCGCGTTCGGGCCGTTGCACACGCTCGTCGAGCGCAAATACTACATGGACGAACTATACGAGCGCGTGATGATCCGCGATGGCCTCTACCGCACGGGCACGCGCGTCGCGCAATGGTTCGACACGAACGTCGTCGATGGCGTGGTCAACGGCTCAGGGTTCGTGACGCGCCGCGCGGGTGAGGGATTGCGGCGCTTGCAGTCGGGCTCGTTTCAGGCATATGGCAGCCTGGGCTTCGGCGGCTTGCTCGTCGGGACAGTGTTGATGCTGATTCTGGTGGAGAGGTAGCGCATGAACGGGCTGCTGATCTTCACCGTGTTCTTCCCGGCTGTCGCCGCCGGCGTCGTCATGCTGACGGTACCGCGTGAAAGCACCGGGCAGGCGAAATGGCTGGCGCTGCTGGCGACGCTGACATCGTTCGTCGGTTCCGTGGTGCTCGTGATCGCGTTCGATCGGAGCCCCGGCGAAGTTTCCGTGAATCCGTTCCAGTTCGAATCGCAGGCGACGTGGATCGATGCGGCGACTGCCGGCTTCGACGTGCAGTTCCACATGGGGGTGGACGGTCTCGGCATGACGATGGTGCTGCTAACGACGTTCCTGTTCGTCGTGGCGACGCTCGTGTCGTTCGGGATCGAACTGCGTACGAAGGAATACTTTCTGTGGCTGCTGGCGCTCGAGACGGGCGTGCTCGGCGTCTTCACGTCGCTCGATCTGATGATGTTCTTCCTGTTCTGGGAAGTCGAACTGCTGCCGATGTACATGCTGATCTCGGTGTGGGGCAGCGGCCGCAAGGAGTACAGCGCGATGAAGTTCGTGCTCTACACCGTCGCCGGATCGGCGTTGATGCTCGTCGGGTTCCTCGTGATGGGCTTTAGCGCCGAACCGAACGCGACGTTCGACATGGTGGCGCTGCAACAGAGCGACATCACCAACACGCTGCTGCCGTTGTGGGCGATCTTCGGCCTTATCTTCGTCGCGTTCGCTGTGAAGTTGCCGATCTTTCCATTGCATACGTGGCTCCCTGACGCGCACACCGACGCGCCGACCGCCGTTTCGGTGATCCTCGCCGGCGTGCTGCTGAAGATGGGCGGCTACGGCATCCTGCGCATCCTCGTCACGCTGATGCCGGAAACGGCGCGCGACTACGGCGTCTGGCTGGCGTCGCTGGCGGCGATCTCCGTCATCTACGGCGCGATCCTGACGATCCGGCAGAAAGACTTGAAGCGGCTGATCGCCTATTCGAGCATCAGCCACATGGGCTATGTGCTGCTCGGCATTTCGGCGCTGGGGCACGTCAGCCTGAACGGCGCGGCGCTGCAGATGTTCACACACGGCACGATTACGGGGCTGCTCTTCGTGATGGTCGGTATCATCTACGACCGCGCGCACACACGAAATCTCGATGAGCTTTCGGGATTGGCGCACACGATGCCGCTGACGGCTGTGGTGATGGTGATCGCAGGACTTGCGGCGCTCGGATTGCCGGCGATGTCCGGGTTCGTGTCGGAGATGATGGTGTTCCTGGGCAGCTTCGACAAGTACACAGCGCCGACGATCATCTCGGTGTTCGGTGTGCTGCTCGCGACGGGTTACATCACATGGATGATCCAGCGCGTGTTCTACGGGCCGCGCAACGAGCGGTGGGCGGCGCTGCCCGATGCGGACGCCTGGTGGGAGCGCCTGCCGATGGCGGCGCTGGTCGTCGTGATCGTGGGCGTTGGCGTGTATCCGGCGATCGTCGTGGATGTGATCGATACGGGCATGGTCAACATCATCCAGGCGCTGGCGTAGGGCGGGGAGAAGCGCGTGCTGGCAGACTTCGACAGACTGGGACCGGAACTGGTGGTGATGGCGACCGCCGGGCTGATCCTGCTCGCCGATCTTGTCATCCCTCGCCGTCACGTCAAGTGGCTAGCCGGACTCGCGCTCGCCGGGCTTGCGGGCGCCGCTGTGTATCTGGTCACGCTCATCTTGCGCGAACGCGAGGCGTCATTCTTCAGCGACTCGATGGCGCTCGACAACTTCAGTATCTTCTTCATCTTCCTGTTTATCGGCGTCACAGCGGCGGTGATCATCGCGTCGCTCGACTACATGGAACGGTTCGGCGAGCACCAGGCGGAGTTCTTTGCGCTGGTACTCATCGCGACGACGGGAATGATGCTGCTCGCCGGCTCCCGCGACCTCGTCACGATCTTCGTCGCGCTGGAGCTGACCTCTATCACGCAGTTCATCCTCGCGGGCCTGCTGCGCGACGATAAGGGCAGCGAAGCGGCGCTAAAGTATCTGCTGCTCGGTGCTGTGTCGTCGGCGGTGGCCTTGTACGGTATGGCGTTTCTCTTCGGCATCTCCGGCACGACGCGGCTGCTGACGACGGATGGCGCGCCGAGCATCGCTGACGCGATCGCGAGCGGCGACGCGGGCATTCGTTCGGCGCTGATCGTCAGCATGGTGTTCATCGCCGCGGGGTTTGGCTTCAAGATGGCGATCGTGCCGTTTCAGATGTGGACGCCGGACGTGTACGAGGGTGCATCGACGCCGGTCGCGGCGTTCCTTTCGGTCGGCAGCAAGGCGGCGGCGTTCGCGGTGGTGCTGCGGATCTTCTTCGAGGGATTCGGCACGGATACGTTCGTCGGCGGCGAATGGAAGATGCTGTTCGCCGTGCTGGCCGCGGTATCGATGACCGTCGGTAACGTGATGGCGCTGCGTCAGACGAACGTGCGGCGTTTGCTCGGCTACAGCTCGATCGCGCAGGCTGGCAACCTGCTCGTGGGGTTCGCGGCTGTCTCCGCGAGTGATGGCGGACAGTTTGGCGCGAGCGGCGTCCTGTTCTACGTCGCCACGTACGCGTTCACGAATCTGGGCGCATTCTTCGCCGTGATGGCGATCTCGAACCGCACCGGCAGCGACGAGATCCGCGACTACGCCGGCATTGCTCGCCGCGCGCCGATCGCGGCGGCAGTGCTGACGTTCTGCCTGCTGTCACTGACCGGGTTGCCGCCGACGGCGGGGTTCTGGGCGAAGATGTACATCTTCAACGCGGGCATCGGCGCCGATCTGGTGTGGCTGGTGGTGATCGCGGTGCTGAATACCGTGATATCCGCGTTCTACTACTTGAGTATCGCGCGGCAGATGTACCTCGGCGAATCGGAAAACGACGAGCCGATCGTCTCGCCCGCGACGACGCAGGCGATGCTGCTGGCGTGCGCCGCCGGTGTGGCGGCGGTGTTCGTGTATCCGTTCCCGTTGATCGAAGCAGCGCAACGCGCTGTCAACGTGTTCGCGTAGCCGCCGGTTCACCGCAAAGACGCAAAGGACGCAGAGGAGCGCAAAGGCTGTTCTGTGGGTCTAACGGCGTCGTTGCGGCACTCGATGTCGGTACACCGGCGTCGGGACTGCGCGTGGCTCGAATTGGTGGCACGCGCGGGCTGAAAGCCCGCGCTACGGTGGGGGCGAGGTTGCGCGGCGTCACGTTTCGCGTGATCCCATCCCGCATCCCGCATCCCGCATCCAATCAGTGATGATGCGCCGTGCCGAGAATGGCGTCTTCGTGGGCGCGCATGATGTCTGCCTCGTCCGGCACTTCGTGGTCGTAGCCGAGCAGATGCAAGATGCCGTGGACGAGCAGGTGTGCGACTTCATCTTGCAGCGTGACCGCGTACTCGGCCGCCTGGCGTCGCGCTGTGTCGATGGAGATGATGATGTCGCCAAGCATCAGCGCACTCGCGGCGTCGGGGTGGGCGAAAGTGTCGCCCTCAGCTTGCGCGAACGACAGTACGTCCGTCGGGGCGTCGGTGTTGCGGTACTGGCGGTTCAGTTCTTGAACCGCGGCGTCATCCGTAAGGAGGATGCTCAGTTCGGCGGGACTGGCAACCGCTTCCTTGCTGAGCGCGCGTTCGGCGAGCACCGCGAGCGCGTCCGTGTCGATGCCGGTGAGGTCGACGTCAGCCTGTATTTCGACGGTGTATGCCTTCAATACGGGCATCGTGCGGGAGGCGCGTGCCGCGCGCAATGAGCTTACTGGTGGTGAGGTGGGCGTGGTGCCGGATGGACCACGGTCCGCGGCGCTTCCTGAGTGTGCGCGCACGTACACTTTGCACCCATTGGCTCCGTTCTGCGACGCGCCTTTCACAGTATCGGTGTGCCCGCGCAGATACGCGCGATTCCGGCGGACGTATACTTGGCATACGAGAGCAACGCAGGGAAGGAGAACAGATGAGTGACGAGAACAAGACGGAGATTGCGACATTCGGCGCCGGATGCTTCTGGGGCGTCGAGGCGACGTTTCGGCAGCTTGAGGGTGTGAAGTCGACCATGGTTGGCTATGCCGGTGGCGCGCTCGACAACCCGACGTATGAGGACGTGTGCTACAAGCGGACCGGCCACGCCGAAGTCGTACAGGTGGAGTTCGACTCGGCGAAGGTGTCATTCGAGGACTTGCTGGGCGTGTTCTTCGAGAATCACGACCCCACGACGCTCAACCGGCAGGGGCCGGACGTCGGTGACCAGTATCGATCTGCCGTGTTCTACCACGACGAAGCGCAGCGCGATGCGGCGACTGCGGTGAAGGCGCGCCTGGATGAGGCGGGTACGTTCCGTCGCCCGATCGTGACGGAGATCACGCCGGCGTCGAAGTTCTACGTGGCTGAGGACTACCACCAGCAGTATTTGCAGAAGCGTGGGCTGGCGAGCTGCCACGTGGCGCTCGCGTAGCTGACGCTGCGCCGCGTTCGACGACTGGATGATGGAGGGTGGACGGCGGTGCAACGGAGCGTCGGGTATTCAAACGACGACTGGAAGATGGAGGGTGGACGATGGATCGTCCGCCCTCTGTTTGTTTCTCGTTAGGCCGAGGCTTTGCGTAGTGACTTCGCGAGGGAATGCAGGCGGGCGGTGCTGTCGCGGAGGCCGCCCGGGCGGTTGCGCGCCAGCCACAGGCGCTCGTACTCGGGGATGACGGCGTCGATGCGTTTGGCCGCGCGCTTCCAGCCGGCACGCTGCTTCGCGGCCGACGCGCCCGCGCCACCGAGATAGCGTGCGTGCTTCACCGCGCCGATCTGCGCGCCGGCGATCGCCAGTTCGGCGACGAAGCGGAACTCTTCGACCAGGAGTTGCGCGTCGTCGCCGCGCATGTTCGACGCGTCGAGGGACGCGAGCGCCTGTTCGATGTAGTCGATCGTTTCTTCGAAACCACCCGTTCTGACGCGCCGCATCGGCCAGTCGTTGTCGAGCGGCGCGACGTATAGCTGCGCGAGCAGCGAGCCGTTGCGCGTCTTCGCGCCGTTGACCGTGTAGGCGTTGCCGAGATCGACGACAGCGCGTCCGGTGACGCCGGACGGATCGTCGAATGCGTGCAGGCTGAGCGCGCGGTCGAGATCGATGCTGTCGCTGGCCACCGTGGACCAACTCATCGCGGCGCCGAAGAGGAAGCCAGCGTAGGCGACGGGCAGCGGCTGCATGTGGCCGTTGTCGCCCCATTCGGTGTTGAGCACGCCGATCGCGCCACGCTTCTTTCCGTTGGTGGTGGCGTTGCGGATGTTCGCGACGGAGTTCTCGGTGCGGCCGATAAACGAGTTCCAGCCGCCCGCGCCGGGACAGACGTAGAACGGCAGCCCGGCCTGCTTGAACGCGCGCGTGTCGGCGTCGTACGGGTGGTCGTGCTCGTAGCCCCATTCGAGCGCGATCATGTCGCGGTGCAGCTTGCCGATCAACTCCGGATGCTGCATGACGATGTCGCCCCAGAACATCATCTGTTTGCCGTACTTCGCGCACAGCGCGTGAATCTTCAGCAGGAAGCCGAGGTACACCATGCCGGCGCCGCGCTGCTTCACAGCACGCGCGCTCTTGCCGGCGCCGAGATCGAACGTCTCGTCGCAGCCTACGTTCAGCATGTCGCTGCTGAAGTGGGGCAGCAGTTCCGCGTACAGGCCGTCGATCAGGTCGAGCGAACGAGGGTCGGCGGGATCGAGCGTGAACGGCGGGAGCTTGCCGAACGGCATCGTCGTGCCGCGCGGCGCCTCGGCGAAGTCGTTGTACGGCTTGTGCTCGAGCCAACGTGACATGTGGCCGAAGCTGTTCTGGTTTGGCACAAGTTCGACGTGGCGCTTGCGGCAGTAGGCGTCGAGCGCGAGGATCTCCTCGCCGGTGAAGGGCGACGCGTCCTTCCAGACGGCGCGGTGCATCTGGTACGCGAAGGTGTGCTCCATGTAGAGCTGGAACTGGTTGATCTTCCAGCCGGCGAGCATATCGACGAGGCCGTAGAGCGTCTCCATCGTCGGCACTTTGTCGCGGCTGACGTCGAGCATTACGCCGCGGTGCGCGAAGTCCGGCCAGTCTTCGATGTGCAGCATCGGCAGGCGGCGTCCGTACTGGCGGACGAGCTGTGTCAGCGTGGCGAAGGCGTAGTACAGGCCGGCGCCATCGCGCGCGACGATCGCGATGCGCTCTTCGCCGATCGTCAGGTGGTAGCCCTCGCGCTGCTTCACTGCCTTCGCGTCGATGACGGCGACGACGCCTTCGAGTTCGGCGAGCCCCGACGCGGCGCGCACTTCCCATCGCAAGTCTGCGTAATGTTCGAGCGCCGCTTGCAACGCGTGCGCCGCGAGCGTGCCGTGCGCGACGGCGTCCTCGAACAGCACGATCGTGCGGTCACGCGGCAGCGTACGTGTGCCCGTATGAAGATCGATCTGCTGCGGTACGGGGGCGAGGGTTGGTTTCATGAGGGTGATCGTAGCGCTTTGATCGGGCTATGAGAGGTGAGAGGTCAGAGGTGGTTGCTCACCGTAGCAGTAGCGACCCTACATGCATGGACGGCGGCGAGCCGGCTTCAGCTCGCGTTAGTGAATTTCACGCGCCCCACCTCTCACTTCCGACTTCCCACTGCCCATCCCTAAACGTCCTGGCGGTTTTCGATCGCGCGTGTGAGCGTGACGTCGTCGGCGTATTCGAGATCGCTGCCCATCGGGAGGCCGCGCGCGAGACGCGTGACGCGGACGCCGAGCGGCGTCAGCAGCCGGCTGACGTACATCGACGTCGCTTCTCCTTCGAGGTTGGGGTTCGTCGCCATGATCACTTCCGTAACGTTACCGCCGCGGAGACGCGCGAGCAGTTCGTTGACCTTCAGGTCGTCCGGGCCCACGCCGTCCATCGGCGAGATGACGCCGTGCAGCACGTGGTACAGGCCGTGAAAGCCGCGCGTGCGCTCTACGGCGAGGATGTCGAGCGGCTCCTCGACGACGCAGATCGTCGTGCGGTCACGGTGGTCGTCGCGGCAGATCGCGCAGGGATCGGCCTCCGTCACGTTCTGGCAGATGGAGCAGAGGACCGTGCGCTCTTTCAGGTCGGTGATCGCCTGGGCGAGCGCGACCGCGTCGTCGTACGGGATGCGCAGCATGTGGTAGGTCAGGCGCTGCGCGCTCTTCGGGCCGATGCCGGGGAGCTTGTGAAACTCGTCGATGAGCTTCGTGACGGGTGCGGGAGCGGCGCCGAGACTTTCATTCATCGTGGGCGTTCATCCCTCTCCGGTCCGGCGCCGCGGAGCTTCTGCGCGTGTTGCCGCCGACGCGATCGAATATACGTCACGCGCACGCGACGCGAAAACGTGCGGGGCGCAAGTCGAGATGATGGGTACGCGTCTGGTTATTGCGGAAGTCCGGGCATGCCGCCGAGACCGAGGCTGCCGGCGAGACCAGCGAGCTGCCCCATCTGCAACGCCTGGACCTTCGCGAGCGCTTCATTGAGTGCGGCGGTCACGAGATCTTCGAGCATCTCGACGTCGTCGGGGTCGATCACTTCCTTGTCGATTTTGAGCGAATCGACCTTCATGCCGCCGGTGAGGACGACCTGTACGGCGCCACCGCCGGCCGAACCGTCAGCGCGCTTTTCGGCGAGATCTGCCTGCGCCTTCATCAGCCGCTCTTGCATCTGTCCGAGCTTCGCCATCATGTCGCGGTTCATCGCCATTGCTGGTTGCTCCTAGTCTTCCGAGACGATCTTCGCGCCGTGGTTTTCGACGGCGTGCTGCACGAGCGGACTGCGCGCCGGCGTCTTCGCCGGCTTCTCGGCCATGATACACCGGATCGAAACGGGCGCTCCGAGCAGCGTCGCCGCCGCTTCTTCGTACACCTTGCGGTGCTCCGGTAGTTCGATCTTTCCCTTGTGGAACGGCATGTGCGCGCCGATCGTCAACACGCCATCCAAGAACGAGATCGCGTGGCACGAGCCGGCGAGGAATGGCGCAGAACCACTCTTCGTGGAACGCAGCAGCGCGTACATGCGTTCGATCAGCGTTTCGAGCGTCGGGTCGGCGGGTGGCGCATCGTCTGGCGGCGCTGGCGCGCTCAGATCGCTTGGCGGCGGGGCGCTTCCGCTGGTGGGCGCACCGTTGCTGTTCGCCGGCTTTGCGGCGCCGTTCGTCGCTGCGGGCGCCGGCTCC
>CAZRHH010000004.1:0-107428 GCA_964599885.1 uncultured Dehalococcoidia bacterium | reverse complement strand
GTTCGACCACATCGAGAGCGGCGCGTTGTCGCCGGCGGGCGCTCGTGCGTACTTCGTGCGGCCATCGACGAGATGCACTTCGCGGCCCCAGACGCCGGCCAGCGCGTGCTCGCGCACCGACGGCGACGCGCCCGTGACCACCGGCGCCAGCGAGCGCCCGTGCGTGCGATGCTTCACCGTCGCGCCGAAGACGTCGACGAGCGTCGCGAAGATGTCGACGTTCGTCGACAGCGCGTCCGTCACGCCGGCGTCGACGCCTGGCCACGCGACCATTAGCGGGATGTGGCCGAGCGGCTCGTACAGCGGGACGCCGGGCTTGCCCCAGATGTCCTTCTCGCCGAGATAGTGCCCGTGATCAGTGCAGACGATCACGGCGGTGTCATCCCACAGCGCCTGCCGGTCGATCGCGTCGAGCACGCGCCCGAACCAGGCGTCGATCATCGTCAGCTTGCCGCCGTAACTGGCGCGGATCTGCCGCGCCTGCCGCTCGTCGACACGCCCGCGGCCATCGCGCCGTTGACGTACGGCGGCCAGATCAGATGCGGCCCCTCCCATGTGTCGTCGTACATCGACGCGTACTGCTCCGGCGTATCGAACGGCTCGTGCGGGTCGAACTCGTCGACAAACAGCATGAATCGGTCGTGCTGCTGCGCGTTGTCGTCGATCCACTTCGCCGCGGCTGACATCGTGCGCGGCCCCGGGAAGTCCGTCTCCTCGCGGTAGTACGAGCGCGACCGGTCGTACATCGCGAAGCCGCTGCTCTCGGGCGCGCCGATATGGCTTGGGTCGGCGCGCGTCTTCCACGGGTCGCTCTCGCCGCCGCGCTCGTAGTCCCAGGCGGTGAACTCCGTGTGGTAGTTCTCGCCGCCGGTCTCGAAGAGATGCGGGTGGTCGGAGATGAGCATCGTTGTGACGCCCGCCTCGCGCAGGTAGCCGGTGATCGTGTGTTCCCAGATCTCGACGGAGCCCCACGGCCGCCAGAGGAAGTCGAGCGCGCCGCACAGCATGTCGTGTCGCGCCGGCATGCACGGCAGCGAACCGGAGAAATGCTTCTCGAACCGCAGCGCCCGCGTGGCGAAGCGGTCGAGATTCGGCGTCTGAAACTCCGTGCCGCCGTACGCGCCGAGCATGTGCCGGTTCAGACTGTCGAGCAGGACGACGATCGCGTTTTTCGGGATCGCCGGCGGTTGTGGTGGCGGAGGTGCGTCCATGACGCCGAGTATATCCCGAAGCAGCGCCCATGCCCGTGTGGCGGCACACCTTGCTGTGCCGAACGCTGGAGTGACAGCCTCGCCCGCTTCCCACTTCCCACCGCCCCTCACCTGCGCCACCATGCACGCATGACCGCACGCCCGCGCGTTTTCGTCACCCGCCGGCTGCCCGGCGACGCGCTCGAGCGCCTCGCGCGGGACGCCGACGTCGATCTATGGCCGGACGAACTGCCGCCACCCTACGACGAACTCCGCCGCCGCGTCGCCGCCGCCGACGGCCTCATCTGCCTGCTCACCGACCGCATCGATGCGTCGCTGATCGATGCGTCGCCGAGCCTGCGCGTGATCGCCAACGTCGCCGTCGGCTACGACAATATCGACGTTTCGGCGGCAACGGCCCGCGGCATCGCCGTCGGCAATACGCCCGGCGTACTCACCGAGACGACGGCTGACCTGGCCTTCGCGCTGATGCTCGCTGCCGCGCGCCGCATCGTCGAAGCGGAGCGCTTTGTGCGAGACGGCCGCTGGCGCACCTGGGATCCGAACCTGCTGCTCGGCTACGACCTGAACGGCGCGACGCTCGGCATCGTCGGCTACGGCGCAATCGGTGAGGCGGTCGCGCGCCGCACAGCCGGCTTCGGCATGCGCGTACTCGCCGCGACGCGATCTGATCTGCGAGGAGATGCCATCGCCGAGCGCGTCGGCCTCGACGTACTGCTGCGTGAATCAGACATCGTCAGCCTGCACGTCCCGCTCACTGACGGTACGCGCAACATGATGGGCGAACCAGAGTTCCGCTTGATGAAGCCCACGGCGATCATCATCAACACCGCGCGTGGCGGCATCATCGATCAGCCCGCGCTCGCGCGTGCGCTGCACGAAGGGACGATCGCCGGTGCTGGACTCGATGTCGTGGCCGTCGAACCGATACCGGGCGGCGATCCGCTGCTTGACGCGCCGAATGTCGTACTGCTGCCGCACATCGGTAGCGCCACGCACGCCACGCGCGAGCGCATGGCGGACATGGCCGTCGCGAACTGCATCGCGGGTTTGCGCGGCGAACCGCTTCCGCACCGGGTTGGGTGACGGACGACGGGATTCGCGAACGAGCTGTCAGCCTGACAGGCGCACGATCCGCGCCAGCAGCCACTCGCGCTCCTCGTGGATCCCGTCCTGCAACCTATTGATCGCCACCGGCAGCGCCCACCGCGTCAGTAGCGCATCATCGAACGGCCGCACGCGACGATACGCAGCCAGATAGCCGCGCAGGATGATCCGGCGGCCAACGGTGTCGAGCGCCTTGAGTACGGCTGACGATCCGGGAGGCAGTTGACCACCCTCGATCATCACGACGGTGCGCGCGATGTCGGCGACCGGGTCGCCTCGGACGGCGTTTGGCCAGTCGATGACGATCGGGCCACGCGCACTCAGGATGATGTTGGCGGGATGAAAGTCGCCATGGCACAGCCGATCGTCATCCGGCAACGCCGCCAGCGCATGGCGCGCGACATCGCGTAGCTGCTCCGGGACGTGGGGCGACCGCTCGACTCGTCTGAGCATGCCTTCCCGCAACGGCGTCAGCTCCGCGGGCGCGACCGTCGCGTGCAATGAGGCATGCGCGCGCGCCATGACGCCGCCGGCTCCGATGACCGTCCACGGCTTCTTCGAAAGCTGCGTCAGCATGTCGATGCCTGCCACGCGCTCCATGATCAGTCCCGGGCGTCCATCCACGGTTGTGATGCCGCGCACCGCAGGCACTGGCCCGCCCGCCGCTTTCGCCGCCGCCATCGACGCAGCCTCAGCTTCGGGACGGTGATCCGGCGCACGATACAGCTTGAGAACGGCGCCATCTTCCCAGACGAAGATCTCCGCTTCGCGCCCCTCAGCGATCTTCTTCAGGTCGGTGTATTGCATACCGGCATGATCCGCCACCGCCGCGCCGTCCGCCAGCGCTCAACTCCTGCGGATACCGCAGCGCCGCTTCGGTAGACGAACTCGCACCGAGGCGCATGGGCCCTGCCGCACAAGCATAAAGAGGTCACACGTCCAGAGTTGAAGCACGTACGATCGCCCGTGCAGCGCGCCGATGCGCGGGCGCTAAGAAACAGAAATCCTCTGTGCCTCCGTGTCTCTGTGGTGAAATCCCGTCAGCGCGTGGCGGCGAAGGCGCCGGCAGCGAATTCCGCAACGAGCTGCGCCGGCGTGCGCAGGACGCACGTGAACATCGGCGTGTCGCGCAGCGTGTAGCTGCTCGACTCCGTGTACCGCAGTTCCTGCACCAGATCGAGGAACTCCGCCGGATCGTCACCTTCGAACGCGACGACGAACTCCTGGTCGTCAAGCCCGTAACTGTAGCTGGTATTGATGCGAATCTTTGGGTACTTGTGCCCGACCGCGATGTGCTCGCGCATGATGCGGCCGCGCTCCTCCGGCGTCAGCGCGTACCACGCTCGCGTCTTCACCATCGGATACACGAACACGTACGGCGCGCCGTCCGGGTAGGCACGCGCTTTCTCGCGCGACTCGTCTGTCTCCTTGCGCGCGTAGGGCGAGGGCTTCGTCATCGAGATGAAGTTGTGCGTCAGTTCAAGATGATCGCCGGCAACGGTCGCGCGGACCCGCCGCTCGAACTCTTGCAGCGGCTCGACGCCATCCTCCGTCTTCAGCCAGACACCGAAGTCAGCGTCCGCCCGCAGCCCCGCCGTGCTGTAGCACTGCTGCCACGGCGTGACGCGCTCCGACAGTACGCCCGCAAGCTCGCCCAGGGCGCCTTCGCGTACGTCAACGTCGAGCGCGCGCCACGACGGCGCGAAGCGGTAGAACGCGAAGCGGATGTACTCGCGCGCTTTGTCAGGCATACGCCCCAGTTCCGGCGCCGCTCACGTGCCTCTGCTCCCACTCGTCGAACGCCGGCGTGAAATACGCGAGGCGGATCTTCTTGTATTCGGTCGTGCTGTACAGCACGGCGAAGTCATCGAGTCCGTGCGTCTTCGAAAGCTGCTCGACGAACGACTCGCACTCGCCTTTCTTGCGCGCGTGGATCATCGTGAAGAGGTTGTACTTCCAGTCCTCGTACACCGGACGCTGATAGCAGTGGCTGATCGTCGTGTAGCCGGCCATCGTCTCGCCCATCGGCAGGATGCCGTCCTCCGGTACCGCCCACACGGCCATGCCGTTGGCGCCGAACCCCGCCTTGCGATGCCGCAGGATCGCCGCGAACCGCCGAAGGTAGCCGCGCCGCTGCAAGTCCCCGAGCTCTGCGATCAGCCCGTCGACGCTGACGCCAAGCTCACGCGCCGGTGCAGCAAACGGATCTGCTTCGAGCGCGAGATCGCCCTGCACCGCGCGCACCACATCGATGTCGCGCGCCGTCAGCGTCTGCGTGGCGGCGACTTCGCGCTGTTCGTGCGTGTACTGCGGCGCCGAGCGGTCGTCGATCGCCCGCTGCCCCGTCATGTCCAGCGTCACGCCGATCTTGAACAGCCGCAGCGTCGGCAACATGCGCGTCGATTCGGCGCCGGCCAGCGCATGCAGCGCGTCAACGTGCGCCTGCAAGTCGGAACCCGCCGGCACGGCGATCGTGAACCACATGTTGAACGCGTGCGTGCGCTTGTAGTTGTGGCTGACGCCCGGGTGTGCGTTGACGATCTCCGCTGCGGCGTCGAGTCGATCCTCTGGCACGCGCATGGCGACGAGCGATGTTGCGTAGCCAAGCGCCTTCGTATCGAAGATCGGGCTCACTTGCCGCAGCACGCCGGACTCCCGCATCGCCGTCAGCCGCTCGATGACGTCCGCCTCGCTCACGTTCGCGCGCGCCGCCAGTTCGGCGAACGGCTCGCGGATCAGCGGAAACTTGTCTTGCATCTCGTTAAGCAATAGTTGGTCGACCGCATCCATCGCCGGACGTTTCGTCATCGTCATCGCGCCGCTCCCGTCGCCTGCGCGTTCTCGACCGCGCGCTCAAGTCCGTAGTTACCGTCGTACAGCGCCTGGACGCACTTCATCTCGTCCGGCGTCAATTCCGGCGTCTCGTCAGCCCGCGCGAACTCTTCGAGTTGCGCGCGGTCGTAGATGTTTGGCAAGGTCGAGGCGATCGTGTCGTCAGTGAGCAGCCACTTCAGGGCGATCTGTCCGAGCGTGTGATCCGGGCGCGCGTCGCGCAGAAACTGCAACTGCTCGACCTTCTTGATGCCGTTGAGCAGCCACGATCGCGGCCGGTGCCGCCGGTGATCGTTCTCGGCGAATGTCGTCTCTTCCGTGTAGTGACCTTCGAGCATGCCCGAGCTGTGCGGTACGCGGACGATCGCGCTGGCGCCGGCATCGCGCGCGGCGGTGATGTGCGCGCGACCCGGATCCTGCTCCAGCATGTTGTAGATGATCTGCATGCCGGCGATGGCGCGCTCGTTCGCCGCCTTCACGCCCTCGGCCTCCCAGCCGAGCGCCGGGCCGAGCGCTACGCCGTACGACCGGATCTTCCCTTCACGCACGAGGTCGTCGAGACAGGCGAATGTCTCGTCGCGCTCGATCGTGTCCATCTTCACGTTGTGCAGTTGGTAGAAGTCGATGCGATCGCGTTGCAAGCGCCGCAGGCTTTCGTCGCATGCCCGCCGGATGTACGCCGGGCTGAAGTCCTGCGGGATCTCCTGCTGCCCGCGCCGCGCGTCGGCGTGCGCGTAGAAGTCGTACCCAACCTTCGTCGCGATGACGACATCCGCGTCGTTGCCGAACGCCGCGCCGACCTGCTCTTCGGATCGCCCGTTGCCGTAGCTGTCCGACGTGTCGAAGAAGTTGATGCCTGCGTCGCGCGCGGCACGCAGCATCGCGACCGCCTCATCGTCGGTGTACTCGCCCCACCAGCCCGTGCTGAGCGTCCACGTACCGAAGCCGACGACGGAAATCTTGATGCCGGTCCGGCCGAGTGTGCGGTATTCCATGGTCCTCCGCCGCCCCGATTTCGCGGTCTGCGCCATTTTTCACAGGCGCTCCCTCATTTGTACGATCTTGCGCGTTATGACGAAACGCGCATCGCGCTGCAAATTCGGGAAATGAGCGATTTGCCCAAGATCGGCCGCATAGCGCTGTCAACACTGGACGGCCAGCCATGTTTGGCGGAAGCTTTGCCGCTTGGCGCGAACCTTAACCCGTTCGGTTCCCTCGCGCGGATCGCGTACTTATACTGCTCACGTGACGCTCAGCACGCCCGACTCCGCGATCGAACTGCGCGGCCGCGCCGCTCGCTTCGTCTGCCACATGGCGGTTCTCTCCGGCGACTATCGCCGAAACTCCATCGACGCCATTCTCGAATGTGTCGACGCGCGTGTCGGACGCCTGGAGATCGACGTCCACTCGCTCGACGGGCCCGACTACGTGATATTCCACGACCGCCGGCTCGAGGATCACACAACGGGCAGCGGATCGATCGGCCACGCGACCCCCGATGAGGTCCGCGCCGTCCGCTTTCGCGAGCATCCAGACGAACGGCCGCCGCTGCTCTCCGAAGTGATCGAGCTTATCCGTGACGGCGACACGGAACTGCAGCTCGACCTCAAGGACTGGCGCCCGTTGAGTGACGCCCGGCTGCGCGCGCTGATCGACGTCATCGCACCCGCGCGCGAACGATGCATCATCTCAACCGGCCAGGACTGGACGTTGCGTCGCATCCACCGCGCCGACCCGACGCTGCGATTCGGCTTTGATCCCGGTCACTACATCGATCACAAGAGCGAGGGCGCTGATGTCTTCCTGCCGCGCACGATGGGCGCGTACGGATACCGCGACGATCATCCGCTCGCATTCGGGCGCACGGAGGATCCATCCGTCTACCTGCGCGAGCGTTTCGAGATGCTCGCGCTGCAGGCGCCCGGCGCAAGCGAGTACTTCCTCAGCTACCGGCTCGCGTTGCAGATGCTTGATGACGGGTTCAACGTCGCCGAATTCCTGCACGAGCGTGGCATAGATGCGAACGTCTGGACGCTCGACTACCGCAGTTCGGAGTCGCTCGCACTTCTCGAACGACTGATGACCGCCGGGTTCGACCGCGTCACCACCAACACCATGCCCGCCTGGACCGCCCCGATCACGCCTCGCGGCACGTAGCGATCTAACGCCACGACGCCCGCGAAACGATCGTCTAATCGTTCGCCGGGATTTCCGCCAACGGGAGCGCGAACGTCACTTTCAGCCCGCCGTCCGGGCGGTTCGCGGCGCTGAGCGTGCCGGCTTGTGCATCGATCAGCCTTCTGCACACCGCCAGCCCGATGCCGACACCGGGCGCGCGCAACGACACATGCGGCGAGCGGTAGAACGGCGAAAAGATCGCCTCAAGCTCGTCGGGCGCCACGCCGGCGCCGCCATCGCCAACGGAAACGTGTAACCGTCCGTCCGCCACGCCGATCGTGATGTCGATCGCGCGGTCGACCGGGCTATATTTTTCGGCATTGCTGAGCAGATTGCGCAGCACTTGCTCGATGTACACGGGCGACGCCATCACCGGCGCGGGATCCGCGGTTTCGACGAGATTGATCGCGCGGTGCGGGAAGCGCGCGCGGTGATCCTTCGCCAATCGCTCGGCGAGCCGTGCGATGATCAGCGGCTCCGTTTCGATCTCCGCTCCGGCATCGAGACGAGCCAGCACGAGCAAGTTGTCGATGATGCGCTGTAGCCGCTCGGCCTCGTACCGGATGTCGGCGAGCGATTCGCGGCGCGTCTCGTCGTCCAGCTGCTCGAAGCGCGCGTGAAGGACGTGCGCGTTGCCAAGGATCGTCGTGATCGGTGTCTTCAGCTCGTGCGATACCAGTCCGACAAATTCGTCCTTGACGGCGTTCGCTTCCTGCAACGCCGCTATCGCACCGCGCAGTTCGTCCTCCGCGAGCTTGCGTCGCGTAATGTCTTGGCACGTCCCCATCATGCGTTCGGTGCGGCCGTCCTCGCCGGGAAATGCGCGCCCGTTGCCGGCGACCCAGTGAACGCTGCCGTCGGGCCAGACGATGCGGTATTCGACATCCACCTCGCCACCGCTCTCGGCTGCGGCGGCGATCCCCGATGTCACGCGCTCGCGATCGTCGGGGTGCATGTCCGCAAGATAGGCCTCGAACGAGCCGCCAAAGCTGCCAGCCTCGACGCCATGGACGCGCTCGACGCCGTCCCACACCAGCTCGTTCGTGCGCACGTTCCAATCCCACGTGCCGAGCCTGCCGGCTTCCTGCGCTCTTCGCAGCCGATCTTCGCTCGTGCGCAACGCATCTCCGAGCAGCTTGTGCGCGGTAATGTCGCGCGTGAAGCAGCGGCTGTGGACGAACACACCGTCGCGCCAGAGTACGTTCGAGTCGATCAGCACGTCCCTTATCGAGCCATCCTTGCAGCGCAGGCGCGCTTCGTAGCTGCTTAGCGTTTCGTCGCACGTCAGCCGGCGCAGGATCTCTTCGATCGCGTCCTGATCGACGTGAAATTCGCCGATGTGATGGCCGATGTACTCATCCGGCGTATATCCCAGCAGATCAAGCTCCGCGCGGTTCGCCCGGATGATGATCCCGTCGCCGTTCACCCAGTGCAGCCCGACCGCCGCATTCTCGAAGAAGTCGTTCAGATCGTCCGCATACTCTTTGAACGGACTGTCCGCGCTCACGCCGGGCATTGAGTCTCGCAGTTCAGATGTTTCGAGTGTCATGTCGCTCCAGCCGCTAATGCGTCCGGAGGATCATATATCCGCGTCTACGATGCGTACCCCGCAACAACAACCGTTTGACGTTGCAGATGCATATCAACGCGGTAAATCGTCAACGCTCACTGCGGCTGTTCGCATCCTAGTTGCTCCGGGTGCGTCGGTGTTGGCGTCTTCGGCGAGTCGCAATTCAGCCGCCGCGCCCAGACGATGCGGCGATGCGTGAATGTCGTGTTGCCGACGGGCTCCCCCGCTGCCGTGTAGAGCGTCATCGAATCAGCCTCGGTTGCCGACAGGATCGCCTGGAAGTCGCCCTCCGCCTCGGCGACGATCTTGTTGAAGTCGACGCGATAGTACGCCGCCGTGCCGTCGTCCAGGTAGAGGTGGATCATCGCGCCGACCTGCAACTCGGCCAGCCGCGCGAAGACGCCGGGCCCGCCTTTGAAGTAGTCACCCGCGAAGACGCTGTTGCCGCCCGCCAACGGCACGCCGCCCAACCCCGGCCAGATTGAAAAGTCGTACCACGCCACGACCGACGGCGTACTCGCGCGCTGCATCACGCCGTTCGCGCCGACCACCTGTATCTCGAGCGCCGCATCCACGCCAATCGTTGGAATGATCATCCGCGTGCCAGGAAACGGCCCGCGCCCGGGCTCGCCGTATCCGCGCAGCGCGACATCGTTGGACGTCAACGTCTCGCCGGCGCTGAACGGCAGGATGAACAGCGGCGGCACTCGCGGCGCCCCGCCGGTTCCGGGTTCGTCGGGGATCGGCGTCTCCGACGCGGGAACCATGGTTGCAACGCAGCGCCCCACGCAGTCGCCGATCGTCGGTTCGGCAACAGACGTCGCGTCGTCGGGCACGAATGTCGCCGCTGCGGGCGTTCCAGGCGCCTCGGTCGCGATGGTCGCCGTTTCAGTCACGACCCGAAGAGTGCGCGATGCGGCGGACGTGTCCGTTGCATCCGCGGTCGCCGCGGAGTCAGCGTTCTGCTCGGTCGGACCGCACGCCGTGCCCGCCAGCAGCACCACCGCCGCCAGCGCGACGACAGGACGCAGGAATCGGCGCACCGGCCCTCCCCGCGATCCTGCCGCAGTTCGATGAGGCGTACTCCCGATAGCTGCGGTCACTCCGTCTCGCCTCCCCCCGAAAGGTGGCACCGTCTCGGCGCGCCTTTACCGCGTCAATCGTACGCCCCGTCGCCAGGTCGTCAAGCCGCCCGTCAAGCACCCGCGCGCCGCCCATCGGCACGGCAAGACATCCGTATGACTTGATCATGGCCCGCGTAGCGCATATCACGATAACTGCCGGTGCTCGCCGTACTTTGCACCGGGCGCCGTGAAACCCGCCGTGTCACCTGAAAGCGAGACCAGCATGCCCCGAGTACAACTGATCATCGGCACCCGGAAGGGGGCGTGGATCTACACCTCGGACGAGCGGCGCGAGACGTGGAAGGTCTCCGAGCCAATCATGCCTGGCTGGTCGGTGTACCACGGTGAGTCGGATACGCGCGGCGGGCAGGAGCGGTTCTATCTCGCTGCCAATCACTGGGCGTGGGGCCCCTGCGTGTCCAAGAGCGTCGATGGCGGCAAGGAGTGGGACTGGAACAGCACCGGGCTGGGTTTCCCGGCGGGCATGGGCGTCGCGATCGGCAACATCTGGGAAGTGCGCCCCGGCCACGCTGACGAACCGGGCGTAGTCTACGCAGGCACGCAGCCCGCGGGGTTATTCCGCAGTGCGGACTATGGGGCATCCTGGGCGGCCGTCGACGGGCTGAACCGCCATGACCACCGCACCCGCTGGGGGATGTCCGGCGGCGGCGATTCGTGCCTCCATTCGATCGAGATCGACCCGCGTGATGCGCGCCACATGTGGATCGCGATCGCCTCGGGTGGTTCCTACGAAACGAAGGACGGCGGCGAGACGTGGACGATGTTCTCGCACGCCGTAATCCCGACGACTGTCATGGCGCGCGAGAAGATGCAGGAACTGCTCGATTCTTTCCCGCCACAGGAGCCGGAATATCCCGATCTGGATCCGATGGCGCTCAACGAAATGCACAAGATGCGACTCGATTACAAGAATCCGTCCAGACTGTGGACGGCGTCGCACATCGGCGTCTATCGATCCGATGATGAGGGCGCGACATGGGACGACGTGACGGAAGGACTGCCCTCCGTACACGGCTTCCCGATGGCCGTAACCAGGGCCGGTAAAGACGCCGCGTTCGTCGTGCCGATCGAATTCGAGGCGAACAACTTCCGCGTCTGCCCCGGCCAGTTCACGGTCTATCGCACGCAGGATCAGGGCAAGTCGTGGGACGCGCTCACGAACGGCCTCCCCGGCCCGCGCGATTATCAGAGCGTCTACCGCAACGCGATGGACACCGACAGCCTCGAAAGCGCCGGCGTCTACGTCGGCACGACGAACGGCGAGGTCTACGCCAGCGCCGACACGGGCGAGCACTGGCAACGCCTTCCAGGCACGTTGCCGCCGATCCTGTCCGTCACAGCGTGCGTCTCGTAGCGCCCGCGAACAACGTTACCGAAGTTCGACTGTCCGGTTCGGCCAATCAACGGCGATCCCGAACTGCTGCAAGATGTCCCAGCCCAGCAACGACGGTAACCGAACGTTACTGACGGTCGCTTCGGCGATCCGAATATCGCCCGACATCTGCATCCAATGCCCGTCATCTTGAAGTAGTGCGTAATACGCTGGAACGACGAAGGACTTCGCCGTACCGCCAATCCCGTCACGTTGCTCCACTCGATCCCAGTTGTCGGGTTCAACAAGATCCGCGACCGGTAGCCCCATTTCCGGGATCGCGTCGGACGGATGAATACACGTCGTTGCGGCGCCGGTGTCGAGCAGAAAGTCGATGGAACTCCACTTTGGTTGGATGGTTGGAAGCCAGATTAGGACCCGTACCAGTGGAACGGGCCAAGCGACACTTGGATCAAAGTAGCCGCGGATCACAGCAACATGTTGTTCGGGATGGCCGTGATGAACCGCACCCAGGTGTTCCGAATGTCGATTCCATCGACGCTTAATACTAGGATGAGAGCGCTGAGATTGTCCTGAGCCGCGACAACCTGTCCGTCCTGCACGGCGACGAATTTCTCCGCGTAATCGGCAAGCAACTCACCGTAATGCTCGTGCCAGAACCGGGCTCTGGCCTCCGCCGCGTCCATCACTTCGCGCGCCGTATCCAAGCTCGGAAAAGTCATGACAACCCTCGTGGTTCCAGATCGTCTCGCGCCGATCCCGCAGTATACGCCTCCGACCTCCGAACCGAGCTCCGAACTCCGACTTCCCGCACCGGGCGTCACCGCCGCTCTGCGCGATACAGGTTGATCGGCGTCGGGATACCCTTCATGACGACGGGGCCCAGGCGTTCGAACTGCACGTCGGGCAGCCCGCCATCCGTGCGTTCGACGGTCGCTTCCGATGTCAGCACTTCGCCGGAGCCGGCGAGATTCATGATCCGCGACGCCACGTTCACATCGTGCCCGACCAGATCGTTGCCGCGGCGCGACTGCTGGCCCGAATGTACGCCGATGCGTACCCACAGCGGCGCTTCCGTCTCCATCGCTTCCTGCTCGAACCGCTCCTGCAGCCGCAGCCCGGTCGATACGGCTGCGCACGCGTCATCGAACCACAGCATCAGCCCATCGCCGAGCTCCTTCACGACATGGCCGGAGTCGCCAAGCTCTGCGAGTACGATGCGTTCTTGCAGTGCGAGGATGCCAAGCGCCTCCGCGTCGCCGCGCAGCGCCGTAAATTCGGTAAAGCCGACGATGTCCGTGAACATGACGGTGCCGCTGACGACGTTGGTGCCGGGCATGGTCGCGGCGATCACGCCGGCACCACCTCAATAGAGCCGGACAGCGACGCCGCCTCAATCCGGCAATCGTCGCCCCGCGCAAAGTCGCAGCGCACGCTTCCACGCGTCTTGAAGAACGTCGCAGGTTCCGTGCCTTCTGGCAGCGCGATGCGCACCTTGCCGGACACCGTCTTGACGGCGATGTTGCCATCCCCGCACGAGCCAATCTCGATCGAGCCACTCACGGTCTTCGCCCGAACGCTGCCGTTCACACGATCGAACTTGATCGACCCGGAGATCGTGCCCGCTGCGACATTCTCGACTTCAGCGCCGGACACGGTGCCGCTCACTGCGTTGAGCCGGCATCGGCCGAAGCACGTGCCAATGACAAGCGGGCCAGACATCGAGCGCAGGTCCGCCTCCTCGGCCGATTGCACCTCGATCTTGCCGCTCATCGTCGTGACGCTGACGTCGCCGAACTTTCCGTCCATGCGTACGCTGCCTGAGTGCGTGCCGACCGTCACGTCCGAATCAAGCGGGCAGCGCACGGTCAGCGTCTTCGTGCCGACGAGCGACGAACGGATACCGAGTGCGCCGCTTTCGTCGAACCGGTACTCGATGCGGTCTGTCTCCGCCTCAACGTCTTCGCGCGGTTCGGCGATGACATGCACGCGGCCGGAGCGAGACTGCAGCCGCAGCGGCGTCCCCTGTGGCAGATCGATATGCTTCGTTTCCACCTGGCCTCCACCATCTGGTAGGTCAGTCTCGCTCTATGGACGCCCAGTCTCAAGCACGCGCGTCTGCGGAAATCGCAACCGGTGCTACTCGCGCCGCCGCAGCAGCGGGAAGAGGATCACTTCACGGATCGACGTCTGCCCCGTCAGGAGCATCACCAGGCGGTCGATGCCGAGTCCGAAGCCGCCCGTCGGCGGCATGCCGTGTTCAAGCGCGATGAGAAAGTCTTCGTCGAGCGTCTCCACTTCCTCGAGGCCCGCCGCCGCAAGACGCGCCTGCGTTTCGAGCCGTTCGCGCTGGTCGATTGGATCGTTCAGTTCCGAGTACGCGTTGCCCAGCTCGAAACCCGCACAGAACACCTCGAACCGCTCGACGATGCCCTCGGCGCCCGATTTGCTCTTGGCGAGCGGCGAGATCTCCTTCGGATAGTCCGTCAGAAACGTCGGCTGGATCAGTTTCGGTTCCACGTAATGCGACACCGCGTCGTCAAGCAGTTTGCTCCATGACGATCCCGGATCGACATCGAGCGTTCGGCGCTGCAGTTCGGCGAGCATCGCCTCGCGCGTGCGAAACGCTTCGAAGTCGATGCCGCCGTGCTCGATCAGAGCGTCGCGCATCGTCACGCGCTGCCACGGCGGCGCCAGTGCGATCGTGTGCTCGCCAAACGTAATCGTCGTGCTGCCGAGTACTTCGTGCGCCAGCGCCGAGACCATGTCCTCCACCATGCGCATGACATCGTTGTAGTCGGCGTACGCCTGGTACGTCTCGAGCATCGTGAACTCGGGGTTGTACTTCCACGACACGCCCTCGTTGCGGAAGATGCGGCCGAGCTCGTACACGCGGTCGAAGCCGCCAATGATCAGCCGCTTCAGATGCAACTCCAGCGAGATGCGCAGAAAGAAATCCTGATCCAGCGCGCGGTGGTGCGTGACGAACGGCGTCGCCGCCGCGCCGCCCGCTTCCGCCTGCAGCACGGGCGTCTCGACTTCGATGAAGTCACGTTCGTTCAGAAAGCGCCGGATAGACGCGACGACGCGCGCCCGCGTGCGGAAGATGTCGCGCACGGCTTCGTCCGACATCAGATCGAGGTATCGCTGACGGTAACGGATCTCCCTGTCTTCAATGCCGTGCCACTTTTCTGGCGGCGGACGTAGCGCCTTCGCGAGCACCGCGTACGAGCGCGCCTCGACCGTCACTTCCCCCGCGCGCGTCCGCATCAGCGGCCCGCTCACGGCGATGAAGTCACCGAGGTCGAGATCGGCGAGCGTCGCGTATTCGTCGGCGCCCATCACGTCGCGCTTGAGGAAGCACTGGATGCGGTCCGAGCCGTCGCGTACGTCCATGAACGACGCCTTGCCCATGTCGCGCGAAGCCGTGATCCGCCCGACGACGCTGACTGCCGGGGCGTCACCCGCTGCGCCTTCGGACTCCCAGCCTTCGTACGCGGCCTTCGCGTCGGCGGCAGTGTGCGTGCGCTCGACTCGCGCCGGGTACGGGTCGATACCCCGAGCGCGGATCCGCTCGAGCTTGTCGCGCCGCGACTGGATCAGCTCGTCTTCGCCGGGCATGCGCGGTTGCTCCTTCTGTCCGCGCTATTGTGCGCGGGTTGGCGCTATTGTGCGCGGGTTGGCGCACACAAGGAAGGGCGGCCGCATCGCGACCGCCCCATCGTATCTTCGTTTGCGGTCGCTAACTTATCTTCGTGATCTTCAGCGTGATGATGCCGCGCGGCACGTTCACCTGCACCTCATCGTTGACCCGCTTACCGATAAGCGCGCGGCCTACGGGGGATTCGTTGCTGATCTTGCCGTCCGCCGGGTCAGCCTCGGCCGGTCCCACGATCGTGTACTCCTGCGCCTTGCCGGCGTCGGATTTCACTTTCACAGTGCTGCCCAGGATCACCATCTTCGACTTGTGGGCGCCGGCTTCGTCGATGATCTCGGCGTGCTGGATCAGGCTTTGGAGCTGGTTGATCCGGCCTTCGACCATCGCCTGCTCGTTCTTGGCGTCCTCGTACTCGGCGTTGTTCTGCGTGCTCGAAAGCTCTTTCGCCTGACGGATTTTCTCAGATACCTCGGCGCGGCGCACCGTCTCGAGGTGGCGCAGTTCCTTCTCGATGCGCTTCAACCCATCTTTGGTAATCGGTTGCGGCTTCTCGACCATGGCCTCCCTCGGTTCCGTTCGGGGTGGTGGCGCCACGCGGCCGGAAAGGTGTGCGTCGGATGCGGCAGGCGGATTCGACATAAAACTGAGGCGTCCGCCTCAGCGGCAGCTTTGCGGCGGGAGTATAACCGCGCTCCAATCCGTCTGTAAAGGTTCGGGCGGAAGCTGGATCTGGGCGAAGGGCGACGAGCAGCGTATGGTAGTGGCAGCCGCCGGTGGTCTCTATGCGTGAGATGTACTCAGCGGCGCAGGACGCAAGGAGGCCGTATCGTCACGCTGCGAACGAAGTCGTACCAGCTCGAAGCGCGCGCGTTCGTCGATAACCCCGCGCACGACGAGTTGACGCGCATGACGGCCGAAATGGCGAACGCCCATCCGACCGCCGTCGGAAACCTGGACGTACTGACGCGCGTCGATTCGCGAAGCACCGCCAGCACGTACATCGTCAGCGACGCACCGATACACGGCTTGCAGACGATGTCGCGTGCCGATTACGACGCCATTGCCGACCGCCAGGAGGAGTACCTGCGTGAGCAGGAGATGATCGTCATCGACGGCGACATCTCGAACGCGCCGGAAGTGCGCACACCGGCCCGGCTGATCGTCGAGCGGCGCAACGCGAACGTCGCCGGCATGCAGAAGCATTTGTACTTCGAGCGGTCGGCAGCCGCCGAACCCGCCGTCACCGTGATCGACACCCCAAACCTCACGGCGCCCGGGTACCCGAACGACCGCTGCATCGCCGTCGATCTCGACAATGGCGTGACGCGCGTCCTCAACTCCGACTATTTCGGCGAGTCGAAGAAGGGCGGGCTGCGCATGTGGAACAAGATCGTCTACGACATAGGCGGCCTCGCGATGCATGCGGGCGCGAAGGCCATCCCGACGTCCGCGGGCACCAAGACGATCGTGATCATCGGGCTGTCGGGCACCGGCAAGACGACGACAACGTTCCAGAGCGCGGGCGGCGCGAAGCCGGTGCAGGATGACTTCATCGCCTGGATGCCCGACGGTCGCATCCATGGCAGCGAGAACGGCTGCTTCGCCAAAACCTTCGCGCTCAGCAAGGAAACGGAACCGGAGATTTACGCCGCGACCACCAGCCCCGGCGCGTACCTGGAGAACGTCTTCCGCAACGACGACGGCACGCTCGACTTCTTCAACGAGTCGTTCACGCAGAACGGACGCGCCGTCTTCCCGCTCGCCGCGCTGGGACGCTTCGAAGACGCGCGCAATATCCCGCCCGTCAGCGCGATCGTCATCCTCAATCGCGCGCGCGGCGTCGTCCCGGCGATCGCAAAGCTCACGCAGCAACAGGCTGCCGCGTACTTCATGCTCGGGGAGACGCAGGGCACGAGCGCCGGCGGCAAAGACGAGGCGGGCAAGGCGCTGCGTGTGCCTGGCACCAATCCGTTCTTCCCCATGCCGAACGCCCTGCAGGGCAACCGATTTCTCGAGCTGCTCCGGCGCAACCCCGTCGACGTCTATCTCATGAATACCGGCTGGATCGTCGACGACACCGGCCCTGGATCAAAGAAGGTGAAGGTCTCGCACTCCTCCGCGTGCGTGGCCGCGGTCGCTGAAGGCGGCATCGACTGGATCGAAGATCACGACTTCGGCTACGCGCTTGCCGCCCGCGTACCGGGAATCGCGCCCGAAGACGAAGACCTGCTGCGGCCGAGGGAGCGCTTCGAGGCGCTCGGCCGCATTGGCGAGTACGACGACTGGGTGACCAAACTGAATGGCGAGCGTGCCGACTGCTTGCGCCAGTTTCCGAGCCTCGATTCGTCGATTGTGGAGGGCCTCCGCTGAGTGTGGCGCACGGCGGACATCGTCACATAACGGGGCGATAGGTCTCCTGGCGCACCGCCACACCGGGCGGCGCCGCGACCTCTGCTAGAATAGCCGCGTCTTTGAGTCCAACGCGTCTCCGTGGCGGCCGCATTTGCCCTTCGCGAGCGCTCTCCGCCACACTGCGCGGGGCTTACGGTTGCTAACGGCGCTCCGAACAGCCTGGCGTTCTCGCACGACAACAGCAATGGAGGTACGGTCGCCTGCGCCATCATCGGCGCGCGCCCGCTCATGGCAACCGACCAGCACGGCCCCTTCGATCGCATTCTTCGTCCGCGGACGGCCGGTGGCACGCCCTCCGGTGGCGACCCGGTACCCGACCGCGCCGCGATCTATGTCGGCGGCACGATCATCGGCCTGGCGATCTTGCTGCTCGTGCTCGTGCTGCCGCCGATCTCGATCCTGAGCGGCGGTGATGACAACGCGAGCGACATCCAGAACGGCCCCGGCGTCGCTGATACGTACGGCTCCAACCCGCGCAACGGCATGCCAAAACTGCCGGCAGGGCTCGTCGCCGTCAGTGCGCTCTTCGAGCTGTCGGCGCCCGAAGGTCAGGCCGGGGCGTCCGCCGTCACGGTGGACCTGAAGGAACAGCAAACCGAGCCGCGCAACCTCGGCCTCTACACCTATATCGACGGCAAATGGCAGCGACTCTCCGACGTGGCGTTGTCGGCGGGCGGCAATGCAGCGCGTGGCGACGTCACAACGCTCCCCGGCAACGTCGTCGTGTTGCGCCGCAGCAAGGCGACGCTGCAAGTCGCAGGATCAATGCCGGCTGGCCTTACGCTCGACCCGCAAGCCGATTCGGCTCTGACGACGTTGCACCCGATCGTGTTCATCCCGATCGAGACCGGCGCGCTGATTGGCCAGCCGCCGGCGGTACCGCCGGCCGGTTACGAAGTCGTGCCGGGCATCGTCGCACCAAATCCGGCAGTCGTCGACGATCTGCTCCGTTCGGGCGAGCTGCGCAGCGCGCACGTTCTCGCGATCGCAGACGCCGTCAAGCAGGGCAACTACGCCGGCATCAACGTCGACTACCGCGGCGTCAACGAGACGCTGAAAGAACAGTTCGCCTCCTTCGCCGACGCGCTCGCGACGACACTGCACGAGGATGGCCGCACGCTCACGCTGACCCTGCCGATGCCGTCGAGCCAGGAGGGCGCGATCGACGAAGGCGCCTACGATTGGGAGGCGCTCGGCGCCGCGGCCGACTCCATCGAAATGGTGGGCGAGCTCGATCAGGAGCTCTACTTCCAGAACACCGAGGCCGCGCTGACGTACGTCACCGACAAGGTCGACCGCAGCAAGATCTTGCTCACGATCAGCGCGCTTAGCGTCGAACGCGGTAGCGATGGCCTGCGCACCATGCCGCTCGCCGACGCGCTCGCGCTGGCGAGTGTCGTCGGCGTCACGACGGAAACCGATGTGACGACGTCGTCCCAAGTGCCCCTGCTCGCCCGCAATCTCGCGCAGGGCGAAGGCGCCAGCGGCCTCCGCTGGGACGACACCTCGCGCGCGGTGACGTTCAGCTACCCCGGTCGCGGCGGCCGGCGCACCGTGTGGATCGCGAACCGCTACAGCGCAGCGTTCCGGCTCGAATTGGCGCAGCGTTACGGACTCGGCGGCGTCGCCATAACGGATGTGTCCGAGGACGGCGCCTCGGACATCTGGGCGCCGGTGCAGGAACTCGCGGACACCGGCGACCTCAGTCTCACCAAGCCGAACGGCGATCTCTTCACCCCGACCTGGTTGTCCAGCGACGGTTCCATCGCCCCCAGCAGCGGCGACGCCGTGACGTGGACCGCCCCGGCCGAAGCCGGCACATATGGCATCACGCTCGTCGTCAGCGACGGCGTCGTACGCGTCGGCCAGCAGATCACGATCGACGTCGTCGAGGGCGCCGCCGCCCCGACCGACGCGCCACCTCCCGCGGAATGACCAGCCAGAGCGAGCACTCCGCGAGATGCGCGTGATCGCCGGCAGCGCGCGCGGGCGCACACTCAAGGGGCCGCCGCGAGAGCGCGCGTCCGGCAAGCCGGGCATCCGCCCCACGTCCGATCTGATCCGTGGCGTCATCTTCGACATGCTCGATGCGCTCGGCGCCGACTACACGCGCGTACTCGACCTGTACGCCGGAACGGGCGCGCTTGGTATCGAAGCACTGAGCCGCGGCGAAGGCACTGCCGAATTCGTCGAGACCGACACCGCGGCGCTGGCCATCATCAACGCGAACCTGGCGCACACCGGATTCGCCTCGCGAGCGAAGGTACACCGCCTCGACGCGGCACACGTCGCGTCAAGGCTGAGCGGCGTCTTCACCCTCGTCCTCGCCGACCCGCCGTATTACGATGAGGGCGCGCTGGCGCCGATCGAGGCGGTTGCGTCGTCGCCGCTCGTCGATGCGATGACCGTGCTGGTCATCGAACATCACAAGCGCGTCGCCGCGCCCGATGTGATGGGCGTGCTGCCCCTGTATCGCACCCGGAAGCACGGCGACAGCGTCGTGACGATCTACGCGCAGGAGGAAGACTGATGACCGTGGCGCTGTTCCCGGGCCGCTTCGATCCCGTCACCAACGGGCACCGGGACATCGCCCGGCGCGCTGCCCGGCTCTTCGACCGCGTGATCGTCGCGCCGGTGACGCTGAGCCAGAACTTCCTGTTCACGACCGAAGAGCGCTGCGCCATGTTCGAGGAGGCGATCGCCGACGTACCCAACATAATGGTGCAGCCGTACTCCGGCCTCACTGTGCAGTTTGCGCAAGAAGTCGGTGCCACCGTCGTCGTCCGCTCGATGCGCGCGGTGACCGACTTCGAGGCCGAATTCGACATGGCGTTGATGAACAAGAAGATGGCGCCGGGGATCGAGTCGCTATACCTTATGGCGTCGCTCGAACATCTCTACATCAGCGGCACCCGCATCCGCGAAGTGTCGGCGCTGGGGTATGATGTGAGCGATCTCGTTCCGCCGCATGTCTGGCGCGCGCTGCAACAGAAGAACGGCGGGCGATCGAAGTAGCGCCGCCGCACGATCTAAATGTGAATCCGATCGCGGACGTCGTCCGCCGGCACGCAGGGAGGTGCGCCATCGACTCGCTACACCTTATCGACCGGCTTGAGGAGATGGTGGCCGAAGGGCGCCGGATGCCCATTGGCGCTGGCGTCGTCGTCGACCGCCGCCGGCTGCTCGACCTCGTCGACCAGATGCGCGCGGCGCTTCCGAACGAGATCAAGGAAGCCGGCGACATCCTGCAGCGCCGCAACGAAGTGATCGCCCGCGCCGACGAAGAAGCGCAGATAAAGCTTCGCCGCGCTCAGGAGCAGATCGACGAATTACTGTCGAACGAATCCGTCGTGCGCGAGGCGCAAGCGCGCGCCGACATGCTGACGCGCGAAGCGGAAGCGCGCTGCGATCGCATGCTGCTCGACACCGAGAACCAGGCGCGCGCGCGCATGGCCGAAGCCGAGAAGATGGCGAACGAGCAAATGGACGAAGCCGACCGCTACGCGACGGAAATGCTGCGCCGCCTCGATGAGCAACTCCAGAACTTTGGCCGCAACGTCCGCACCGCGCTCGAATCGCTCGAAACGCGCCCCGTCGAAGCCGCCGCCGAGGTCTAGGCGCGCTTCACCACAGAGGCACGGAGACACGGAGGAATTGACAGTCTTGTGGCACGGGCTTTCAGCCCGTGTCACCGTGGCGCGTTGTCGCGCTGACGGCGGCCACGCTCTCTCTCACGGTCGCGTCGATGCGCCGAGCATCAACCGCTCCCCCGCTGCTTCGGTTCCTCTGCGCTCTTTGCGTCTTTGCGGTGAACGTGCTGACACGCCACAGAAACCTCTGCGCCTCTGTGACTCTGTGGTGAAAACCGAAGTGGGTGAGAACAGGGATCAGGAAGGGCCCGAGCACGGGATCCATCAAGCAAGCAAGGCGGCACTCGGGCCCCTCCGTCACCTGTAGAAACGACGGGGATTGCGAGACAGTAACGCCGTACGATCGGTTTCGTCAAGTACCCCGCGGTATCGGCGACGAAGCTACGTCAAGACTCGGCCACGCCGGCCCGGCTGCGAACTGCGACGCCTATTGCACGCACCCTCGCTGACCGTAGCGCGACGGTTATGCGCGGCGGCTCATGATGACTAGAGTCCTGAAAGTCGAGCTGGCCATTGTTCGCCGGCGAAGGAGTACACCATGGATACGATTGTTTGGGTCGTCCTCGCGATCGCCCTCGCCATCCTCGTGGCAGCCGTCGCCATCGTCTTGCTCGCAGGCCGTTCACGAAAGCGCGACGGTGACATGCTCCGCCGCGATTTCGGGCCCGAGTATGACCACGCCGTAGGCGAGTACGGCAGCGAACGTGAAGCGCAGTCCGCCCTCAAGAGCCGCAAGGATCGCGTCGAACGGCTCAACCTGCGCCCTGTCTCGGCAGCGGATCGCTCGCGCTTCAGCAGCTCGTGGGAGTCGACGCAGGCGCACTTCGTCGACGAGCCGTCGGCCGCCGTCGCCGACGCCCAGCGATTGATCGATGATGCGATGAAGGCGCGCGGCTTCCCCGTCGGCGATTTCGATCAACGCGCCGCCGATATCTCCGTCGAGCATCCGTACGTCGTCGAGAACTATCGCGCCGCACACGACATCGCCGAAAAGAACGCGAGCGGGGACGCCGACACGGAGCAGTTGCGCCAGGCGATGGTACACTACCGCTCGCTCTTCGATGAGCTGATTAACACGACGGCGCCCGAGCCCGCCGCACTCCAAGACACGCCCGCCGAGCGCGGCGACCCCGGCCGCGTCGACATACGCCGCGGCGCCACCAAGGGCCGCTGACAGTCGCGCTCGATCGAGCGCTGGAAGATGGAAGTTGGAGGATGGATCGCAACCGTGATCCATCCTCTGCGTGATCCTTCGTGTTCCTTCGCTGCCCTTCGCGCCTTTCCGGTGAGTCCCTCAACCCGTGAGCCGCCGTCGCATCCACCTTCGCACCGCCACGCCCGACCACACGATCTCGACCACGCCGAACGGCCACGCGCCCTGCAGAAACGCGTACACGGCCGAGGCTACGCACGCGCCCGCGAATAGCAACACGAAGATCGGCGCGCGCTCCTCGGCCGCATAAAACACCAGCATCGAGCCGACAGCGATGACGCCAAACAGCGTCAGTGCGCTCACGTCGATGGCGTCAGCATCTGCTCAAACACGTCGAGCTGCGCCGGTGACGCGCCGATCCGCACCACCAGCTCCGGCGCGTGCTCCATCCGCCACGACAGGTCGGGACAGCAAACCGACTCCGCTGCGACGAGCGCCGCGACCTCTTCAACCACTTTCTTGTCGAACGTGATCGCGATCGTCCGTTCATCGCGTTTGACGCCGCGAATGTTCGGCGCGAGCTGTTCGAACGTCGGTGCCCCTGCCGGCCGCACGTCGATCTCGCACGCCAGCACGTCGAGCGCATCTTGCATCTTTGTCTTGTCCATGGCACTCACCTCTCGTCATCGATCATCGGGCAATAACCGCATTCAGCGACCATCCGCCCCGGCTGTGCGTTTTGTTCCGCGTGCGCGACGTGCTGCTCCAGCGCGTCAAGGTCGCGCTCAAACCTCCGTAGCTCGGCGACGCGTGCGCGCGCTTCGATGCGCTTCGCCGCGATGAGCGCGCGTAGCTGTGGCGCGAACGACGCGCAGTCCGAAGCGAACGCCGTCTCCACCAGCGTGCGGATCTCATCCAGACCGAGCCCCAGCGTCCGCGCATTCCGGATCAGCCGTAGCCGCCGCACATCGTTCGCCGAGTACGCGCGGTAGCCCGACGCCGTCCGCGACGGCGCCGGCAGCACGCCCTCCGCCTCGTAGAAACGGATCGTTCGCACGGGCAGGCCCGTCTCCAGCGCCGCCGCCCCAATACTCAGTCCTGCGTCCATGCACCAAGCCTAAACCCTCCAGTGGGTGGAAGGTCAAGCAGCCGGAAGCGAGAAGCGGGCAGCGAGAGTACGGTCCCGGCCACATCCGTACGAAATGTAGGGACGAACCTTCAGGTCCGTCCCGGTCGACCGCCACCAACGCCCAAACCCACGCTTACCCGCGCAGCCGATCCGGCCTCCAACACAAGAACCTTTGCGCTCCTCTGCGCCCTCCGCGCCTCTGCGTTGAACCGTTCACCCCCAGCGACCGGCGACCCACGACCCACCAACCCAAAATGTGCTACGTTCCCCCTGATGCCGCCATTCGTGTCCGTGCTCGTGCCGGTCCGCAACGAAGAGCGCTACATCGAGCGATGCCTCTACAGCATCGCCCGCCAGGACTACCCCCGCGAACGCTTCGAAGTCATCGTCATCGACGGCATGTCGACGGACCGCACACGCCAGATGATCGCTCGCTTCGCCGCCGAATCCACCGTCGACCTCCGGCTGCTGGACAATCGCGCGCTGAAGCCTGCGCCGGCGCTCAATATCGGCCTCGACGACGCTCACGGCGACGTGATCATCCGCGTCGATGGCCACGCCACCATCGCCGGCGATTACATCCGCCGCTGCATCGCCGCGCTCGAGGACACGGGCGCCGATTGCGTTGGTGGCGTCCTCCAGAGCGAAGGGGAGACGTGGCTCGGGCGTGCCATCGCCGTCGCGATGTCGTCGCGCTTCGGCGTCGGCGGCGCGGCGTTCCGCACCGGCGGCGAGGGCCCCGCTGACACCGTCGCATTCGGCGCCTACCGCCGCACGGTCTTCGACCGCATCGGCGGCTTCACCGAAGACATCGATCGCGGCGAGGACGACGAGTTCAACTACCGCCTGCTCGACCACGGCGGCCGCATCATGCTCGTCCCGGACATTCGGGCCACCTACAGCGTCCGCGGCGACCTGCGCTCGCTGGCGCGGCAGTACTTTGGCTACGGCCGCGCCAAGCCGGAGGTGCTGCGGCGCCACCCCGCCCAGGCGCGGCTGCGGCAGTTCGCGCCAGCCGCCCTCGTGAGCGCGCTCGGCCTTGCCGGGGTGGCAGCAGCGAGCGGAAATATTCGTCCACTCAAAACGCTCGCAGGGGTGTATACTCTGGTCGCCACCACAGCATCCCTCGCCCTGGCCAAGCAACACGGCTGGCGGCATCTCCTTCCACTTCCTGCCGTCTTTGCGTGTTTGCACGTGTCATACGGACTCGGGTTCTTGAACGGCCTGCTTCGGCTGGCCGCAGGCGACCTCATCCGTACCGCGCACCCGGGCGCTCACCAGAGCACGGAAGCCCCGAGATAGGCCGCGGGACACACGACGGGCGGGCGCCGCCATGCCACCGGCTCTTATGCCTACGTGGGCCCGCCCGACCGACGGAGCGATGCGGATGAGGGCTGACGCATCGTCTCCATAGAGCGCGCGCAAGCGCCGCTTGACGAGGCGCCGCACCGGCCACCGGTGCGGCGCCCTCGCGTATGGCGGAGGTCGCGTTGGACGAACAGATTGGGGGCATTCCCGGACGCTGGCTTACACCGAATTGTCGGTGTCACCATGGCACCGTCCTGTCGTGTGTAAGCCGTGCCTTCGCCTTGATGAGCAGCTCGATCAGCTTATCGACGTAGAGCATGCTCTCCGGGTAGTAAGGCTCTGGCGGCACGATGAGCCGTGGAATGTCGTCATTGTCCAGGACCATCGCCGACCATCCCGTCTGCTCCCAGGCGAACTCAACGGAAGCACGGTTGCGTAGCTCGGGATGGTCGTGATCTTCAAGGGCAAGGTTGAGGAGCGCGTGGCGTGGATCTCCATGCTCAATGGTTTGGTTCCCCGGCGCGCCGCGAAGTCCACTCGTGTCGCCGGTTAAGGTGGCTCTCGCCCTCCTGAGCGCACCTATCAGCTCATCGACATACAGCATGATCTCGGCGCTCCGCGGCGGAAACACGCAAAGCCTCGGAACGCCGCCATTATCCAGGACCATCACTGACCAAATCGTGCATAAGCCAGGCTCGGTTCCGACGTACCACGTGAACTCGATGGAATCACGGTTGCGGAACTCAGGATGGACGTCGTCCTCAAGGCCAACCTGAACGAGCCAGTGGCGGTCTTCTTCCGACGGATTCCAGAACGTCACGAGTCGTTCTCCTCTGTGCAGCGCGGGCACGGCATCAATATATCGCGCGCGTGCCAAGCCATGCCTGCGCGCTATTTCCGCAACTGTTCCAGTAAACTTGGCAACTAGATGCTGCGCTTGGCCAGCAGCAGCGTGGAGCCCCCATGATCGTCGCCCGCCTCAGCTACCTGCTCATCATCACGATCGTCGCGGTGGCGGCCGTTGCCGTGTTCATGGTCCTGCGCCCGGACGAGGCATCCCACAATCCCGACATCGAACTCCAGCAGATCATCAACTACAGCCGCTTCGGCGTCATCGAAAGCATCACCGAAAGCGGCCAGACGCTGACCGTGCGCTTCAATGACGACTTTGACACGGAACAGGCGTTTGACACCGATTCGCACGTCTTCGAGGCAACAGTTCCCGCCGGACAGAACATCCGCACGCTCCTTCAAAGCAACGGCATCATCGTCGGCGAAGGCGGCGTCCGCGTGACCACCCAATGAGCGCCCGCGCATGACTGCTAACGAGAACGTCCTCCCCTACAATCTGCCCGATATCTCCGATGCCGAGATCGACGCGGTCGTCGAGACGCTGCGGTCCGGCTGGCTCGCGCCCGGTCCGCGCGCCCGCGCGTTCGAAGCCGACTTCGGCGCCTACACCGGCGCGAAGCACGCCATCGCGCTCGATTCGGCGACGGCGGGGCTGCATCTCGCGCTCATCGCGCTCGGTATCGGCGTTGGCGACGAAGTGATCACCACGCCGACGACGTTCGCCGCCAGCGTCAACGTCATCATCCACGCCGGCGCGACGCCCGTGCTGGCGGATATCCGGCTCGACGACTACTGCATCGATCCGGCAGCGATCGAAGCGGCGATCACGCCGCGCACGAAGGCGATCATGCCGGTGCATCACGGCGGTTCCGCCTGCCGGATGGACGAGATCCTCGCGATCGCCCGCCGTCACGATCTACGCGTCATCGAAGACGCGGCGCACGCGCTCGGCACCGAGATCGGCGGCCGCAGCATCGGCGCGTTCGGCGATGCGACGGTGTTCAGCTTCTACCCGACGAAGAACGTCACGTCCGGCCGTGGCGGCATGCTGACCGCAAACGATGACGCGCTCGCCGGCCGCTGCCGCCTGCTCGCCCTGCACGGCATGAGCAACGACGCCTGGGACCGCTACACCGAGCGCGGCGCCTGGGCGTACCAGGTACTCGCCGCCGGCTACAACTACGCCATGGCCGACTTCCAGGCCGCACTCGGCCACGCCCAGTTCGCGCGTCTCCCCGGCTTCCAGGCGCAGCGCCGCCGCCTCGCCGAGCGCTACAACGAGCGCTTCGCCGCCAACCCCGCGGTTATCGCGCCAACCGAGCGCGACGGCACCACCCACGCCTGGCACCTTTACGTCATCCGCGTCAACCCCGAAGCCACGACGATCACGCGCGACCAACTGATCGTCGAACTCAAGCAGCGTGGCATCGGCGCGTCCGTACACTTCATCCCGATCCACCACCACCCGTACTACCGCGAGACCTTCGGCTGGGCGCCCGGCAACCACCCCGTCGCCGACGCCGCCTTCGAGACGATGCTGTCGCTCCCCCTCTACACCCGCATGTCCGACCACGACGTGGATCGCGTGGTGGACTCGATCGAAGAGATCTTGCGTGGGAATCTCCTCTAAGGGCCGCACGGCCCGACTAAAGCACGTATACTGCCGCATTCCCGCCACATAAACGGTCAACTAGCCGTGCGCGAGCGTGAGCTTTCGGGGGTGGGAATGCGGCTGCTAGTTCTCTTGCTAATGGCAGCGCTAACGGCGCTCATCTTCACCACATCGCCGACGGGGGCCGATCACGCGTCTTGCACCGTGGCCTCAGTCGTTGATGGCGACACCTTCGACTGCACCGACGGCACCCGCGTCCGCCTGCTACAGATCGACACCCTGGAGCGCGGCCAATGCGGCTCCGACTGGGCGACGGCTGCGCTGGCCAATATCTTCCTGCCACCCGGCAAGCAAGTGCGCCTCGACTACGACGCGGTGACGATCGACCCATACGGCCGGCATCTCGCCGCGCCCATCGTCATCGGCACCGACGGCCACGAGTACAACATCAGCATCGTCATGGCGTACGTCGGGCTGGCGCGGGCCGCGTACTACGGGGACAACTCCGCGTATCTCGACTGGGCGAACGCGTCCGAGAGCTACGCGCGCGTGGCGCGATGGAACATGTGGGCGCCGAACGGTCCGTACGTCATCGGCGAAGCTGCCTGCGCCGCGCCCGACCCGTCGCCGCCGCAGCCGATTGTCGGCGGCAACGGCGGCGGCGGCGGCCCGTCGTATCCGGACGTCTGCATTCCGCCCTCCCCGCCGGATCTCGATTGCCCCGAGATCAGCGCGATCAACTTCCGCGTAGTCGGCGCCGACCCGCACCGGTTCGATGGCGACCACGACGGCGTCGGCTGCGAATCCGGCTGACAGACGTTCCGAAACTCCGCGCAGCTCCGCCCACGTTCCACTAGACAACCTGCCCTGGCGGGTTCGCCATCAACCGGCCCCAACCATTACGATAAACAGACCTATGCTGAGCAAAATCTTCGATACGGCGGTCGGCCTCCTCGGCCTCGTCGCCTTCACCATCACGTTCCCGATTATCGCCATCGCGATCAAGCTCGATTCGCGCGGCCCCGTCATGTTCGTCCAGAAGCGCATCGGCCTCAACGGCAAGCAATTTACCTTCTACAAGTACCGTTCGATGTCGCACGACGGCCACAAGCCCTACGAGACGCCCAAACTTGACCACAAGCACTTCCGCACGTTCGTCTTCGTCACGCCGCAGTCGCGGCTCACCCGCGTCGGCCGCTTCCTGCGCGCCACCAGCCTCGATGAGCTGCCGAACTTCTGGAACGTGCTCAAGGGCGATATGCGCCTCGTCGGCCCGCGGCCGGAGATACCGGAGCTCGTCAGCCAGTACCCGCCCGAGTACCACCGCAGGCACGAAGTGAAGCCAGGGATCACAGGATTGGCACAGGTCAGCGGCCGCTCGCATTTGACGTACGAAGAAACCATGAACTACGATCTTGACTACGTGAACAACCACTCGCTCGGCCGCGACCTTGCCATCCTCGCGCGGACCGTACCGATCGTGATTCTTCGCAAGGGTGCGCGCTGACCACGTCTAACGCACGTGCGCGCAGGCCGTGGGCAGGGAGGCGCCGCCACGATTAACCGGCCGAAGGACAGGCTACCCGCTCCACTGAAGAGCATCTGGCGCTTTATGCACCATGGCCTCCCGCCGAGTCTCCGCGAAGCCCTGCCGCTTCTCCCGGTCCTGTTGCTCGATGCGGCGATCGTCTTCGCCGCGTACGCCGCCGCCCTCGCCCTCCGCTTCGATGGCGACGTCCCGCGCGACTCGATCCGCTTCTTCCTTCAGGCTGCTCCGGTCATCGTCGGCGCGCATCTCTTCGGTAATCTCGGATTCCGCATCTACCGCACGTCGTGGAAGTACGCCGGCATCGTCGACGCCTTCAATATCGCCGTCTCAATAGGCGTCGTGGCGGTGCTGCTGTTCGCCATTAACGTCTTCCTCAGTCCGCGCCACATCCCGCTGACCGTCAACGTCGTCGCTCCCGCGCTGATGCTGATCGGTCTCGGCACGATCAAGTTCTGGCCGCGGCTCTGGTCATCGCGCAATCCGTTCGGAGGCTACGACGCCGGCGTCAAGAACGTGCTCATCGTCGGCGCCGGCCACACCGGGCAGCTGCTCGCCCGCGAATTCCTCCAGAACCCTCGCTGGCAGTACCGCCCCGTCGGCTACATCGATGACGACCGCCGCCTCCGCGGCGTCCGCATCCACTCGGTCACCGTACTCGGCCAGCGCGAGGACATACCGGAGATCTGCGCCACCAAGCGCGTCGATCTCGTCGCCCTCGCGATCCCGTCGGCCTCCGGCGCCACCGTGCGCGATGTGGTCGGCATCGTCCAGTCTGTCGGCTTGCCGATGCGCACGCTCCCCGGCCTGCGTGACCTCGTCCGCAGCGAATCGCAGGCCACACAGCTCCGCGAAGTCACCGTGCACGACCTTCTCGGCCGCGAACAGGTGGCGATCGACGCCGAGATGTGCGCCGCCTACCTGCGCGGCAAGTCCGTGCTGATCACGGGCGCCGCCGGCTTCATCGCGTCCGAGATCGCGGCGCAGGTACTGGCGTTCGGCCCGTCCGAACTGCATCTCGTCGACGTCAACGAGACCGGCGTCTACGATCTGCAGCGCGATCTCGAAACCGACGCGAACGGCACCCGCATGCGCATCTGGCTCTGCGACATCGCGGACCGCGCGCAGGTCGATGCCGTGTTCGCGCAGGCGCGTCCGGACGTCGTCTTCCACGCCGCCGCATACAAGCACATCCCCGTCATGGAAGACCACCCGGACGCGGCGCTGCGAGCAAACGTCGTCGGCACGCTCAACGTCTGCACCGCGGCCAGCGACGCCGGCGTCACGAAGCTCGTATTCGTTTCGACCGACAAGGCCGTACACCCCGACAACGTCTACGGCGCCACGAAGCGCATCGGCGAACTGATCGTCGCCGCGCCCGGCGCCGAAAGCGAGACCGTGTTCGCCGCCGTGCGCTTCGGCAACGTGATGGGCAGCCGCGGCAGCGTCGTCCCGCTGTTCCTGCGCCAGATCGAGCGCGGCGGCCCCGTCCTCCTCACCGATCCCGACACGACGCGCTACCAGATGGCCGTCGAAGAAGCGGCCGCGCTGGTCATCCAGGCGGCGGCGTTCGCGCAGCAGGGCCAGATCTTCATCCTCGATATGGGCGAGCCGATCAAAACCGCCGACCTCGCTGAGAAGATGATCCGGCTCAAGGGGCTCGAACCGGGTCGCGATATCCAGATCGTCTACACGGGCATGCGCGCCGGCGAAAAGCTGCACGAGGAACTCGTCGGCGGCACCGAGAAGCTCATCAGCACGCACCACCCGAAAATCCGCCTCGTGCAGGGCCGTCCGTCCGTCTCGCGCACAGAACTCGTCGCCAAGATCAACGAACTCTCGGCGAACCTCCCCCGCAACCGCGAAGAGATCGCTGCCCGCCTCCACGCCCTCTCCCGCATCGACCTGCGCGACACCGGCGAACAATCGCCATCGCCAGTCGATAGCGAAGTCTCCGGTGAACACGGCGCATAGGTGCGAGATGCGAGGCCGCTCCGTTTCACTGCGACTAGAGGCTGGAAGCTGGACACTGGATCGATGCGCTTGCTCGCGATACCGGGGCGAACACGTAGGTTCGCCCCTACAGGAGCGGCGCGGATCGGCGCCTAGTCGCACGCGCCACGCGTCATGAAGATCCTCACCGTCGTCGGCGCGCGGCCGCAGTTTATTAAGGCGGCGCCGTTTTCGCGCGCGGTGCGGCGGGCGCACACGGAGGTGCTCGTCCACACCGGCCAGCACTACGACCCGCTGATGTCCGACGTCTTCTTCGACGAACTCGATCTGCCGCGGCCCGATCATCATCTCGGCGTCGGCTCCGGCGCCCACGGCGCGCAGACCGGCATGATGCTCGAGCGGCTTGAAGCAATCATCCAGCGTGAGACGCCCGATCGCGTCGTCATCTACGGCGACACGAACAGCACGCTCGCCGGCGCGCTGGCGGCGTCGAAGCTCAACGTCCCGGTGGCCCACGTCGAAGCCGGCCTCCGCAGCTACGTGCGCTCGATGCCCGAAGAGATCAACCGCATCGTCGCCGACCACGTCTCGTCGTATCTCTTCGCGCCGACGGACACGGCTGTCCGCAATCTCGCCGCCGAAGGCATCACGCGCGGCGTCACGATGACGGGCGACATCATGTGCGACGCGTTGCGCGCCAACGCGCCGATCGCCGCCGAACGCTCGGACGCGCTGCGCCGCCTCGGGCTGGAGCGCGGCGGCTACGTGCTGGCGACGGTGCATCGCGCCGCCAACACGGACCACGTCCACAAACTCGCGGACATCATCGACGCGCTGATGGGGCTGCACGAACCCGTCGTCCTGCCGCTCCACCCCCGCACGCGCGCCGCGCTGATGGGCACCGACATCGAGGTGGAAGCGCCGGTGCGGGTCATCGAGCCCGTCGGCTATCTCGATATGCTGGCGCTGCAACAGTCGGCGCGGATGGTGCTCACCGACTCCGGCGGAGTGCAGAAGGAGGCGTACCTACTCGGCGTGCCGTGCGTGACGCTGCGCGACGAGACGGAGTGGGTGGAGACGCTCGAAGGCGGCTGGAACGTGCTGGCGGGCGCCGACACCGAACGTATACTGACGGCGGCGAAACGCCCGCGCCCATCCGGCGTCCCGCCCGCCGTCTTTGGCGATGGCGACGCCGCCGAGCGCATGGTCGAAGCGCTCGCCCAACCCGCATAACGCCCACGAAACGAGGCCCGCGTGCCGAAGATCCACCCGACCGCCGACGTGTCGCCACAAGCGCAGATCGGCGAGAACACCGGCATCTGGAACGAAGTGCAGGTGCGCGAAGGCGCGCGCATCGGCCGCGACTGCATCATCGGCAAGGGCACGTACGTCGACCGCGACGTCGTCATCGGCGACCGCTGCAAGATCCAGAACCGCGCGTCGCTTTTCCGCGGCGTCACGCTCGAAGACGGCGTCTTCGTCGGGCCGCACGTCATCTTCACCAACGACCGCTTCCCGCGCGCGATCAACCCCGACGGCACGCTGAAGTCCGACAACGACTGGCACGTCGGGGCGACGACGGTGCGTAGCGGCGCGTCCGTCGGCGCCGGCGCGGTCATCCTGCCCGGCATCACGATTGGCGAGTGGGCGCTCGTCGCTGCCGGCGCCGTCGTCACGCAGGACGTGCCCGAGCACGCCCTCGTCCGTGGCAATCCCGCGCGCTTTGCCGGCTACGTCTGCGACTGCTCGCGCCCGCTCCGCATGTCCGAATCGAACGAGTGGTACTGCGCCGAATGCGACCGCGCATTCCGCTTCCACCCCCGCGGCGAATGACGCCGACCGCCGTTCTAATCCCCATGGTAGGGGCCCCGCTTGCCGGGCCCCGGCGTACGCCCGATTACACTCCGGGATCGGTGACGCAGCGCTCACAGACGTGTTTCGGCCGCCTCTCCCGAACCAACGGTAGGGGCGAACCAACGTGTTCGCCCCGGTATCCCAAGACATCGCGACCAACTTCGCGCCCGATCGTCGTGCCCGCGCCGCGCGACAACGCGCCCGCCGCATCATGATCAAACTCGCCGACCCGATCATCGACGATGACGACAAGCGCGCCGTGATCGAGGCGCTCGAATCGGGACAGCTCGCGCAGGGTCCGCGCGTCGCCGCATTCGAGGAAGCGTTCGCGGCGTATATCGGCGTACCGCACGCGATCGCTGTCAACAGCGGCACGGCCGCGCTCCACGTCGCCCTGCTCGCCCACGGCATCGGCCCCGGCGACGACGTGATCGTCCCGGCGTTCAGTTTCGCCGCCACCGCCAACGCCGTCCTGCACGCAGGCGCCCGCCCGATCTTCGCCGACGTCCGCACCGACGACTTCGGCATCGACCCGGCGCTCGCGGAAGCGGCGATCACGCCCGCGACGAAGGCGATCATCGCCGTCCACCTCTACGGCCAGACATGCGACATCACCGCAATCGCCGAGATCTGCGCCCGCCGCAACCTCGTGCTGATAGAAGACGCCGCGCAAGCCGTCGGCGCGACGCATGACGGGCGTGCGGCCGGCAGCTTCGGCACCGGCTGCTTCTCGTTCTACGCGACGAAGAATTTACAAACTGGCGAAGGCGGCATGATCACGACGAGCAACGAACACGTCGCGACCCTCGCGCGCACGCTGCGATCGCAGGGCGAACGCACGCGCTACGTCACCGACGAACTCGGCTACAACTTCCGTATGACAGAAGTCGCGGCCGCCCTCGGCCTGTCGCAACTCCCCAAGCTCGACGCCCGCAACGACCAGCGCCGCGCCAACGCCGCCCGCCTCAGTGAATTGCTCGCGCCGAACGAACGCATCATCACTCCGCGCGAACTCCCCAACCGCCGCCACGTCTACCACCAGTACACGATCCGCATCCCCGCCGGCCGCGAAGCACGTGAGCATCTCCAATCAGCCCTCCGCCAGCGCGAGATCGAATCAGCCGTCTTCTATCCCGCGCCGATCCACAAGCAGCCCCTCTACCAGCGCCTCGGCCTCGGCGACGCCGCGTTTGCGATGGCAGAGCAGCTTGCGGAGGAGGTGCTGTCGCTGCCCTTGCATGCGTCGCTGCCGAGCGATGATGTTGAGGCGATTGCGCGCGCGGTAAACGAGGCGATGGTGTGAGAGGACGCGCCGGCGCAACCACGTCTCCATGAAGCTCGCGACTACCGCACAGCTAGCGCTCCCAGCCGTGCGACTCGTCGCGGTGGTGGTGGTTGTGGTGGTCCTGACCGTGCTTGTCGTGCGAGCGTTCGCGGTGCCGGTGCCCGCCCAGGACGAGGGAATCCTGCTCGTCTACCCACAGCGCGTGCTGGCGGGCGACGTGCCGAACCGCGACTTCGAACACTTGTATGGTCCGGCGAACCTGTGGGTTCTCGCCGCCGTCTACTCCTTCACGCCGGACACGGTCGTGACGGAGCGCATCGTGGGCCTCGCGTACCGTGCGGCAGCGGTGCTCGCCGTCTTTCTGCTGGCACGAAGGTTCGGCGACGGTGCCGCATTTGGCGCGGCGCTGGTATGCAGCCTCTGCCTGATCGCGCGGGGCATGGGCGCGTATGCGTTCTCGGCCGGCATCGCGCTGCTGGCGTGGAGCGGCTACGTGAGCCTGCTCGCAGCGGAAGCGGCAGGCGACGGACCCGGGGGCCGACGGCTGCGACTGCTCCGGATCGGGGCGGGCCTCCTTGCCGGGCTCGCGGTCATGTTTCGCACCGACCTTGCGCCCGCCGCGGTGGCCGTTGTCGCCGCTGGCCTCGTGTCCCAGAACAAGCGCGATGCCACGCTGTCATACGTCGCAGGCATGGCGCTCGGCCTTGCGCCAGCCGTCGTACACATCGCGATGGCTGGGATCGACGCCACGTACGACGGGATGATCCAGTACCCGTTCTTGGAACTTCCAGAGGGCCGACGGCTTCCGCTGCCGCCGGCGGACGATCGCGTGAGGACGGTGCTAGCGTTGTCCGGCGTGAGCGTTGCGTTGCTCCTCGCGCGAGCGGCGACCGACCTGGCGCGCAGACGATTCGATGCGAGAAGCCAGGCGGCGCTTACCGCGTCCGTGCTTATGCTCGGGCTCGCGCCGCAAGCGTTGCAGCGGGCCGATCTCGGTCACTCCCTGTGGCTCGCCTGTGTCGCCGTTGCGTTCGTGCCGGTTGGCGCCGTCATTGCCGTCGACGCTGTGCGATGGTCCAGCGAAACTGCTGGCCGTATCGCCCGTGTTGGCGCACTCGTCATCGCCACCGGACTGATCGTGATCTTTCTGCGCCCGATCGTTGATGGCGCGTTGAATCCGTCCGACGAGGTGGAGCATGCTGGGCGGCGCGTTCCGATCGAGCGATTCGGCGGGGCGCCCGACCTGGAGCTGATCCTCGATGCGGCGGAGTCGGCAACGGAACCGGGCGACCGGCTCGTCGTCGCGCCCGCAGAGTTGCGGCGCGCGAACTACAACGACACCTTCATCTACTTTCTGTTGCCAGAGCTCCAGCCGGGGACGTACTACCTCGAGATGAATCCATGGAGCGCTAATGGGCCAGATTCCCGGCTCGCGGACGAACTAGGATCGGCCGACGTGGTCATTCTCAGCGACCGGCATGACTTCTTTTTCGAAGCGAACCGGTCGAGCGTCTTCGGACCGGATGCGGCGTTTCGCGCGCTCCGCGCCCAGTTCTGCTCGGTGGCCCGTCACGGCCATTGGGAGCTGCTGCAACGATGTCATCCAGCGCCCTGATGCAGCAGACCCCACGCCCACCTCCCGTCCCAACCCCTATGCCCCTACCGCATACCCCCGCTAGCGCACAACCCTCCGGCTGCGCGATAGTGAATACACGCACAACCGCCGCGCACCGAGCCGGAGAAGAACAGTGAACTGGATCCCGAAGGCCGTCAACGACCTCCTCGACCGCGCGCTTGTGGCCGAGGTCGCCGTTGTCGGCAAGCGCGGGGAGGCGCAGGTGCATCCGCTGATCCCGCTCTGGGACGGCGAGCGCATCTACATCACATCAAGCATCCTCTTCTCGAAGAAGCTCGAGCACATCAAGCGCGACAAGCGCGTCAGCGTCGCCATCACCGACCCAACAGCGACCGGCGGCCTCGCCGCGCGCTGCACGATCCAGGGCGACGCCGTCATCTTCGAGGAAGACCCGCACGAGACGTGGGAGCGCGTGCTGCCGCTCTGGCGCGCGAAGGAGCCGGCGATCGACAAGTTCCTCGGCGCGCGCTTCGCGCTTCCGCTCTTCTTCGAGCGCTCGCTCGTCGAGATCACGCCGCGCCGCATCTTCTGGTGGGACGATGCCGATACGTCGCCCGCGCCGCACGTCGCTGAAGCGCCCGGCGTCACCGCGATCGGGGCCGCATCATGAACATCGATGTCGCGCTGACGAAGCTCAGCACGTACCCGCACATCGTGCTCACGTGGATCGATGACGACGGCTATCCGATGCAGATCCCCGCGTCGTTCGAGTCCGACGCCGCCGACGGCGTCGTGCGCATCGCGCCCACCGGCATGCCCGTGCCCGCCGACCGCGACGTCAACGTCATCGGCAGCCACATCCGTCCGCAGCCCGGCACCGGCTACGACGAGCGCCGCTACGTGACGATGCACGGCCGCGCCGAACGTCATGACAGCGGCGCGACGATCTTCCGCCCCGCCCGCGCCTGGGGCTGGGACGAGAAGGAGATGCCGTTCTTCGAGTACTCCGAGCGCTCGAACGAGCAGGCCCGCACATACCTCGCGCAGATTTCCGAAGAGCAGGGCCGCATCGTCAAGCCGCGACTCTCGCGCGTCTGGACCGTACTGCTCTCGACTCGCCTGCCGTTTCTGACGGCGACGATCGTGCCGATTCTACTCGGACTCGCCGTCGCCGCACGCGACGGCGGCTTCAACTGGTGGCTCGCGATCCTGACGATGCTCGGCGGTTGCGCGATCCACATCGGCCTCAACACCGCGAACGACGTCTTCGACGCGCTCTCCGGCGCCGATGAAGCGAACGTCAACCCGACGCAGTACAGCGGCGGCTCACGCGTCATCCAGCGCGGCCTCGTGACGCTGCGGCAGATGGGCGCTGTGTCGATCGGCGCCTACGCCGTCGGCATCGCCGTCGGGCTGCTGCTGCTCGCGCTGCGTCCGTCGTGGGAGCTGCTGGCGATCGGCGTCGCGGGCGTGCTGCTCAGCGTCTTCTACACGGCGCCGCCGTTCAAGCTCGTCTACCGCGGCCTCGGCGAGATCACGACGGCGATCGGCTTCGGCCCACTCATGGTGCTCGGCGCCTACGTCGTCCAGCGCGAGGCGCTGTCCGGCGAAGCGTTCGTCGCATCGATCCCGGTCGCCATCCTCATCGCGCTCATCCTCTACGTGAACGAGATCCCCGACCGCAACAGCGACGCCCTCGCCGGCAAGCGCACGCTGCCGACGCGCCTCTCGCCCGAAGTCGTCACCAACGGCTTCCTCGTCGCAGCGATCCTCGCCTTCGCCGTCGTGGCGATCGGCGGCGCGACGGGCGTGCTGCCGCGGCCGACGCTGATCGCCCTGATCGCCGCGCCGATGGCGCTCAGCGTGTACCGCGGCATCCGCGCCCACTACGGCGACCCGTACACGCTGATGGCGTCGATGGGCAAAAACGTGCAGGTCCACCTGATCACGGGGTTGTTGTTGTTTGCCGGCTACCTCATCACACTAGGCGCCGAGGCGTGGATGGATTCCCCGCCGGGGATCCTGACGTAACCACCGCACTCGCCGCGGCGTGACGCAACACCGCGACCACCTATACGCCACACTCGCATGCGTCTTCGTCATCATGTGGGGCGGCATCTGCGCTCGTCACCTGTCGCTCCGCGTCTTCTCGAAAGAGTACGCCGAGCAGCTCACCATCGGGCGTCGTCACGAGGACTTGTTCCACGTTCTTTCGGCGAAGGCGGGCGACGATCGATTGAAGCGAGACGTCGGGCCGGATGGTCGTCGGGCCGGACTCCATAACACTATCAACTGCAACTTCTGAGGATCCCTCAAGCACCTCGTTGCGGAGCCGTCCGAGCACTACGCCTTCGCTACCCACCACCACACAGGAGTCCCAGCCAGCTGCACGTACTCTGGCGCGAACCTCTCCGAAACGCTCATCCAACCTGCATGTCGGCACACCGCGACGAATGATGCTGCCGGCGGTGGGTTGGCCTTCGGCTTTGCCTTCCATCGGCAGGCCGCTGCCGGACCAGTCGGACTTACCAGCCGTGTAACGGTAGACCCGGTTGAAGCCAAGAGTTTCGAGCCGCCACGCGGCCCGTGCGCTCATGTCTCAAAGGCAGTCGTGACAATACACGATGATGGGCGAGGCAGCGTTTAACTCGCCGACCCTGTCGCGATCCAGGCGCTTCAAGGGAATGTTGCGGGCTCCTTCAATGTGGCTCTCCTCGAATTCCGATTCGGGTAACACCTCTACGAGCTGAGCTCGCTCCTCGCTAATGAGACGTTGAGCTTCGTTCCGGCCGATAGCGGTTGGCATGTCCGGGACCTCCTGTTTCTACGATCTACCGATCGGAGCTGTCCGTCCTACGAGGATCCGTGAGGTCGGGCGGCGAGCGTCAGTCTACCGCCAGTCCGGCGAACGTCGCAGGCGATCCGTCGTGAATGCTGCTCACTTCGGTGAGCGTGCCGTCGATATCGGCTTCGTACCCGGTAATTACGGCACCTCCTCTTCGCCGGTTACCTGATCACGCTAGGCGCCGAAGCCTGGATGGATTCCCCGCCCGCTATCCTGACGTGATGCGTCAGGCAATCGCGCATCGTTCCGGGTAATCACAACATGAGCCAGCACGACAACCTATGGGCAGCCGGCGAGGCGTACGAACCCTACGTCGGCAGATGGAGCCGCCTCGTCGCGCCCGACTTCGTTCGATGGCTCGATCCCGCACCTGCCAAAGTCTGGGTTGACGTCGGCTGCGGCACAGGTGAGCTGAGCGCCGCCATCCTCGCATCGGCCACGCCGCGATCCATTCGGGGCGTCGATCCATCCGATGGCTTCATCGCCTTCGCAAAGGACCGTTTCGGCGACGATCGGATCACGTTCACGATCGGCCACGCACAAGGTCTGCCATTCGAGGATCGCAGCGCAGATTTCGTCGTCTCCGGACTCTCACTCAACTTTGTACCGGACCCGGTCGCGGGAATTGCCGAGTGCGTGCGCGTCACACGAACCACTGGAATCGTCGCCGCGTACGTTTGGGACTACGCGGGTGAGATGCAGATGATGCGGTACTTCTGGGACGCTGCCGCAGACCTGGATCCCGCATCGAAAGAGCTTGACGAAGGCCGCCGCTTCTCCATTTGTCAGGCCGATGCGCTGCGAGAACTCTTCTCGGGCTGCGGACTTCAGCGCGTCGAAACACGCGCCATCGATGTCCCGACAGTCTTCCCCGATTTCGACGACTACTGGTCACCGTTTCTCGGCGGACAGGCGCCCGCGCCACGATACGCGATGTCCTTGAACGACCCGCAACGGCACAGATTGCGTGACCTGATTCGGGAAAGACTGCCAATCGCGAGTGACGGCTCGATCCCGCTCATCGCTCGCGCGTGGGCAGTGAAAGGCACTCGGTGAACGCCGGCGAGCGTCGCGGGCCACGCGCGGCGCAGCGCCGTCCCCGCGCCAGTGACATTGAACGCTAGGCGTTCCCGCTGCCGATGCCCTATCGTCCCAACTGGCGAACCATCACTGCGACCATCGACGAGCTGGAGTTATCATCACATCATGCCCGCACCGTCCGTACTCCACTCACCGTAGGGCAGGCTCTTCAGACCCTGTCCGTCGCCGAAACAGCGCCAAGCCTCGAAACTACACGAAAACTACGAAACGAACTCCCGCATACGAAACTACGAAACGAACTCCCGCGAGGTACGCGAACACGAAAATTGCGAAACGAACTCCCGGCTACACAACCTCGAACTGCGAAAAACGGAAAACTGCCAAACAATAGATCTGCCAGAATGGGTGCTCCCAGCCACCAAACACCAGACACCAGCCGCCCATCCCGACACCACCCGTCATGCCTGCACCGACATAACGCGCGTAACGGCGGGCTACTCTATACTGTGCCACGCTCGCCGCTTGATTCAGACTCAGGCGGCCAGCATCATCTACAGCGATACCCGCAGATACGCGCAGCGTCACATCTCCACACACGCGGAAGGAGCTTCGTCCATGCTCAATGGAGCCATCAACGGAAAAATGCTGAACGTCCGGCTGAACGTCGGCACGACCGAAGTCGAGCAGATCCCCGAGGAGATGTACCGCAAGTACCTCGGTGGCTATGGTATCGGTTCCCGCCTGCTCTTCGACCGCATCCCTGCCGGCGCCGACCCGCTCGGCCCCGACAACATCCTCGGCCTGTTTCCCGGGCTGCTGACTGGTACGCCGTTCTTCGGCATCCGCTACCAGGCCGTCGGCAAGTCGCCGAAGACCGGCGGCTGGGGCGACGCGAACGCCGGCGGTGACTTCGGCCCATTCCTCAAGAACGCGGGCTGGGACGGCATCATGCTGTACGAGAAGTCGTCGAAGCCCGTCTACATTCACATCGACGACGACAAGGTCGAGATCAAGGACGCCTCCGACATCTGGGGCATGCTCGCGATCGATGTCGAGATGAAGCTCAAGGAGCGCCACGGCAAGAAGGCCTCCGTCGCTTGCATCGGCCCCGCCGGCGAGAAACTCTCGCTGATGGCCGGCATCTGCAACGAGCGCGGCCGTCTCGCCGCACGCAGCGGCCTCGGCGCCGTCATGGGCTCGAAGAACGTTAAGGCGATCGTCGTCAACGCATCGAAGAACATCATCGGTTCCAGCCCGGAAGCGATGAAGCTCGTCCGCTCGTCGCTCGACCAGTTCGCGAAGCCGATCACCAACTTCTTCCGCACCTACGGCACCACCGGCATCACCAACTCGTCGGCGATGTCGGGCGACGCGCCCGTGAAGAACTGGGGCGGCGTCGGCATGGTCGATTTCCCGCAGGGCATGGTGATGTCCGGCGACAACTTCAACCGCAAGATGGACAAGAAGTACGCCTGCTGGCACTGCCCCATCGCCTGTGGCGGCGAGTCCTACGCGTGGGACGAGCAGGAGAACCAGGCAAAGCTCCGCATCTCCAAGCGCGAAGGCGAAGCGAACGAGCTGCGCACGATGCTCGCTTCGGCCGCTGACGACGAGAAGCAGGGCATCGAAGCGAAGATCAAGAAGCTCGAGAACGACAGCAAGACCGACGCCGAGATCAAGAACGACGCGCGTTTCCCGTACCCGCACCACACGCACCGCGCCGAGTACGAGACGACGACCGCATTCGGCACGATGATGCTCAGCAATGACATCAACTCGCTGCAGTACGCGAATCACCTCTGCAACCAGTACGGTGTCGACACGATCGCCGCCGGCGGCACGATCGCCTTCGCGATGGAGTGCTTCGAGAACGGCCTGATCACCAAGGAAGACACCGACGGCATCGACCTGCGCTGGGGCAACACCGAAGCGATCATGGAAGCGCTCCACAAGATCGGCACGAAGGAGGGCGCTCTCGGCGAACTCTTCGGCGACGGCGTGAAAGCCGCGTCCGCGAAGATCGGCCCGAAGTCGATCGAGTTCGCGATGGAAGTCGGGGGCGAGGAGCTACCGATGCACGACCCGAAGCTCCAGCCGGAGTTCTTCACGACGTACAAGCTCGACCCGACGCCCGCGCGTCACACCCAGTACGAGGGCGCCACGCGGCCGGCCTGGAATCTGACGCCGGCGCCACAGGACCGCACGCAGGCGACGGAGCGCGGCGAGCACCACAAGGGCAAATCGGAGTACATGCACGTCGTCAACTCCGCCGGCATGTGCATGTTCATCATGATGGGTGCGCCGAACGACCGCATCCCGGAGTGGATCAACCACACGACCGGCTGGGACACGTCGCTCGACGAGATGAAGGAAGTTGGCGAACGCATCGCCAACATGCGCATGGCGTTCAACATTCGTGAAGGCGACATCGTCACCAGGCGCCGCATCCCCGGCCGCATCTGGGGCGCCACGCCGCTCGAAGCCGGCCCGCATAAGGACATCTCGCTCGACACCAGAACGCTCGAGCAGGACTACCTCGCCGCCTGCGACTGGGATCCCGAGACCGCCGCACCAAGCAAGCGCAAACTGGAATCGCTCGGCCTCGCCGACGTGGCGGAAGCGATCAGCGCGCGCTAGTCTCGCGGACATCCACGCGACGACGGAGAGGGCGCCCGGTTGGGCGCCCTCTCTTCGTCCCCTTCTGCCCCTCTGTGCCTCTGTGGTGAACCGTCCAGTCTAGCTACGCTGCATCCGTGAGCGAACCCGCGCCCCTGCTGTTCGAAAAGACCGACGCCGGCGTCGCCTGGCTGACGCTGAACCGCCCCGACGTGCTGAACGCCGCCAACATGGCGATGCGCGACGAGCTATCGTCGGCGCTGGAAGCCGTCCGCGACGATCCTGACATCTACGTTGCCGTGTTCGAGGGCGTCGGCCACCGTGCGTTCTCGGCCGGCGCCGATATCAGCGAGTTCGGCACGGCGCCGTCGTACGCCGAAGCCCGGCGCGCACGGTACGAGCGCGACATCTGGGGGCTGATGCTCTCGATCACGAAGCCGCTCGTCGCCGCGATCCACGGCTACGCGTTCGGCGCCGGCTGCGAGCTCAGCCTTTGCTGCGACATACGCATCGCGTCCGACGACGCCACCTTCGCGCTGCCGGAGGTGGCGCTTGGCTACATCCCCTCAGCCGGCGGCACGCAGACCCTGCCGCGCACGATCCCCCCTGGCGTCGCCCGCGAGATGATCCTCACCGGCGAGCCGATCGATGCGCAGCGGGCGCTCGCGATCGGGCTGGTGACGCGCGTTGTGCCACACGCACGCCTGCATGACGAAGCGGCCGCGGTCGCCGCGCGGCTGGCGCTGCTGCCCCAGCCAGCGCTCCGGGCCGCGAAGGAAGCGATGACGCGCGGTGCGGAGCTCCCGCTCGAAGCGGCGCTGCACCTCGAATCCATGATCGCGGCGCGGCTCGATGGCGATCGCGCATGACTGAGGCGCCACCGCCGGCAAAGAAGAAGCGGCGTAGCATCGGCTGTCTCGGTAAGGCGTTGATTGCGCTAGCCGTGCTGGTCGCGCTGTTCTTCGCCATCGGCCTGGCCTTCGATCAGGGAGAAGATGCGAATCAGCCGCAGCGCGGCTATAACGCCGGCACGGCGGAGCAGTACGCCCGCAGTGACGTCACCGGGCCGTCGCAGCACATCTTCATCACGCGGCTCGCGGACGGCTCCTTCATCGCGCTCTACGACAAGTCACCGAAACAGCAGGAACTCGATAGCAACTGCCGCGTCACGTTCGACGAACGCGCGAATCTTGGCACGCTCGATCAGCTTGAAGGATTCCGCGGCGCGCTCGTCGAACTCTGCGAAGGCGCGCGCGCCGTTTGGCGCGCCGACGGCGTGCTCGCTTACGGCGCGGGCGATCGCGATCTCGATCGCTTCGGCACGCGCATCAACGAGAACGGTGACCTGATCGTCGATATCCGCTCGCGCACCTGCACGCGCAGCAGGGGCGTCCCCGGCATCCCGCCCTACGTTGAGACGACGTGCAGCGGCGCCAGCTAAGCGTTTCGCCGCCAGCTCCGGGATTCGGCACGCTACATCAATACGAGATTGTTCCGGTGTACGACCTCCGCGCCGTACTCGTAACCGAGCGCGTTGGCGATCTGATCCGATCGCACGCCGCGGATCGCCGCCACTTCATCCGCACTGTAGTTGCTGATACCGCAGGCGATTTGCGCCCCGCCGGGCTCGCATATGCTCACCGCATCGCCGCGTTTGAACGCGCCCGTGATTTCGTGGACGCCCGCCGGCAACAGGCTGCGCTTTCGCTCGGTCAACGCGCGCGCCGCACCGGCGTCGACGATGATGCACCCCTTCGTCGCGAGGCCCGACAGCATCCAGCGCTTGCGGCTCTCCATGCGGCTCGTGCGCGCCGGCAGCATCGTACCAGCGTGTTCGCCCGTCGCGATGCGGTACAGCACGTCGTCGTCATGCCCCGACGCGATGAAGACGTCAGAACCGCCGCCCGTCGCCAGCTTTGCTGCTTGCAGCTTCGTCGCCATGCCACCGATGCCGCGCCCGCTCTCGCTGCCGCCGGCGATCGCTTCGATCTCCTTCGTGATCTTGTCGACGCGCTCGATCACCGTCGCCGTCTTGTGCGTGCGCGGATCGGCCGTATACAGTCCGCCGATGTCGGTGAGAATCGCCAGCAGATCGGCGTCGATGAGATTCGCCACGAGCGCCGACAGATTGTCGTTGTCGCCGATCGTCGCGCCGGCGATCTCGTCGACAGCTACGGCGTCGTTCTCATTGACGATCGGCACGACCCCCATCTCGAGCAGCCCGAGAAGCGTGTTGCGCGCGTTGAGATACCCGATGCGGTCGGACAAGTCGCGCTTGCTCAGCAGGGTCTGCCCGACGACGCGGTCATGCTTCGCGAACAGCCGGTCGTACGTCCGCATCAGGTGCGCCTGTCCGACCGCGGCCAGCACCTGCCGGAACGGAATGTCGCGCCGGTTCGTGTGCGCGTTCAGCCGCTCGCGCCCGGCCGCGATCGCGCCCGACGTGACGATAACGACCTCCCGCCCCTCGTCCATCAGCCGGACGGCTTGCCCGACAAGCGACGACATCACCCCCGCGTCGAGCCGATCCGTGCCAGCGGTGAGCAGATTCGTCCCGACCTTCGCGACGATCCGCCGATACCCGGAGCGGGCGCCCTGCGGTCGTTGCCGTACCATCTTGTCGCCCTTCCCTGGCTTCGACGGCTCCCGAATGTCACGTCAAAGCGTCGGGAGTATATCAGCGGCTCCCGCAGAGGCCCCCGCGGGGGCCTCTGCGCCGACGGCGGCGTTCGCTCTACAATGGCCTATGTTCAGGACGATCTGGGTGTTCACGAAACAGACGTGGCACGGCTACACCCGCAATAACTGTTCGCAGATGGCCGCCGCGATCTCCTACTACACCCTTTTCTCGATCATCCCGCTGATCATTCTCGCCGTCTCGATCCTTGGCTTCGTCATCGTTGACGATAGCCGCCGCGCCGAGGTCGTCGACGGAATTCTCGACACGTTGCCACTGACGCAGACCGAGGGCCGCGACGTCGTCAACGACGCGCTCGATACGGTACAGCGCTCGCGCGGTCCCTTGGCTCTGCTGAGCCTCGGGGTGGCGCTGTGGTCTGGATCTGCCATGTTTGGGTCGGTGCGCAAGGCGCTCAACGTCGTCTGGCGTCTCGAAGAGCCGCGGCCGTTCTTCCGCGCGAAGCTCATCGACCTCACACAGATCGGCGTGCTCGGCCTGCTCCTGCTCGGATCACTGTCGCTCACCGCCGTGCTCCGCATCGCGCGCGAGTTGAGCGCCGATTTCATTGGGCCGCTCGCGAACCAGAGTCCGCTGTGGGAGTTGCCGCCACTCATCGCGCCTGCGCTGCTGACCTTCGCCGTGTTCACGCTGCTCTATCACATCGTGCCGGCGGCGCACCCGACGTGGCGCGATATCGTGCCCGGCGCCCTCTTGGCGACGATCCTGTTCGAGGCGCTGAAGAACGGCTTCGCGATCTACGTTGCCAACTTCAACAACTACGATGTCGTCTACGGGTCGCTGGCCGCCGCGCTGCTGTTTCTGCTGTTCGTCTACCTGGCGTCGAACATCTTCCTGATCGGCGCCGAACTCGCGCACGTGTTCGAGCGCTACCACGCCGGCGCGCTCGACGCGGAGATCCACCCGCCCGTTCCTGGCGATCCGTTGACGACGCAGGCGTTCCGCGCACTCAAGGGACTGTTCGTCCGCCAGTAGCACGCCAGCGAAATCCGGATGTAGCCGCGGAGCTTCAGCTCCGCCGGACATCGACCCACGGATGCGCGGCAACGTGGAGCTTCCGCGCCCAAGCCACGCTTATACGGCAGCCACAGCGCGCGGAGCACTGCGCCTTTGCGTTGAATTAGAACCGCCGGCGCCCTACTCCTCTTCGATGACGATCGTGTTCATCACGGTCGGATTCGCCGGCGGCTGGCCCGGTGCGATCTTGTCGAGTACATCCCGCCCCTCGACGATCTTTCCGAACACCGTGTACTGCCCATCCAGATTCGGTTGCGGCGCGTAGTCGATGAACCACTGGCTGCCCGCCGAATCCGGCGACTGGCTTCGCGCCATGCCGACCGAACCGTCCTCGAACTTGTTGGCGTTGACTTCGAGCGGGATGTTGTAGCCGGGGCCGCCGCTGCCCGTGCCAGTCGGATCGCCGCCCTGCGCCACGAAGCCCGGAATCACGCGGTGAAAGATAAGCCCGTCGTAAAAGCCCTCGCGCGCAAGAAACACGAAGCTGTTGACGTGTCGCGGCGCATCATTCGCGAAGAGCTCGAGCTTGATATCGCCGATGTCCATTTTGATCGTCGCGAAGTAGCGCTTGTTCTGGTCGATCGTCATCGGCGGTTCGGCGCTGTACATCTGCGGAGTCCCTCCCTGCGTCGCCGCCGGTTCCGGCGTACTCCCTGTCGTGGTCGCCGCGGTTACGGTCTCAGGCGTCTCGTCAGACGAGGCCTGTGCGGTACCGGTCGCGTAAAACGCATCGGTCCGCGTCGGCTCGCCGTTGTCGTCGTCGCCGTCGCCGCACGCTGCGGCCAGCATCAGCGCCGCTGCGGCGACGCACGTCAAAACTACCCTCATCCTCAATACCCCTCCATGATCATCGCGCTGTCGAGCAGTCACCGGATGCATCCGGTCGCTCCCATCGATACGCGTTCGGCACTCGGGCGGACGCTCGCTGAGCCGGCGCCCTGTTACCTACTCGTTGCGATCTAGCTTCCTGCTTCCCGCGTCCAACCGACCCTCACTCAAAGATCGAGCTTGCGACTTCCTCGATGCTGCGCTGCACGTCGGCATCGTCCGTTAGCGCCCAGACGACGCCGACCTGGCAAGCGCGCCGAGCCGGGATGCCCTTCTCGATCAGCTTGCCCGTGTAGATCAGCAGCCGCGTGCTGACGCCCTCGCTTAGCCCGTGCTCGCGCAGGTTGCGCACCTTCTCGCCGAGCTTCGCCAGGTCCGTCGCGATCTCCTCCGAGACGCCGCTCTCGTGCGCGATGATCTTCGCTTCCAGCTCCTTGCGCGGGTGGGTGAACTCGATCGAGATGAAGCGCTGGCGTGTGCTGTGCTTGAGATCTTTGAGCGCACTCTGATACCCCGGGTTGTAGGAGATGACGAGGAGGAATCCCTCGCGCGCCTCGAGAATCTGGCCGCGCTTCTCGATCGGCAGCACGCGCCGGTGGTCGGTCAGCGGGTGGATGAGCACCGTCGTGTCTTTGCGCGCCTCGACGACTTCGTCCAGGTAGCAGATCGCGCCGGCTTTCACGGCGCGTGTCAGCGGCCCGTCGATCCAGCGCGTGCTTTCGCCTTCGAGCAGGTAGCGCCCGACGAGATCGCTGGCCGTCAAGTCTTCGTGGCAGGCGACGGTGATCAGCGGCAACGCCTGCCCCATCTCGCCCGCGTCCTTGCCCGAACCCCCCTTGATGATCGAGAGCGGCCGACCCAGCTTCCACGCCATGTACTCGACGAAGCGCGTCTTGCCGCAGCCTGTCGGACCCTTGAGCAGCACCGGTACGCGGGAGTCAAACGCCGCCTGGAACAGCTCTACCTCGTCGCCCGTCGGCACGTAGTACGGCTCGACGTGCGCGTGATACTCCTCGATGTTGTACTGCTTGAAGCCGGTATCCTCGGCCGTCGCTTCTTCCGTCGTCATGCGTCCCTCCCCGGGGCCGTCGCTGCCAGTGCGTCCCACTCCGCAACCACACGCTCGCGCAGTGCGTCGAGCGTGCCGCTATTTTCGATGATCACGTGTGCGTGCTTCGCGCGCTGCTCGTTGGTAAGCTGCGCGTTGATGCGCTGATCCGCCTGCTCGGCCGTCAGCCCGTTTCGGCTCATGATGCGCTCGCGCGCCACCTCCGGTGGCACCGTCACCAGCCACACCTGGTCGACGATCGGCACCCAGTCAGCCTCGATGAGCACCGCTGCCTCGACCACGACAACGGGCGCACCGTCTCGGCGAAACTGCTCGACGCGCTGCTTCATCGTCTCGCGCATCCAGGGCCAAACGATGGCCTCCAGCCGGTTGCGCTCGGCCGGATTGCCGAACACCTTGCCACCCAGCACCTTGCGGTCGATCTCGCCGTCGGGCGCAACGATATCGTGCCCGAACGCCTCGACGACGGCCGCGTGGCAATCGCTGCCCGGCGCGTAGGCCTCGTGGCCCACCTTGTCGGCGTCGATGATCGCCGCGCCGCGCTCGGCGAGCATCTGACTCACCACCGACTTGCCGCTGGCAATACCGCCCGTCAGTCCGATGACGACAGTCACGGAGCCTCCAATTGAAGCTTCACCCGGGTTTAGCGTGACCGATGCGAGGATGCCGCCACGGGGGAAGCGAAGGCGCCGGACGTTCCGGCGCTGCTTCAAGTATGGGCGACCACCCCCGTCCGGACAAGCAATCGCCGCCCGCCGCGTTGGTGTGAAGCGGCACCGCGTGGCAGAGTGTCGGCGCGGTCATAGAGTGGCCCCGTCACTGAGTCTGCGTTGCGCGACCACGGTTGGGGCGAACACCCGTGTTCGCCCGGTATCGCGGCGTGACCGTTCGCTCACGCGGTACGAAGTTCTACGTTCCAGGTTTCCGAAGCGAAGTGAGGAGACGATGGCCGACCGACTGCAAGGGAGATCCGCGCTGATTACGGGCGCCGGCAACGGCATCGGCCGCGCGATCGCGCTGCGCTTCGCCGCCGAGGGCGCCCGCGTCGTCGTCTCCGACATCGACGACGCCGCCGCAGCGAAGGTGGCGGCTGAGATCGGCGCCAACGCTATCACCAACCACTGCGATACGTCGGACGAGGCGCAGGTCGAAGCTGCCATCGCCGCCACACTCGATGCCTACGGCGCCCTCGATGTGCTCGTCAACAACGCCGGTGTCGGTGCCGGCATCCCCTGGGACAAGATGATCGCCATCAACCTGAGTGGCGTCTACTACGGTCTCAAGCATGGTGCGGAGGTGATGGCCGTCAAGGGCACGGGCTCCATCGTCAACCTGTCGTCGATGCTCGGCCTGATCAGCGTGCCCTTTCCACCCGCCGACGGGTACACGGCCGCCAAGCACGGCGTCATCGGCCTGACGAAGCACTACGCCACGAACTACGGCGCTCGCGGAGTCCGCGTCAATTGCATCAATCCCGGCTGGATCGAGACCGCGATGACCGACCCGATCGCCGATGGCGGCGGGCGCGGCTACATGGAGCAGGGTTCGGCGCTCGGGCGCCTCGGTAAGCCGGAGGAAGTCGCCGCCGTCGCCCTCTTCCTCGCCTCCGACGACGCGTCATTCGTCACCGGCCACTCCCTCGTAGTAGACGGCGGCTGGACGGCGCGGTAGTTGGGACGGTGAGAGGTGGGGAGTGAGAGGTCGGGCGCCCCGCATCGAGGTAGGGACGAACCTTCAGGTCCGTCCCGGTCGGGCAGGCGCAACCGCCGAATTCCTGCACCATCAACGCACGAAGAACCTTTAGGTTCGTCCTCCTCGGTCATCGCAAGGCTCGAATTCAGCGAGATCGCCCTTCCCATCCAAATGAATCCTCTGTGCCTCTGTGCCCCTGTGGTGAAAAATTGAACATCACCATCAACAAAGCCCGTCCCGAAGACCGCGAGATCCTCGGCAACCTCCTCGAACTCTACATCTACGAGTTCACGTCGATGGAAGACACCGACGTCGAGGACGACGGCCGCTACGGCTTCGACCGCCTCGACAGCTACTTCGAGGAAGCGACGCGCCATCCGTTTCTGCTGCGCATCGGCGGCAAGCTGGCGGGTTTCGTGCTTGTGCGGCGCGACGACGCACCGCTCGATGGCGGCGAACCAGTGATGGACGTGGCCGAGTTCTTCGTGATGCAGAAGTATCGCCGCCACGGAGCGGGCGAGTTGATGGCGCGCCAAATGTTCGACGAATACCCCGCACGCTGGCAGGTGCGCGAGCTCGCCGCGAATGACCGCGCCCATGCATTCTGGCGCGCCATCATCGGCCGCTACACCAACGGCCAGTACGAAGAACACGCGTGGAACGACGACCGCTGGCGCGGCCCCGTCCAGTACTTCGACAACTCCCGCGTAATCTGAGTCGTGCTCCTCGCCGTCCCGTGCCATGCTTCACCGATCACCGATCACCCACCAGTGACCAGCGACCAGCCGCGGCGGGTGCAGGGCGCAGCGCCTGCCGGGGGCGCGGGGGTGTCCCCCGAAAAACACCTTTTCAGAAAGCAGCGGATGCGACAGCAGACGCTGCGCTGCCCCGGCGAAGCGAAGAACAACCTACTATCCATAAGAAAATGATCATGCGCGTTGATCTATTGTCGCTTCCTGAGGGCTGTCTTATACTCCGCGTAATATGGTTACACAGGTGAGCGCTATGAAGGTTACGTGTCTACAGGAGAACCTCGCGCGAGGTCTCGGAATCGTCGGTCGCGCGGTCGCGCTGCGCAGCACGCTGCCGATTACGGCGAACGTGCTGATCACGACGGAGCATGGCCGCATCAAGCTGGCGGCGACGAATCTCGACATCGCGCTGAGCTGCTGGATCGGCGGCCAGATAGAAGAAGAGGGGGCCATCACAGTCCCCGCGCGCCTGCTGACGGACTTCGTAAACTCGCTTCCGTCTGAAAAAATCGAGTTCACGCTGCCCGCCCGCTCGAAGCAGCTCAAGGTGAAATGCGCGCGCAACGAGGCCACGATCGGCGGCATCGATGCCGACGACTTCCCGGCGATCCCGGCTGTCGAAGACGGCGGATCGCTCGAAATCGATCCCAAGGCGCTGCGCGAGGCGACTACGCAGGTCGTCTTCTCCGCCGCCACCGACGACTCGCGGCCGGTACTCACCGGCGTGCATCTCGTCGTCGAGAACGATCAGCTGACGTTCGCCGCCACCGACGGGTTCCGGCTCGCGGTGCGCCACCTCAAGCTCAAGAAGAAGGCGCCGGAGAAGCAAGAAGTGATCGTCCCGGCGAAGGCGCTCGGCGAGTTGAACCGCCTGCTCCAGGATCAGGAAGAGCCCGTCACGATGACGTTCAACGCCACGAAGACGCAGGTGCTGTTCCGGCTGAAGGATGTCGAGCTCGTCGCGCAGCTCATCCAGGGCACGTTCCCCGACTACAGCCGCCTGCTGCCGAAAGAATGGGGCAGCCGCGCCGTCGTCGAAGTGCGCGACTTCCTGCAGGAGACGAAGATCGCGTCGATCTTCGCGCGTGACGGCAGCGGCATCGTCCGCATCACGTTCGAAGCCGGCGAAGACGGAACGCCCGGACACATGGCGCTGTCGGCCCGCGCCGAAGAGATCGGCGACAACCAGGGCGAGCTCGACGCCGTCGTCGAAGGCGAGCCGTCGAAGATCGCCCTGAACGGCAAGTATCTGCAAGAAGTGCTGCAGGTGCTCGACGGTGGCCGCGTCGCCCTCGAAACGACGGGCCCGTCACAACCCGCCGTCATCCGCCCACTCGAATCCGACAACTACGTCCACGTCGTGATGCCCATGTTCGTGCAGTGGTAGCTGGCTAGACACTTCGTGGAACTCGGACACCGCTCCGCTGCCCCAGCGTTGGGAGTTCGGCGCCACCTACTGTAGCCACACCGGGATTTCGCCGCTCTTGGCAACATGGGAGCGGCAGGACCATCCTTCCCAAGTGCGCATGCGGGCGTATCTCCTGGGGTTGCGTGAGCTCTTGCTCATGGATGACATTCCCGAGGGTGAACAGCTTTACCTCGATCTTGTCGTCGACGTTCTCGATCCGAGCCGCCTGCTCAGGCACCACGACCTCGAAAATTACCTCACGCCCATAGTGAGTCATTTGGGCTGGCGCCGCTTCGTGATGGTTCGCGCGATAAAACGCGTCGGCGGTGGCTCGGAAGTCTCAATCGGTCGCGCCGAGCCGGCTGTCGAAAGTTTGGCCGATTCGTGGGTTCAAGCGGTCGTAGATGCAGGCAGCGGATCGACCCAGAAGGCATGGAAGGAACGCATCCGGCTGGCGCTTACGCGGGTGCACACCCAGCTCCCGCCCGGGCCAGTCGAGGTGGATCTCACGTGGCGATGCTCTCCCACCCGCAATTGGGTGATGTTGTGGAAACCCACCGGCGATGCGATGGGGCCGGTTCTTGGGGAGCCGGATGTCAGAAATCCTTACAACGTTTCCGACGATCGGATTGTAGCCCTCACGCTGCATCGACAAATCGACGACTCGATCGGACACGGCATCCATGTGGGTTTAGCTTGGCGCTCGGTGGACTGAAGGAGCGGAGGTCAACCGTCCAGTCTCCACCCTCCAGTGCCGAAAGCCCGCCCCAATCTCGGATCGATCACCGGCCCCGAGTCCGCTCGCGATCGCGTTCTTTGTCCCGGCAAGCGTGAACGACGGTGGTGAGCTGATCGAGTCGGAACTGCACTCTTCTGACTATTCAGATACCTGACCGCCCCTTCATTCGGTGCTCCGTTCGGTCGATACTCGTTCGGCATGTGCCTGACTGACCCTGACCCGCAGCCGAGCCTTTGCGGGTCAGTTGACGTTCGGACTGCCGAGGTCAGCCGCCGATGAACGAGTTCCTGGACCCCTCCGCTTACTTCTTTAGCTGGTACGCCGTACCTGTCATCGTTGTGGGCGCCCTGAACTGGGTGTTCGGTCTCGGCACGTGGAGACGTGAGCGCGGGTCCACTCAGAGCGTAACGCTGCTGTTGATGACGTTGCCAATCGGCGTCTGGCTGATGGGCCTCGGCGGCGCCAATTCCACGCACGACCCCGACGTCGCGCTCGTCTGGGTGAAGATCTCCATGGTCGGGACGGTGTTCGTCCCTGTGTTTGCATTCATACATGCTGCGAACGGGAGTTCAAAGCTCCGCGCGATGCGTGCGGGCATCATCATCGGGCTCGCCGTCTCGAGTGTGTTCGCGGCGCTTGCATTGGGCTCCGATCTGTTGCTGAGCGGAATCCACGAATACTTCTGGGGCTACTACCCGATCTACGGTCCCGCCGGGAAGTTCCTCATTCCCTATTACGGGCTGTTCTTCGTCGGCGGCGGCGTGCTCTATCGGATGGGGCAGCAGGCGACACAGTCCGTCACGCACAAGAAGCGCATGCGGCTGCGGCTTGTGGCGCTGGCCGTGGCCCTGCCGGCCACGGTCGACTTTCTGGCAGCAATGCACATCGGCGTGTATCCCTTCGGGTACATCTTCATTTTGGGTTATGTCGCGATCGCGACGTACTACATTTGGCGATACCGCATCATCGACATCACGCCAGCCCTCGCGGCGCGGCAGATCATTGACACGATGGCGGAGGGTCTGCTGGTGACCGACCGAGACGGTACGGTGCGCGTAGCGAACGAGTCGGCTCAAGCGGTGTGGGGAATGAGTCGCAGCATGGTGGGCACGTCACTCGATGAGCTGGATCAGCGCTGGGGCGATGGTGCGCTCGAGCGACTGCGCGATCCCGAGGGCGAGCATGAGCTGGAGGTGATCCACGAGGGCAGCGACGGATCGTTGCGCGCCGCCATCCTGTCGAGCTCGAAGCTGCTCGACCACCTTGGTGAGTGGGTCGGGACGGTATTCATCATCCACGACATCACCGAACGCTGGCGCAGCGAAGAGCGATTTCGGTCGCTCGTGCAGAACGCGTCCGATCTGATCACAGTCATCAGTCCGGATACGACAGTGCTCTACCAGAGCCCCGCCGTGCGGCGCGTGCTCGGCTACGATCCGGATCAGGTTGTCGCCGCAAAGCTCGTCGACTTCGTACATCCAGACGACCGCGCCCAGTTCGTCGCGACCCTTGGGGACTTGATGATGAAGCCGGCGGGCACGATCACAGGTGAAGGGCGCCTGCGCGACAGCGACGGGATCTGGCGTTATCTGGAGTTCACCGGCAGCGACCAATGTGCGAACCCGGCGATCGGCGGGCTCGTACTCAACGTCCGCGACATGACCGAGCGAAAACGACTCGAGGACCAGCTCCGACACCAGACCTTGCACGATCCGCTGACGCGGCTTGCGAACCGCACCGGATTCGCCGATCGGCTGGATCACGCGCTGGCGCGACGGTCGCGGTCACGTACGCAGGTGGCCGTGCTCTTTCTGGACCTGGACGATTTCAAGAGTATCAACGACAGGTTCGGGCACACGTCGGGTGACCTGGTGCTGGCGCAGGTGGGCGAGCGCGTGACCGGTTGTCTGCGGCCCGCCGACACGCTGGCGCGCCTTGGCGGAGACGAGTTCGCGATTCTGCTCGAAGACATCGACTCGGTGGAGGATGCGACCGCTGTCGCGGATCGCGTACTCGAATCGCTCGCCCGGTCGTTTGACGTCGACGCGAAGGAACTTCTCGTGCGCGCGAGCCTCGGCATCGCGATGACCGAGCAGCAGCCGCAGGAACTGGAGGCGGAGACGCTCCTTCGGCGTGCCGACATCGCGATGTACGTCGCGAAAGCGCACGGCAAGGGCTGCTACCGGGTGTTCGAGTTGAGCATGGAGACGTCGCTTAGCGAGCGCCTGGAACTACTGGCCGATCTCCCGCGCGCTGTGGAGCGAGAAGAGTTCGTCCTTCACTACCAGCCGATCTTTCTGCTGAAGCAGGGCGAACTCTACGGCGTCGAGGCGCTGGTGCGATGGCAGCACCCGCGGAGAGGGTTGGTGCCACCCCAGGAGTTCATCCCGCTCGCCGAGGAGTCGGGCGCAATCCTCCCGCTGGGGCTCTGGATCCTCCGGCAGGCGTGCGCGCAGGCGTTTCAGTGGCAGCAGCAGTTCCCGTCCAACCCAGTCTGGACGATGAGCGTGAATGTTTCCGCCAAACAGCTCGACGCACCGTCCTTCGTTGAAGACGTGCGCACCGTGCTGGCCGAGACGGGCCTGGAACCGCGCCGGCTCATCCTGGAGATCACCGAGAGCGTCATGATGTATGACGTCAACCTGATGCTGGTCCGCCTGCGGGAGCTCAAGGAACTGGGTGTTGGTCTCGCGATCGATGACTTTGGCACCGGTTACTCATCATTGAGCTACCTCCGGCAGTTCCCGTTCGACTTCCTGAAGATCGACAAGTCGTTCATCGACGACCTGGGTACGAGCGTCAACCAGAAGGAGATCGCCAGGGCGATCATTGAGCTCGGCAAGACGCTCGACCTCGAAGTTGTCGCCGAAGGCATCGAGCGAGGAGCCCAGCTGTCCAGGTTGCAAGCTTTGGACTGCGAGCTGGGTCAGGGCTTCCTCTTCGCCAAGCCCATGCAGCCCCAAGACATCACGAAGCTCTTCGAGCGGGAACGCGCTCAACCCGACGCCGCCTGACGCACCACCGGGTGTGCCGCATTCGTTCAGGTTGCAGCGCATCCACCCGACCCGCGCAATCCGTCGGCCTTCCCCTCACCGCCCCCGGGTCCGCTCCCGATCGCGCTCCCTATCCACCAGCAGCTGCACCGCTGGGCCGCAGCAGCGCGCGACGGCGGCGAAGTAGCCATTGAAATTGCCTCGTGCAATCCTGTCTCCCATGACCTTTGCGATTGCAGCCTTCAGTCCCTACCCCTTTGCCCAGTCGATGCGATGGGGACCCTTTCCCAGGAATGGAGTCGCCTTTCCTTGCTGGCACCCGGAGTTATGGGATTCGTAGTCTGGTCGTGCTCTTAAGTTTGAGGAAGTTGAAGTAGCCATGTTCGAGCCTTACCGAGGCTGGCTCGTACAACTCCCAAAGATCCGGTTGCTCAAATAGATCTCGATAGGCTGGTAGGAAGGGAATCAAGTTCTGCCAGTAAGTCAATGTCCAGACCTCGAACTGAAGAAAAGAGCCGTACATGATCACATCGGGACGCAGGTCCAGGACATAGCGAGCGTCGCCCTTCGTGTGCCCGGGCACTCCTTTCCCCGGGTACGGAGGCTGTCGCGCAATGTGCCGGTCCGTGAGGCCCAGCATGTCGATAGACGGAAGCTGGCTCTCGTACGGAACCTGTCCCGCCGCGGTTACAGCGACGACTGTGCGCTCGTCCTGAGAACGAAGCCAGACAGCGATCTCTCTGCGGTGCAGGTGCGAGGCGAGAGCAAAATTATTCGCATCTACGGCCTTCTCAGGCACATGCATAATCGTGATGGCCACAAGCATGAAGGCGGCACAAACGAGAATCGCAGAAGCCTTGGGCACCCGCGGCGATATCCGCCTGTAGCACACGACGAGCAAATGAGCGGATAGGAGCAGCAGCAATGGATACACGGGCACTAGGAATCGAAAGAACCACATGAAGTCCCCGCCAATCATGAGCACGTAGGTCATCCATGTGGTGCAAAACAGCAGGATGCTCGCAGTGACCTTCCGCTTAGCCGAGATAAGCAAGCTTAAGAAGGGAATGGGGAATATCAGAACGAGTCCATACTCACGCCAAAACCGCCGGATGTAGAGATAGCCGTCTTCCATCCTGGCCCGATTGAACAGACCGCGTCCGTCGAGCTTTTGATAAAATGTGTTCGGTAGCACATCGTCGTAGTACCAGAGTCTCCAGGCGATGAAGCACCCAAAGGGAACCGCGATCGCAAGCAGCCATGACGCGAACTGCGTGAACTTTGGTCGGTCAGGTGACTTGGCAACCAACTCGAAGCATTTGAGTACTCCGATAACACCCACAAGGATAAAACCGTCGGGCCGGGTCAACAGAGCGAGTAAGCACACTACCGCCGAAAGTTGAAACGGCCGATTGTAGTCCGCGCGCACTTCCCGTACGTGCAAATACAAGGCGGACACAACTAGGAATGAAAAGAGCGGCTCCTCCAATCCAGCGAACGTCCACATCGCAACCGGCGCGCTGATAGCCAATAACAGCGCCGTGATCGTGAACGCGATTTCCGCATCCCGGCGGGATGCTGTCAACTCTTGGGCGAGTAAATAGATTATGGCCAGGACGCCAGCTGTCGAAGCGAAGCCGAGCCAGCGCGATGGTTCAACGATGCCTATCCTCAAGAGCTCCGTGCCCGTCAGGAGGATCACCCAGAGGAAATTCGAGTATCCCTCAACCCGTTCGTCAGGATTCCATACGAGTCCGTCTCCGCGCGCGAGGTTCTGAGAGTAACGGAAGGAAATGAATGCATCGTCGGAGATGTGATCCCAGTACACGTAACCGTGCAGAACAAGAATGGCCAGCGCGGCCACAAAAACGGCCGGCACAACGAACCGGCCGCGCCATGTGATCAAGATCGCGACGAGTGCTATCCCCTGAGCAGCCCACATCAAGTCAGGAAGCGTCATGGGTCGAATGTCCCGTAGCCTCCGCTAATAGTCAGGTCGGACACACTAAGGTTCGCCGATCCAATGACATGGAGCGTCCGATCAAGATACGCACCATCGACGACCGTCCCGTGTCGGACTGGCCTGGTGCTTGCCCGGCTGAGTGGCGATGTGCGCTGAACAAACAACGGCGCGCCTTCCGCTCAGCGCCCCCGCATGCGCTCCCGATCGCGCTCCTTGTCCACGAGCAACTGCACTTCGTCCGGGCGCGGGATGCCGACGAGCGTGAAGTCGCCGCCGGTCGATGCGGTCTGGCAGATGATGTCGCCGTAGTTGAACATCGTGTGCAGGATGCCGCTGCGCTCGACCGTCATGTCCTGCACGTTGACGAGGTCCGCCGTCGACAACCGGTGATTGAACGGCGTTGTCTTGATGCTGTCGACGATGCGCTGGTTCGTGATCACCCAGATGTCGTTGTGATAGCGGTACCAGTTGAGCAGGATGCGCGCGAACCAGTACAGCATCCACAGCCCAGCGACGACCCAGAAGATCTTCGCGACGATCCCGTCGTACTGGTCAGCCCACGACAGCGCGAACGCGATCACCGTCACCGGCACGAGCGCGAACAGCACCATCAACACAGCGCGCGGCCAGAGAAACAGCCAGTGCTTGCGGACAAGCTGGATCACCCGCTCGTCACCCTGCAGCGGAAACGGCACGCGCTCGTTCTCCGCAGCCCCTTCGTCGGACGGTATAGCATCGGTCGTCATGTACTCACCTTTCGCTCCCCGCCGCCCGTATCGTGCCACCGCGATCGCCTGATGACAAGCCCGCCCCCGTCAGGTCGTGCGTGCCCGATGGGAACACTAGAAGGTGGAGGATGGAAGCTGGAGGGCGCTAGAACTTGGTTTGGACGGCTATTCCAGCGTGATCGCTCCGCTCTTGCCGCCGGACTTGCGCACGAGCCGCACGTTCTCGATCTTCATCGCGCGGTCTACTGCTTTGCACATGTCGTAGACGGTGAGCGCGGCGACGCTCACGGCAGTCAGCGCTTCCATCTCGACGCCGGTCTTACCGGTCGTGCGCACGGTCGCCTCGATCTCGATGCAGTGGCGCGCGACGTTCGGCTCCAGCCGCACCTCGATGCCGGTGAGCAGGAGGGGATGGCACATCGGCACGAGTTCGTGCGTGCGCTTCGCCGCCATCATGCCCGCGATCTGCGCCACGGCTAGGACGTCGCCCTTCGGCATGCCTTCGCGCCGGATCAGCGCGAGAGTCTCGGGACGCATGACGATGCGGCCGCGCGCCGTCGCTTCGCGCGTTGTGTCGGCCTTCGCGGAGACGTCGACCATGCGCGCGCGGCCCGTCGCGTCATCGATATGGCTGAGTTTGCCGAATGCCTCGTCGGACTCTGTCGTCATGGCAGCAGTCTACCCGCCGATGTACGACATCTCGATGCGCTGTGGCGGCGCCGCCGACTCGGCGCGCAACTCCGAATAGCGGTCGTCGCGCCGGTTCCAGACGCCGCCGACGATACTGGCGAGGACTTCGTCCGTCACTCCGGCACGGATCGGACCGCGCAGATCCGTCCCGGACGTGGCAAAGAGGCACGTATACAGCGAGCCGTCCGCGGAGAGCCGCGCGCGCGTGCAATCGCCGCAGAACGGCTGCGTGACCGAAGTGATCAGCCCGATCTCGCCGCTGCCATCGACATAACGCCAGCGCTGCGCCACCTCGCCTCGATACTGCGCTTCGGCGGGCATAAGCGGCATCTCGGCGCCGATCATCCGCACAAGTTCGTCGCCGGGGACCACGTCGTCGAGCCGCCAGCCGTTCGTGGCGCCGACATCCATGTACTCAATGAAGCGAACAATGTGACCGCTGCGCTTGAAGTGCCGCGCAAGGTCGACGGCCGTGTGATCGTTCACGCCCCGACGGATGACGGCGTTAATCTTTACCGGCGCCAGTCCGGCCGCCGCGGCCGCATCGATGCCTTCGAGCACGCGCGCCACGTCGAAGTCCGCATCGTTCATCTCGCGGAACACGCCGTCATCGAGCGAGTCCAGACTGACGGTGATGCGCTGCAATCCCGCCGCCTTCAGATCGCGCGCCTGCTGCGCGAGCAGCGATCCGTTCGTCGTCAGCGCGATGTCGACGTCCGCGATCTGCGACAGCATGCGTACGAGCGACGGCAGATCGTTACGCAATAGCGGTTCGCCGCCTGTCAGCCGGAACTTGCGCACGCCATGCGCCGCGAAGATGCACGCCAGCCGCGTGATCTCTTCGAAGGTCAGGATCTCCGCGCGCGGCAGAAACGCGAAGTCGGCGCCGAACACTTCGCGCGGCATGCAGTACCGGCACCGGAAGTTGCAGCGGTCCGTCACCGAGATCCGCAGATCACGCAGCGGCCGCCCCGAGCGGTCGATCGTCTCGACGAGCGGGATCGCGGTATCGGGGTCAGGTAGTCGGCCGCTAGATCGTTGGAAGGTCACTCGACATCATCCTCAGCAGTTCGCGCGCCTTGAGCGCCGCCTGCCCACGATGGCTGATCGTATTCTTCTCGTGCGCCGGCAGTTCGGCGCTCGTCTTGCCCAGCTCCGGCACCAGGAACACCGGGTCGTAGCCAAACCCGAACTCGCCCCGCGCCTCGTGCGCGATGTGCCCCTCGAACACCCCGTCCACCGTCTGCACGTCGCCGCCGTCCGGCCTGGCGATGGCGATGACGCAGCGGAATCGGGCGCCGCGCTTTACGTCTGGTACGCCGGCGAGTTCGCCCAGGAGGATGGCCACCTGTTCGCGCTCGGTCAGCGTATCAGACGTTCGGTCCCCACCAGCATAGCGCGCCGAGAAGATTCCCGGGCGCCCGCCCAGCGCGTCAACTTCCAGCCCGGAATCATCAGCCAGTGCCAGCAGACCGCACACCCGGGCAGCGTCCACCGCCTTCAGGATGGCATTGGCCTCGAACGTCGTCCCCGTCTCTTCGACGGACCACTCGCGCCCGAGGTCAGCGGGCGTCACCAACTCAAAGCCGGAGCCATCGAGCAGTTCGCGAAACTCCCTCAACTTCCCCTGATTCGTGGTGGCGATGACGAGTTTTGGCGGCATGCCGTAATTCTACGCGCGTCACGCGCGAAGCCCATCCAACAACCTCTGCGACTCTGTGCCTCTGTGCCTCTGTGTCTCTGTGTCTCTGTGGTGATAAAACAAGCGTCGCTACGCTTCCTCCAGTGCCGTCGCTACCGCCTCGGCGATGGCGCGGTGACCCGCATCGTTCGGATGCGGATCAAACGGCTCGCCCAGTACGCCGGTCAGTTGGCCTCCGTTGCCGTCGAACGCGTCCCACGGATGCGCGACGGTGACGCGGTCGTACCGCGACGCCACTTCCTCGATCACGGCGTTGAGGCGCGGGAGCACGCGCCCGGCCGGCGCCTCGAACGGGTGTCCGGTACCAGAGAAGAAGTTCGGATACGCCAGCAGCACGATCGGCATGCGCCTGTTCGAGTCGCGCAGCTGCCGCACGATCGTCTCAAGATTCGCCTCGACGGCGGCGAGCGCCTCTTCGAGCGGGCAGCTCGCGGGGAGCGGATCCTCGACGCACGCGGCGTTGGGTACCAGCCCGGCGAGATCATTGCCGCCGGCGCTGATCGTCACGAAGCGCACGCGGCCGCCGTTCGAGATCGACAGCACGCGTGCAAGCTGCTCGTCGATCAGATCCTGCGTCGTCGCGCCGGCGACCGCGACGTTGAACGCAGTCACGCCTTCTTCGCGCGCGGCGACGAGCGGCACCCAGCCCGTCGTCGCGGCGTCCGACGCGCCGCTCCCCGCCGCGATCGAATCGCCCAGCGATGCATAGACATCGCCCGCAGGCTCCGCCGACGAGCTACCGCACGTCGCGAACGCAAACGCGCCGGCGACGAACACAAGCACGACGAGCACGCCACCCGCGACAGCGATGAGCGCACCGGTCCAACTGCTATCGCTGGGTTGAGATGAGGATGGTTCGTTCACGCGCGCAGTATAGGGCGTGGCATTCGGGTCGTCGCTGCCCGATGTGAGACTGGACGATGGGAGGTGGAGGGTGGAAGGTGCTGCGTTGGAGGCTCGTCACCTCACCGCACGGAGGACGCGGTAACGCAATTGCTCACTCGGCGACTCCGACCTCCGACTTCTGACCTCCGAGCTCCTCCGCATGGCCGTTGGCGCTGGCGCCGTTCTTGTCGTTGCCGTGTTGCGCGTACGTCATTCGGTAGAGCTGCGCGTAACGGCCGTTGTGCGCGAGCAGTTCGTCGTGCGTGCCCTGCTCGAGGATCGTGCCGTGTTCGAGAACGATGATCCGGTCGGCGTTCCGGATCGTGGACAGCCGGTGAGCGATCACGAACGAGGTTCGCCCTTCGAGCAGCGTCTTAAGTGCGCGCTGAATGATCACTTCGGTCTGCGTGTCAACGTTCGCCGTCGCTTCGTCGAGGACGAGGATGCTCGGCCGGGCGATGATCGCGCGTGCGAAACTCAGCAGTTGACGCTGGCCTACCGACAGGTTCATGCCCCGTTCGTGCAAAAACGTGTCGTAGCCGTTGTCCAGACGCATGATGTAGTCGTGCGCGCCCACCGTCCGCGCGGCCTCCTCGACGTCTTCATCGCTCGCATCGGGCCGGCCGTAGCGGATGTTGTCGGCGACGGTGCCCGAGAACAGGAACGGATCCTGCAGCACAAGCCCCATCCGCGACGCGAGGCTCTCGTGGGTGACGTCGCGCACATCGTGGCCGTCAACCATGATCGAACCTTCGGTGACGTCGTAGAAGCGCGAGATCAGCGCCGTCAGCGTCGTCTTCCCGGCGCCAGTCTCGCCAACGAAGGCGATCGTCTCGCCCGCCTTCACGTGCAGATCGACGTTGTTGATCACCGGTACGTCGTCGACGTAGCGGAACGACACGTTGTTGAAGTCGACTTGCCCGCGCACGTCGTCGAGTACGACCGCGTCGAGCTTATCTTCGAACTCCGGCTTGGTGTCGAGCACTTCGAGCACGCGCTCGCCGCCGGCCATGGCGCGCTGCAACTGTGTGTACTGCAGCACGAGGTCGCGCACCGGATCGAAGAATAGCTGCAGCTGCAACGTGAAGGCGATCAGTGCCGCGACACCCATCTGATTGTTCAGCACGCGGTAGCCGCCGTAGCCGATGACGAGCGCCATCGCCGCAGCCACGATCACTTCGACGAGCGGCAGCACAGCGGCGGTAAGACGGCCGGCATCGACGTTTGCGCGCAAGTTCTGCGCGTTGATCTGGTCGAAGCGCTTGGCATTCTCGTCTTCGCGCGAAAGGCTCTGGATGACGCGCACACCGGAGACGTTCTCCTGCAGGTTCGCGTTCACGACGGCGATCGCCTGCCGCACGCGCACGAACGCGCGCCGCGAGTAGCTCTGCCACACCGCCATCGTGAGTACGAACACCGGCACGACGGTGAACGTCACGAGCGCGAGCTGCACGTCGAAATACAGCAGGAACGCGACCGAGATTGCGATGCCCAGCAAGTCGCCAAAGATCGTCAGGAAGCCCGACGTCATCAACTCTTGCAGCGACGTCACGTCGCTCGTTACGCGTGACATGACGCGGCCGACCTCGTTGTTGTCGTAGAACCGGAGCGACAGTTTCTGCAGGTGCGCGAACATCTCGCGCCGCAGGCTGAGCAGCAGGCGGTGGCCGATCCACCCCGACATCGTGAGTTGCAGGAACGTGAACGCGGCGCCAAACCCCGCCAGGCCAAGATAGACCCAACCCCACGCGTTGATCGCGTCGAAGTCACCCGCGATTGCGCCGGCGATCAGCCCTTTGACGGCAAGCGGCATCGAGCGCGTCATGAGCGCCATGCCGACGGTGCCGATCATCGCAAAGAACAGGCGCTTTCGGTACGGCGCTACATACTTCGCTAGCCGCGTGACGACACGGTGGTTGTATACGGAACCTAGCTCGTCGTCGTTCCAGCCGTCGGAGCTGCGTTGGAGTGAGTTTGGGCGCAGATTGTTGGACCAGTTGCCGCCGCCGCCGCTCCAGCCGCCTGCTGAGCCGGCGCCTCCCCAGTTTGCTGCCAAGCTTCCTCCGGCTATCCGCCGCCCGCGGCAGCTACGCTTGTCTTCTCTTCGGCGTTCTCGTCTGGCGCGCCGTTCGCGACGCCTTCAAGGCGCTGGCGTTCGCGCTCGTACGCGTCTTCCTGATCGCGCAGCTCGAGATCGTAGATCTGGCGGTACGGCCCGTCGCGTTCGATCAGTCCCTCATGCGTTCCGCGTTCGACAATCTTGCCGCTCTTCAGCACGAGGATCTGATCTGCCGTGCGCACCGTCCGCAGCCGCTGCGCAATGACAAACGTGGTGCGCCCTTTCATCAATTCGGCGAGCGCCTGCTGGATGTCGTATTCGGTCTGTGTGTCGACGCTCGATGTCGCGTCGTCGAAGACGAGGATCTTCGGGTTGAGCAGCAGCGTCCGGGCGATCGACACACGTTGCTTCTGGCCGCCCGATAGCGTGATGCCGCGCTCACCCACCCACGTGTCGTAGCCGTCGGGCATCTGCTCGATGAACTCGTGGATGCGCGCGAGCTTGGCGACGCGCACAACGTCGTCGCGTGTTGCATCTGCCGCGCCGTACGAGATGTTGTCGCCGATAGTCGCCGAGAACAGGAAGATGTCCTGCTGCACGATGCCGAAAGCGCGCCGCAGCGACGCCAGCGTCACGTGGCGGATGTCCGTGCCATCGATCGTGATGCTGCCGCCGGTGACGTCGTAGAAGCGCGGCATCAGGTTGACGACGGTGGACTTTCCCGATCCGGTTTGCCCCAGCAACGCGACCACTTGGCCCGGCCGTGCATCGATGTTCACCTCGCGCAGGACGGGGCTGATGGCGTCATACCCGAACGACACGTCGTGGAATTCGACGTGGCCGGTGGCGTTGACCAGTTCGGTGGCGCCGGGCTTCTCCTGGACGGCGGACTCGGCGTCGAGGATGTCGTAGATGCGTTGGCCTGATGTCTGCGCGCGCGCCCAGAACATGTTGATGAACCCGATGCTGCGGACCGGCTGCTGCAGCATCGTCAGGTACAGCATGAACTTCGTCAGATCGCCTGCCGTCAGGCTACCGCGCGTGATCAGGTAGGCGCCGTACCAACCTGTCGCGACCATCGCGAACGACCACACGCCGCTGAGCAGCGGTGAGTACTTCGCCATCAAGCGGTTCGACGCGTATGAGTTCTCGAAGAGATTGTGCGCCTGCTTGTTGAACTTGTCTTTCTCGAACATCTCGCGCCCGAACGCCTTGACTACACGCATACCGCTGAGATTCTCCTGTAGCAGCACACCGAGCTCGCCCTGCAGCTCTTGCGTGCGGAGCATGATCGGCCGGAGCTGCGACGTGAAGCGGATCGCGAGGAACGCGGTCGGCGGGATGAACACCCAGCTCAGCAGCGCGAGCCGAACGTCGGTGTAGAGCATCAGCGTCAGCGTCGCGACCAGCAGCACGACCGTGTAGACGAGGCGGATCGCGCCCATGCTGATGAACATGCGGACGCCCTCGACGTCCTGCGTGGCGCGCTGCATGACCTGGCCGGTCTGCGCCTTGTCGTGGTAGGCGAAGCTGAGGCGCTGGAGGTGATTGTAGATGTCGTTGCGGATGTCATATGCGGTGTGCTGCGCGAGCCACTCGGCTGTGAACGTCTGCCAGAATTGGAAAACGCCGCGCGCCGCCGCCGCACCGACGATCAGCCCCGCTGCGATGAAGAGTGTCCGCTGGTTGCCAAGGGCGACGTCGATGCCGTTCGCCGTTTCAACCTTCAGCCCCGTGTCGATGGCGTAGCCGACGAGCTCCGGCCCGAGTAGCTGGAACCCGGTGAGGCCGGCGATAGCCACCCACACGAAGGCGACGCGTTGCTTGTACGGCAGCGCGTAACCGAGCAGCCGGAGGGGAATCGGTAACCGACGGGAACTCATGATGGCGCAGTGTAGCGGATCATTAACGTGAACGTAAAGGTTGGCGGGTATCAGCCTCCTGTATGCGCCTCGGAACGGCCCAAACGCCCCGGCCAGATCCGAGACGGGATCCGTGGCGGCACAGCTTGCTGTGCCGATCCTCGTTCCCGACGAACGCATCATCGCCAAGCCGTGATTGACACGGTCGTCACGCCAGACTTACGTTTACTGCAAACCACCGTATCGACGCATCGAGGTGTCCCATGACTGACATGTTCTCCGAAACGAGCAGGCAGCTTCAGGATCAGTTCGACACGCGCAAACTGGCCGATCGCGTCGGCGAACTAACGCACGACGTCATCGGCGACAGCGACCGGGCGTTTATCGAGCGCATGGACATGTTCTTTATTGCCACGGTCGACGAGAACGGACATGCCAACTGCTCGTACAAGGGCGGTGAGCCCGGCTTCGTGCGCGTCGTCGACGAGCGGACGATCGCCTTCCCGAACTTCGACGGCAACGGCATGTACCTCTCGATGGGCAACGTGCTGCAGACCGGCCAGGTGGGCATCCTGTTCATCGATTTCGAGGAGCAGTTCCGGATGCGCCTCAACGGCGAGGCGTCGATCGATCCGGCGGATCCGCTGATGGCCGAGTATCCGGAGGCGCAGTTCATCGTCCGCGTGAAGGCGCGCGAGATCTTCCCGAACTGTCCGCGCTACATCCACAAGCTGAAGCTCGTCCAGAGATCGCGCTTTGTACCGAAGAGCGAGTGCGAGACGCCCGTCCCCGGCTGGAAGGCCGGCGGCTGGGTCGACGATGTGCTGCCCGCCAACGACATCGCGCGCGACGAATCACGCGAAGTGCTCGATCGCTAGCAATCGACTCCAGTCGCGCAGCACTCACAATCAGAAGGGGCGGAAGGAGCCGAATGGAAACCGCATCGTTCGCAGAGATCGAGGACGAGTTCATGGCGCGCATCCGGCGCATCGCCTGGTGTACTGCCGCAACGGTCGACCGTCGTGGCCGGCCGCGCACCCGTATCCTCCATCCGATCTGGGAAGGCAGCACCGGCTACATCGCCACCGGCCGTCAGTCGCACAAGAGCAAGCACCTCGCGGCGAATCCGTACATCTCGCTCTCGTACTGGGATCCGAAGCACGAGCAGGTCTACGTTGACTGTCTCGCTGGGTGGGAGGACGACGCATCGGAGAAGCGGCGCATCTGGGAGTTGTACAAGTCCACGCCGCCGCCGCTCGGGTACGATCCGGCGCTGATCTGGAAGGATGGGCCGGACGGCGCCGACTTCGGCCTGCTCAAGCTGACGCCGTGGCGGATCGAACTATCGTCGCTGGTTCCCGGCGGCGCGCGATCCGTGTGGCGCTCGGCGCCCGAATAGCGATCGCGCTGGCTACCGTTTGTATTGATGCAGATGCGCCTGTACTTCTACTGTCACCGCCTGCGGCGCTTCCTGCACCAGCCAGTGACCCGCGTCGACCTCGGCGACACGGTACGGCCCGTTGTGTGCCGGCGCCGCAAGATCAACGCTCATCCGCCGGACGTACAGATCCTTGCTGCCCCAGATGAGCAGCGTCGGCGTTTCGACCGGCCCAAACGGCGCATCGTCGGCCAGCGCTGCGTTGTGGGCGTCCGATGCGCGGTACCAGTTCGCCGCCGCAGCCATCGCGCCGGGTTCGCCCAGGACGCGCACGTACTCATCGATCTCGGCGGCGTCCTGATTCGTGTACGCAGCCCGCAACCCCGCGCCTTCATTGGCGACGGCAACGGCCTCGAAGACGCCCGGCGTCATCAGCGCCTGGAGGATCCCGCGATATGGCTCTTCCTCCGGGTCGTCCTTCACCGCCTGCGCGAACGCCGGCGGATACGGCACCGACATGGATGTGAAGCTCAGTACTCGGCCGCGCTGTGCGGAACACACCGTGACGTACCCAACGATCGCGCCCCAGTCGTGGCCGATCAGATGAAACTGCGCGAACCCCGCCGCATCCGCGATCGCAAACACGTCGGAACACAGTGAGGCATAGTCGTACGCGGCCACGCCATCGGGACGCGCGCCCTGACTGTATCCTCGCTGGTCCGGCGCGACGCAACGATAGCCCTCGCCGGCAAGTGTCGCCATCAGCGGCACCCACATGATCGACGTCTCCGGGAACCCATGCAGCAGCAGCACCGGCTCGCCATCCGGCGCGCCGCCGGTGCGGCAGGAAAACGTCATGCCGTTCGCTTGCAGTTCCGTCGTCGCCATCGTCACGCCGCCCGTCCCGCCGACATCAGTCGTGGGTAGCCGGCCGTCCGGTCTAGGACCGTGCATCCGGAACGTCGACGCACTCGCCGTCGCCGAACGCGTCGCTGATCGTCACGCTCCAGCCATTGTCACGGATCGGTGAGAGTTCCAGGTTCCGGAAGATCGCCTTGGTCGATTCCACCTGCATGTATCGATACTCGTCGAGCCTGTCGTGACTGTACTCCAGCGTCGAGCGAGCAGCGACGGAGCCCGCCGGCGCGCCGTTGTCGAACCGGATATGCACGTTGCAGTTAGTCTCGTTGTGGATGGTGAGTACCGGCGCGCCAGCGGGCGTCGGCTCCGCATCGTCGTAGCCGCATGCAACGGCGAACAGCGCGAGCGCGCACAACACGGCCGCCGCCAAGGAAGGGCGTGACGTCCCACGCGACATCAAAATGCCGTCCGATCGGGTGGCGACAGACGTGAGCGAATCACGACCTATTCAAAGATCCATCCATCCGTGTCACGCTTCCACGAGATCGGCGCCATGTCGCCAAAGAACAACCCGATTTCCCGCTTCGCGCTTACCGTCGAGTCCGACGCGTGCGTGAGATTCCGCCCCTTTTCCAGCCCGAAATCGGCGCGGACGCTGCCCGTAGCGGCCTCCAGAGGATTCGTGGCACCCATCGTCTGGCGCGTCGCCTTGATAGCGCCGTTGCCTTCGAAGACCGCTGCGATGATCGGCGACGACGTAATGTACTGCACTAATCCCGGAAAGAACGGCTTGCCCTTGTGCTCGGCGTAGTGCTCCTGCGCTAGCTGCTTGCTCACCTTCAGCATGCGTACGCCGACGATCTTCAGTCCCCGCCGCTCAAGTCGCCCGATGATCTCACCCGCAAGCCCCCGCTGCATTGCGTCGGGCTTGATCAGTACCAGTGTCCGTTCCAATGTGTCTCTCCTCTAGCAGAACGCCCGCGCAACGCGGCGCGAGCGCGTATCTCCGCAGTCCCCAGCCCCACTAACCCTGCGGTCCAATCGCTGGCGCACGCAAGTATAGGGGCACCAGCGTCGCTGGATCATCCGTGCGCCCGGCGCTGAGACGCGCGTGCCCGAGTGCTGCCAGCGCGACGACGCGGTGGGCGTACGCCGACGCCGCGTGCCCGCCCGCGTCCCGTACCGTCGCGCGCAGCGAATCATCGAGATCACCCGTGACGATGTCGTCGCGCTCGAAGCAGCCCGCGACCGCATCCGACTTTCCGAGTCGCGGTGCCAGTTCCTCGCGCCAGCCTCCACTGGACGCGCGATACGCCCCCAAAGCAAGCTCGCCGCGCCCGGCGCGATGCAGAGCGACGATCCGCCGCTCGCCAGCATCCGCGACGACGCTGTACGCATCCAGCTCCAGCCGGCCGATGCCCACGATCGGCACGCCAAGCCCGTGCGCCAGTGCCTTCGCGACGCTCACACCGACGCGCAACGCTGCATACCCGCCCGGTCCGAGATCGACGAACACCGTGTCGACGTCAGCCTTCGTGCGCCCGGCTTCGCTCAACAACCGATCGATATTCGGCAACAGTTCCACGGAATGGTTCTGCTGCGTCACCCACGTGGCGCTTAGTCCGATGACGCCGTCAACGGCGAGCGCGATACCCGGTTCATCGGACGCGCAATCGATCGCTAGTTGCATGCGACAGCCGGTTCACCGCAAAGGCGCAAAGAGCGCAAAGGAGCGCAAAGGATCGAGAGGGGAGAACTCCTAGCCTGCTGGATCACTTTGGCGCGACTGTGTTTTCAGGCAGGCGGTTGGCGACGCGTTTGATTCCGTCACGGAGGATCGGCAGGTTGAAGTTGATGAGCAGACCGAGCGTCAGCCCTGTCAGTTTCAGGTACGTCAGGATCTGCGCCTGATGCACCGGCAACAACGCGTCGACGGCCTTGAGTTCGACGATCACGTTATCGGCAACAACGAGATCCAACCGATACGCCGCCTCAAGGAAGATACCCTTGTACTCGACGCGCAAAGGGCGCTGCCGCACATATGCGATCCCGCGCAGATCGAGTTCGTGTGCCACGCACTCCTCATACGCCGACTCAAGCAACCCCGGACCGAGTGTTCGATGCACCTCAATACACGCGCCGATGACAAGGTTCGAGACGCGATTCGCATCTAGCGCGAGCTTCTGCGGGGGCTCGCTTACCCTGGGTTCCTTCGATTCAGCCATCCCGACTCCCTTTCCGGTTCTTTACCCTTCAAACCTTTGCGCCCCTTTGCGTCCTTTGCGTCTTTGCGGTGAAACAGAGCGAACAATCAGTACCCGCGCGCGGGATCGACGACGTTCTCGAGCGGATCGCCCGCCAGATAGCGCCGCAGGTTATCCGCGAAGATGCGCGCAGCACGCTGGTTGTAGATCTCCGTGCCACCAGAGATGTGCGGCGTCAGGATCGCGTTCTCCAGATCCCACAGTGGGCTGTCCGGCGGGAGCGGCTCCCGCTCGAACACATCGAGCGCCGCGCCGCCGATCCACCCGTCGCGCAGTGCGACGATCAGTGCCGCTTCGTCGATCACCGGTCCGCGGGCGATGTTCACGAGGAACGCCGTGGGCTTCATCGCCCGTAGTTCCGTTTCGCCGATCATGCCGCGGGTGTCAGGCGTCAGCGGCACGCACACCGCCACGTAGTCGCTTTCGGCCAGCAGCCGCGGTAGCTCGGCGTACGGCATGATCTCATCGGCGTATGGCTCGTTCGTGATCGATGTTGCCGATCGGCGTGTCGCGATGACGCGGCAGCCGAACGCCTTCGCCAGCCGCCCGACCTCGGCGCCGATGTGGCCAATGCCCACGACACCCACGGTCTTGCCGTACAGCTCGGACGGCGCGAACCGCGTCCATTCGTGCTTGAGTTGCGCGCGCATCGTGCGGTGCGCACCTTTCGCCCACATCAGCATCGCGCTGATCACGAACTCGCCGATCGGCGTCGCGTGGAGCCCGCTGACCGTCGTCACCGTGATGCCATCTTCGGTGAAGCCGCTGTTCAGCAGCCTGTCGGCGCCAGCGCTCGTGAGCTGGATCCACTTGAGCTTTGGAGCCGCCTCCCGCAACGTCTTCGGCCCCGCGATGCTTTCTTTCGCGTTGGCATACGTCAGCGCCGAGTGCAGCTCCGTGCCCCAAAATCCGAACACGATCTCCGCCTGATCGAACGCACCGTGTAGCCCCTCGGCGACGGCCGCGCGTTCGCGCTCGCTCGGATAGGCGTACCCGCGCAGCAGCCGCCGCTGATCCTGGCCCAGCAGTTCTATCTCGATCCGCTCCGGCGCGACGTCACGAATGATCTCGACGAGTTCCGGTTCCAGCGCGAACGTGATCAGCACGCGCGTCTTGTCACTCATGCTCCCTCCGAGTGTGCTCGCTGCTCCAACTATGCGTCGAAGACGTCCGTCGCCAGCAGGTCCGCGTACGTCTCGCGGCGGCGGATCAACTTCGTGCCGCCGTCGGAGACGACGACGACGGCGGGCTTCAGCGCCATGTTGTAGTTGCTGGCCATCGACAGGCAATACGCACCTGACGCCGGCAGCGCGATCACGTCGCCCGGCTGCGTCGGCGGCAGTTGCGCATCCTTGATCAGCAGGTCGCCCGATTCACAGTACTTCCCGGCGATGGTCACCGTCTCCGTTGCAGCGTCGTCGGCGCGGTTGACGACCACGGCCTCGTACTTCGCGTCGTAGATCGCCGGGCGGATGTTGTCCGCCATGCCGCCGTCGACCGACACCCACGTGCGTAGCCCTTCGACGTGCTTGCTCGATCCCACCGTGTACAGCGCAACGCCCGCACGCGCGACAAGCGAACGCCCCGGTTCGACGAAGAGATGCGGCAGCGGCAGGTCGTTCTCCACGCAGCGACGCTTGAATGACGCGACCACCGTCTCCCCGTACGCGTCCGTCGATGGCGCCGGCCGCTCGCGCACGTACTGCGACGCGAAGCCGCCGCCCGGGCTGTACTCGCGCAGTTCGAAGCCATGCTTGCGCCGCATCTCCGCCGCGAATGGCAGCATGACGGCGTTCGCCTCGTCGTACGGCTCCAGATCGAACAGCGGCGATCCGAGGTGGCTGTGCAACCCCGCAAGATCGACGCCCGCCATCCGCTGCGCCTCGACGATCGCCTGCTCCGCTGCGCCGGTGCTGATCGCGATGCCGAACTTCGTGTTGAGCGTGCCGGTCGTCGTTTTGGCGTGCGTGCGGGCGTCGACGTTCGGCGATAACCGCAGGATGATCGTCTGCACGATGCCCATCGCGCGCGCCAGGCGGTCGACCATCTCCAGTTCGTGGAAGTTGTCGACGATGATGCGGCCTATGCCGGCATGCATCGCTTCGCGCAGCTCATCCTCGCCTTTGTTGTTGCCGTGGAAGTGACAACGCCCCGCCGGAAATCCCGCCGACAACGCGACCGCAAGCTCGCCCCCCGACACGATGTCCAGCCCGATGCCCTCGTCCCGTGCGACGCTCGCCATCCAGCGGCTCAGATACGCCTTCGACGCGTAGGTGATCTCCGTATCGGCGTGCCGCGACGTGAACGCCTGCACGTACTCGCGGCACGTCTCCCGCAGCTCGTGCTCGTCGAAGACGTAGAGCGGTGAGCCGAAGCTCCGGGTGAGCTCATGGGCGTCCCAGCCGCCGATGCTCAGCCGCCCATCACGCACGGCCGTCGTGCGAGGAAAGATCGAAGCGTAGCCCGGGTCAAACGTCATGGCGCATCATCATACGGACGTGGGAAGCGGGAGGCGAGATTGGCTCCTCCTGATGACTTCACGACAGCCGTCATACGTGAGTGCCTGCCCTCCTCCGTTCGTGTGATGGGAATGCCTGGTGATAACCGCGGTAGGGGCGAACCTACGTGTTCGCCCCGGTATAGCAGGCTCAGGCGTCAAATCCTCCAGCAGATCGCTCCGCGCCTCTGTGCCTCTGTGGTGAAACCAACGTACGTCACGGCGAAAGATGCGCTACCGCGGCATCGAGCTGCGGGTCCAGCGCGTTCGCGATATCGCTCTCTGTGCGCGAGATGCGCAGATCGGGCGCCACGCCGATGCCGTTGAGTCCGGCGCCTGTCACCGGGCCGAGGTTCACGTGCGTCGTCACCGCCATCGATGATCCGTCGCCAAAGTCGCGGATGTCGGTGTAGCCGACGCAGCCGTTCGTGTTCGCACCGATGACGTACGCCACGCCGTATTCTTGCAGCGCCGCGGCAAACACCTCGGCCACGGATCCGGTGCGATTGTTCGTCAGCAGGACGGTAGGCCGGATCACGGGCAGCACCTTGCCGTCCGCCTGCACTTCTTCGAGCAGCCCCGCGCGGCCGCGGTCCCTGACGACGGCGCCTTCGCGCACGAACAGGCTGATCGCTTCCGAGTCGAGACGGCCGCCAGGGTTCCCTCTCACGTCGATGATCCACGATGTGATGCCCTGCGCGTCGAACGCCAGCAGCGCCTCCTTCAGCGGCGCGCTGACGCCCGTATCGACGAAGTTGCGGATGCGCACGTACCCGATGCTGCCGTTGCCTCCACCACCATTGAGTGTGCGCGTATCGATGTTTGGCGGCCTCACTCGTGCGCGCCGGGCCGTCACCTCGGATCGCGTGCCGTCGCTGCGCCGCGTCAGCTCCAGCGTCACGCTCGTGCCTTCGTCGCCGTTGATCAGATCGAACGTGCTCGCCGGCCCGAGCGCCGACGTGTCCGCGCCGTCCACGGCCGTCACGCGATCCCCGACGAGTACGCCCGCTTGCGCCGCCGGGCTACCCGTGATCACTTCGGTGACAAGCGGCGGTATGCCCGCGAGCTCCACGCCGATCCCGACGACGCCGGCGCCCGAGCGAGCGTCGACGATGGTGTCGCTGGCGACCGGGTTGAGGAAGAACGTGTGGCAGTCCTGCAGCGTCTGCGTCATGCCGCGGATTGCCCCGAACCGCAGCTTCGTCGGGTCCGCGACGCCGTTCGCCAGCGGCACGTACGCGTCGCGAAACGCCGCGAACGCCACCGCGCGGTCATCGCCAAACACAGGTGACGGCGGGACGGACGCGCCCAATGCCGCTGCTTCCTGCGCCATCACCACCCATGCCCCATCCAGCAGCCGCGACGGCTCTAGCGGGTCGATGTACTCGTCGAGCAACCGGTCGTACGCCGCCAGAATGATCGCGATGCCGCCGTCCTTGAGCAGCACCGCCAGGTCGGGCGTAGCGGTCGCGGTCGGCCCCGCTGGTGTCGCCGGCGCAGCTGTCGCCGAAGGCACGGGCGTCGGCGTCAGTTCCGGCGTCGCCACCCCGCACCCCGCAAGCAACAGCGCGAGCAACACGAAGCCGGCGGCCACCGCGCCGCGCGTCCGATGACGAAGTCGTGTCTTTGGGATCATGCAGCCCAATCAGCGACGAGGGGTGTGACGGCGACAGTGTAGCGCGGCGGCCCAACCTGGCGTCATTCGCGCAACCCAGCAACGAAACTCGCGACATCGTGTGCCGATGCGCACCGCACCACCTTCGACGCGTACGGCGCCAGCATCGCCCGAGTCCGCGCTCGATGGCTCGTCGCGGTACTGCGCGTGTACCGCAGGAACCGGTACAGCTTCCGCCAGCCCGGGTGCCGGTTGTTTCGCGCCAGTTCCGCGCGCACGTGGCGCTTCACCATGCGCAACGCGCAGACTCGCCAGGGCACGTCCAGCCAGACGATCGTCTCCGCATCCGCGAGTAACGTCGCGACCCACTCTTCGGCGTACGCGCCGTCCGTCACCCAACCGTCGCGATCGCGGATCTCATCGATGCGCGCGAGCAGCTCGGCTCGCGGCCGCTCTCCCGCGTCGTCGTACACGATCCAGTCGAGATCGTACGCCGGCACGTTGCAGATGCGGGCAATCTCGCGAGCCAGCGTCGTCTTGCCGCTGCCGGGCGGCCCCGCGATGTGGGCTTTCATTCGCCGAACTTACGGCTGCCGGTCTCCTGCAACTCGCTTCCAACCGAACGCCGCACCCACGACTCGCGATCGCGCACATCGCGGTCGTACAGCAGACGACTGAGCCACACACCCGGGCGCTCGTACTCCGCGTCAGGCGCGCCGTTCGCGGCCAGGCGCTTCAGTAGCACTACCGCAGCCAGCAGCACGCACCCGCACACGATCGCCGGCGACTGTCCTGCGATCAGCGCGCCAGCCGGCATCACGACCAGCGCCACGCCGACGCCCTGCGGTATCGCCCGCACGGTGACACCAGCCAGCGCCACGACGATGAACACCACCAGCGCGACCGGCGACAGTGCGATCAGCGCGCCGATCACGACGCCAACGCCGCGCCCGCCGGTGAATCCGAGCCACGGATTCCAGTTGTTCGCGAGCAGCGCAGCGACCGCGCACGCGACACGCACGCCATCGCCAGCGTCCAGCACGACAGCGAGCAGTACGGCGCTCAGACCCTGCCCGATCTGCGCAAGCCCGACCGGCACGACGAGCGCCTTCGACACGCTCTGCCACACGTTCGATGCACCGGCGTTGCCGCTGCCATGCTCGCGCAGGTCGATGCCCTTCGCGGCGTGCCCGGTTAGGAAGGCGATCGGTACGGATCCAAGCGCGTACGCCGCTACGATCGCGATGGCGCCTTCGAGCATCCGCTAATCGCCGCCGCGATCGTCGGCGCGTGGGAGGCGCGCGATCCAGAGACTACGCGCGTGTTCGAGGCCGTGCTCGATCATGTGTTCGATGCCGCGCTTCGCCGCTTCCTCGATCTGCTGATCGTGCTCGGCGATGTGGACCAGCACGCGCGCGGGCGACCAGCCGCCATCGACTGGCGCGTTGAGATGCGCATCGTCGACGTCACCAAGCGCCGATTCGAACGCACCGTAGATCGCCCGAAATGCGCGGCGATGCGCCTCGCCGGCATGAAAATGCTCGATCAGCGTCTCATGCGCTCGCTGCACGTCGCCAAGCAAGCGTTGTGCTTCAGGGCTGAGGTACATCGTTGGCTCCTAGCCGGGAAGCGGCGCCTTCTGCGAGACGGCGAGCGCGATCAACTCCACCGCGTGCGTCACGCCGATGCGCCCGCCGTTGATCACGAGGTCGTAGAGCGCGGGATTCTCCGCATCGGCCTTGAAGTATCGCCGATGAAACGCCTGCCGGTTATGGTCGCTCTGTTTGATGCGGCGCTCGGCGTCGTGCACCGACATGTCTTCCTTCTGAACCAGGGCATCAATCCGAAACTGCTTCGGCGAAGCAACGTACACATGGAGCGCGTGCTCGACGTCGTGGAGGATCGACTGGCTGCCGCGCCCGAGAATGACGACGTTATCGCGGGCCGCCACGCCGCGAATCACCGACGTCAGCGTCTTTAGATAGCGCTCGTCGTCAAGCTGACCTGCCCCGGCTTCGGGCAGCTCCGCCGCTTCGCCGTACGATCGTGCCAGGACGAGTTCCAGGCCGCCGCCGCTCATCGGATCCACTGCGCCGGCGGCCGCGGAGCGTTCCATCAGCGTGCGCATTACGCCTGCCAGACGCTCGCCGATGTTGCTCGGCCGCTCGTCGTGTTGCTCGATTGCCGACACGGTGACGCCGAGTTCGCGCGCCGCTTCGACGAGGATCTCCTGGTCTACGTAGTCGAGTTGCATCTGCTTCGCGACGGCCTGGGCGACTTCCCGCGCGCCGCTTCCGAGCGATCCGGACACCGTGATAACTGGCATAGGTCCTCCAGTGCGAAGGGGGCCGCAATGGCGGCTTCATTGTACGCCGCTAGGCGCGGCAAGCGGACAGCGGGATCCGGAAGTGGGATGACCGTCGCTCACGAACATCGCCCGGAGGAGCCCGGCAATCGCGCGATGCGCGCGTGTGCCGGGGTGTTCGCGCGAAGGGTCACGCTTGCAGCCAACGCGCGGCCTCTTTGGCGTGATACGTGATGATGATGTCAGCGCCAGCCCGTTTTATCGATGTCAGCGTCTCGAGGATCGTCCGCTGTTCGTCGATCCAGCCATTGGCGGCAGCCGCCTTAACCATGGCGTACTCGCCGCTGACGTTGTACGCGGCGAGCGGCACGTCGAACGCGTCGCGGGCGCGCGAGACGATGTCGAGGTACGGAAGCGCGGGCTTCACGATGACGATGTCCGCGCCCTCGTCGAGGTCATCCTGGATCTCGCGGAGCGCTTCGCGGGCGTTGGGCGGATCCATCTGGTAGCCGCGGCGGTCGCCGAACTGCGGCGCGCTGTCGGCGGCTTCGCGGAACGGGCCGTAGAACGCCGACGCGTACTTCGCGCTGTACGCCATGATCGGTGTCTGCGTGTAGTCGTTGTCGTCCAGCTCCTCGCGAATGGCGGCGACGCGCCCGTCCATCATGTCGGACGGCGCGACCATGTCGGCGCCGGCGCGTGCGTGCGAAACGGCCGTCTTGGCGATCAGTTCGATCGAGCGGTCGTTATCGACCTCGCCATCGTCGCTGATGATGCCGCAATGGCCGTGGCTCGTGTATTCACACATGCAGACGTCGGTGATCACGACGAGATCTGGCGAGGCATCCTTGAACGCGCGCACGGCGTCCTGCGCGATGCCGGCGTCGCTGAACGCTTCTGTGCCCTGCTCGTCCTTCGACGCCGGCAGCCCGAACAGAAGAACAGCGTTGACGCCGACGTCGCGCAGTTCCTTCGCCTCGGCGCGGATCTGATCCAGCGACAGCCGGTACTGGCCCGGCATCGAGACGATCGGTTCGCGGACTCCGGTGCCGTGCGTGACGAACAACGGGTAGACGAAGTCCGACGGCGACAGGCGCGTTTCGGCGACGAGGCGGCGCAGGCCCTCGGAGCGGCGGAGGCGGCGGTTGCGGGCGAAATCGCCCCGGGTGTTGAGGTCTAGCATACGTTCATTCTACCGGCTGGGCCCGTCCCCCCATTCGGGTCCGCGACTGGCGCGCCGACGGGTCTTGAACCGCTACGCCAGCCGGATCCCTATCCCGCGGCGTCATGCACCAGCGCATCGACCAGCGCCTCGATCGTGTACGTGTCCGGCATGATCGCCAGTTCCAGGCCGGCAGCGCGGACGGCTTCTGCGGTCACGGGGCCGATCGCGGCGATCTTGACGTTGCGCAACGGCGTGATGTCGCCATCGAGCATCTCGATGAGATTGCGGACGGACGACGAGCTGGCGAACGTCGCGATGTCGATCTCGCCGGCGCGAAGACGGCGGAGCGCCTCGGCATCACGCTGCTGCGGCACGGCGGCCGTGTACAGCGTCAGCTCATCGATTGTCGCGCCTCGCTGCGTCAGCGCGTCAACGATCGTTTTCCGAGCATCCTCGGCGCGTAGCAGCAGCACGCGCTGGCCGCGGACAACACGCTGCGCGAGCGCGCCGATCAGCCCTTCAGCGACATACCGCTCGGGGACGACATCTGCGCGCAGGCCGTGAGCAGCGAGCGATTCGGCCGTGCCCGGGCCGATCGCGGCGATCTGCGTGCGTGTGAATGCCCGCACATCGAGCTGTGCATCGCGCAGATGCGCGATGAAGATGTCGACGGCGTTGGCGCTGGTAAAGATGCACCAGCCATAGCCGGAGCTCCGCAGCAGCGCGATCGATCGTGACAGCGTTGCCGCATCGACGCGCGGCACGATCTCGATCGTCGGCAGCTCGACGGGCTCGGCGCCCTGTGCGGCAAGCAGGCGAGAGAGATCGCTCGCCTGCTGACGCGTGCGCGTGACAAGTACGCGCTTGCCGAACAGCGGGCGCGTATCGAACCAGCGCAGGCCGGCCCGCAGGGCGGCGACCTCTCCGACGATGGTGACGGCGGGCGCACCGATGCCGCTCTCGGCAACGACGCCGGCGATCGTATCGAGCGTGCCAGTCACGGTGCGCTGCCGCGGCAGCGTGGCCCATTCGACGACGGCGACGGGCGTCGTGGTGGCGCGGCCGTGCGCGATGAGGCGCCGCGCGATCTCTTCGAGCCGGCCGACGCCCATCAGGAAGACGAGCGTATCGACGCCGGTCGCGAGCTTCTCCCAGTTGATGCTGGTGTCGTCCTTGGCGGGATCTTCGTGACCGGTGATGACCGCGAAGGACGATGCCAGCGCGCGGTGCGTCACCGGCACGCCGGCGTACGCCGCAGCCGCGATCGCCGACGTGACGCCGGGCAGCACCTCGAACGCGACACCGGCGGCGATCAGCGCTTCCGCCTCTTCGCCGCCGCGACCAAAGACGAACGGGTCGCCGCCCTTGAGGCGCACGACGCGCTGGCCGGCGAGTCCGCGCTCGACGAGCAGCGCGTTGATCTCGTCCTGCGACAACGTGTGGCGGTCGGGCATCTTCCCAACGTAGATCAGCTCGGCGTCCGTGCGCGCGTGCGAGAGCAGCGCCGGATTGGCCAGCCGGTCGTAGACGACGACGTCGGCCTCGGCGAGCCGCGCCGCGCCGCCGACGGTGATTAGTTGCAGATCACCAGGCCCAGCTCCGACGAGCGAGACGAAGCCGCGCTTGGTGCTCACAAGGTGATCCGAATCAGTGGACGTAGCTGCGGAGCTTTAGCTCCGCCCGCTCCAAACCACCGCCAACTCACCGAACGCCGCCTGTCCAACCTCTACCTCCAACCTCTAGCCCCGCGCGCGACATCATTTCGTCGGCGAGTTGTTCGCCTAATGCGATGGCGTTAGGGGTCTCGGCGGCGGCGGCGAGATCGATCATCTGCGGCGGCGTGCCGGTCGCAATGCGGGCGCGCATCGTGATCACGCCGTCGCGGGCGGCGGCGAATCCGGCGACCGGCATACGGCAGCCAGCGCCGAGACGGGCGAGAAACGCGCGCTCCGCGGTGACGGCGACGTGCGTGTCGTGATCGTCGATCGGACGCAGCAGCGCGAGCGCTTCCGCATCGTCTGCGCGCACTTCGACGCCGAGCGCGCCCTGGCCGACGGCGGGCAGCATCTCGTCGGGCGAGAACACGTGCGCGGCTTTCAGCTCCAGCCCCAGGCGCAGCAGCCCCGCCATCGCCAGCACGGCGCCGTCGTACTCGCCCGACTCGACCTTGCGGACGCGCGTGTCGACGTTGCCACGGATGTCTTCGGCGACGATGTCGGGGCGGAGCGCGTTGAGCTGCGTCGCGCGGCGCTCGCTGCCGGTGCCGATACGGGCACCCTGCTTCAATTCCGAGAGCGGGCGTCCATCGGTGGTGACGAGCGCGTCGCGAGCGTCGCCGCGCGCCGGGATCGCGGCGAGCATCAGGCCCGGTGTGAGCGCGGGAGGGAGATCTTTCAGACTGTGGACGGCGATGTCGATCGTACCGGCGAGCAGCGCGTCCTCGATCGCTTTCGTGAACACGCCGAGCCCGCCGATCAAGCTGAGCGGCGCCGCGGACACGTCACCTTCGGTCTTGATCTCTCGGACTTCGATCGCGGCTTCGACGCCGGCGGCACGGAGCGCGTCCTGCACCAACTCCTCCTGACGCAGCGCCAACCGGCTGCCGCGGGTGCCGATGACGAACGTGCGCGTCATGCGTCGGGCGCATCCGTCGCCGGATCGATGGCCGGCGGCTCGCCGTCGAGATCGAACAGCGCGCGCGCCGCTTCGATGTAGCGGTCGCCTTCGCCGGGGGTCTTGAGGCGGGCGATCGGGCTGTGGAGCAGTTTCTTCACGAGCGCCGAGGTCATTGCTTCGACGCGCTTGCGGTCGGTGGCGCTCATCGTTGTTTTCGAGAGCGTGCGCTCGAGTTCGGCGAGCCGCACGCTTTCGGCGCGGGCGCGCAGCGACGCGACGGTCGGCACGACTTCGAGCGAACGGAGCCACTCGCCGAATTTCGTCACGCCTTCTTCGACGATGACTTCGGCCGCGCTCAGTTCCGCGCGGCGCAACTGCATGTTCTGCTCGACGACGGTCTGCAGCGCATCGATGTCGTAGAGCGTGACGCCGGGAAGCGCGCCGGCTGTCGGGTCGATATCGCGCGGCACGGCGATATCGATCAGCAGCAGCGGGCGGCCCGCGCGCGTGGCCATCGCTTCCTGCACCATCGCGCGGTCGATCACAAAGTCCTGCGCGGCGGTCGATGAGATGACGATGTCCGCCTCCGCAATCGCAGCAGCGCGGCGTTCGTAGGCGACCGCGCTGCCGCCGAGCGCGTGGGCGAGATCAGCCGTGCGTTCGGGGTTGCGGCTGGTGACGAGCATGCGCCCGACGCCGACGCCGTTGAGGTTGCCGGCGGTGAGTTGCCCCGCCTCACCGGCGCCGATGACGAGGACCGTCTTGTCGCTGACGTCGCCGGGCGTGCGGCGCGCGAGCTGCACCGCGGTCGAACTGACGGAGACCGAATGGCGGCCGATGCCCGTCTGGGTACGCACCTTTCGGCCGACGCGGATGGCGGTGTGGAAGAGCCGCGAGAGCGCGGGCGTGTGCGTGCCGGCGGCCGTCGCCGCCGTGAAGGCGCCACGCACCTGGCCGAGGATCTCCGACTCGCCGATGACCATCGATTCGACGCCGGCAGCGACGCGGAAGAGATGGCGAGCGGCTTCTTTCGAGGGCAGCGCAAAAAACGGCGCTCCTTCCATCGGCGCCTCGCTCTTGATCTCGCTGATCAGCGCGACGATGGGGCGCGGGTCGGCGATACCACGCGCGCTGGCGATGTAGATCTCCGTGCGGTTGCATGTCGATAGGACGGCGGCGCCGCCGTAGCGTTCGCCGAGCTGCGTCAGCAGTTCGGGCAGCTCGTCTGGCGTGAAGGCATAGTGTTCGCGCACGGCGACGGGTGCTGTCTTGTGCGAAATGCCGACGAGTGAGATCTGCACCTCAACCCACGCTTTCGGGGACGCCGAGCGGCGGCAAGTCAATGCCGAGGCCGCGGATGAGGTGCGCGCGCGCTTCGTCGTACCGGCGCTGCGCGAGCATCACGCGCAGCTGCACGTCGATCGCTTGCTGCCACGTGTCGTTCTCGACCTTGATGCCGCGCCTGCGGATTTCCTGGCGGACTTCGGCGAGGAGGTCGGCGAGCGCGGGCATGTCTTCGGTGAGATACGCGTCGAGTTCTTCGCGCAGGCGGCGGGCGAGGGCGGGGCTGGTGCCCGATGTCGATGCGGCGAGCGTGATCTTCCCTTTCCGGACCACGGAGGGGAGGATGAAATCGCAGTTGACGGGATCGTCGGCGGCGTTCACCCAGATGCGGCGGCGTTTGCCGGCGGCGGCGACCTCAGCGTTCACGGCGCCGTCGTCGGTCGCCACCATGATCCACTCCCAGCCGCCATCGAGGTCGGACTCGACGTACGGACGCGCGACGTGCTTGATGCGGCAGGCGTCCTTGTACTCCTGGAGTTCGGGGATGAGATCGGGACTGACGACGGTGATGTCGGCTTCGGCGTTGAGCAGGCCGCGCACCTTCTCGGCGCCAACGTTGCCGCCGCCGATGACGAGTACTGGTCTGCCGCCTGCTTCGATGAAGATCGGGTAGAGGGCCATGGCTACCGTCCTGGTCTGGCCGTGCGGACGAAGCGGCGGGCGCGCTCGCGTTGCACAGCCTGTGCTTGTTCACTCGTTTCGATGTTGGAGCCTGGAAGTTCATGATCCGGCTCGCTGAACGCCGGCGCGCTATCCGGCGGTCCGTATTCTGGCAGGATCGCGCCGCCGCCGAAGAGGCCGGCACGCATCGGCAGCGTCGCCTGCGCCAGATCGAGCAGCCGCCACGGGCCGATGCGCCCGGGCTGCGAACGTGTGCGCTCGCGATCAGGCATCGCCACGCCCTTCGGCTGTCGCTTCTGCTGGCGCCGCGGACGATGACTCGTGTTCGTAGGCGCCGGCGATGCCGAGCAGCACCTCGTCGGCCAGGGCCATGATCTGCTCGCACACGTCGACGGAATCGGCCGGCGCGCTGCCGGCTTTCGCCAGCGCCTGCTTCGCCGACTGATCGAGGCTGCGGCGGAAGAACGTGAACGCCTCCATCGCCTGCGACAGCGACATACCGGAGTGCGCGAGCTCGATTCCGTACTCGGCGCCCGTCACGCGCGCTTCTTCGAGCAGCGACGTCTTGCGCCCGCGCTTTGCGAGATAGTCGGCGACAAGCGCCATCAGGCGGCGGCCGAGCGGACGCAGCTTCTCGCGCTGCGCCTCGTCGACGGTGTCGTACCAGGCGCCGTGATCCTTGCGGTGGAGTTGCTGGCGGATGCGGCGCGTCGCGAGATCACCGACGTCGGAGAATTGCTTGCGGGTGCGGCCGTTCATGATCGCGCGGACGTCGCCCTCGGCGAAGCGGCGGTGGCCGCCAGGGGTGCGGAACGTGCGCACCTGCGCGGCATCGGCCCAGCGCCGCAACGTCGATTCGTCGACATTGAGGAGGCGGCAGGCCTGGCCAAGCGTCAGCCAGCGATCGCCATCGGCAAGCGCGAGGGAGGCTACGGCAGGTTCAGGGGCGTGAAAGCTCGGCAAATCTGTGCAATCTCCGGTTCGAGGTTCGAGGCACACAGAATTGTACCGCCTCCAGAGCTTCGGTCAACGGGTTTTCGGCGATCGCGCGTCAAACCTTGTGAAATCTGGCACTTTCCTACAGGAAAGCAGCGTGGCGAGGGAGGAGTATCGACATCTTCACGATGTCCGGAAAACGTGAGGATACTATATTGCTATTTCCTGCAGAACATGATAACTATAGTTGCGTTGGTTCGGACGATCGAATAAGATCGCCCGAACCGATGGAAATGGAATTCGCGGACGCCAAGCTGACGAGGCTCTACACGGAGAAGGGCTTTACGGCAGGACTGTCTCTCGCCCTAGTCAAGGGATTTCGTAAGACGACGCAAGCGATAAGTGCAGCTGTTGATGAGCGCGATTTATACGCACGACCGGCGTTGCGGTTCGAGCGACTAGCAGGGAAACGGCAGCATGAGCATTCACTCCGCCTGAACGACCAGTACCGGCTGATCGTAGAGCTGACCGGGGCGGCTCCCAACAAGATCGTCTTGGTGAAAAAGATCGAGGATTACCACTAGATGAATCACGAGAGGAGCAATGAGCACCTGATCCCGGCCGAGGTATTCTCCCCGGGCGAGTTCTTGCAGGACGAGCTCGAGGCGCGTGGCTGGACGCAAACAGACCTCGCCGAAATTCTCGGCCGCGGCCCCACAGTTGTCCACGAGATTCTCTCTGCAAAGCGCGGGATCACGCCGGAGACGGCCCAGTCACTCGCTGACGCGCTCGGCGGAAGTGCGCAGTACTGGCTCAATCTCGAATCGATGTACCGGCTCTCGCGCGTCAACCGTGATGACACCGTGTCACGACGAGCGCGCTTGTACGCAAAGGCACCGGTGCGGGAAATGATTCGCCGGAACTGGATCGAGGATACGCGTGACATTGGTGCTTTGGAGCTGGCGGTATTGGAGTTTCTGAGGATCGATACTCTCGATGACGAACCGCAGTTTGCGCACGCGGCACGCAAATCAACATCCTATGATGAGAAACCTTCTCCGGCTCAACTCGCGTGGCTTTGCAGAGTCAGACAGCTCGCGCCCGCCGTCGCAACGCAATCATTTTCTCGCGCGCAGTTGCCCGCCCTCGTACGGGAACTGAAAGAATTGGCGAATGAACCCGAGAACGCCCGCCACGTACCCAAACTCCTTTCAGAATACGGCGTCCGCTTCCTGATGGTTGAGGCTCTCACTGGCACCAAAATTGATGGTGCTTCCTTCTGGCTCGACAACGCTCCTGTCGTGGTTCTTTCGCTCCGGTACGACAGGATCGACCACTTTTGGCACACCTTGATGCACGAGATCGCCCACATCTTGTTTGAGGACGGCACAGTCCTCGATCAGGAGATAGTTAACGAGGTGCGTTTATTGGCGGGCGAAAAGTCGGAGGCGGAACGGCGCGCGGATGATTTCGCCGTTAACTCACTGATTCCGAAGGAACAGCTGCATGACTTTGTTCTTCGTGTTCGACCGTTGTTTTCTGCTACTCGCGTGAACAACTTCGCCCGGACGACGGGGGTACATGCTGGCATTGTTGTTGGCCAACTACAGCACCTCCATGAAATCAGTTACGCCAACCTCCGAAAACTGCTCGTCCCGATCCGCCAAATCGTTATCGGTTCCACATTGACTGACGGCTGGGGATCCCAACTGCCGGGCAACGTCTAACCAACAGCCAAAGGATGTGAATGTGTCTACGTTCAACGAGCAGATGCAGGGCCTGTTCCGCCGATACCAGGCCGAGAATGGTATCGCCGGTCCCACCACACTGCGCGACGTAGCGAACTGGGCGATCGCGAACAACCACTGGAAGCCCCAGCCGGGAGCATTGATCCGCCAGTGCGTCGATCAGTTTGCGCGGGCATTGCGGGATGAGTATTACACTGACGCCCAGGGGCGCCGCGTGCGGACGAAGCACGTTGTTCGGTTGCCCAAGCGCGAGAAGGGAGAGCAGGCGAGCATGTGGGATGATATTCGCACGGCATCGCGCGGACACATGGAGGTTTCTCTTCAGCAGCGGCGTCAGGGTATCGTTGCCGATTGCCACCAGCTCAAGACGGACGCTGACAGTTTCAACGACAACGGGAATACGGGAGAACCGATCCAGCTGATCTTCGACTTCAATGCCGATCTCGATGAACTCGACTCGGGCTTCAGCGCCGCCTGAGTCGGCGCGCGCGTTTCCCGACTAGGCAAGGCCCGCTACCTCGCGCGCCTCTCACACCCCCCGCCGCAGCATCCGCCCCGCGCGCGCCGCCGTCTGCGCGCCCGCTTCCGCCGCAATCTCGCCGTTGACGATGACGTAGTTGATGCCGGCGGGGTACTGGCGCGGGTCGGCGTACGTCGCGCGGTCGGCGATCGTTTCGGGATCGAAGACGACGATGTCGGCGTGCCAGCCCTCTCGCAGGACGCCGCGCTCGTGGACGAGGTGCTTCTTCGCCGGGAGCGACGTCATCTTGCGGACGGCGTCTTCGAGCGTGATCAACGGCGACTCGCGCACGTATTCCTGCAGCACGCGCGCCATCGTGCCGTAGAGGCGCGGGTGCGGCTTGCCGTCCGTGGGCAGGCCGTCGGAGCCGATCATCGCGTGCGGGTCGGCGATGACGCGGCGGACGTCCGCCTCGTCCATGATGAAGAGGATCACCGACGGCGTGTTCTCCTCGTCGTGCAGGATCTTCTGCAAGGTGTCGCCGATCGGCAGGTCGAGCGCGTCGGCGATGTCGCTGACGTACTTTCCTTCGTACGCTTCCTTGTTGTACTTGACGCTCGCGATGATCGCGGGCGTGCGCGCGAACAACTCCTCGCGCCCGATGCGCACCATCGCCGCCAGCGACGAGCTTGATGCAACGTACGGATAGGCGTCGATCGTGACGTCGACTCCGCGTTGGCGGGCGGCTTCAATCAGCGGCAGCGAGCTCTCGGTGAGGCCGTAGTTGTCGGGGCCGGCGGCCTTGTGATGCGAGAGCTGCACCGGGCAGCCCGACTGCTCCCCGATGCTGATCGCTTCTTCGACGGCTTCGAGCAGGCGTGCGCCCTCATCGCGGATGTGGCTCGTGTAGATGCCACCGTACTCGGACGACACCTTGGCGAGTTCGATGAGTTCTGGCGTCTTCGCGAAGGCGCCGGGCGGATAGACGAGGCCGGTAGAGAGACCGATCGCGCCGGCCTGCATGCCCTCGGCGAGCAATTCTTTCATGCGGTCGAGTTCGGCGTCAGTCGGTTCGCGGCGCTCGATGCCCATCGCGTTGTATCGGAGCACGCCGTGCGCAACGTACGCGGCGACGTTGCAGGCCGGGTGCGCGGCGTCGACGGCGTCGAAGTACTCAGCGTTCGTCGTCCACGGCAGGTCGCACTCGCCGAGGATCGGGCTGAGGCCGGTGGCGAAGAATCGCCGAAACGCTTCCGACGTTGGTGCGACGCCGGCGCCGCAATTGCCGACGACGTCCGTCGTCACGCCTTGCATGATCTTGAAGTCCATCGCCGGATCGCGGACGACGGCTGCGTCGTCGTGCGCATGCACGTCGATGAAGCCCGGAGTGACAGCCCGCGCTGACGCGTCGATTTCGCGGCGCGCATCGCCGGAGACATCGCCGATCGCGGCGATGCGGCCATCCTTCACGGCGAGGTCGCCGGTGCGTCCGGGCGCGCCGGTGCCATCGATGATCGTGCCGTTGCGGATGATCAGGTCGTAGGTTGGCATTGGGTATCCTTATCCCCGCCGTTCTTGACGAATCAGCGCGCTAGAACCACGATGTCGCCGATGTGGATGTCCTTCGCGTCCCAATGCGGAATAGTGCCGTCCGGCATTGTGATACGATGCGTCGTGGCCACGTGATAGCCCGCGTTGCGATGCCGGACGATATCGCTCGTCCCCCCGGGATACCCGTGCGACGGCACGGCGCGTTCGGGAATGGGTTCGTCAGTAACATGGCCACCGTTGATCTTCTCCCACAGTTTGAGGGCCATGAACAAGTCCTCAAGCTCCGACGGCGTGATTTCAATAGTGGATGGTTTGGCCATGAATCAACTGAGCTCCGAGACCCGCATGGTGCTGCAACGCTTCACTGAGGGGCGGCTTAGTCAGCGCGATTTCGGAGAATGGCTCGTGCAGTCGGACTACGATACTGATCTTTCGTCGCAAGAACGAGACGTTCTTGCTGGAATTCGACTCATCGTCATTGAAGCCGACGAAGGCATGCGACCTGCATCCGAGATCATCGAGCGCGTAACAGCGACCCTCAATGGCGAGCCGGGCGCTGGGCGCCAATCCGCCTGACAACACGTCACCCCAGGTCCACCGGGCGGCCTTCGCGGGCGGACTGATAGATCGCGTCGACGACGCGATGGGCGTACACCGCCACATCAAAGTCGGGTGATGCCGAGCGGTCTTCGCTGACGGCTTTGAGGAAGTTGTAGCCTTCGAGCACGTACTCCTGGCCACCGGACTCCGGTCTCATGATGCCGCGCAGCCGCTCATCGCTGACCGCCGCGAACTCAATGTGGCGCGCGATGATCTCCTCGGACGACAAGTCGCGGCGGCCACCGGCACTCAGCGTTTCCGTGCGGATCGGCCCGGACCAGTCGTTGTCGTCCCAACTGAACTGCGCGTTCTCGCAGATCACGTTCATCCGGCGGCTGGAGCCGCGGTGCAGGATGTTGTGCCAGATCGACGCGTGATTGATGACGGCGCCGTTCTCGAACTCCAGCATCGCGTTGCTCAGATCTTCGACGCCTTCGATCCCGGCGAAGTTGCGAATGGCGCCGTGGACGCGCTGTACGCGGCCGAAAAACGAGATCAGGATGTCGATGTCGTGGATCGCGTGCTCAAGCAGCGTGCCGGCGCCGACCTGCGACACGTCACCGCGCCATGTGCTGGCGTAGTGTCCCTGGATCGGAAAGAACTGGTCATCGACGAGGATCGCCGTCATGACGCGACCGGCGGCGGGATCGTCGATCAGCCCACGCATCGCGTTCATCACGGCGGAGAAGCGCATCACGAGGCCGACCTGGTGCGTGATGCCGGCGGCCTTTGCGGCGGCGCTCATCGCCGCGGCATCTTCGGCATTGAAGGCGAGCGGCTTCTCGCAGAACAGCGCCTTGTCGGCGGCGCACACTTTTTCGGCGAGCATCCGGTGATTGAACGTGGGTGTGCAAATGTAGACGGTGTTGATGTCGTCGCACGCGATGAGCGCGTCCGGGTCGGCGGTGACGAAGGGCGTGCGGGCTGAGGCGGCGAAGCTTTCGCGACGTTCCGGATCAGCCTCGCAGATCCCGACGAGTTCGCCATCAATGAGGCCCTGCTTGATCAGGAAGTGGGCGACCTTACTGTGGGTTGTGCCCATGTTGCCGCCGCCGATGATGCCGATTCGTGGCCGCACGTTCACTGCTCCTGAGTCCGATCGTCATACTGGATGAGCGTACAGCCGATGGGGCGAGCGCGGAATAACGTTGGCATTGACAGCGCTCAACGAACGGCAGATTCCGGGCTCCACACCCGTTACTTTTCGGTAGCGCACCGTGGATACAGGTTGTGAGCAGCGGTGACTCTGGAACACCCCCATCGACCGGAGTCTCCCGCTGCTCATTTAGCGCGCCTCGCCACCCACACGGCTCGTCGACATCCTCCCGGGTTGTCAAGCGTCATACGATCTTTTCGCGGAGTGAATTGACGGCGATCGATCCAGCACTGATGATTCTGGAGAGCGCCAGGGATGCGCTCGTTGGAGCGAAGTTGGAGCGGAGGGACGCACATGCGCGCATACCTACAGCGGGCGACGCTGGCATCGATCGCATTGTTAGCCGTGGCGGCCTTCGCGGCCGGCTGCGGCGATGATGACGATGATCCGGACAGCGCACCGACGACGGGGGCAACGTCGGCATCAAGTCCGGCAGGGGACGGATCGACGCCGGGGGCGGGATCGGGCGAGATCGACATCTCGGACATCGAGGAACTCGACGACGGCACGCTGAACATTGGATCGGACATCGCCTACGCGCCGATCGAGTTCCTCGACGAGGCGACGAACGAGCCGGTGGGTCTGGACATCGACATAGCGAACGCGCTGGCGGAAGTGCTGGGTGTCGAAGCAACGTTCGACAACAGCGCGTTCGATGGGCTGCTGCCGGCGCTCGATGCAGAGCGTTACGACGTCATCATGTCGGCGATGACGGCAAGTGCGACGCGCAAGGAGCAGGTGGACTTCGTCGAGTACTTCAATTCTGGCGCCGGTATCGTTGTGGCCGCCGGCAATCCGTCGGGGATCAACTCTGCGGAGGATCTTTGCGGCAAGACGGTTGCTGTTCAGGAGGGCACGACACACGTTGACCTGTTGCTGGGAACCGAAGCGGATCCGGGCGGTCTCGACCAGCAATGCCAGGACGACGGGAACGACGGGATCACCGTACGGCGGTTCCAGACCGATCCGGAGGCCGTGCTGGCGGTGACGGCGGAGCAGGCGGATGCCAACATCGCGGACTTCCCGGTAGCGGCGTATACCGCCGAGCAGAGCGATGGCGATCTGATGGTGGTGCCCGTCCAGATCGAACCGGCGCCGTATGGCATCGCGATCCGCAAGAGCAGCACGGCGTTGCGCGACGCCCTGCAGGCGGCGTTCGACGAGATCAGCGAGAACGGCACGGTGGACGAGATTCTCGCGAAGTGGGGACTCGAAGCGGGCAAGCTCGAATAGCACGAACTGTGGTTGATGCAGCGGCCAGCGGATCGTCCGCTGGCCGCTGCCGCCACTCCAGAGAAGCCAGGCGAAATGCTTGACTCTTTGCCGCTACCGCTACTCGCCGACTTCGATTTCGGCACCGTCCGCGAGTATCTGTTTCGGCCAATCATCCGCGAGGCGGCGTGGCGCACGCTGCAGATTTCGGTGCTTGCGCAGGTACTGGGCATCGCACTGGGTGTGGCGGCGGCGGTCTCACGCAATCTGCGCGTGCCCGTCATGCGTCAGGCTTCCAGTGTTTACGTCTGGTTCTTTCGCGGGACGCCGCTGCTGCTGCAAATCATCTTTGTCTACGCCGGACTACCGTTGCTCGCGCCCGATGACTTTGGCATCGGCCCGTTTCAGTATCACCAGGACTGGCTGCGCTTTTCGCCGTTCCAGGCTGCGCTGATCGGTTTGGCGTTCAATGAGGGCGCGTACATGGCGGAGATCGTCCGGGCCGGCATCGAATCGATCGAGCGGGGCCAGATGGACGCGTCGAAGTCGCTTGGCATGACGAATTTGCAGGCGATGCGGCTCGTCATCCTGCCGCAAGCGATGCGCGTGATCGTGCCGCCGACGGGCAACGAGTTCAATGCGATGCTCAAGAACTCGTCACTGGCATCCGTGATTTCGTACGAAGAGTTGCTCTTCACGGCTGGGAGTGTGTACGCGCGTAACTTCCAGGTGCTCGAACTCCTCACGGTCGCGGCGATCTGGTACCTCTTCTTCACGTCGATCTTCAGCATCATTCAGGGCGAGATCGAGGCTCGGCTGCGGCCGGGACAAGAGCGCCGCGGCATGCTGGCCACGCTGGCGCGGGCGTTCAACCCGCCCACAGACTGGACCGGGCGCGTCCCGGGCATGGGCGACCGCCGCTAACGGCGATAGACGCCACGAAACATCGATTACAACCATTTTACGTTCGGCATGGCACCGGCTCCCGGCGCCATGCTAGGATTGGCGCTACTTCCCCGCTCGGCCGCGTCGTGGCAATTGAATGGAGGCAGGCGTGCATCGATCCTGGGCTTTCCCGACGTGGTGGTTCGTCGCAGCGCTGGTATTCGCGGTTGCGGCGATGCTCTCGATCGGCAAGGCCGATGTCGCGCACGGCGTTCAGCCGATCAATTTCATCCGCGGCACGATTGCCGGTTCCGGGTTCGCCACGTTGCAGCCTGGTTCGCTGGAGGTCGGTCCGGATGGCCGCCTCTACGTCGCCGACGTGAACGGCCGCATCCAGGCACTGACGCTGAATCCCGGCACGAAAGCCGTCACAGCGGTGCAGCAGGTGACGACGAACGCGCAGCTTCAGGAAGTGTTCGGCATCGCGTTCGACCCCGCTGATGGATCGAGCCCGCCGACAATCTATGTGACGAACACGGTGTCCGGCTTCGGAGATGCGGGGCAGGCGCCCGCCGGTTCGTTTCCGGGCAAGGTGACGCGAATCGACGGACCCGCCTACGGCACGCGCACGGACATCATCACGGGGTTGCCCGTCGCGAACTCCGGGCACGAGGCCAACGGTCTGACGTTCGGGCCAGACGGCCGGCTGTACGTCGCGCAGGGCGGTACGACGAACGCCGGCGTGATCAACCCGAACGGCGGCTTGTTCCAGCGTGAAGAAGTGCCGACCGGCGGCGCGATCCTCGTAGCCGATGTCAACGCTTCTGGATTCAACGGGAACATCACGTACTCGCCGGCGAGCACGTACGGTACCGCGGTCGCGCAAACAGGCGGCGACGTGGACGTGTACGCGAGCGGATTGCGTAACCCGTACGACCTGCTGTTCCATTCCGAGAATGGGATCTTCTACAACACGGACAACGGCCCGAACGCCGGGTACGGCCCGGGATCGGTGGGGTGTTTTACCAACGACGGCATCGACGCGCAGGCGGCGGATGAGCTGAACATCATCGAAGAGGATCGCTACTACGGGCATCCAAACCGCAATCGCGGGATCAACCTGAACGACCCGCTGCAGTGCGACTACAAGGCCGGTACGGAGCCCAGTTCGGGCAACTACCGGGCGCCGATCGCGCTGCTGCCGCCATCGTCGGACGGCATTGCCGCGTACAAGTCAGGCATCTTCGGCGGACAGCTCCAGGGCGACCTGTTGTACGTGTCGTGGGTAGACAGCACGCTGCATCGCGTGCAGCTCTCGGCCGACGGCCTCTCGGTGGTCTCGGACACCACGCTGGCGTCCAACCTGCCGAACGCGCTCGACGTCGCCATCGGCCCGGACGGCACCATCTACGTCGCCGAGTACGGCGGCAACAAGATTACGTTCTTCAAGCCGGATGAAACTCCGGTCAGCGGGATCACTGTGACCGGCATTTCGCCGGCAGGTGGATCGGTGGACGGCGGGCAGACGGTCACGGTCTCGGGCACGAACTTCACGACGACATCCGAGACGACGGTGACGCTCGACGGCGTGTCGTTGACGAACATTAGTGTGCAGAACTCCAACACGCTCACCGGTGTCACCCCGGCGCACGCCGCCGAACTCGTCGATGTGACGGTCACGAACAGCGTGGGAAGCGCGACGCTGACGGCGGGCTACAACTACAGCGCCGGCGGCGGCGTGCTGCCACCAACTGCGGATGCGGGTGAGGACTGGAGCGGCCCGATCGCGCATAACGACCACTCGCACGTGACGCTGGACGGCCGCAACTCTCAGGATCCGGACGGCTTCATCGCGACGTACGAGTGGAAGGAGGGCACCACGGTCCTCTCGGCGAACCCGGTCGACTCGAAGCAGTTCACGCTTGGGGAGCACTTTGTGACGCTCACCGTCACGGACAACGACGGTAACATCGACACCGACAGCGTGCGCGTTATCGTTACCCAGTTTGCCGAGAACCCGAAGCCGTACTTCTGCTTCGATGTGACCGGAAACGGCAGCGTCGACGTCGCCGACCTGCAGCAGATCGCAACGCAGATGGACAAGCGTTTCGGCCAGCCCGGGTACACCAGGCTCAAGGACTGGAATGCGAACGGCGTGATTAACGTCGTTGACCTCTGGGGCACGGCGCAGGGACAGACACCGAGTTGCCCGCTGGTCGACCGGCAGATTCGCGAGGCGATTGTCGGCACCGAGCAGTACAACAACATCAACGCCGCGTTCGCGGCTGGATTCGTCCAGACGACGCCCTACATTCCGGGACAGGGCCGGCACCTCGTGAGGGGCTCGGTCGCCGGCCAGGACGATGTGTTCATCCCGGGTCAGCCGGAGAGTCTGCTGTACGAGCCTGATGCGAGCCGCCCTGGCGGTTGGAAGCTCGGCGGCTTGATGTACATCATGCCGATCGATATCGTCCCGCTGCCGCCGGACGGCTTCGCCGGCAACGAGGACGCCTGGCACTACCACGAGTCGCTGTGTCTGTGGAACAACTTCCAGTCGGTACAAGAGCTGGTGCCACAGGCGACGTGCATGTCCCGCCCGGGAAACCCGGTGTGGATCGACAAGGCCGGCTGGCTGGTCCACATCTGGGCCTTCTCGCCGAACCCACTCGGCCGCTTTGTTGAGGTGAACCAGGGCTTCTAGGGAGCCGCGCAGAACCAGACCAGAATTAGCAGGGGCGCCTGAGCGGGCGCCCTTGTCTTGTGTCCGCGTGATCGCGCCGGGTGCCGCGCTACACCATGCCCAGCAGCGAGTAGCCGCCATCGACGAGCAGCACCTGGCCGACGATCATCGATGCTGCCGGTGACGCGAGGAAGACGACGGCGTCCGCAACATCGTCCGGCCGTACATGACGGCCGGCCGGCACCTTCGCCTCGTAGCCATCGACGATGCCGGCGTCCATCATCCGCACGCCATCCGTGCCTTCAACGAGCCCGGCGGACACGGCGTTGACGCGAATGCCCCGCGGCGCGAGTTCGACCGCGAGATAGATCGTCAGCGATTCGAGCGCGCCCTTGGTGACACCCACCGGCGCGTACTTCGGCAGGTAGCGGTGGCTTCCGGGGCTAAGCATGTTGATGATGGCGCCGCCCTCGGCCATGTACTTCTGCGCCGCCTGCGCGGCGAACCAGGGGCCAAAGACGTTGACGTCCATCGTGTGGTGCAGGTGCTTGGGCAGCGAATCGATCGCCGGCCGCGGCCGTTCGAGTCCGCGCGCCGCGCTGTTCACGAGCACATCGATGCGGCCGAAGCGCTCGCCCGTTTGCTTGATCATAGCGAAGACGGCATCGCGGTCGCCGACGTCGCACTGGTACGCCTCGGCGGTGGCGCCGGCGGATCGCAGTTCGTCGATGGCGGCGTCGGCGTGTTCCTTGCTGCGCGAGTAGTTGATCGCGACGGCCGCGCCCTCGCGGGCGAATTTCATCGCGATCGCCTTACCGATGCCGCGCGTGCCGCCCGTCACGAGCGCAACCTTGCCGTCGAACTGTCCCATTCCCCGTACATCCCTCCAGATCGGACTGTATCGGGCATCGGGTCAGCGTGCGAGTCGCGACCTCCGACATCCCGCTTCCCGTCTCCCGCTTTCCGTCTCCCGCTTCCCGTTTCTATACTCCGGTATGACACTACAGGGGCGGGTGGCACTGGTGACGGGCGCGGGCGGCGAGGGCATGGGGCGAAGCATTGCGCTGACGCTGGCACGAGATGGCACCGACATCGTGCTGAACTATCGCCGCAGCGACGAGCGGGCGCGGGAGACGGGCGCAGCCATTGAGGCGCTCGGGCGCCGCGTCCTCGTGTGGCAGGCCGACATCACCGACCCAGATGCCGTTTCGGCGATGGCGGCCGCCGCGATCGCGACGCTCGGGCAGGTAGATATTCTCGTAAACAACGTCGGCGGTCCGTGGAAGCCGCAGGACATCGCCGAGATCGAACCGGCGCATCTTCGGCGCGTGCTGGCTGCCGAAATCGAGAGCGTCTATTACCTCCTGCGCGCGGTTCTGCCGGGGATGCGCGAGCGGCGCTGGGGACGGATCGTCAGCATCGGCGGGCACATGGCCGATGACTGGCGATTCGGGCCGCCCGACGCGCCGCTCGACTATCCCCTCGGTAAGGCGGCGCGGCACTGGCTCACGCGCACGCTGGCGCCGCTTGAACTGCCGCACGGCATCACGATCAACGCCGTCGCGCCGGGGCCGACGCGCCGCGTGTCTCACGCGAAAGCTGCGGCTGCGGCTGCGGGCGCTGAGAACATCAGCCGCGATGGGAACGAGCCGCAGGACGTGGCCGACGTGGTGTCCTTCTTTTGCTCGGACGCGGCCGAGCGCGTGACGGGCAGCATCATCAACGTGCCGGGCGCGCGTCCCGTGTGAGTCGTGCCACTACCCGCCGGCGCGGCGCACCCGATTGCGTAGCGGCGTGCCGGCGATGAAGCGCGCAAGGTTATCGACGAAGATCGTCATCGCACGCTCCATGTTGAGCGGCGAGATACCAGAGTTATGCGGCGAGATGACGACGTTGGGCATCTGCCAGAGCGGGCTGGCCTCGGGCAGCGGCTCGCGCACGAAGACATCGAGACACGCACCGGCGATCGTGCCCTCCTGCAGCGCGCCGATCAGCGCGAGTTCGTCGACGACGCGGCCGCGGGCAACGTTGATCAGCGTCGCCGTGGGTTTCATCGCGCGCAGCTCCGCTTCGCCGATCAGGTTCTCGGTCTCGGCGGTGAGCGGACAGGCAAGCACCACGAAGTCGCTCTCGCGCAGCAGCGGCGTCAGCCCTCCGAACGACACCTGCTCGTCGACGTAACGCGTCTTCTTGTCGGAGCGTCGCGCGCCCATCACGCGCATGCCGAACGCCTTCGCCAGTCGCGCCACCTCGCCGCCGATGTTGCCCGTCCCGATGATGCCGACCGTCTGGCCGGTGAGGTCGAGGCCACGGATCTGCGCCCATTCACCGCGACGCTGTTGCTCGCGGAGCTCGTCGATGCGTTTGCTGCGGTAGAGCATCATCGCGAGCACGTGCTGCGCGATCGATGGTGCCGACGCGCCGGCGGAGTTCGTGAGGATCGTGCCCCGATCGATCAGCACCTGGAACGCCGGTGAGTCGACACCCGCGCTGAACGTGTGGAACCATCGCAACGATTCGAGCTGAAATATCGCCGGCAGCGCGAGCCGCCGCATCGAGGGCTCTTGCCAGAAGTCCTCGGAGAAGCAGCATATGTCTGCCCGTGCCGGGTCACCCTTCCATTCGAGCCCGCCGTCCACCACCGTCGGCACGATCAGCGCCGCCGCCGGATCGGCAACGCGCATGCGCTTCCTGTACTCGCGGGACACCTTCTCCGACGCAATGATCTTCATCGCCGCAGAATAGCGACCGCGCAAGCGAGAACCCAGATCGACCGCACCCGATCCTCTGTGCCTCTGTGCCTCTGTGGTGAACCGGTCCCTCCATCACGCCAACCAGCGACCATCAGCGTCGATGTTCCCGCGCGCGGAAACAGCGCAGGAGCGGCTCCACGAACGAGCGGTCGGTGCGGAGGAGCACTTCTTCGACGCCCGCGCCGGCGAGCATGCGCCGCCGCCGCGCCAGCAGTTCGGCGGCGCGCCGCGCGTACGCGGTGCGCACACTCCTGCTCGATGTATCGATGACCGCGCGCCGGCCAGTCTCCGTGTCTTCGGCTTCCAGCAGGCCGACGTCGGGAAGCTCGGATTCTCGCGGATCATCGAGCGCCAGCGCGATTACATCATGCCGCGCTGCCACGGCTCGCAATTGAGCTTCGTATCCGTCGTCGTGGAAATCCGACAGGAGGAAGACGATCGATTTGCGGCGGACGACGCGCGCGAGGTACGCCAGTGCTACGGTTAGACTCGTACCGCGCCGCTCCGGCTCGGCGTAAAGCAGTTCGCGCACGATCCGCAGCACGTGCCGCCGCGACTTCGCGGGAGGAACGAACGTTTCGACCCGGTCGCTGAACGTGAGAAGACCGACCCGGTCTCCGTTCGATACCGCGGCGAAGGCGAGCGTGGCTGCTACTTCAGCGGCGAGTTCGCGCTTCGTCCTGCCCGTCGTCGTGAAGGACGATGACGCGCTGATGTCCACGACGAGCATGACGGTGAGCTCGCGCTCCTCGATGTACTTCTTGACGTACGGCGTGCCCATCCGTGCGGTGACGTTCCAATCGATCGAGCGCACGTCGTCGCCCGGCTGATACTGCCGCACTTCCGAGAATTCGATGCCGCGACCGCGAAACACGCTGTGGTACTCGCCCAGGAACACGTTCGCGACGAGCCGCCGCGCGCGGATCTCGATGCGCCGGATCCGGTCGAGCAGTTCCGGCGGCAGCGGGCGGTTTGGCGCGGGTTCGCGGCGTGGCGGGGTGGCCATCAGAAGACGTCCGGCGAATCGGCGATGAACTCCCACGGGATCTGCGCATTGCCCGCGATGCGTTCGCCGAGCGCGCGGATGCCGGGCGCCTCAGTCGCATGGTGCGTGCCGAAGATGAGATTGATACCCGTCTCGCGGGCGAACATTCGCGTGTACATGCTACCCTCGCCCGTGATGTACGTATCGGCGCCCAGCTTGTGCGCTGCGGCGAGGTCGCTGGTGTTACCGCCGGCGCCGGTGATGATCGCCACGCGATCGCATGTGCGCGCGTGCTCGTGCGCTTCGACCTGCACGCCCAGCTCGCGCGACGACCGCTGGATCAGTTCCCCGAATCCGCCGCTATGCGCGCCAATGACGCCGGCGTGTCCGCCCTCGAACTCGCTGAACGTGTCATCGACGGCCACGCCGAGCATGCTCGCCAGCACCCAGCCGTTCCCGATCTCCGGCGCGCAGTCGAGCGACGCGTGCGCGGCGTACAGCGAGACCCCCGCCGACGCGAGCGCCGTCATCTTCTCGCCGTACAGCTCAAGATCGATCTCTCGCCACGACGGATGATGCACCACGAGCAGCTGCGCCCCTGTCTTCGCCGCGCCGACGATCGTCGTCAATGACGTATTCACGGCGACGGCGAACTTCGACACGCCGGCGCCAGCACGGAACAGCAGCCCGTTCGCATCGGGCTCGGAAGCGTAGCGCGCCACGTCAAGCAGGCCGTCGAGATAGGCCACGATGTCATCGAGCGCAGCGTTTGCATGCATGCGGTCAGTCTATCGCCCGTGTGTCACGGTAGGGGCGGACCCCCGTGTCCGCCACGGTATCGCGAGCAGCCACCACCGATACGCGCACTCCCCATCCCCGTCCGCTTCCGTTCCCGCTTCCCGCTTCTCGTTTCCTGATTCGCCACTTCCCATCGCCCACGCCGTACGGCACGATATCGGCAATGAGTGAGGTCGTACGGCGCCGTATCCGCATCGCGATGGTCATCGCGCCGGTCGTGCTGGCGATGTTCGTCGCCTGGAACGCGCGGACCGCGCTGTTTCCGTTCGTGCTCGGTGTGGCGATCGCCTACGTCATGGCGCCGGCGGTCGGCTGGATCGCCGGCGTGATGCCCTTCCGGCACGCCCGCCCGTACCTCGCTCGCGGCGTCGCGATCCTCGTGCTCTATTTGGGTGTAGCCGGCGTCGCCACAGGGCTCGGCTTTCTCTTCTTGCCGGACGCCATTGACGAGATCCAGGAGTTCAGCGACAACCTGCCGGACACGATCGATAACGCGCGGACAGAACTGCAGGACTTCTACAACGAGTACGTGCCCGAAGATCAGCAGGAGACGACGGACAAGTGGCTCGAAGACGCCGGCGACGCGTCAGCCGACTGGGCCGCAGGGCTGGCGCCGGATGCGATCGCGTTCGCCGGCAGCACCTTCACGATCGTCATCGGTTACTTGACGATTCCGGTCTGGCTCTACTTCACGATGAAGGATCACCCGCGCGGCGTGCGGGCGTTCGTCGGCATGTTTCCGCCCGAGTGGCGGCACGATGTACGGAACATGCTGGGCATCATCGACGCCGTCTTCCGCAACTACATCCGCGCAATGCTGCTGCAGGGATTGCTGATTGGCGCGATGGCGTACGTCGCGCTGTCGCTGCTCGACGTGAAGTATCCGATCGGGCTGGCGATCATCGCCGGCGTCACCGAGATGGTGCCGATCATCGGCCCGATCATCGGCGCCATACCGGCCATTCTCGTCGCGCTCGCGCAGGATCCCTGGAAGGCGTTGTGGGTGGCGCTGGCGTTCCTGCTGATTCAGCAGCTTGAAAACAACCTCATCGTGCCGAAGATTCAGGGCGATTCGATGCGCATGCACCCCGGCGTGATCATCGTGCTGCTCGTCGTCGCCGGCTCGATCGGCGGCTTCCTGTTCGTCGTGATCATCGTGCCGGCGGCGGCGCTGATCCGCGACCTGTACCAGTACCTATACCTGCGCGTGGGCAACGTTCTGCCGGATGAAGCGCTCGACCGGGCGTTGGGTGAATACGGCGCGAAGGCGCTCCGCTCGCGCTGGGAACTCGAGAAGATCGTCCCGGCCGCGACGCTCGGTAACCGCGGCTTCCACCCCGAGTATCCGCTCGCGCCCGCATCGCCATCCACAGACGTCAAAGATGAGCGCTAACTGGTTCGTCTCATGCTCGGACGTTCGGCGCCGCGGTAGGGGCGGACCCGTGTGTCCGCCCCGGTATCGCGAGATCATCCGCCACGCACGCCAGGGGCGAACGCATCCGCCAGCTACGCTCCTACTCCCGCGTCGATCGTAGCCGCATAGCGCCCAGAGCGAACGTCACGCTTCCGGCAGCGAGCAGCAGCGCGATGAGCACGTTCGCCGGGCCGCGTTCGCGCTGCGCCGCTCCGGTACCCGTATCGGGCGCGCGGATTACGCCGACGGGCTGCGGCGGTGCCGGCGTCGCTTCGGGCGCCGGCGTCGGTGCGGCGGCGACCACCTCCTGAATCACGAACTCCGGCGGGCCGATCGCGTCGACGCAGGCGCCGTCCGGCGCGTGATCCGGATCATCGTAGAACGCCGCGACGATCGGTGCGGCGCAATCGTGCTGACCGTAGAACGGCGCGTGGCCGGTGGCCTCGAATTCGAGATAGTAGCTGTTGCTCAGCGTTTCGCCGGCGAGCTGGCCCCACGACGGTGGCGTGATCGGATCGTACGTGCCGGCGAGGATCAGCGTCGGGATGCTGCTCGTCACCGGTTCACTTTCCAGCGGGTCGGTTGGCTCCGCGCCCCAGGACTCGCAGAACGCGATCGTCTCCAGAACGTGCTCTGCCGTCGACGCGCCGACCGACGAGTCGCGGATGATCGGGTCTACGCCGACGATCGCCGCAGCAATCGACCCTGGCGTGTCAAACGGCGCCTCTTCGCGGCAGAAGATTGTCTGCGCCAACCCCTCCGAGATGTCGCTGAACGCGAACACGATGCTCTCCGCGAGCGCCGTGAGCACGCCTGTGTTGCCAGCGGCGATGTCGTGGGTGGCAAAGGGCAGCAAGGGGAGGAGCGGCGTCGAATAGAACGCGTTGAAGGTTCCATCGAGCAAGTCGTTGCCACTGATCGTCAGATCAACAGGGCCGTTGGGGCCCTCGATCGTGATCGCGATCGGGTGCTCGTTCGCGCGCACAACGAGGTCGTAGAACACCTGGCGCAGGTTCGGGTACGCCGCGTTGCAGGCGCTGCTTGCTGTGCAATCAGAGAGCAACTGGTTGATCGAGCGCTGGAAGTTTCGCAGCGTGTCGGTGACCTGACTGATCTGCGGCGGCAGTGTGGAGTCGAGCACGACGCTGCGGATGTTCTGTGGGCGGTCGCGCATCGTTGTGAGAGCGAGCCTCGTGCCGTACGACACGCCGATGATGTTGTACTCGTCGTACTCCAGCGCTTCCATCAAGTCTGCGATGTCGGCGGCGCTATCGGCGCTGCTGAACGCGTTGGCGACGAGCCGGTCGCCTTCAGCACGGCGACGGCGAGCCGCAGCGTGTCCTCGTCGTCGGGATCGTCGCGATTCTCAAGCACGTCGATGAATCCGCAGACGACGTCGTCCGGATCCTGCCCGTCCGGCAGCTCGAACGAACACGCCGCCTCTTCGAACTCGACATCCGCCGCATGTGCGGCCGGCATGTCGACGCGTGTGCCGATGCCAAACGCGATGGCGGCCGCCACTAGACTGACCAGCAGTCGTCCTGTCATCTCAGTGCCCTCCTGTGATGCCGGACCATCCGGGGTCGTGTGTGGACGCCGTCGTCAAAAGTTGTGAGAGGCGCTTACGTCTTCTCGAAGCGCTCCACATCGAGGACGAAGACGATGGCGCCGCCGACGCGGATCTCCACCGGCTCCTGCAGCACCGAACCCTCGCCGAAGAAGGGGAGCGTCTGCACCGGGACGTATTCCGTGCGGGCGTAGCACTCCAGGCGCACCATGGCGACGATCTGGTCGACTTCGTTGGCTTCGACACCGGAGAGGATCGTCGCGTTACCTTTCCGGAGGAACCCGCCTGTGCTGCTGACCTTGGTGGCTGGATACCCTTGCTCGACAAGTTTCCGGGTGAGCTTTTCCGCGTCGGAGTCGGAGGCGATGATGATGACGAGTTTGAGCTGTCCGTCGCCGTTGTCCACGTCACCTCCTATACCGTTCCCCCGGCTCTCCAGAGATCAAGAGGTGGCGTGATCGTAGTCTGGCGCGTTCGGTGCTGTCAACGAGCAGGATTGTCATCGCTGTTTGCTGGCAGCGTCACGCTGTAATCTGTCGCCAACCGGAGGAGTGACTATGGCAGGCGAAGCGGTGACCGAAGCAGATTTGAAGCCCAATGTCGATATGGAGACGCTCGTGTCGCTCTGCAAGCGGCGCGGCTTTCTGTTTCAGAGCAGCGAGATCTACGGCGGTCTCCAGGGGGCATGGGACTACGGACCGCTCGGCGTCGAGATGAAGAACAACGTGAAGAAGGCCTGGTGGCGCGCCAACGTCCAGGAGCGCGACGACATGGTGGGCCTCGACGCGGCGATCCTCATGCACCCGGAAGTCTGGAAGGCCAGCGGCCACCTCGATACGTTCAGCGACCCGATGGTGGACTGCCGCAACTGCAAGTCGCGCTTCCGCGAGGACGAACTCGACTCCGACGTCTGCCCATCGTGCGGTCAGCGGGGCCAGTTCACCGAGCCCCGGATGTTCAACCTGATGCTGCGGACGTTCCTCGGGCCGGTGCAGGACGAGGCCGCGACCGTCTACCTGCGGCCTGAGACGGCGGCCGGCATCTTCGTCAACTTCGAGAACGTGCTGACCACGACGCGCCGCAAGCTGCCGTTCGGTGTCGCGCAGATCGGCAAGTCCTTCCGGAACGAGATCACGCCGCGCAACTTCATCTTCCGCACGCGCGAGTTCGAGCAGATGGAGATCGAATACTTCTGCCGGCCCGAAGAGTCAGTTCGCATGCACGAGCAGTGGATCGCGGATCGCATGGCGTGGTACGAACGCTTCGGCATGAAGGCCGGCCGCCTCAAGCTGCGCGCGCACGATCCGGACGAACTCTCTCACTACTCGCGCGGCACGTCCGACGTCGAGTACCTGTTCCCGATCGGCTGGGCAGAGCTCGAAGGCATCGCCAACCGCGGCGACTTTGACTTGACGCAGCACTCGAAGTTCAGCGGCAAAGACCTGCGCTACTTCGACGAGGAGCGCGCCGAGCACATCACGCCGCACGTGATCGAGCCATCGCTGGGCGTCGATCGCTGCACGCTGGCGTTTCTGGCGGACTCGTACGACGAAGAGATCGACGACAAGGGGGAGAAGCGCGTCGTCCTGCGCCTGCACCCCGCCATCGCGCCGATCAAGGTGGCAGTGCTGCCGCTGAGCCGCAACGAGAAGCTGTCGCCGACGGCGCGCGACATCTACGCGCGGCTGCGCAAGCACTGGATGGTGCAGTTCGACGACGCGCAGAGCATCGGCCGCCGCTACCGGCGTCAGGACGAGATCGGCACGCCTCTCTGCGTCACCGTCGACTTCCAGACCGTCGAAGAAGATCAGGCCGTAACGATCCGCGAGCGCGACAGCATGGCGCAGGTGCGCGTCCCCATCGAAGGCGTCGTTGAGGCGCTGCGCGAGCGGCTGGTGGACGTCGGCTAGCCGTGGCGCTGCGCGCCAGAACCTACAACCTAGAGCCTAGCGGCGGGGCGCGGGACGGCGACGCGGCGGCGCTCCTTGGTGTTGCACCGACGCTGGAGGGTGGAGGATGGAAGATGGATCGTGAGTTCGATTCGTAATTTTCAGTTCGTTCGGCATTCGGGGGCTCCGCGCATGGCGTGAGGGCGGGGTTCGATTCGTAATTTTCACTTCGTTCGGCATTCGGGGGCTCCGCAGATGGCGTGAGTGGGGAGTTCGTTTCGTAATTTTCACTTCGTTCGGCAGCCGGGGGCTCCGCGGATGGCGCGGGGGCGGAGTTCGTTTCGTAATTTTCACTTCGTTCGGCATGCGGGGGATCCGCGGACGGCGTGAGGGCGGAGTTCGTTTCGTAATTTTCACTGCGGTCGGCAGGCCGGGGCTCCGCAGATGGCGTGAGGGCGGAGTTCGTTTCGTAATTTTCACTGCGGTCGGCAGGTCGGGGCTCCGCAGATGGCGTGAGGGCGGAGTTCGTTTCGTAATTTTCGCTGTTGCCGGGCGCGTGGGGGCCGGCGTGTGGCGCGTGCGCGGGGGTGGTCTCCGGGGATGCGGCTGTGCGGGCGAGACGGCGGGTCTGCAGGAGGTCGAGCTGGGTGAGCGACTGCCTGAGCTGCCGGTTGAGGTGCGCCTCGTAGCGCACGATGTTCTGGATGTCGTAAGCAGACGGGAGCATCGGCGGCGGCGGAGGGGGTGCGTCGATGAAGTCACGGAGGCGGCGCTCTTCGTCGAGGCTGACGAAGCCAGCTTCTCCGTTGAGTTGGGCGATAGCGTTCTCCTCGGCGCGTCTGGCGGCGAGGTGGGCGGCGCGGTTGAGAGTGAAGGTTTCGCCGGCGGCGGCGCGGCGGAGGCGCCAGAGGGACTCGGCGATGCGGGCGGCGAGGGTCTCTTCGAGAGGGCCTTCGGGGGCGAGGTCGTGGAGGGCGGCGTCGCGGAACTGCTGCCATTCGGCGGCGGACTCGTTGGACATGACGATGGCGGCGGCGGTGAGGCCGTGGCGCGTGGCGTTGCGGCTGGCGGTGGCTTTGCCTTCGGGCGTGGTGGGGCCGTGGGGTGGCATGGTGGTGCTCCTTTGTGGACGGAGTATGGGGGTCGGTGGGGATGATCTCTAAGGGGGTTGTGTCACCCCGGGGTGGCGGGGTTCAACGCAGATGCGCGGAGAGCGCGACAGCGTGGAGTTCGCGGAGGGGAGCTTGGATCGGAGAGTTTGGTTGCGATGCGGGCGATGAGAGACGTGAGGAGCGTGCGGAGCAGAGCTATTCCGCATTGAACGCTCGGTGCGGTGGCGACGGGCGACCTCACCCCCCGGCCCCCTCTCCAAGCCAGTTGGAGAGGGGGAGCTTGGATTCGGACGTTTTGGGTTGCGATGTGCGCGGCGGGAGAGGATCGATGGGGCGCAGATAAAACTACGCAGCTACGTTTGTTTGAATTCTTGCCGCATAATGAGGCCATGCGTACTTTTCTATTCTCTGGAATCGTGATGATAGCGGTCGCAACGGGCGTTGCGTTTAGCATGATAGATGACGACTCTACTCCCGCTGCCATCAAGGGGATTGAGCCGACTCCGAATATCGCCACACGGGTCGCGTCCCCAATGGGTTATCCCCCTAGAATCGCAAACGTTCTGGTGCCTGAGACTGCCGAGGACGTAAAACAGCGCGAGGACGCAGGTGAGTAGTACTCGTTCCAATTTCGAGAAGGGAGCGGGAGCAGAGACACCAGTCCACCAATCCGGCGGACAGCCTAGTCGACGGAATGCCCCAGCACACCTGACGCACGCAGCTCCGCGATGCGCGCGGCGTCGTAGCCGAGTTCGGCGAGGACGTCATCCGTGTGCTGGCCGAGTGTCGGTGACGGGCCCTGCGCGGCTAGCGGCGTGTCCGTCATTTGCAGGATCGGGCCGGCCATGCGTACGGGGCCCAACAGCGGGTGGTCGACTTCGGTGATGAAGTGGTTTTCGAGCACCTGCGGATCGTCGAGCAGTTCTTCGGTGAACTTCAGCGGGCCCGCCGGCACGCCCGCCGCGTCGAGATGCGCGACCCACTCCTCCGTGCTCTTCGAGGCGAACAGCGCCTCGGCGTCGGCGACGAGCTTCTTGCCGAACGCGATCACGTCCGGGTCGCTGTTGTCGACGTCTTCCGGGCGCTTGCCGATCCGCCAGTCTTCCATATCGATCGCCGCGAGCAGCTTGCGACGCAGCGGCGTGCTGAGACAGCCGACGGCGATGAACCCGTCGCCCGTCTTGTAGCAGCGATAGTAGATGTTGCCGACGACCGGCCGCACGTTAGCGATCACGGCGAGCTGCTCCTTGTACGGACGCCCATGCTTGCGGAGGTCGGCGATCTGCGCCATCGCGCTCTCGCGCTGCTCGGTGTCCGTCGCTTCGATCGACATGAAGCGCGTGTTCTGGATGCCGATCGCGCTGGCCATGAGCGTCGTGTGGATGCACTGGCCGTGGCCGGTGCGCTCGCGCGCGTACAGCGCGGCGCAGATGCCCCAGGCGATCGCCATGCCCGTCGTCAGGTCGGCGGCCGGTAGCGCGTTGACGAGCGGTGCGCCGCCCTCCTCCTGGCGGCCCTCGACGGACATCAGCCCGGTGACGGCCTGCGCGATCAGGTCGTAGCCGGGGCGCTGGGAGTACGGCCCGCGACGGCCGAAGGCGGTGTTGTCGCAGTAAATGAGGCGCGGGTTCTTCGCCGACAGCGTCTCGTAGTCGATGCCGAGCTTCGCCGCGACATCCGGGCGGTAGTTGATGATCACGATGTCCGAGCGATCCGCGAGTTCCTGCGCGATCTTGCGCGCTTCCGGCGCGTTGAGGTCGAGCGTCATCCCGCGCTTACCGCGGTTGAGCGAGATGTAGCCGCGGCCCTCGCGCATGCCGAGCGGCTGGAACGCGCGCCACGGATCGCCCGCCGGCGGCTCGACCTTGATCACGTCGGCGCCCATGTCCGAAAGCAGCATGCCGCCGAACGGCGCCGCGATGATCTCGCTGAACTCGAGGATCTTGACGCCGGCCAGCGGCCCGTTGTGTGGATTCGCGCCCATCCCGCCTCGCTCTCCGCTATGTCGCCTGTTCGCCGATTATACGGGCTTCGGCTGCTCAAACGGGTGAGTGATTCACCGCAAAGACGCAAAGGGCGCAGAGGAACGCAAAGGCTGAAGGGGAGGGACGGGGCTTCGGTGCCGAGATGACGACAAGTAGTCGTTCGAATCCGTGAACGATTCACCGCAAAGACGCAAAGAGCGCAGAGGAACGCAAAGGGCTGAAGGAGGAAGTGGTGGTGGAGCAGTGCGCAGCCGTTGGCGCGGCGATGGTCGGGGCCCGGTACTACAGGTGCTTCTCCATCGCGATGTGCGGGATGCCGACTTCGTCGTAGATGTCGCCGACGGCGGTGTAGCCGGCGCGATCGTAGAAGCTACGCGCGCGCAGTTGCGCGCTGAGCTTGACCAGCGCAATGCCATGGCGCCCAGCCTCGAGTTCGAGCGCATCGAGCACCACCCGCCCGAGGCCGCGGTTGCGGTGCGACGCCAGCACGGCCATCCGCCCGATCTTGCCGGAGTCGCCGTCGGCGATGACGAGGCGGCCCGCTGCCACCGGCGCGTGGTCAACGTAGCCGACGCAGTGGACGGCCGTGTCGTCGTGCTCGTCGATCTCTTCTTCGCGCGGGATGCCCTGCTCGACGACGAAGACGGCGATCCGCACCGAGACCGCGTCTTCGCGCTCGCGCGGTGTGCTGACGATGACGACGCGCGGCTCGGTCATCGATCGACCGTGGCGGTCCCATAGATCACCGGCATGTGCGACGCGAGCTTCGTGCGAGACAAGGAGGGAAGCGCGAAACCGGCAGCGCGCAACGCTTCTTCGGTGCGCCGGTTCCACTGACAGCCGGCGGCGAACCAGCCGTACACAGGCTGCAGCACGTCCTGCGCGCGGCCGATGGCACCGCCGCCGCGCACGTGCTCGATGAAGCGGAGCTCGCCGTCCGGCCGCAGCACGCGCTGGATCTCAGCGAGCGCCGCCGGCACATCGTCGACGGTGCAGAGCACGAGAGTCGATATCACGACATCGAACGAGGCGTCCGCGCACGGCAGCCGTTCAGCGGGCGCCTGGCGCAGCTCGATGTTGGGCGTGCGGCGGCCTTCGGCGCGCTTGAGCATGTGAGGGTCGGGTTCCAGCGCCACCACTCGTGCATCGGCAGGGTAGTGCGCGAAGTTGGCTCCGGTGCCGGCGCCGATCTCGAGTACGTCGCCGCGTACATCCACAAGCAGCTTCGCGCGGAGGCGCCCGAGCGGGCCGCGCTCCTCCATCTTCGAGAGGCGATCGTAGAACGCCGCGAACCAGCGGTGACCAGTAGTGCCTGTCTTCGATGTCATCGCTGCATTATCCACCAGCGGTCATCAACCAGCGACCCAGGGACCAGATCACGCGAGTTTGATCTGGATCGCCTTCGTCTCCATGTACTCTTCGAGGCCCTCGTGCCCGAGCTCGCGGCCGATGCCGCTCTGCTTGTAGCCGCCGTACGGCATGTTCGGGATGCCGACGCTGTGGTACGAGTTGACCCAGACGGTGCCGGCCTGCAACCCCTTCGCCATCCGGAACGCCGTATCGATGTTCTTCGTCCACACAGCGGCGGCGAGACCGTAGATCGTGTCGTTGGCGATCCGCAGCGCCTCCGCTTCGTCCTTGAACGTGATGACGGAGAGGACGGGCCCGAAGATCTCTTCGCGCGCGATGCGCATCTCGTTGTTCACGTTGTCGAAGATCGTCGGCTGCACGAACAGGCCGTTGTCGTACGCGTCGCCGGTGAGGCGGCCGCCGCCGCACACCATGTCGGCGCCCTCTTCCTGACCGGCATGCACGTAGCCGACGACCTTTTCGAGCTGTGCCTCGTTGATTACGGGACCCATCGTCGTCGACGGATCGTCGGGGGCGCCGACCTTTACGGTCGACGTGAACGCCTTGAGCTTCGCCATGAACTCGTCCTTCACGGACTCCTGTACGAGCAGCCGCGAGCCCGCCTGGCAGACCTGACCGGTGTTCAGGTAGATGCCGAAGAACGAGCCGCCCACCGCCGCATCGATGTTCGCATCGGCGAAGACGACGTTCGGCGACTTGCCGCCGAGCT
>CAZRHH010000003.1:0-124095 GCA_964599885.1 uncultured Dehalococcoidia bacterium | reverse complement strand
CCCGCAATCGGCCGGCGCGGCAACACCGACGCCCTCTGGCGCCGATCGGCCGCAGCCCAGCGGCAAGCTGGCGGCGGTGTACGACGCCGCGTTGCCGCCGCTCGACCCAGCGCCGAACAAAACGCTCACGATCGAAGCGATCGACGCTGTCGTGGAAGTGGCGGCGGGCATCAAGCTCAACGCCTGGACATTCGACGGCGTGGTGCCGGGCAAGGTCGTGCGGATGCGCCAGGGAGACAGCCTGGATTTCACGTTCCGTAACAACGGGGCGATGGGACACTCGATTGACTTCCACGCGGCGCAGACTCCGTGGGACGTCAACTACAAGACGATCGTCCCGGGCGAAGAACTCAAATTCAAATGGGCGTCGAACTTCCCCGGCGTCTTCATGTATCACTGCGGCACCGGTCCCGTGCTCGAGCACATCGCCAATGGCATGTATGGAGCCGTGATCGTGGATCCGGCGGTAGGGTTCGCGCCGGCGCGCGAATACGTGCTGGTGCAGAGCGAGTTCTACCTGAAGCCAGGCTCCGGCGGAGCGTGGGACGGCGACCTCGACCGCATGGCGGCCGTGCAGCCGGACTTTGTCACGTTCAACGGCGCGGCGAACCAGTATCAGCAGCAGCCGCTCACGGCGGCGCCCGGCGAATTGATCCGGCTGTACGTGATGAATGCTGGCCCGACGCTGTTCTCCGCGTTCCACCTGATCGGCGCGGTGTTCGACACCGTGTATGTCGACGGCAACCCCGCCAATGCATTGCGCGGTATCCAGACCTGGACAATTCCGCCCGGCGGCGGCGCTACCTTCGAGCTGACGATCCCGGAGGCCGGCAAGTACCCGTTCGTTACCCACAGCTTCGCGTACACCGGACTCGGCGCTGTCGGCCTCATCGAGGTGAAGTGATGAACGACCGACGCACATCGACCCCGGGCGAGGCACGCATTGACGCAGTCGCATTGGGGCGTGCCTGCGCTGAATGCCGTCGGCAGTGTCCGCCCGACTGGCAGCTCTGCGCCCATTGCGACACGCGCCTAAAGACGGTGTGTCCTCGCTGCGCCGGGCCGTTGCCTCCGGCCGGCTCGCTGCGTTGCGGACACTGCGGACTGGCGCTCCCGAAAGCCGGAGGTACGTGACGGCGCTCGGCTCGGATGACCGCTCACCGGGCGTGAACTCGGGATCAGGCTCCGATCGCCCAAGCATCGAACTGCGGCTGATCCTGCCACACTCACTCGACCGCAGGCGCCATCCTGTTGCGTTCGCCTCCCATCGCGTGCGCTTAAAATCGAACCACTCCTGGTATCGCGCGGCGTTGATCCGATACTGCTTGAGCCTCCTCGGCGCGAAGAATGACAGCAGTGTTCGGCTGCACTACGTCCGTTCTTCGACAGGTATCCTGCGCCCGCGCCGGGACGCTCGCGCGTACTAAACTTGTGCTGGTCATGCTGGTACGCGGATGATCACCTGGAGGCATGGCATTGCCGGACACCGCGCCCACCCGTGACATCGCCCTCAAGGACGTATCGCCTCGCCAGCCGGCGCATCGCGTCGAGGCGCCGTATCAGCTATTCCTCGTAGCAGCGCTCTCGCTCGCACTGCTCGGCGGGTTCATGCTCGCGATGCTGCTGCCGATCGCGGGCGCGCTCGAGTGGAATTGGGGCACGCGGTGGCAGGAGTTCGCGCAGGCGCACGGTCAGCTCCAATTGCTTGGCTTTGCGGGGATCTTCATCGCGGGGATGGCGTTTCGCTTGATGCCGCGTTTCTCGGGGCGTCCTCTCGCCTATCCCCTGGCGATCCGCTCCGTCGTCGTGCTTATCGGCGGCGGCGTTGGACTTCGTTCCTTGGCTCCGCTCGTCGGCAACAACGTATTCCATAGCACGCTCGTGATCAGCGGCGCGGTACTCCTGTTCGGCGGATCGATCGCGTTTGCGGCCGTGATCATGCGCACCCTGCTCCATCCCGAGAGCAGGGCGGATGCCACCGGCTGGTTTTTTGTCCTCGGCGCGGGAGCGCTCGCGGCAACAGGATCCCTGAATCTCCTGTTGACGGTGCGCGGTATCAACGACGGGATGCGCATGCTGCCGGTGGGTGAGAACAACTCGTTGGTGTCCCTCGAGCTCTACGGATTCGCCCTCATGTTCATCGGGGGGATCGCCACCCGGGCGGTGACGACGCTGGTCGGACATCCGCGCTCTCAGTTCGTCGCGAGGATCGCCGCCGCAGCGCTCGCCATAGGCGCCGCTTCGCACACGGGCGTCACGCTCTACAGCGCGATCGAAGGACCGTCGCCCAACCTCTATCGCATGGCCAACGTCGCACTTGTCATCATCGCGCTAGCGTTGCTGCTCATCGTCTGGGCGACCGGCATCTTCCATCCGCGCGCGAACCGGGTGGCACCGGCGTCGCAGGCGCAGTTCTGGTTTGTCCGCGCGGCGTTCGCCTGGCTCGTCGCGTCCAGTCTGCTGCTGTCCTGGTACGCGGCCGGCGCGCTCGTGAACGGCGAGACCCTCGACCAGTTCGAAGTCGATGCCGTCCGGCACATGCTCACGATCGGCGTCGTGACGACGATGATCGTCGGCATGGCGATGCTCGTCGTGCCGGAGTTCGCCGGGCGCCGCCTGCAGCATCCGCACGAGCAAGGACTCACCTGGGCGATGTTCATCGCCATCAACTTGGCAGCGGCAATGCGTGTCTGGCCGGCGATCGAGGGAATCGACTGGCTTTCGTCCGGCCGCTACTGGCCGATGGCGGTCGCGGGCGTGCTGGCGACCACCGTGATCGCGGCGTTCGCGTTCATGTTCGCACAGAGTTACATGGAGCAACGCCGTAAGGGTTGGGCTTCGGTGGAAGCGCTGGCGAGCCGCAAGCCTCCGGGCCGATAGTCCGCACGCGCCTGTGTAGGACGAACGTCTACACCGCACCGCCTTCGACGAGCCCCGCTGAGAGCCTCTCAAAGCGCCCGCTCCGCTCCTCGACCTTGATGCGATAGAGGACAAACTGCGTCGCCGCGACGCCGGGTGGAGGGGGATCGCCGGCACTTGCTCGCGACTCAAACTCGATGAGCGGAGTCAACCGTGAATGCACCAGCCGGTAGGCGCGTTCGGCTTCTTCGCCGTGCAGCTCTTCGAACGTGCCCCAGACGATAACGGTCTGCCAGTTGTACCAACGCGTGACCTGTTCCACTTCGAAGCAGACACGTGGGTTCTCCCGCATCATGCGGAGCTTCATGCCCTCAGCGGAGAGGCAATAGATGTGCGTGCCGTTGAAGACGTACGACACGGGCACGACGTAGGTTAGACCGTCGACGTGACATCCAATCCTCCCGAGCTGCTCCGTGCGTAAAACGAGATCGATCTCCTCTTGCTTGAGCTCACCTATCATCGACAGCCTCTCTCGCGTCATGCGGCGCAGCGGACGTTGATCCGGGTGGCAAAGCCCGCCTCGGGCATCGCGTTCGAGCTTGACTCCTCGGTCTAATCCTCCACCGTCAGCGTTCCCTCCATCGTCGCCGGGTGGGCGTCGCATACGTAGAAGTACTCACCAGGCTCCAGGTCCATCGTAAGCGTCTGCGTCACCGGGCCGGCTTCCAGTTCCGTCTCGCCGACGCTGTCGCCATCGGCGTCGTCGCCCTTGTAGACGTGGACATTGTGTACGACGCCGCCATCGCGATTGTCAAATTCGATCGTAACACTGCCGGCGCGCGCCTTGAGGTCTTCCTTGTCGAACTCACTGCTGATGCCGGCCAGCGTAATGACTCCCCCGTCGGCAGGAGGCGATGTAGGCTGGTCCGCAGGCGTCGTCGCTTGCGTGGGTGTGCCTTCGACGGTCGCGTTCGCCGCCGGCGTGATCTTGAACGTCTGCACGGGGGTTGGATCCGCGTCACCCGTTTCGCCGCACCCGACGCCCAGCAGAGCCGAGGCCAAGGCCGCGAGCACGATCCCCGTCGAGGCCGATCGTTGCATAGAAGTCATCGTCTATCTCCTGCCTAGTGCGCGTTGTGCGTCGACGAGTTCACGGGTGCGATCGTGCCGCCGGCGCTGGTCTTGATGCTGGCGATGGCGTCCGTCAGCAGGGTCATGATCTGGTCGATGTTGACGCTTTCCTCGTAGACGACTGGGATCACCATGCCGCCGTTCGCCAGCGCGATGTTCAGCGACTTGCCGTCCGGCCCCATCACGTGCGAGAGGACATGGCAGTGGAATATCCAGACGCCCTTGCCCGGAGCGTTCATCCGCACTTCGACATCAATGGTCTGGCCGGGTACCAGGAGCACGGTGTTCTCGGTGCGGCCTTCCTTCGCATCGCCAAAGTCGGTGCCGTCCTTCGCGACCTCCTTCGTGAAATGGCCGTGGAAGTGCATCGGGTGGATCTCGATCGGACTGATGTTGATCATGCGCACCCGAAGCACATCGCCCTTGCGCACCACCCACGGCTCGATATTCGGAAACTCCTTCCCATTCACCAGATAGCGGCCTTCGATGTTGTTGAGCAGCAACACGCGATCCTGGTCGTACCGCCCGTCGCCGCCGTCGCGCGGGTCGACGACGAAGGCGCCGCTCAACCCCATCCCGACCTGTTCCATGTCGTTCATGTGCGCGTGGTACATAAAGGTCCCGGGCGTGGCCGGTATGTCGAATTCGTAGACGAACGTCTCGCCCGGCATCACGGGCGGCTGCGTCAGTCCGCCGATGCCGTCCATGGAGTACGGCACGATCAGGCCGTGCCAGTGGACACTGGACGCTTCATCGAGGTCGTTCCGAAAGTAGACGCGGAGTTTGTCGCCCTCGCGAAAATGGAGCGTCGGGCCGGGGATCTGTTCGTTGTAGCCCCACACCTCCACCAGTTCCTGGTCGTCGCGAAACTGCCAATCGAATTTCGAGGCCGTGAGATGGATAGCCTTCCAGTCGCCTTCCTCGGTGACCTCAGCATCGGGAGGGCCAAAGCGCTCGGTGGTCGCCGACGCGCGGGGCGTGGGATCACTACAGGCGCTCAAGCTCAGGACGAGCCCCGCACCGAGCATGATTCCCAGCCATGGCAGCGCTAACCACATTCGTCGTCGCATAGTCTCCTCCAACAAGGTCAAGCCCTCAGACGCACTATCGAGGAAGCTGCGCGTTCGCAGCAGAGCCGAGCAGACAGCACTAGACGGGCCATATGGCATGTACAGGTCTGCCGAAAAGGCCTGACCCCGCGTCGACTAGCTTGGAGAAGAGGCGGCCGTCCGTGCTGCCCAGGAGGAGCGCCTACAACGCCCGCGCTCTGGTATCGCTGGGCGCAGTTGCCATGAGCGTGGGTGTCTGAACTTCAATCCAGCGGAGTTGCGTCGCGGCTTGACGCGTGGAGTGGCCTCCGTCGCAAAGGGTCCGACCAAAAAGGCGCTTAGCGCGACAACGTCTCGGTCCGATCAGCGACGACGACGTAGCGCCCGATCGGTATCTCGGCCAGCGCGCCACAAGCGTAGCTAAGCCATGAGCCAACGCCATCAGCGCACATCTGTTCGACGAGCCTTCGCTCGGCCGCGATGATGCCCTTGGAGCAGCGCGCAGTTCCTATTTCACGTACTTCGACGGATCCGCGTCGAACCCCTTCTTGCAGCCGGGGGCACAAAAGTAGTAGGTCTTGCCCTGGTGCTCGCTCTTCGCTGGCGCCGTCTTAGGATCGACGTCCATCCCGCACACTACATCACGTTCCATCGTTCTTCTCCTGTCTGTTCTCGCTCGGCCTACCGGACGACCAGCCTGGCCTTCATGCTCGGATGTATCGAGCAGTAGTAGTCATAGGAGCCCGGGTTGTCGAACGTCAGCGTATCGCTTTCGCCGTCCGACAGGCGTTCCGTCTTCCAGTCGGCATCGCGAGCGGTCGCATCGTGTGGCGCCGAGTCCTCGTTGGTCCAGGTCACCGTCGCGCCGACCGGCACTTCGAGATTCCCGGCCTCAAATGCGAAGCCTTCGATTGTCACGTTCGCCTTGGCGCCGCCCTGGACGACCGTAGAACCCGAGGTGTTGCGGCCGCCTCCGTGCATGTTCCAGCCGTCCCAGCCCGAAGTGAGTGCCACAGTAGTTGCCATCGCCACGAAGCCAAGCACAACGACCAGCGCAATCAGCAAGCCGAACCTCGGCTCACCACTTCTGCCGCGGCCAGATCCGCCTAGCTCAGCGCTGAGCCTGCGGTGCTCTTCGATGTCGATGTCTCCTCCGGCGAGGCGGCGGTCCAGGATTTCGTGAACGGCGCCCCCGCCGCCAGGGCCACCTCGAAACGACCTCATGAGCCAGACGGCTCCGACGATCACCCCGACCCAGAACAAGGTCATCCAGATCCACATGACGATCCACCAGCCGTCGCTGTCCCACATCATGATGTTCTGACCTCCGTCGATCGCTTGCTGAATTTCTCCGGCGACTCCTTGAACTCCCAGCTGCAGCCGCGCGAGCAGAAGTAGTACGTCTGACCACCATTCTCGAGCGACGCGGCGGCATTCTCCGCCTCGACGCTCATGCCGCAGACCGGATCGCGCACCATCAGGCCGATGTTGCGGATGCGCCCGTCCTCAAGCCACAGCACGCGGTCGGCTACCTCGCGGATCCGCTCGTCGTGGCTGACGACAATGACGGCGCGGTCACCACTCCGCGAGATGTCGTGCAGGAGATGCATGACGTCGCGGCCATGCTTCGAGTCGAGGTTCGCCGTCGGTTCGTCGGCGAGCAGGAGACGCGGCTCGTTGGCCAGAGCCCGGGCAATCGAAACGCGTTGCTTCTCTCCTCCCGAAAGATCGCGCGCCCTGAATCGCAGCCGCGGACCGAGTCCGCGATCCTCAAGCAGGGCGCGTGCGCGATTCTTTGCCTGGGCGCCGACGATGCCGGCCATGTTGAGCGTGAGCTCGATGTTCTCCTCGACGCTGAGCGTTTCCCAGAGGTTGAACGACTGGAAAATGAATCCCACGCTCTTGCGGCGCACCGGTGTCAGCTGGGCATCGCTGAGCTTTGTGATATCTGTCTCGTCGATGAAGATCGACCCGGCAGTCGGGCGGAGGAGACCGCCGAGCATCGTCAGCAAGGTCGTCTTGCCGGAACCCGACGGACCCATGATCAGCACCATCTCGCCGGCTGACACCGCAAGGTCAACACCGTCGACGGCGCGCACCGCAGTCTCGCCTTCGCCAAAGACTTTCGTGACGCCAATAGCGCGCAGGATGACGTGGTCGTCTGCGTTCATGTCACGCCTTGAACACTATCGCCGGGTCGATGGAGTTGATCCGCCGCACCGGCACGAACGACGCAACGAGCGCCATGAGGACTGTGCCGCCAAACACAGCGATCACGTCCTGCGCCCGGAAAATCGTGACAAAGTCTGGCACCAGCTCCCGCACGAGCTGTGCCACGGACCAGGCCGCCACGAGGCCCACGACGAACCCTGCAGCCGTGAGCATCGAGCTCTGCGACAAGACGATGCGGTAGAGGAAGCCGGCGGAACCGCCGACAGCCTTCATCACGCCGAACTCACGCGAGCGCTCGATCGTCGCCGTGTAGATCGTGAGGCCGACCACGGCGGCGCCTACGACGAATCCGATGACGAGCAGCACTGTGATGATCGGGAGGAAGCTCTCGTCGATCTCCTTGCGAATCGACGTTGCGAACTCGCTGGAGGTGAAGACGCGCAACTCGGGATTGGCGGCCTCTATCGCATCGGCTACCTCCGCGGGCTTCGCGTCGGGAGTCACGATGATCATCCCATAACTCACGAGATCGTCCCGGCCGAAGATGATCTTCGCATCGCCGTAATTCAGGAAGATGAAGGGTGCGAACGCCTCCGCGCTCGCCGGTTCCACGTGGTTCACGACCAGGGATGTCTGATTGAACCGGGCGCTGTCGCCCGTCCCCATGCCGGTGATCCGGCTGAGGGTCTCGTCAATCACGATTGTCCCTTCCGATGGCAAGAATCGACGTTTCGTCTCGTCGGGCAGAGCCAACGCAGCGTCGACATCGAGCGCGATGAGCCGCCCGCTTTCCGTCGTGCGATCCACCGTGAACTCCATGGTGCGCGAGAGGACGGGCACGACCGCCGCGACCCCATCGACACCCTGAACGTCACTAAGTTCCGACCGGCCAACAAGAGACATGGAATGGAACGGATCGGTCGTCCCCTGTTGGACGACCCAGAGCTGGCCCGGCAGCTCGCGGAACGTCTGGCCGGAGCGGCTGAAGCCGCGATACAGCGCCAGCACGATGAGGATGAGCAACACCGCGAACGCCACACCGGCTACCGAGATGGCGAAGCGCCCCTTCTCAGCGAAGAGATTCCGGCGCGCGACGGGAACGCTCATGACGCTCTACCTTTTGAGATACTTGCGGATAACGGCGACCACCTCATCGACACGCTCTTCCTTGCCCGTCCGCAGACCTTCGGCGACGCAGCCCTTCACATGGTTCTCAAGCAGGATCATCGCCACCGCGTCGGCGGCAGACTGCATCGACGCGATTTGCTGCAGAACGTCGACACAATAGCGATCCTCTTCGACCATCCGCGCGATGCCCCTGGTCTGACCCTCGATGCGGTTGAGACGCAAGAGCAGGTTTTCCTTGTCGGCGGCATACGAGTTTGGCTTTTGCTTCATCCTCGCTATCATACGGGGGTAGGGAGTACCGCTATCAAGTGCCAATCGGCCCTATCCAACGCCGTGCGAGGCGCCGTATCGTTGGACGCGAAAGGATGTCCCCGTGATTGGAAAAGCGGCGGTTGTGATGGTCTTCGCGGCGGTCATCGCCTTGCCGGTACGGCGGGGCACTCGGTCGATGAGGTCGTCCACATGGACGACGATCCGATCTATATGGGTCGGCCAGAGGATCCGGATTCATCAGCAGTACAACCAAATGGAGTCGGATCCCGACAACATGGGGATCATGATCACCTACTTCAGATGACGCCATCCAGCTAGTGTCTTGGCGGCCTTCGACCGGCCACCCCCAGCCGCCCGATCAACGCCACGATCACCGCAATGCCCGAGAAGAACCAGATCGGCCCCATCACACTCCAGCCGGGCGGCTCATACACCGTCGCCAGTACGGGCAGCCCCATGATGAACGCGGCCGCGACGATCGCGATCGACAGGCGCGTGATCATTGAACTCAGCCGGTTGAGGGATTCGTCCAAGTCACGGTGACGCAGCGTAACCTCGAACTCGCCGCGATCCAGGCGGGCGGCGATGCGCCGAAGCTGCCCAGGGAGATAGGCGCCGAGCTCCACCATGTCGCCGCCGGCGCGTACGATTCGCTTCCCCCACGTCCGTGGCGAATACATCTCTTTGGCGGCGCGCTCGACGAACGGCTCGGCGACACCTGCGGCGTTGAATGCCGGGTCGAGCTGACGCCATAGCCCTTCGCTCATAGCGACGGTCTTCAACACTAACGCCAGTTCCGCCGGGAGCTGCAGCCCATGCCGACGCACGATTGCGCGCAGGTCATCGATGTACTGGCTCATGTCGAACTGGTCGATCGACAGGCCGTAGTAGCGTTCGAGGAGGTGGTGCATGTCGCGGCGGACGGCCTCGCGGACGGCAGGCGAGCGGAGCACGCCGAGCGCCTCCAGCCCATCGGTCATAGCCGCGGCGTCCTGCTGCACGGTCGCGATCAAGAGTTGCCAGAAGAGGTGTCGCAGCTCCTCATCGAGCTGTCCGACCATGCCGAAGTCAAGCATCGCTATGCGGCCGTCGTCCATCACGAGGAAATTGCCTGGATGCGGGTCCGCGTGGAAGAATCCGGCCTCGAACACCTGGGCCATCAGCACCTCGGCGCTCGTCCGGGCGACCTGCGTCCGGTCGATGCCCGCCTCGTCGAGCAGCGCGAAGTCGCCGATGCGCGTACCTGCGATGCGATCCATGACAAGAACTGAGGAGGTCGTGAAGCGCCAGTGGATCTGGGGTATGACGACGCGAGGATCGGCGGCGAGGATCTCGCGCAGGCGGTCTGCGTTCCGGCCTTCGCGCACGTAGTCGAGCTCTGAGCGCAGCGTCCAGCCGAAGTCGTCGACAAGCGCTTCGAGGTCGTAGGTCGCTGGCGCGAGTTCTTGACGGGCGGCGCGCCTGGCGAGGTCCGCGAGGATAGCGAGGTCGGTGGCGACGGTTTCGGCGACGCCGGGCTTGCGTACTTTCACCACGACCGGTTTGCCGTCGCGCAGCGTCGCCGCGTGCACCTGTCCGATCGATGCCGCCGCGAGCGGCTCCGGATCGAAGTGCTCAAAGATCTCGCTCGCTTCGCAGCAGAGTTCGCGCTCGATGATCGCGACAATAGACTCCGTCGGCACCGCCGGCACGCGGTCGCGGAGCTTCTCGAACTCAATCACGAACTCCGGTGGAACGAGGTCCGGACGGGTGCTCAGAATCTGCCCCAGCTTGATTGCTGTCGTACCAAGCTCTTCGAGCGCCAATCGCATGTGTTCAGCGGTCGAATAGGGCGTCTCGCGTTTCGCGTGACCGAGGAGGCCGCGATGGAAGGGGATCACGCGCGTCATCCCGAAACCCGCCGTCAGCGCGCCCAGTCCGTGCCGGCTCAGGATGGATGCCACCTCTCGGTAGCGGCGACGCTTCTCGGAGGACGGGAGTCCGGGGTTCACTGCTCACCTCGCCGACGCCTGACACCTATCGCGACACAGGGCTTCCTCTCCCGCCGCCGCTGTTGATGACGCGGTCAATAGCGAACACCGACGGTGATCCCGAGCCCGACCACGGCCGCGACGAGGACCCCGACGATGATCTTTGCCTGCGTGTTCATCTCGGCTCTCCTTCTGTGTATGAGCCGACGGCCTGGTTGAGGCCGAGCACGATCAACGCCACGACGATCGTCATCGCCGCCGCGGCGACGAGGGCCGCCGCGCCGCCGAACTGTGCGAAGACGATGAAGCCGATCACGGCGACCGAGCAGACCGCGAGGAACAGCCCAAACGCGATCATCGCGAGGCGGTCGAGCGATTGCTCACTGATCTTCATGTTCGCCTCCAGACGGGAGCTTCACGCCGACCGTGTCGGCGAGCCTACGTGCCTGATTCTGAAGGTCGGTACCGCGGTCCATAGCCGCTTCACCGACCGTTTTCATCGCGCCAGTGTCAGATGCCAGCGAATCAATGACGGACAGCAACATTGCATCTCCTGCGGCCTGTTCCCGCATGACTGCCACATGCGACCGCATGGCGTCGGCGTGTTCAACCAGCGTCTCGCCGAGCGCGTGCAGATTCACGCCGTCGCCGAAGACGCGATTCGGTTCTGCAGAACCTCCGTGTGAACCGGGATCGTTGTAAATCGCCATCGCCGAGTTGGCCATGAACGCCACCGACGAGGCGTTTGCGCGCAGCGTCGCGGCGTCCGCCGCCCAGTGAGCGTGGTCGGCACGGCCGGCAGCGGCCGACTCCATCTCATCAGCGTGGCGCTCCATGTTCTGGGCTTCCTGGGTTGCCCCTCCGGCCAGCGCCAGGATGGGTTCGCGGTCGACATCCATGCTGGTGCCGTCGGACGAATCACCGCACGCGCCGGCAACGGCCGCTATCGCGACTGCGATGATGACTGTGAACAGTGAGAGCCTCTTCCCGTTCATGAGCTGTCCTCCTTCACGGTGGCGGTGAGCTTCGCGCGCTTCAGCATCGCCGAGTTGACGATCACCGAGAGCGAGCTGAGCGCCATCGTGGCAGCAGCGATGATCGGGTTGAGGAACCCGAGCGCCGCGATGGGTATGCCGACGCTGTTGTAGATGAATGCCCAGAAGAGGTTCTGCTTGATCTTGCGCATCGTCGCGCGCGAGAGGCGGATGCCCGTCACCACATCGCGCACATCGTCCTTGATCAGAATGATGCCGCCCGTTTCCTTTGCGACGTCCGATCCTGACCCGATAGCAATCCCGATGTCCGCCTGAGCGAGAGCGGGCGCGTCGTTGACGCCGTCACCGACCATGGCGACGACCTTGCCCTGCTTCTGGAGACCGCGCACGACCTCCGCTTTATCTGCAGGCAGTACCTCCGCGATCACGCTCTCGATACCAACTTCGCGAGCGATCGAGCGAGCGGTACGCTCGTTGTCGCCGCTCAGCATGATCACGTCGACTCCATCTCGGAGCAGCGCCTCGACGGCCTCTTTCGCCTCCGGCTTCAGCGTGTCCGCGACCGCGATCACGCCGGCGACTTCGTTGCCACAGCCGACCAGCATCGCCGTCTTACCCTCGCCTTCGAGCTCCGACATCCGACCTTCGACGGCAGTCGTGTCGACGCCCTCCCGGGCGAAGTAGCGACGGTTGCCCAGAAGAATCGCCTTGCCGCCGACCTGGCCGCGGATGCCGTGTCCGGGGACGGCCTCGAAGTCCGAAATCGTGGGCAGCTCGAGCCCTCGGTGCGCTGCCGCACGGACGATCGCCTCGCCGAGCGGGTGCTCCGAGCTGGCTTCGACGGCTGCGGCGAGCTGGAGCACGTCGGTCTCGCTGTGCTCGCCGAAGCCGATGAGATCGGTGACGTTCGGCTGGCCGCGCGTGAGCGTGCCCGTCTTGTCGAAGATGACGGTGTTCAACTTCTGCGCCCGCTCGAGCACGTCGCCACCGCGGATGAGGATGCCCGCTTCGGCGCCCTTGCCGACGCCCACCATCAGCGCCGCCGGCGTCGCGATGCCGATGGCGCACGGGCAGGCGATGATCAGGACGGCGATGAAGGCGAGCAGCGCCTGCGGGAAATCGCCTGCGATCCACCAGCCGGCAAATGCCAGCACAGCGACGCCCACAACGGCAGGGACGAACACGCGCGTCACGCTGTCCCCGAGCCGCTGAATAGGGGCACTCGTGGCCTGTGCGTCTTCCACGATCTTGACGATCCCCGCCAGCGCCGTGTCTGCGCCGACCCGGGTCGCCCGGAATCGGAAGGCGCCCGTCTTGTTGAGCGTGCCGCCGAGCACCTGCGAATCGACCGACTTCTCCACCGGCATGGACTCGCCCGTGAGCATCGACTCGTCCACCGCCGAAGATCCGTCTACGATGACACCATCGGTCGGAATCTTCTCGCCCGGACGGACGACGACGATCTCATCGACCATGATCTGCTCGGCAGGGATCTCTACTTCGGCGCCGTCACGGACCACGCGTGCGGTCGCCGGCCTCAGGTCGAGGAGCTTTCGCACCGCTGCCGATGAGCGCGTTTTGATTGCCTCCTCCATGAACTTGCCGAGCAGCACGAAGGCGATGATGACAGCGGAGACCTCGAAGTAGACGGCCCGCTCGTCGACGGATACCGGCAGGACCGACGGAAAGAAGACGACCGCGACGCTGTAGAAGTAGGCCGTGCTCGTACCCAGGGCGATGAGGAAGTCCATGTTGATGGAGCGCGTCCTGATCGCCGTCCAGGCGCCGCGGTAGAACGACCAGCCGCCGATGAACTGCACGGGCGTGACGATGAAAAACAGCCACTTTCCCCACGTCATCCATGGCAGGGCGGGAATCGGCGCCCAAGTGATGATCGTTGCGCCGGCGGCGAGGGCGATGAACGCCGCTGCTCGCAGAATCGCGAGCATGAGCACGCCGGCGAGCGCGATCGTGACGCGCGTGCGCATTGCCTTGAGCTCGGCCTCTGGCGACTCGAACGTGCGCAAGCAATTGGGGCTGCAGAAGTAGTAGGTGCGGCCGCCCCGCTCGAGCTTCAGCGCGGACGCCTTGTCGACGACCATGCCGCAGATCGGATCCTTGGCCGGCCCGGACGCCGGCGTAGCTAGCGACTCGTGCTCCTTTGGGGACGCGGTGGAAGTAGGCACGGGCCGTGATAGATGCAGATGCATCGTCAGTGCGACCTGTGGTGCATGTAGCGCTGGTGGAGGAATAGCATCAGTCCACCCGCAGCCACGCCTACCACGATGCCGAGTGGCCAGCCGATCGACGGGATGATGGCAAACAAAAGGACGACGCCAAAGCACATCGCCATCATCATCACCATCATCGCCATCATGCCGCCGCTGTTGCCCTGGTTGTTCGGTCGTTGGTCTTGCATGGATTGTCCCTCCTCGGTTTGCTGTCAGCTCCATAGTGGGCGGGAGTATCGCCCGATTGAAGGGCCGGGTGGTGTGCCGCTCCAGTGCCGATCGGCTCTACATGGCAAAGGTCAGGCTGACTATGGTGGGGAGGAGTATGAAGACAGCGACCACTCGTAGCGCATCGTATGGCCCGGAGAAACAGAAGCTTCTGCTTCGTCTGCGCCGGATGGAGGGGCAGGTGCGGGGCATCGCCGGCATGGTCGAGGAGGAGCGCTACTGCATTGAAGTGATCCAGCAACTCGCCTCATTGCGGGCAGCCGCAGATGGCGTCGCGCTGAAACTTCTGAGAGGCCATCTCGACGTCTGTGTCCGTAGGGCCGTCTCGGGCGGCGACGGAGCAGCAGAGATCGACGAGGTGATGGAACTTGTGCGACGATACACGCGCAGTTGACCCATCGCACGGGATAAAGCCGAAGATCGGCGTGATGGGGAGCTGCAGCGAGCCAATAAGCGACTACGCCCGCGTCAAAGCGTATGCGCTCGGCCAGGCGATCGGCGCGCGCGACTGCGTCCTCATCACCGGAGCCGTCGCTGCAAGGAAGACTGCCTGATGCTGCGTTTCGTCGACACCGCAACGCAAAGCATCGATCCCTATGAGGAGTACGCGCCGTCCGCCCAACTCGAACACGTGCGGGCGCTGGCGCGCGAACTGCGCGGCGCTCGCATCCTGCAGCTGAACGCGACGCCGTACGGCGGCGGCGTCGCCGAGTTGCTCAACTCGCTGGTCCCTCTCGAGAAGGGACTCGGCCTCGACGTGGCGTGGGGCGTCATCGTCGCCGAGCCAGCCTTCTTCGCGCTGACGAAGCGGCTGCACAACGCACTGCAGGGCGCGCCGCTGTTTGATGTCGCGCCGGACGAGCTCGCGGCATACCTGCGGCACAATGGCCACGTCGCAGACGCAATCCGGGGCAAGTATGACATCGTGGTCGTCCACGACCCGCAGCCGGTGCCTGTACGCCAATTGGCGAAAGACGGTGCCGCTCGCTGGATCTGGCGCGTGCACATCGACCTCTCCGCGTATAACCGCGAGGCATGGCGGTTCCTCGACGAGTACGTCCAGGCGTACGACGCGTTCGTCTTCACGATGCCGGAGTTCGTGCCGGAGCCGCTCGACCGCTCGCGCGTACGCTGCTTCGCCCCCGCGATCGACCCGCTGAGTCCCAAGAATATGCCGCTGCCGACCGACCTGCGCGACCGCATCGTTCGATGGACCGGCGTGCTCCTCGACCGTCCCCTCCTGACGCAAGTTTCGCGCTTCGATCCATGGAAGGACCCGCTCGGTGTGATTCGCGTCTACCGCGAGCTGCGCGAGAAACACAAGGATCTGCAACTCGCACTCCTGGGCTCAATGGCGCTCGACGACCCTGAAGGCTGGAGTATCTACGAGAAGATCACGAAGGATGTGGAGGGTGATCCGCAGATCCACGTCGCCAGCAACTTCACGGGCATCGGGAACCTCGAAGTGAACGCCTTCCAATCTGCCTCCGACGTCGTCATCCAGAAGTCGATCCGGGAAGGTTTCGGGCTGATCGTCTCGGAGACCCTGTGGAAGGGGACGCCAATCGTAGCGGGCCGTACCGGCGGCATCCCGATGCAGATGTCTGACGGTGAAGGCGGGTTTCTGGTGTCGCGCGAGGAGGACTGGGTGCCGCGCATCGACGCGCTGCTGTCGGATCCGGCCGAAGCGAACCGCATCGGCGGGCTCGGTCGCGAGCGCGTGCGTCAGAACTTCCTGATCACGCGGCTGCTCGAAGATGAACTGAGCTTGATGGCGAGCCTCAGATCGGGCGCGCAGGCCCATCCATGAACGTGCTGACGATCAACTGTGGCAGCTCGAGCCTTAAGATGCGGCTCTGCGCCGTAAACGAGTCCAGTGTCGCTGCACTGGCGAATGGATCGGTCGAAGCGATCGGCGCAGGCGCTGTCGTGACCTTCGAGACGTCCGGCACATCCGCGGCGCGTTCACCCGGACCCATCAGGGACTATGGGACGGCACTCCGCACCCTGTTGGACCTTCTCGGCAGCGACCACCGCCAGTCGATCGATGCGGTTGGTCACCGTGTCGTGCAGGGCGGCTCCTTCGCCCAGCCCGCCGTCGTCGACGACGAAGTCTTGCGCGCAATCGATGCGGGGCGTCGCCTCGCGCCTTTGCACAATGGGCCATCGCTCGAAGGCATCGTCGCTGCCCGCGAGCTGTTGCCGGACGTCCCGATGGTGGCCGTCTTCGATACGACGTTTCACACGGCGATGCCCGCCGCCGCGTCGCACTACGCGTTGCCGCAAGAGTTGACGCTGAAGCACGGCTTACGGCGCTACGGCTATCACGGCATTGCGCACCGCTCCATGACGGAACGCTACGCTGAGCTCACCGGTACGCCGCATGACGGCGTCTGTATCATCACCCTCCAGCTAGGGCACGGATGCTCGGCGACCGCCGTTTCGAGGGGTGTCTCGGTCGATACATCGATGGGCTTCACGCCGCTGGAAGGGCTGGTGATGGGGACTCGCCCGGGCGATGTCGACCCGGGAGTGATTTCCTATCTGCTCAGAGAAGCCGGTGTGTCTGTGCATGATCTCGACAGAATTCTCAATCAAGAGTCGGGGCTACTCGGCATCTCAGGGAGCAGCGCCGACATGGCGACACTCCTTGCCGAAGAGACCCAGGGTCATCCCCGTGCGCACGCGGCCATCGAGATGTTCTGTTACCGGGTGCGCAAGTACATCGGCGCGTATCTCGCCGTGCTCGCCGGCGCGCAGGCGATCGTCTTCGGCGGCGGCATCGGCGAGCGCTCGGCGGAGATCCGCCGCCGCATCTGCGAGCCGCTCGCGCCACTCGGGCTGGGGATCGATGTGGAGAAAAATGCCTCGCTCGGCGGCGAGGGGTCACTCCACGCGAGCGGCAGCCGCATCGCCGCCTACGTGATCGCCACCGACGAAGAACGGATCATCGCGCGTGACACGTACGACGTATTGTCGCGCCGGGGAAGGGACATCCGATGAGCGAGACGAAGAACGCTGCCGCCGTCCGCGCGGTGGAGCGGGTTGAACGATATAAGAAGCCTAATCGCGCGGCAGCGGAATGGGCCGCGGGCTACGGCGTTATCGAGCACTCGCTCGAGACGCAGGATCGCGTGTTCGCGTTGGCGCGCACCCTGGAGGAGCAGGACATACGCGGGGACAGCGTTCCATTCTTCGCTGTTTTGTCCGCGGCTGACCGAGTCGCGAACGCCGCGATGTGGCTCGTCGTTCACGAGACGTATGGACGAAGCGTCTATCTGGACGGACGCGACCTGCGGACGGACGACTTCAAGCCGCAGCCCGAAGGGCATACGGGCGGCGCGCTCAACATGGTCCCGGCGTACGTCGGCTATCTCGCCGTCAATGCACTGACGGGATTGACGCGGTCGTGGGTGATGGGACAGGGCCATACGGTCGCTGCCGTCGACTCGGTGAATCTGCTCGTCGCCAACATGACCCCAGCGCACGCAGCTCGTTACTCGCTGACGGATGAAGGGTTGACGCGCTACGTGCGCGACTTCTATTCCGGTGCACTCAACGACCACGGCTACCAGGACTCCCCGCTCGGCAGCCATGTGAACATGCACACCGCGGGCGGCATGGTGGAGGGCGGCTACCTCGGCTTCACCGAACTCCAATACGTGCATATGCCGCTCAAGGGTGAGAGGCTGGTCGCGTTCCTCAGTGACGGCGCTTTCGAGGAACAGCGCGGCAGTGATTGGGCGCCGCGATGGTGGCGGGCATCGGACTGTGGACTGGTCGCGCCCATCATGATCGCCAACGGCCGCCGTATCGATCAGCGGACCACCATGTCCCAGGAGGGCGGGATCGAGTGGTTCGCGAAGCATCTGGAGCTCAACAGCTTCGATCCCATCATCTTTGATGGCCGCGACCCAGCTTCGTTCGCCTGGGCGATTTTTGAACAGGAGAACCGCCTGCAGGCGGCCGGCACCGCGGCCGAGCGCGGCGACGACGTCTATCCTGTGCGTCTTCCGTACGGGATCGCGGTGGCGCCGAAGGGCGCGGGCTTCTATGGCGAAGGCACGAATCTCGCTCACAACTTGCCGCTCGGCGGCAATCCGCACACTGACGCCGCGATCGCTCACCTGTTCAACGAGAGTGCGCGCCGGCTCTGGGTGCCACCAGACGAGCTCGCGGACGCAGTTACCGCGCTCTCTCACCACGATGCAGCGAGCAGGCCGCGCGAACGGGATAATGCACTGGCGCACCGGGAGGTGCGGATCGAGCGCGTCCCCGAACTCGAGTATCAGATCGTGCCCGCCGATCGCGTGGCAGCGACTGATGACAGGCGCGTCAGCCCGATGACGGCCGTGGATGAGGCATTCGCGGCGTACGTTCGAGAGAACCCACACCTGCGCCCACGCGTGGGCAATCCGGACGAGATGAAGTCGAACCGGATGCTGCGCACGCTGGACGAGCTGCGATTTCGAGTCACGGATCCGGAACCCGGCATGCCGGAGGCTGTCAACGGCGCGGTCATCACAGCGTTGAACGAAGAAGCCATCGCCGCCGCCGCGCTGGCGAACAAGGGCGGCATCAACATCATCGTCACGTACGAGGCGTTCGGGGCGAAGATGTACGGCGGACTGCGTCAGGAGATTACCTGGGCAGCACAGGCCAGGGATGCCGGCCGTTCTCCGGGCTGGCTTGCCGTCCCGCTCGTCCTGACTTCACACACGTGGGAGAACGCCAAGAACGAGATCTCGCACCAGGACCCGTCGTTGGCGGAAGCCCACCTCAGCGAGCGATGCGACGTCTCGCACGTCGTGTTCCCTCCGGACTACAACACGGCTCTGGCGACGATGAAGTACGTATACGGCAGGCAGGGCGAGTTTTGGACGCTCGTCGTGCCAAAGACCCCGGTACCCAATCTCTTCAACCGGACCGAAGCGGAGGCGCTCGTTCAGTCGGGGTTCGCCAATTTGGCGTGGGCGGGGCACCGCCACGCCGACGCTCGCCTGATCATCACCGCCATCGGATCATTCCAGCTCGCGCAGGTGCTGAAGGCATCGCAGCGGCTTCGTGACCGCGACATGGCGCATCGCGTCGCATACATGCACGAGCCGGCGCGCTTCCGAAAGCCCCGATCGAAAACAGAAGCCGCGCACGTGCTATCCCCTGAGGTCATCACGTCGCTCTATCCTGCACACGCCGACAAGCGCATCTTCGTCACCCACACGCGGCCAGAACCGCTCCTCGGGCTGCTTCAGCGTTTGCACACCGGGGCGTCGACCATGGGACTCGGATTCCTCAACCGCGGCGGCACGCTCAACGTTGAAGGCCTCCTCTTCGTCAATGAATGCAGCTGGGCGCACGTGCTCGCTGAGACGGCGCGACTATATGACGTACCGTTGAATGATCTGCTCGCCGAGCACGAGATGGATGCGCTTGAGCGGCGGCGTTCACCCGCCGGCATCATCTTCTAACGCTCGGCGTATGAACTCCCTGCACCAAGCCGGATGACGAAGGGGAAGATGGTGGTCGCCAAAGGACGCAACCGTCACACCCGCATTCCCGACGCCTGCGAGCGCCTCTTCAGCAGCGGCGCTCGGAGCCGTCCGGTCGTCCCGACCATACGCTAGCGATATAGGCGCCTTCAATTCACGCAGATCGCGACGCGCGGCTTCCTGATCAGCAAGCAGATGGAACGTCCCAAAGTAGGACGGCCATGTGTGGTCGACGCCGTCGGCCGCAACAGGGGCCGGCAGGCGAGGAGCGAACAGTGGCGCGACCTTCCGCGCCAACGAGCGGTGATCACACATCAAGCGGCACATGCGCTCTGCTAACGGCGAATCGTCAGCCATCAGCCGGGCCAGGGGGCCGAGAGAGCGGAGGTGACGTCGCGACTGGTCGCCTGGTCCCAACAGCGGCGTGCCGAAGCCAATGACCTTCTCGAAAAGGCTTGGTTCACTGGCTGCGGCCGCTATCGCGATTAACGCTCCGGCCGAATGTCCTACAACGGTCGCCTTGCTCACAGCCAGAGCTTCAAGGGCCTCGATCAGCGCACCAACATGGGCTTTGCGGTCGTACAGCCCGGCGGGCTTCGCGGAGCCACCGAAACCGAGCAGATCGACGAAGATCAGTCGATGCGCCGGCGCGAGCGCGTCGTACGCCCGTCCCCAGTACCGCAACGACGCGCCGAGGCCATGCAGGAAGATGACGTTGCGGTCCGTACGGCCGGGAACGACTCGGACGCAGAGTCGTCCGGCGAGTATTAGCTCGTCGCCCGCCGGGCCGTGCCACTGAGGCGAGAAGGGACGCATCCCAGGAGCGTAGCGCACCGGGGATTGACGACCGCGTGGCGGGCCCTTCATTCATCTATATAAGGGTTGGAGCGGGAGATGGGACTCGAACCCACGACCCTCTGCTTGGGAAGCAGACCTCTCCTTAGCGGCTCGCTTGGCGGCTGTCGACTACGGCGTGTGCTACAGCGCCATCCGCGTCGTCGGCAGCGACAACCACACGGACGTCGTCATGCCGATGTTCGTTCAGTTGTGACGAGGTCGGGTGGGGCAGCGGATCTCCGGAGTGTATTAGCCCTACTCTACCGTCACCGTACTACATTCGCCCAACAGTAGCGTAGCCGGGTTTGCCGAGTCATCGACCAGCCGGAACACGACATCGAACATCCTGCCCGACGTCAGACCCGCGGCCGCTACCGAGTGAAAATCAAACTGTACCTGTCCTTGCCCTCCATTGTTCGTCGTCAGGATAATGTTGCCAGCTCCAGTCGGAGTACCATCGGGATTCACCGCAACGAACGTAACGAATGATGGACTCGAAGAGGATCATCGACCTTTCTGCCTAGCGGCGAGCGACCGTAAGTAGATGCATCGATTCCGGCGCCGGCTGGCGCATAAAAGGTTGGTCCCGGAAGCGACCTCTTCAATCCCTCGCTACCACGGTGTCGTAGAGCCCGTAGTGAGTCAGGCCCTCGTGGCTGTCGATGCCCGTGTAGCGGAGTGAGGCGTCTTCGTAACGACGGAACGCGAAGACAGCCTGGTTCATCTGCTCGGTGTTGAAGACCTTCAGCCGAACGAGCAGGTGGAAGTCCTTCACCGTCAGCCCGGTGACCGTCACAAACAATTCCGGTTCCAGTTTGGTGATCACATCCTGCAGGGTGTTCTCGCGAAAGTCCGTCAGGTACATGAATGCCGGAATGCGCGTTGCAAACTTGATCAGCTTCTCCTGAACGAGCTTGCGCTTGGACCTGTAGTCCTTCTCCTCTTCGGTGAGTTCCTTCTTCTCCTTCGCGGTCAACTCGCCGTCCTTGGCCTTTTTCCTGAGCTGTTTGACCTTCTCGCTCTTGTTGATGATCGTTTCGATGATGTTGTCGCCCAGCGCGCGCCAGCCCTCGATACGCTCCACGGCGGCCATCGCTTCGGGGTTGTCCAGGATGCGGCGCAGAGTGTCGTTGTCGACATTCACTAGCAGCGCGGACTCCCACTTGCGAGCCAGGAGTGTGGCCGAGGTGCCCGCCAGCGCGATATCGAGAATGCCGCCCGCATCAATCTGCGTCATATTGGCGCCGTCATAAGCCAGCACAGGCAAATACGACACGAGGTCCTTGACAGCGTTTTCCGGGTTTGGCTCGGTCGGCGAGAGCCCAATGCCGTACTCGGAGAGCTGTCGCAGCGCGCGGGTAGGCGCAAAGTCGAACACGAAACAGATGGGCTTGAGAATCTCCTCCTCGTTCGGGTTGTCGCCATTCGGGTTCTTGATAGACCATGGCGACTGCACGCGGAACGCGGCCTGAAAGTAGGTCTCGGGCGACTTCAGGTTGCGCAGCATCAAGATGGAGGACCACTGCGCCACGGTGACACCTGTTGTGAGCTTCCCGCACGACAGCGTGATCGTCTTCGAGTCGAACCCGCTGCTGATGGCGTTGCGCACTGGGGGCAAGGCGTCCAGCCCGATTCCCGCCGACGCACCGGCAGCGACTACGACGTTGTAGTCACGCCAAAACGTGTTGTGCTTCTCGGCCAGAAGGTTTGCCATCGCGTGGCAGGCTGCGACGTTCGGAAAGAACCAAAAGGAGTGCTGAAGGTACGGGAGCAGGCGCACGTCCGAGTATGGGAACGGAGGCCGTGTGCCGGTCTTGAGGTGCTCGACCACTTGCGGCGCATACGAGCCCCGGATGATGTCCAGCCACTTCTGCACGTCGCTCTTGTGCTTGAACTTGGCGTCCTTGCCCCTCCCGGACGCGGCGAAGAACTCGTTAAGATCGAACTCGTCGAACTCGCCGGCGCTCGCGACGGCCAGCAATTCGTCCGGCATCTGATAGGTCAGCAGCCGAAGCTGCGGCAGCGCACCATACGGGTTCAGGTGGCCGAGGTTCTCCCCAGCGAATTCTTCCTTGGCGCGCTGTTCGTCGGTGTACGTCCAGTTGAAGATTTGTTCCTCGATGAACTCGCCCGTGGCCAGCGCCCTGAACGGAGTGCCGGAGAGGTACAAGTACGCCTTGGTGGTGATGGGAAGGAATTCGGTCTCGTTCTCGGAGAGCACGCCAAGGTCCTCGTTTACCTCCTCGAGTCCGGCGGCGTACTCAAGCCTCGTCTCCTTCTTTGCGACCTCGTCATCCTCGCCCTCGAAGAGCTCCTTCGCGGTTTCCCGCCATGCTCCGAAGTGATATTCGTCGAATACCACGAGGTCCCACTTCTCCTTGTGGAGCCACTCGTTCTTCGCCTTGATGTTCCCAGCCGCATCGCGACCGAGGAGGTCCTGAAAGGAGCCGAAATAGACGACCGGCTTCTTGCGCTCAATTTTGGTGGGATCCGTGCCGGAGTTGCGCGAGAGGTACTGCCAGCCGTCGAAGTCGACGTGCGACTCAAGGTCGGTCTGCCAAGCATCCTCGACGGCGGGCTTGAAGGTCACCACGAGCACGCGCTTCGCACCGAGCTTCCTGGCCAGTTGATACGCGGTGAACGTCTTGCCGAAGCGCATCTTGGCATTCCATAGGAATCGCGGGACCGCACGCGTGTCCTCCTTTCGGATCGACTGGAAGTAGGCATGCGTCTTGTTCACGGCGTCGGCTTGCTCTCGGCGCATCGTGAACGTCTCGTGGTGCGTGCCGGTGAGTCGGATTCCCTTCCGCAACTCGGTGACCGCCGTCTTGACGTCGCCGGCGTTGCAGCGCATCCACTCGTGGGACGCCCCAATGACGACGTTTTCGAACCCCTTGTCGATGAGGCGCTGGCGCACCTCGGAGTCGCGGAAGATTGATCCGTCGTCACGTTCGGCGAGCACGTCGATAAGAAGAGTATAGGCCTGGTGCATCTGCCCCTGCGACTGCCGGATGCGCGTGTTCACATCCTCTCGTGTCGTCTGCCCAACCTTAATTAGGCCGACGTATGCGACAGGAGGATCGTTCGGCCTCCAGGCGTAGATGCGCAGTCGAGCCTCCGGCTTTGGCGCAAGGAGTTCTTCGATGGTCTTACTCATCACCTATCGCTCATCGGACGAACCATCGACTCGATGAAGGCGATCTCGTCCTCGGTGATGCTGTACTTCTTGTAAAGCTCCTTGTCCGTCCATGTCTGATTCATTGGGAGATCTGGCACGAACGAGAAGCGTTCACTATAGAGGTGCTGTGTGTACTTCTGGAGAGAGAGCAAGAACCTAACAAATCGCGTGCGGAGGTAGCTCGTAAGCACTTTGGCTTGGCCTCGCTGTCGAAGCGATCGATAACTAGGTACGTTTCTGTACACGCCGTCCCTGGCCCAAGGATCTCGGGCGCCGAAGTAATCCAGTATGGGAACGGACCGCGCTCGCCATAGGCAAGCCCGAGGATGACCTTCCACTCATCGATCCAGGCGTCATTCCGAGGAATGTCACGGCGACCGATCCATGATTCCCCGTCGCTGGATCGCAGTGCAACGGGAGTCTCCAGCCGTTTCGGCGTGGGTGCGCCGCGGTACGACGTCCGCAGACCGAACGGTTGTGTCGGTGATACCTTGACGGCTAGCGACTCAGCAACGTGGACGCCGTTCGGCCAAACCTTCTCAAGAATCGAGACCCCCGTGTTGTAGCGAACGAACACGTCGTAAGCGTCGAGTCGACGCGCAACGATTCCGCTAGACACACCGCCGCTGAACGTCTGAACGTTGCACGGCCCGTCGTGCGAGCGGTCCCAAAGGAAGTACGAAACACCGCCGGAGATGTCCATGCCGGGGAAGACCTCCGTTGCGTTTGGGAAGTCAACTAGTTCCCGAATATGCGTGTCGGCAAGCATTTCCGAGCGAAACGCATCGAGTCCTCGCCCTCCCGCGAACCACCTGGACGGCGTAACCATGACGATATGCTTCGGGTCAAGACTCTTCGCGGCTCGAACGAACTTCTGATAAATCGGCATTGCAAAGCTGCCCTGTGCGTCGCCACCACTAGGTGTACTGTTCAAAGACGTTATTGACACAAAGAGAGTGTTCGAGTCGGCTGTGGGTGTCTAAAGCACACAGTCGAAAGGAACACTCTCTATGGCTCATCGTAACGCACGGCTGACCCCGATCGGCAGACTTCACCTCGTTCAACTCCAGCGAGCGGGTTATACCCAGGAGCGCATTGGCGAGATGGTGGGTGTCTCGCGCCAAACGGTCAGAAAGTGGTGCGGTCAGTAAATAGTTTTGTCACGCGTCGCGGCCGCGTCGCACGTCCTCGTGAACATCGCGCTGGTACATTGCCGCATCGGGCGGGTCTCTGAGCATCGCGAGCAGTTCCATGAGTTGGCTGAACAAGCTATTCAGATCGGAAAAGACCAATTCACCCCACGATGTAACGGACGCCCACCGTGGTGAATTCACCATGCCCGTTGTCGGCGAATCTCAGTTCCAAGGAACGCTTACCTCTGTTCGGCGGCAGTCCAAGACCGACAGTAAAGGCCGGACGATCGTGCCGGTGCGTCTGGAGTGCAAACCGACCAACTACGACGCGATCGCCGTGCGCGTATCAACTTTGCGCGGAGAGACGCTCGGCTACCTGTCGCGGCGAGATGCCGCTCGCTGGTGCGAACGTATCAGAACGCTCGGCGGGAGCGTGACCTGTAGCGCGTTGCTCAAGGTGGAAGGGGGCACGTCGGTGTATCCATTGATCTCAAGGTTCCCGATCCCAACGCCGCGGACCAAGATTAGTGCAGCCGGGAACGCGGGTACGGTTGCGACCCACCGTGACGACGTGGAACACACACATCCGAACGCCCAGCGTGCCACGTCGGCGTCGTCGAGAAGAGCGGTTCGCGGGCAGCGTCGTTGAACGGATGCCATGTGCTCGTGAAGTTTCGGCGGCCGCTCACCCTTGACCGCGCCCACGTCGAGCGGGACCGGCCGCCCGAGGTAATATCCCTGGCCGAATTCCGCGCCGTAGGTGTTCAGCAGTCGGACCTCAGCTTCGACCTGAAACAAACTCTGCGACACTGTGTCCCTGCCCGTGAGCAATTGCTTAGGCTCCCCCTCAACGTTCGGCCCGCGCAAATTCTGCCACGCAGGCGCAGCCAATCTGTGCGCAAAGTTAGCGCGACATCGCTCAGCCGGCGCCAAGCCAAGCGGGTGCCACCAGCCCGACGATTTCAAGGGCGATGGCGATGCCAAAGCACGACATCACCAACAATGCGAAGAAACCATAACTATCGATGAATCGCTCCCTGCGTTCGCCGGCATGCTGCGAACCTTGTTGCTGCAACTCGCGGTCATCCGTCATCGCGTGCCTCCAAGTTTAAGCCGGACTTGCGGAAACTCACGGCGGCCCCACGCAGCGGGTGCGTAGAGGGACTCGCGATGTCCCTCGCGGTGCCCATCTCGCGGAAACTCGCTTCGCCGAGGACGACCAGGGCACCCCCCCTTCGCAGGTCGAGCGCCATGAGTCCGACGTGCAACAGCCGCGCGGCAACCAGCACCAAGCTGCGGGCGCGGCCCGCCCCACACGCCGCAGACTGCGAACGTCGAGCGCGCTTTCGGGAGCTGGATGTTCCGGGTGTGCCGTCGAACAACATTCACGTTCGCCTAGCTCACCCACCCGTTCGTCTGACGATTGAATCTCCATCTTTCCAACACCTGGTGAGCCCAGATGTCCGGAGATTGGAGGGCCGTTGCCTTGCGGCCGAGCCTAGCGTAATTGTAATATTGCTAGGTAGCAAGGCAGACCTCCAATGTCGTCAACTGTTGGCACGATCCATCGCCCGTCCGAGTTGCGCGATCTGCCTGCTATCGCCGTCTCCGGCTCCCTGGGCAGTGGCGCCCGCGACATCGCGATGGCCGTCGCCTGCACACTGCGACTCTCGTACGCAGAGGACGAGATCCTCCGCGACGCAGCCCGTGAGTTAGGCGTGAGCTTCGAAGCACTGGAGCGCCGGGGCCGTTGCCCGTCCGGCATCCGCGGACGCATCGATTCGGCGCTGCGCGGCATCGTCGCGGCGATGGCGGCGGCTGACTCGGTATTTGTGCCTCCAGTAGGCGTACCGGAATACCCGCTCGGGCGGCCGCGCATCGATGCCGACCGTGAACCGTTCAATATCGAGCGGCTGGACGACCGCCGCTATGCAGCCACGCTCACGTCCGTCGTCGGCCGCATAGCGTCCGCGGGCAATGTTGTGATCTTCGGATGCGGCAGCGAGGCTGTCGTTAAGGCTGGCGAGCGAACGCTGCGGGTGTACGTGTGCGCGCCGCTCGAATACCGCGTCAGCTCTGTAATGCGCACAACAGGCGTGTCAAGAACCGACGCGGCGCGACTGGCATCCGAGGAGGACCGCGATCAGCGTGCATTCGTTCGCCACTTCTTCAGTCAGAGATTCGACGATCCGTGCGCGTATGACCTGACGGTGCGTTCGGACCGACTCCCTCTCGAAACGACAGTCCAGTTGATCTCGCTCGCTGCTCGACAGCGGGCGACACCGCGCGGATAGAAAGGAATGTCTAATTGGAGCAACCTCTTCGACGGTTCAAGGCGGAGTTCTTCAAGGCCCTCGCGCATCCGGGTCGCATCAAGATGCTCGAAGCGCTGAGAGACGGCGAGAAGACGGTGGCGGAGCTGCAGGTGCTGCTCGATGATGACGAGCCATCAAGCGCCTCGCAACACCTGTCCATCCTCCGCATGAAGGGCGTGGTTATCGGCCGCAAGGAGGGCACGAGCGTCTACTACTCCGTGCGTGACCCGCTCCTCTTCGACCTGCTCGACTTCGCGCGGCGCATCTTCAACAACCAACTGTCGCACACGCGCAACACGCTGCGAGCGCTTGACGACGAGCCGCCGCTCGCAGAGCTGGCGCCGGCAGGGCGGAGGTAAGCGGCCCGATTCCGCGGACAACAGTACGGGCGTGGTGATAGACCGGATCGAGTACGGCGTCGCCGCAATGACCAGGCAAGGAGCAATGGACATGGTACGACCGAACATGGCACTGACGGCACAGGAGAAGCGAATCGAGCGACTCGCGGCGCGGTACTCGGCCGAGCCGCTGAACCTCCGGCTCCTGCGACGACTCTGGCTCACGCCGAGCGGGCTTCACCACGTCGATGATCTCGGACGGGCGCTGGACACGCGCCCATCCGCTGTCCGTCGCGCGCTCGAAACGCTCGCGCGCGACGGCCTGGTGGAGGATCGCGGCGAAAAGAATGGATCCTTGTATGTCGTTGCTCGGGGTCTTTCCGCGCATGGCGTCGTGGGGCAGTTGGTGGCGAGGCATATGGAGTCGACGCAGGAGCATCGGTCCGCGTAACGCAAACGACGCGAGGTGGAGTGATGACGGGGGCACGAGAGACGAGCGAACACGATGACGGGAGCGCGATGCCACAGGAGGACATCTCCTCGCCCGGAGACATCGAGCGGTTCTTCGGTAGGTACGAGGACGACCAACTGCTGTTCAGAGTGCTGATGTGGCTCTGGCATGCGGACCGCCCGTTGGACGCCGCCAGCGATGTCGCAGTCTCGCTGGGTGTGCACGCGTCGGACGTCCGCAGATCATTGCTCTCACTCGTCTTGGAGGGTTTCGTTACGGCGCGACAGCATGACGGCGAAACGACATACATGCTGACGTGCGACCCGTCCGCGCGACTAATAGCAGCCCAACTCATGCGCAGCGCGATCGATCGGGGGATGTGCAGGTGATTCAACATCAGAAGCCGCCAGGCGATGCGTCGCGAACGCCGAGCAAAGAGACGGGCCGCGACGGCACGGCGCACTCTTCTACGAGTGGAGCTAACGGACAAAGGATCCGTCAGCAGGCCGCTGTCGAAAAACCGGTGGCACAGCGCGTCAAGCGCCTCAAAGCGGAACCACTCAAGATCGGGCTGCTAAGGCATCTGTCACTGGATCCGTACGCATGGCAACGCGTGGCTGATCTCGCCGAGTCGCTATCGGTCGAGTCAGCCGATGCCGAGCAGGCGGTGAGTTCGCTACTGGACGAGGGTCTTATTGTGTCGCGCCCAGGCACCGGCGGCACCGTCTTCGCCATATCGAAAAGCCTGTCGAACCAGGCGTTCCTGAGGACGTTGCTCGAGGACGTCCGCGACAAACGAACACCGGCGCGACGAGGGTGAGTGACGTGTGTGCGGTCGGTGAAGGTGAGGCGCCTAGAAGGAGGCCAGCTTGGTAAAGACCACTCAGCCGGGCGCGGCGGAGTCAGGGGATATCGATGAGGCGCTCAAACCGTACCTGGCAAACCCACTCATACCGCGTCTCCTGATGCGCTTCTGGAGCACCGACCGGCCACTCGATATCGCCGCCGATCTTGCGGCGCCCTTGCGCATCCACGTGTCGGAAGTACGCAAGGGCCTGCGCGTCCTCGTTCGCGGCGGGTTTGTCGCGGTCCGCTCAGACATCGGCGGGCGCACGACGTACTCCCTGACTCACGATCCCTCGCAGCGGGAATGCGCGGAGCAAATTCTCCGTGGCGCCATTGAGGGCGAAGGCGCGCGATGAACCTCGAACTCAAGTACGAGATCTTGCGCCAACTGGTCGACGAGCCCGTCGACGAATGCAACGTGTATTCGATGGGTGCCGCAATCGGCGCCGACCACAGGCGGACGCTCGACGCAATCGCGGAGCTGGTGCGGGACGGCTTTATCGAGGCCGAAACGGTCGGACCCGGCGGCTTCACGCTGAGGATTCGGCACCAGCCGGCCGGATTCGCCGTCGTGAAGCGTCAATGGATGCAGCGCCGAGGTGATGCGTGAGGGAGCGGCCCGTGATGATGAGGTCAGATCCGCCGTCGTTTTTCTCGCGCCACCCGGCGACGTTTGGCAGCTTCATCCGAGAACAACGGATCGGCGCGGGACTGTCTCGCTCCCTGCTCGCGCGGACGACGGGCATCTCACATGCCATGCTGGAAAACATTGAGTACGGCCGTGTAACCGCCACCTATTCCGACGTCCGGGCGCTCGCCGAGGCGTTCGGACTGGACGAGCAGGCGCTTCTCGAACGCGCAGGCTACGTCGGCCACTAACCAGCGTCACAGCGACCCTGCCGACGGTCCGCTGGGGGTTAGCACTTCGGGCGACGGCGCTAACCCCAGCCCGGTCCACTAGCTACGAGGAACTCAGGTATGAGGTTGTTGGCGAACCCGGACCCTTCTCAAAGTGTCACCGCGCAACTGCTTGCCCATATCCGCGCTCGCGAGTTCACGGCGATCGCCAAGCTGTTTTCGGACGAGGCTGAGTTTGAGGCCTGGACTCCCAGCGGCCGATGGACGGCGAGCGACGCTCGCACTGCGGCGCGCATCATCGAGGTCTGGTTTACTCCGGGAACTGGCACGGTCGTCCAACATAGCTACGAGGCGCACACCGGGCGGCGAACGGTGCTGCTGGAGTGCGAGATAGCGTGGAAGCTTCCTTCGGTATCGAATGCGAAAGCGAAGGGGGTGGTTGTCGAGGGCGAGCCCCGCGTGCTGCGTCAGGTGTACCTGCTCACGATCAAGAACGGAAAGATCACGGCCGCTCGGGTGTACTGCGCCGGCCTCCACACAAACTTCCCGGACGTCGACCTCGAGAAGCGGCGAAGGACGAAGGGTCTCACGCAGCAGCCGTCCGGACGGTCGGCTGCGATCCGTTCGCAAATCGTGCTCACCCGCTGATCACTATGTGCGAACCTACATCCGTCTCCGGGTTCGTCCGCTTTACCTTCAGCTTGACCTTCAATACGCGCTCCGACTCCGTCGGCAACAAGCCAACAGCCAAGAGCCAACCGCTAGTACTTCCGCTCCTGCGGTTGCCACTCTGTTATGGTCACCGGGATGTAGCTCATCTTTTCGTTGCCATCCCCCCGCTTCGTCAACACGATGTGCTTGAGCCAGTTCTCGTCGTCGCGGTTCGGGTAGTCGAGGCGGGTGTGCGCGCCGCGGCTCTCTTTCCGCTCGATCGCGCTCGTCGTGATCATCTCCGCGCAATCAATCATGTAGCCCAACTCGATATGGAAGAGCAGGTCCGTGTTGAACACCTTTCCCTTGTCGTCCACGCCAACCTTGGCGTGGCGGGCGCGAATCTCATTGAGTCTCCCGACCTGCTGCTGCAGTCGTGCGGGCGAGCGCCAGATGCCGACGTTCTCACTCATCGATATGCCCATATCGCGGCGGATTTTCGCAACTCGGTCGTCGTTCTGCGGGCGTTCGAGGATGCCTCGGATCATCGCCCGGTCGTTCTCGACCACGCTTTCCTTCACCGGCATAAACTTCTTTCCTTGCAGCCACGCCACCGCGTGCTCTGCCGCGCGTCGCCCAAACACGATCGTGTCGAGCAGGGAGTTCGCGCCAACGCGGTTCGCACCGTGCACGCTGACACATGCCGCCTCGCCCGCAGCATAGAGGCCAGCCATCGGCGTCGCGCCGTTCGCATCGGTCTTGACGCCACCCATTGCGTAGTGGATGCCCGGCCGGATCGGCAACAGCTCCTTGGTGATGTCGATGTTCACGAGGTCGCGGGCGATTTCATAGATCTCCTCGAGCTTCTCTTTGATTAGCTGTTCGCCGAGATGCCGCATGTCCAGGAATACCGAGCCGTCGACGCCGCGCCCCTCGTCGATCTCGGATTGCTCCGCACGCGACACAACATCCCGTGACGCCAGCTCCATCATGTTGGGCGCATACTTCGACATGAAGCGTTCGCCGTCCTTGTTCAGCAAGTAGCCGCCTTCACCGCGGGCGGCCTCAGTGATCAGCACGCCGGATCCTTTGAGCGTCGTCGGATGGATCTGCACCATCTCCATGTCCATTACCGGCGCGCCCGCGCGGTACGCCTGTGCGATGCCGTCGCCCGTGCAGATGAGGGCGTTCGTCGATGGCTCGTATACACGGCCGAGGCCACCCGTGCAGATGATCGTTGCCTTTGAGGTGATCGCGTGTAATCCGCCCGTGCGGATGTTCATCGCCACGGCGCCGCGGCACTGGCCGTCGTCGACGATCAGGCTGGTGACGAACCACTCCTCGTACGTCCGCATCGCCTGATAGATGCTGGGCTTCATAAGCTGTTCGTACAGCACATGCAGCATCGCCTGGCCCGTAATAGCTCCGACGAAGAACGTACGCGCCTTCCCCAGACCGCCAAACCGTCGCGTCGCAAGCTTGCCGTCCGGCCTGCGGCTGAAGACGACGCCCCAGTGCTCCATCTGCAGCACCTCGCGCCCGCCCTCTTGCGCGAGGATCGTGATCGCGTCCTGGTCGCCCAGGTAGTCGGAGGCTTTCACCGTCTCGTACGCGTGCTCTTCCCAGGGGCCGCCGTTCTCGCCCAGCCCGGGGCCGTTGACGCCACCCTGCGCCGCGTTCGAATGCGAGCGCACCGGGTGCACCTTCGAGATCATCGCGACGTCCGCGCCCATCTGTTGGGCCTGGATCGCCGCGCGCATGCCTGCCAACCCGGCTCCGATGACGAGGACGTCGTGCTCGTAGACAGCCATTGGCTTGTGCCTCCTGATAACACCCCGCCGCCTGCGACAACGCGCCGGAAAGCTAGATGAACATCAATTCGCTCGTAGTGCCCCCAGCTTGAGCGACACCGGTCTCGATCGCCGCCTGCGACACCGCGCGCGCAACGTCCTTAAAGATGGAGGAGTGGAAGACGCTAGGGATGATGTATTCCGGGCCGAGTTCCTTCTCCGAAACCGCAGCCGCGATCGCGTGGGCCGCGGCGAGCTTCATGGCCTCATTGATGTCCCGTGCGCGTACGTCGAGCACACCACGAAAAAGGCCGGGGAAACACAGCACGTTGTTGATCTGGTTGGGGAAGTCGCTTCGGCCCGTCGCCATTACCGTCACGTGTGGCGCGGCGAGCTCGGGACGAATCTCCGGGTCCGGATTCGCCATCGCGAAGACGATAGGGTCAGGGTTCATCATCTTTATCTGCTCGACGCTCAGCACGCCCGGCACGGAAACACCCAGGAAGAGATCAGCGCCGTCGATGGCTTGACCCATGCCCCCGCGCAGGTCGCGCGCGTTGGTGTGCGCCGCGAACCACTCCTTGGAGGCATCACCTGCGTCACCCGGCCGGGCCGTGTACACGATGCCGCGTTCATCGACGCCGACGAGGTCTTGCACGCCCCATGCCATGAGCATCTTGGAGCATGCTCTGCCGGCCGCGCCCACGCCGCAGACGACCACTCGCAGCGTTGACGGGCTCTTGCCCACGACCTTGAGCGCGTTGATGGCCGCGGCAAGCACCACGACGGCCGTGCCGTGCTGGTCATCATGAAACACGGGGATGTCCAGCTCCGCGCGCAACCGCTCCTCGATGGCAAAACATCTGGGCGCGGATATGTCCTCCATATTGATAGCGCCGAACCCCGGCGCGATTCGCTTTACCGTCTCGACGATCTCGTCAGGATCCTTCGTCCGCAGGCAGATCGGCCAGGCGTCCACTCCTCCGAACTGCTTGAAGAGCATCGCCTTGCCTTCCATCACCGGCAACGCCGCCTCCGGACCGATGTCCCCGAGCCCCAGGACGGCCGTTCCGTCCGTGACAACCGCCACGGAGTTGCGACGTATGGTTAAATCCCAGACGGCGTCCGGGTGGCGCTCGATGGCTCGGCAGACGCGCGCCACGCCAGGCGTGTAGACGACTGACAGGTCGCGCCGCGTTGTTACCGAAACCTTGTTGCGGATCTCTATCTTGCCGCCCCTGTGCGACAGAAACACGCGGTCCGCTGCACTGATCACGGTGACGTGAGGCGTCGCTCTCAAGTGTTCAACGATCGTTCTTGCCTGATCGCTGTCGCGGGCCGAGACGCTGATCTCGCGCACGATCATATCGCCCGACGAACTGATGACGTCGATGTCGCCGATGTTGCCGCCGCACTCGCCGACGACGGTCGCGATTTGCGCGAGCATCCCCGGCATGTTCGGGTACTCCGCCTGAAAGCTGAAGGTGTAGGTCGCCGGAGGGAGCTGAGCTCCGCCGCTGTCAGGCATGTCGACCCTTCCGGGCTGTCGCCGCCGGCGCGCGGCGCTGCGCCGCCAGCAGGCGCGTGCTTGCGTTCACCTGGTTCTCGAAGATCGCGCGGGCCGCGTCGAGGATCGTGTAGATCTGAGGTTCTTGCACCGAATACCAAATCCGCGTTCCGTCGCGACGCGCCGTGACGAGCGAGTTTGCTCGCAGGATGGAGAGGTGTTGTGAGACGTTCGACGAGTCCAGACCGAGCTTCTGTTGCAGGTCGCCGACAGTGGCTTCACCTCCGCGGAGAAGCTCTAGGAGCCTGACGCGGATCGGGCTCGCCAGCGCGCGGAAGAATCCGGCCTTGAAGTCTTGTAAGGAATCGGCCATGCCGACCATCCAATCATTGCGTTACGGCCACGATGTGCCTAATCTTAGAATAAGCGTATCTTCAAAGACAAGGACTATCTTGATGAAGGGGAGAATGACGAGGAACAGAGGGTGACTGCAATCTTCGCCCTCTCTCTCGTGCTCCTTGGAGTTGCATCGCTGATCGCCCTGGCGCCAACGAGGATGAGCATGCGCGGCTCGCTCCTGGTGAGTGCGTTGGCGTCCGCGCTGGCACTCATCGTTGCCGTCTCCGTCATCTCGCAGGACTCCGTCATTGACGTCACGCTCTCGTCACCGGCGCCCTACGCGCAGTTCGCGTTGTACCTCGACCCGCTAGGCGCGGTCTTCGCGGCGATCATCGGTGGCGTCGGATTGGCCTCATGCATATTCGGAACGGGCTATGCGCGCCGGCGGGCCCTCGACGATGCGGTCCTCCCCCTGTTTCTGCTGGTGATGATATTCGTTGCCGCCGCCGCGAACGTCTACACCTTCCTCGTCGGCTGGGAGGGCATGGCGTTGATGAGCTTCTTGCTCGTCCTAGGTGACGGCGCCCCGCGCCCGCGGCGACAGGCAGCGATCCTGTATCTCGCGATGACGCACGTCGCGACGGTTCTGGTTGTAGCCGCGTTCTTCATCATTGCGCGCGCGGCGGGCTCGACGACGTTCACGGAGATGAATCATGCCGATCTCTCGCGCCCCATGGCCTCCTTGGCCTTCGTGTGCGCAGTCATTGGCTTCGGCACGAAAGCGGGCCTCGTCCCCTTTCACGTGTGGCTGCCGCGGGCGCATCCGGTTGCGCCCTCGCACGTTTCGGCGCTCATGTCCGCTGCGATGGTCAAGGTCGGCATCTACGGCCTCATCCGCGTATCGTTCGGATTCCTTGAGCCGGGCGAAGCCTGGTGGGGGATGCTGCTGATGGCGGTGGGGAGTTCGAGCGCGGTGCTCGGCGTCTTGTGGGCGCTTATGGAGCGCGACATAAAGCGCATTCTCGCTTACAGTACGGTCGAAAACGTCGGCATCATCACCGTCGCTCTTGGCGCGGCGCTGACGTTGCGCGCCGAAGGCCACCCGGCATTGGCGTCGGCTGCACTCATCGCTGGGCTGCTTCACGCGACCAATCACGCCTGGTTCAAGACGCTCCTGTTCCTGGGCGCCGGCTCGGTGCAGCGGGCTACGCATAGCCTGAACCTCGATCGTACGGGCGGTCTTCTCGGGCGCATGCCGTACACCGGCTCCGCGGTGCTGGTCGGTTGCCTGGCGATCGCGGCGCTGCCGCCGCTGAACGGATTCGTTGGCGAGTGGATGTTATTCCGGAGCCTTGTGGATCTCGGAGCCAGCAGCAGTGGGGATGCGTCGAGCCTCGTCGGGCTGGCGGCGCTCGGTGCCCTGGCTATCACCGGCGGCCTTGCGGTGGCTTGCTTCGTCCGCCTCTTCGGCATCGCTTTCCTTGGACTGCCGCGTTCCGATGAAGCCGCCGCGGCGACCGAGTCGACGGCCTCGATGTACCTAGTGCTCGGCGCCCTCGCACTGGGTTGCCTCGCGACGGGTCTCGCCGCGCCGTGGATCATCCGTTGGTTGGAGCCGATACCGATGGCACTGCTCGGATCCCAGGGCGCGACCGTCAACCACGAGCGCCTGACGTTGGCACCCGGCGGGTCGCTCTCGCCGGTGGTGATTGCCGGTATGCTCATGGCCTTAGCGCCGCTGCCGTGGATCGTCACGCGTGTTCTCTACGGCGCGAACCGCCGCGCCCGCGGCCCCGTCTGGGCCACCGGGATGCGGTTCAAGCCGTCGATGCAGTACACCGCCACATCGTTTTCCAAGCCCATCCGCCTCTTTTTCAGCCGCGTGTTGCTCCCCGAGCGGCGCATCGAGGTGTCCTACCACGGTGTGTCGCCGCTGCCGCGCCTCGTGCAGTACTCAGGCCGGGTGCCGGGCCTGTTTGAGGAGCGTGTCTACGCGCCCGCGCGCACCTTGGCACTCTGGACGGCGGGACGGCTGCGGCTCCTTCAGAACGGCAGCGTGCAACTCTACTTGCTGTACATCATGGCGGCGCTCATCGTGCTGTTGCTGGTGGCCCGATGAACGGTGCAATCGAAGCGACGACGCTGGGGGTGGTTCAGCTGTCCGCGCTCGCGGTCAGCGCGCCACTGCTCAACGGGCTGATCAAGTCGGTCAAGGCGCGGCTGCAATTGCGCCGCGGACCGCCCCTCCTACAGGGGTACCACGACCTCGAGAAGTGGTTCGGCCGGGCGGAGCAGGTCGCAGATTCGACGTCGTTTGTGCACTGGCTGGCACCCGTCGCGGTCATGGCGGCGGTCCTCGCCGCGGCGCTGCTTGTGCCGGCGTTCGGTCACCGCACGCCGCTGACGACAGCGGGCGATCTGATCTTGTTCGTGTCCCTCCTCGCCCTCGCTCGTGCTTTCCTCACGCTGGGGGGCATGGACAGTGGCAGCGCCTTCGGCGAGATGGGGAGCAGCCGGGAGCTCGCGATCAGCGCCCTGGTCGAGCCGGTTCTCCTGCTATCGCTGGTGGCGCTGGCGATCGGGCCGGGGAGCACCCGCCTCGGTGACATCGTGGCGTTCGGCGACCAAGAGCCGGCGCGCTTCCTTGGTCTCAGCTGGGCGCTCTCCGCCGCGGCGTTCGCCGTGGTGCTCGTCGCCGAAACCGGCCGCATCCCCGTTGACAATCCGGACACGCACCTGGAATTGACGATGATCCACGAGGGGATGCTGATCGAGTACTCCGGACGGAGCCTGGGCATGCTGCAGTTTGCCAGCATGATCAAGCAACTCGTGCTCGTGGTTCTCTTCGTCAATGTCTTCCTCCCGTTCGGGCTCGCACGGTTCGACGGTGCACCGGGTTACGCGCTTGGCGCGCTGCTCGTCGTGGTCAAGGTCAGCATCGCCGGCGTCGGCCTCGGCCTCGTCGAGTCGGCCTTCGCGAAGATGCGGCTGTTCGAGCTGCCCGACCTCATCGGCGCCGCGGGGTTTTCCGCAGCACTTGGCGCCGCGCTGCGGGTGCTCTTCCAATGACAAACGAGTTCGCCAGCAGCGCGATCGATTTGCTGTCGCTGGCCATGCTGGTCGTCGCAATCGGCATCATGTGGACGCGTTCGCTGGGACGCGCGATGCTCCTGGTGGGCGTCCAGTCCTTGATGCTCGCGACGGCTGCGCTCTATGCCGGGCTTGCGACGAGCTCGCCCCATATTCTCGCCGGCGCGGGGCTGACGCTGATCGTCAAGGTAGTAGCAGTCCCGGCGATCCTCTGGACCGTTCTGCAGCGCATTCCGACGTCGCACGACGTCCAGGCGTCGGTCGGCCAGCGCACGGGCGTCGCCATTGCCATGTTGCTGGCCGTGGTCTTCGCGCGCACGCTCGGCGGTCAGCCGTTTCACACGGCCATCGGGGCGGAACACGTACTGCCGACCGCCGTGACGGTCATGATGATCGGCATCCTGGTGATGGTCACGCACAGGCAGGCGATGGCACAGATCGTCGGCTTCCTCGTCCTCGAAAACGGGATGGCGCTTGCGGCTCTGACGGCGACGTATGGCATGCCGCTGGTCGTCGAGTTCGGCATCTTCCTCGACCTCCTCATGGCGGTCTTCGTCGCCTTCGTCTACACGGGGCGGATGCACGTGATCTTCGGCTCCCTGGACACCGAACACCTGAGGAGCTTGCGAGGATGATCGAGACCGCGGTCGCATGCCTCGTGGTCGTCCCGCTCGTGTGCGGGCTTGCCATCTGGCTGCTTCGGCGCCCCAGCGCCGCGGGGCCCACGGCATTGACGGCATCGATCGTCTCTCTGGCCGCCGCCGCCGCCATCGCAGCGAAGGTCCAGACTGACGGCGCTCAGTCCGCGTACCGCGGCTGGGTGTACGTCGATTCGCTCTCGGTCGTCGTGCTCGTGCTGATCTGCGTTGTTGGCGTCTGCGCCACCATGAACTCGCTGTCCTACATTGCTCATGACGTCGCCCACGGCGAACTGCGCGAACAGGATCAGACTCGCTACTACGCGCTACTCATGGGCTTCATGGCCACGATGCTCACGGTCCCCGTCGCAAACAACCTCGGCATCATGTGGGTGGCGATCGAGGCGACAACCGTCGTCTCGGTGCTGCTCGTAAGCATCTATCGCACCGGCGCGGCGCTTGAAGCGGCGTGGAAATACCTCGTACTGGGCTCGGTCGGCATCGCGCTCGCCCTCTTCGGCACGATGATGACGTACTACGCATCCACCACCATCGTCGGCGAGTCGGGCAATGCACTGAACTGGACGGTCCTCGCGCGGTCGGGCGGAGCGCTGGAACCAGACGTCATGCGTCTCGCATTCGTGTTCGTGCTTGTTGGATACGGCACCAAGGCAGGACTCGCGCCGATGCACACCTGGCTACCTGACGCGCACAGCCAGGCGCCCTCTCCCATCTCGGGCTTGCTCTCCGGCGTGCTCCTGAATTGCGCCGTATATGCCATCCTCCGTTTCCGCGTGTTGACGATCGCGGCCGTCGGCAGCTCGTACCCGGATCATCTGATGATCGGGTTTGGCCTCTTTAGCATCGCGCTCGCCGTGCCGTTCCTGCTCGTGCAGCACGACATCAAGCGCATGCTCGGGTATAGCAGCGTCGAACACATGGGGATCATCGTGTTGGCGGTGGGCATTGGTGGCCCTGTCGCGCTCTACGCCGCGATGTTGCATCTCGTGGCCCACTCGCTCACGAAGTCGAGTCTGTTTTTCGCCGCCGGCTCTGTCGTGCAGGCGTTCAAGACGCGCTCCATGCACCGGATGCGCGGGCTGATCCAGGTGACGCCCGTGGCGGGCTCGGTGCTGCTCGTTGGCGCATTTGCGCTCGTCGGCTTCCCGCCGTTCGCGATGTTTTCGTCGGAGTACGGAGCGGTGGCCGGCTCCTTTGCTCACGGCCGGGCGATCATCGGCGTGGCGGGGATCCTGCTGGTCGCGCTCGCCGGGGTGAGCCTCCTGAGCCATATCATCCAGATCGCCTATCGCGAGCCGCGCCGGGGTATGACGGTGCGGCGCCTCCCTGCGCCCGCCGTATTGAGCATCGTCACGCCGTTAGCACTCATGGTCTGGGTGAGCGTGGCGCCGCCGCAGCAGTTTCGTACCGTCCTTGACGATGCGGTGGCCGTGCTGGAGGGGCGCTGATGAACGCGCAAACGCGAACCATCCTCGACGAGTGCCCAGCGTACCTCCTGGTTTCGCCAACGCCAGCGCCGAACGAGACGCTGGTCGAATGCCATCGCGACGACCTGCCCGCGATCGCGGCGTACATCGCGGGCCGCGGCGCAAAGCTCGCAACAATGGTTGGGCTCGATCTCACGCCGAGTGGCGGCAACTTCGCGGTGGAGTTCGTCTTCTCGCTGCCGGCGTATGACGAGTTCGTGCGCGTGCGCGCCGCCGTCGATCTTGAGGGCGAGTATCCCTCCGTAACGCGTACGTTGCCCGCCGCTCAGTGGTACGAGCGCGAGGTCAAAGATCTCCTGGGGATCACCCCGGTGGATCACCCCGACCCGCGCCGGCTGGTCCTGCACGAGCGATGGCCCCACGGCTACCACCCGTTGCGCAAGGATGTCTCGCCCGTCGATCAGCCGGCGATGCATGATCGAAGGTTCGACTACTTCGAGGTGCGCGGGGATGGTGTCTATGAGCTTCCGGTCGGTCCGATCCACGCCGGCGTCATCGAACCCGGACACTTCCGCTTCTCCAACATCGGCGAACTGATCCTGCATCTTGACGCGCGCCTGTTCTACACGCACCGCGGCGTCGAGAAGATCGTCGAAGGGAAGACGTTTGATGATGCGCTCTACACCGTCGAACGCACCTGCGGCGTCTGCACCGTGTCGCACGCTGTTTCGTTTGTCACTGCGGTCGAGCGCCTGTCCGGAACGCGCGTGCCCGAGCGCGCAACGTGGCTGCGAACGCTTCTTGTTGAGCTCGAACGTCTTTACAACCACGTCGGCGATATCGGCAACATCTGCGCGGGCGCGGGATTTCACCTGGGTAGCACACAAGGAGCGATCCTCAAGGAGCGTCTGCAGCGGCTCAACGAGGAGCTGACCGGCCATCGCTTTCTGATGGGTGTCGTGGGCGTGGGCGGCCTGCGCTACGACCTGGCGCCGCGCGCACTTCAGGCGTTGGTGGAGTCCCACGTCGGGCTGCGCAAGGACTTCGCGACGTACCTCGAAACGATCCTTGGTACGGACAGCTTCGTCCACCGCATTAACGGACCCGGGCGACTCCATGCGGAAGCGGTACTCGCATTCGGAGGGACGGGGGTCACGGCGCGCGCGTCCGGCGTGCCGTCAGACTACCGGCTCGATCATCCCCACCTGGCGTATGCGATGGTCCCGCCGGAGCAACACCTCGAGCAGGGCGGCGATGTCGCCGCGCGTCTGCTGGTGCGGGCGCGCGAGGCCTTGACGTCATTCCGTCTCGTCGCCACCCTAGCCGACGGCATGCCCGGAGGCCCGACCGCGACGCCGCTCGAAGCGGCACCCGCCGGGGCGTCCGCCCTCGGCTATTCGGAAAGCCCGCGCGGCTCGAACGTGCACTGGCTGATGGCCGACGATGCCAATCGCGTGTACCGCCTGCGCATCCGCTCAGCCGCCTATGCAAACTGGCCGCTCGTCGCGCGCGCGGTCGTCGAGAACGTTGTGCCCGACTTTCCGCTGATCAACAAAAGCTTCGAGCTCTGCTACGCGTGCTGCGACCGCTGAGGTAGACGGTGAACCTTCTCGATCTCATCCTGCGACCCCTGCGCACGCCGCGCGTGACGACCCGCTATCCGCTCGAGGCGGACGTGCCCGACCGTGGCCGGCGAGGCGTACCCGTGCTTTCTCCCCCCGGCTGTGACGACGACCGTGCCTGCGTCGAAGTTTGTCCGACGGCGGCGATTCAGGTGATCGAACGAGGGGGGACGAAACGGACGTGGAAACTTGACTACGGGGCCTGCATCTTCTGCGGCGCCTGTATCGAGACGTGCCCGAACCAGGCGATCACCGCATCGAACGCGTTCGAGCTCGCCGGTCGGCAGCGGGATGACCTCGTCGCCTCGTACGAGCTGAGAGGCACCGTCGATGGATGAAGCACGTGCTTTGCAGCAGACGATCAGCGGCAGGTTGAGGCGGTCGCTGCACGTCCGGCACCTGGACAGCGGTTCCTGCAACGGCTGCGACTGGGAGCTCGCCGCGCTGCTCAACCCTGTGTACGACATTCAACGCCTGGGCATCGATTTCGTCGCGTCGCCGCGTCACGCCGACCTGCTGCTCGTCACTGGCGTGATGACGCGCAACCTCCAGCAGGCGGCCCGGCTGACATACGAGGCGATGCCCGAGCCGCGACTCGTCGTCGCCGTCGGCGCATGTGCCGTGGGCGGTGGCGTGTTCTCGAAGACATATGCGGCCGTTGGCGCGGCAGAACCGGTGCTGCCGGTAGACGTCTTCATCCCCGGCTGTCCACCGCGGCCAGAGGCGATCATCCATGGCCTGTTAGTAGCCGTCGGTCGTATGCAACCCAAGCCTGTGGCCAAGGAGACGGCACCAGCGTGACTACGCGTGACCGGCGGTCCAGCGAACCGGCGGCCTAAGAGGATCGCTTGCCAGGGCGCTGATTAACCAACCGGCGGTTCTGTGACTCGCCGGTCGATCGACGAAAAGGCGGTCGAGCATCTGGCTCGAATGGTCGGTCGTGCGCGGCGGCGACCATCCGCTTACTCAGCACGGCCAGGTTCGCCCGTTCTAGGATCGGATTTGGCGAGCATCTGCTTCGGAGGAACGCTGGTGCTGCCCGAGCGTGCTCGCGGGGCCCGTTGCGACGACAAGCGCGTCCGCCGATCCGGTCAGAACTACCGCCGATGCCGGAGCCACGCAGGGAAGGTCGTGAATGCGAGCTTGACGCGCCGTTTCCCTCGTTACCGCGTCCGCCGCGCGCTCGATGGGTATCGACTCACCGGTGACGCTTGACAGGTCGAGCGACAGGCTATCGGCGGCGATGAGCACGCAATCGGCGGAGACTACGTCGCCTCGAGCGAACCGCACGAGGTCGCCGGGCACCAGCTCACTCGCCGATATCGTGTGCTCTGCACCGTCTCGTTTCGCGACGGTTCGGACGGCCACGCTCCGCACCAGTACCGCAACGACCCGCTCGGCGCGGTATTCCTGAATGAACGCGAACACACCGTTGACGACGATGACGGCGACAATCGCCAGCGCGAGCTCCAGGATGCCCGCAGCAACCGCCAGCCCCGCGCCGAACCAGAGCAACAGCGCGAGCGTATGCGTGAAGTTCTCGACGAAGCGGAGAAACAGGTGCCGCTGTTGCTGGCGAAGCGGCTCATTTGAGCCGTAACGCTGGCGACGCATGAGCACGTCTCCAGAGCGAAGACCTTCCGGTGAGGAGCCGAGCATCGCAATGCGCTCGGAAGGGGAACTTGCCGCGAGAACGCGGATGTCGAGTTGCTCGGCCCCGTTCGTCCTCATCTGGTCCCCTGAGTGCCATGCGAGCGCCCCGTCCCCGGACGCGTGTCCCGGGCCTCTATATAGAGAGTGGGAAATTGGAGCGGGAGATGGGACTCGAACCCACGACCCTCTGCTTGGGAAGAACTCTGGTTGATATTGCTAGATTCGGAAACGAGGGTGAGATGAGGGTCAAATGGCGGTGAAATCAGCCTTCACAGGCTTGGGCGCTTATCGAGCAAGTAGGAAGGGTTGTAGATAACGCGCACCGGCACACCACATCGCACGTTTCCATATCTAACGCGGTTTCATCCATGATCACATGACCGCTCTCGGCGGACGAGAAGTCAAGCTGTGGGAGCGGCGGAGCGATCGTGACCCGTCAAGGCCGATGATCCAGAGCGCTAAACGTCGGCTGGACGGGATCGCCGACCGGCCGCTAATCGCGTAGACGGGGATGCAGGCGCACTGGTCGCGCCCGCTGGTCGCCTCTTCGCTCGGGCCTGCGTACCGAGCGTACGGCGTAGACTTTCAAACGGTGCATGCAGTTCCTTCTGCCGCCGAAGAAACATTGCTCGAGCGCCACGCACTCCGGCCGAGCTTGCCCTGATGAGGTCATCCAACTCCATGCGCGCGAGCGGGTCGTAGTACCATTCCAATCCTAAACGTTGTCCCGTGAGCTGACGTTCCGCGCGGCGAAAGCGTCGCTCGAATTGGCGCACGTCCGGTACGGCCCAGCGCGGGTACGTCCTGTTCCATGCTTGCCACCGCGCACGCCACGTCTTCTCGTTGACCGCCTCAAGGCAGACGAATCGAACAATTGCAAGAGCACGCGGTTCGAGCGGGCGCGTGTGCCGGATCCATTTGCGCCTCAAAAAATCGGGCCAGGCGCGTTGGAGAGCAGCCGAGAGCGTGCGGAGCGACACGCGGTCATCAAAGCTGACTTGTACACGCCATCCCGACGGGCCGACGTTTAGGTCGAGCAGCCGAGAGACGCGGAGTGGCCGCCACAGCGCTCTGCTCTCCTGAGCCTGTGAGGCCGACGCATGGTACGCCGCATCCAATTCTTGGAGCAGCGGCCACCGACCGTCGGCACCAAGCGACGGCGCCAAGGCGTCGCCGGCCAGCACGAGGCCCGTCTGCCTAAGGTTCCGAACGGTCTGAACGATCCAAATCAGGGCCGAGTCCCGGTCGTCCGCGTCTTGCGCTGCCAGGTAATCACTAACCGAGCCTTGCAGTTCGCAGAACCGCCGTATGCCCGGCTCGACCGGCGCCTGCAGTGCCATTTCGACCGCACGCCAAAGGGCCGCGGCCGGGCGCGATGTAGACATTTAATTTCACCTCCGAACTAGCCATATCTTGAAGTGTACTGTAGCCCGAAAAAAGGGAGCTGGTATGCCGGACCCACTACGGGCGCTGCCTGCGACGATGGGCGGCAAGCGCAGACTCGCTCGAGTGATCTTCGCGATGGCTCGCGACGCGCTGCCACACGCGGGACGAGGTACGACGTTCGTCGACGCGTTCCTTGGTGGCGGCAGTATCAGCCTTACGGCGAAGTGGATGGGCTATCGCGTCATTTGCAACGATTTGGCGCTTCGTTCCGTCGCTGTCGGCCGTGCGCTGATCGAGAACGGCGCGGTGACGCTCAATGATGCCGATCTCGTCGCTCTCCTGCGCGCGCCCCTGGGACCGCATGCGCATCTCGCTGAGGAACAGTACAGCCCGTCGGTATTCCCGGTTGCTCACGCTAGGCTGCTCGATCGGGCGCTGCACAACCTTCACGCTTTCGCCGAGCCGAAACGGTCCCTCGCCCTCCTCCTGGTCATCAAGTGGATGCTGCGTATCCAGCCGATGTCGATGCTGCGGGGGACGGATGCGCGGGCGGCGTTCGAGGGCGACCTTGATCGAGTCAGCCCGCGACGGCTCGCGCACTATATGGCCGCCGACAGGCTGCTCGGCGCTGACGCCTGGCGCCTCCTGAGCGCCGAGGTAAACGCCGGCGTCTTTCCCGGAAGCGGCATTGCAAGCCAGGGCGACGCCGTGGACTTTCTTGCGAGCGTTTCCGGCGACGTCGTCTATCTCGATCCGCCCTATCCCCGTACGACAAGTTACGAGCGCGAGTACGCCGTGCTCGACAATCTTCTTGAAGGGACCGTCCGTGCGCCGAGTGCGTACTCTCGTTCGACGGCCGCGCTGCCGATCTTGTTCGACGCCTGCGCGCATGTCCCCATCTGGATCGTCTCGCTCAACAACAGCGCCCTTTCGCGCGAGGAGCTTGAAGCGCTCATCCGCGCCCATCGCCCGAACGTGAAGTCGATCGAAGTCCCGTATACGCATCTCGGCAGTATTGCATCGGAGGAGAAGAATGCACGAAATCGCGAGTTCATTGTCATCGCAACAGCCTGAGAAAGGATCGCGCGAGACCGGCCGGCTCATCTGGATGCCGTTGGACCGCCTGCTGCCGCATCCGGCGAACGCCAACGTCATGCCGGAAACGCTACGCGAAAAACTCCAACGCGACATCGAGATCGAGGGTGACTACGAGCCGCTCACCGTGCGTCCACATCCGACGCAGCCCGACTTCTACGAGATCTTGGGCGGCCATCAGCGCCATGTGATCCTAGGGCGTCTCGGCCATGAGGCGGCGCTGTGCTACGTCTGGCCGTGCAACGACGCAACGTCGCTGGTGCTCCTCTTGACCCTCAACCGCCTTGAAGGGCAGGACGATCCGCTCAAACGCGCCCAACTCTTGCGCGAGCTGACGGCCCTCGCGTCGCCAGAAGAGCTCGCACGGTTCCTTCCGGAAGACGCCAGTGCGATACGCCGCAGCCTCGATCTTCTCGACCTCGATCTTGATGCCGTCCTCGCCGATCTGCAGCAGCAGCAAGGAGATGTATCCGCGCTTCGGGCGATCACCTTTGCCGTGACGTCCGAGGACGAGCGCGCGATCGAGGAGACGGTGCAAGCCGTCGTCGCTGAGCTTGAGGGCGCCAACCGGCGCGGCCGAGCGCTCGGTCAGATCGTCCGGGCGTACTCGACTGGGGGTGCGCCCTGAACGAGCGTACGCGACATCGGCGGGCATTCGATCAGTACGTACGAATGGGTGCGGAACGCAGCATCGATGCGCTCGCCCAAGCTCTCCATGGTGATCCGTCCGTGATCGGGCTCCGTCGAGCCCCGAGCCGAAGCACGCTCGAGAGGTGGTCCAGCGCCTTTCACTGGCAGGACCGACTCGTCGACGTCGAACGTGCGGCGCGCCAACAGGACAGGGACGCCCAGGTAAAGGCGCTCCACGATATGAACGAGCGTCACAAGAAGGAAGGGCTGGCACTGCAGCAGAAGGCGCTCGAACGGATCGCCGGGCTCCCGGCTCGTGACATGACGCCGGGCGACGCCATCCGCGGTCTGATCGAGGGCGTGCGACTGGAACGCCTCGGAGCCGGCGCCCCCACCGAGCATGTACGACAAGAAGGAGATACGACAGATGGAAGAGATCTTCGACGCTTCAGCATCGAGGAGCTCCGCCGACTGGCAGAGCTTGCAGAGGAGCGTGCGGCGCGAACTGGCGACGCGAAATCCGAATAGTCTTCTCGATTGGTCACTCGCCCATCGCGTCATCGCCGGCGTAACGATGCGTCTCACGCCTGCGCTCCGCGATCTCTACGAGGACACCCACGACTACGTCGTCATCCAGAAGGCGGCGCAGGTATTCGTCACCGAGTACCTGATCAACTGCGCCCTCTGGGTCGCCGACACGCTACAGGGCAGCAACGGCACGGCCTTCTACATCACGACGACGCAGGCCCAGGCCAATGATTTTTCCCAGGCGCGCGTCGATCGGGCGATCGGCGAGAGTGAGTACTTGCGCGCGCGCACTGCGCCGCCGCCTCCTGGACGCGGAGGACCAATCCGGCAGGGGCTGAAGAAAGTCGGAGACGGCTATGTTTACTTCCGCGGCGGTGATGCCCGCAAGCTGATCTCCGTACCGGCGGACGCTGTGCTCCTCGACGAGTTCGACCTCATGAACGAAGATGTGTTGTCGCGGGCGGAGCAGCGACTCGCAGCGAGTACGCTGCGCTGGCGGCGAATAGCGTCCACGCCTCGTTATCCCGAGGCAGGGATCAACGGGCTCTTCCTTCAGTCTGACCAGCGGTACTACTTTTTGAAATGTCTGGCCTGCGGGGGCGAGCAGCGCCTCGAGTGGGACCACAATGTTGACATGAAGCGCGGGATCCTCGTCTGCCGGATAAAACGCTGCCGGAAACCGCTCGACCTGTGGGCGCCGGGTCGCTGGGAAGCGACGTTGCCGGGGAACGATCGCATTCATGGCTATCACCTCAACAGGCTGTATTCGCCGCGCGCCAACATCCGAGGACTCGTCTACGAGAGTGAGGCGACGACGCCGGCGGCGATGCAAGAGTTCCAGAACTCGGTGCTCGGTGAGACCTTCGTGCCGCCCGGAGGCCGCCTGTCCTTCGCCGATCTGGACGCCTGCCGACGCGACTATGAAATGGAGGCGCCATGAACATCGGAGCCGATATGGGCGTGGACGTCGGAACCCATCTGCACGTCGTCGTTCGGAGTCATGCCGACGGAGAAGGACGGACCCGGGCACTATTCATCGGCGAAGTCGAGCACTTCTCGGATCTGGATGACCTCATCGGACGGTACGGTGTCCGGCGCAGTGTCATCGACGCGCTGCCAGAGGGGCATGGGGCGCGAGAGTTCGCTCGCCGGCGTTCCTCGGTGTGCCTCTCCTACTATGATCACGAACACGGCGACCATGCGTGGGAACGCGCCGACGCGGCCGGCGTGCGCATCGTGCATGTCAACCGCACGCTCGCGCTTGAGGCGATGTTCCAGCGCTTTCACGACGGGAAGGCCGAGCTACCGCGCGATGCACGGCGCCTCGGTGGTCGCGTGCGCGACGGGTTTGGCGAGTACTATCGCGAGATGATGGCGCTCACGCGTGTCTTGGACGAGAACGCTCGAGGGGACTGGGTGAGCCGCTACATCAACGGGCGGAAGGCGGACCACTATGCGCACGCCGAGACCTACTGTTTGCTCGCCGGTCAGTCCGATCGCGGCGGACGGATCCTTACCATCCGTAGTTTCTAGATTACGCCCAACGTCCAACTGCATCAGTTTGCGATCGAGGCGTCCGGAGACGTAGAACTCACCTTGCCGGCGCCGTCGTCTGCGTCGAATTGCTGACTTGCTGGCGCAGACGCAGAACGCAGGTGATGAACCGGGGTTATCCGGCGGCGCCGAGGCGACCCGCGGGCGAGAACTCGTGATGCCGGCGCGCGGCCTGCTCCGCGTTGTAGCTCGACGTATAGCGCCGCACCATGTCCGGAGAAGAGTGGCCGAGTAGCAACTGCACATCGAGTTCCCGGGCGCCTTGCTCGATGGCCCACGTGGCGAAGGTATGCCGGAAGCGGTGCGCATGAACCTTGGAGAGCCCGGTGACGCGCCCGAGCCGGCGCAGTAGGTGCTTTACGCCGTTCGACTTCAGGGGGACGTGCGGCCGCAGCCACAGGTGGTTATCGCTTGCGCAGAAGAGGGGTCCTTCAGCGTCGCCGCGCCGTTCAAGAAAACGCCCCAGCTCCAACCTGCAGGTCTCCGAGAACGGCACGACGCGCTGCTTGTTCCCCTTCGCGTGCAATACGCGCAGGCGTAATCCGTCGAGATCGAGATCGGCGAGCGTCAACTGCGCCAGCTCGGACACACGGATGCCCGTGTCGAGGAAGGTGATCACGATCGCGCGGTCGCGAAGCCCGATGTCGGTGTTGGCGCAGGCAGCGAGCAACAGCCTGACGTCGGCCGGTTGGAAGGGCTGGACGATCTTGCTCGGTAACCGCACGTTGCGGAGCCCCGTGAAGGGCGAGCGCTCCACGTAGCCGGCGTCGACCAGCCAGTTGTAGAAACAGCGCACCTCGCGGAAATACCGGTGGCGCGTATCTAGCGATAGCGCCGTGAAGCGTCCGAGGTAGGCATAGATGTGCTCGGAGGTCACCGACGTTGCGTCGTGGCTGACGCCGTCTTCGTCCAATGCGCGAAGGAAGCGCCGCAACGACTCGCCGTAAGCGCAGACCGTGCGTTCGGACTTACCTTCGACGCGGCAGCGCAGAATGTACAGCTCGATCAGCCTGGGTAGCGAGCGTTCGGATGTGTTCGTTTCCATGACCGCATGACCGCTCTCCTGCGCGCACAAGTCAAGCCGATGAGGCGCCTCTTCCTCGACATCTGTGAGCGTTAACGGTTGGCGAAAGCCGTTGACTTCCGGCGCGCCCAGAGCGATGGATGGGCTCGCCAACGAGAGAGCCCTTTGGCAGGGGCGAGCGAAAGGAGCGGCGTCATGCCGGTCGAGAACCGGGATCTATCAGCGGGCACGGTGCTGAAGGCTCGGCACAAAGGGAAGGAGCATACGTGCGAGGTCGTGAAGACCAAAGACGGCTTGCGTTACCGCCTCGCGGACGGGAAGGAGTTCAACAGTCCGTCGTCGGCGGGCGGGGAGATCACCGGCGGAGTGGCGGTGAACGGCTGGCGGTTCTGGAGTCTGGGCAGCGAGCCCAAGCCGCGGAAGGCTAGAGGCGATAAGGCGCAGGCGAAGACGAGCGCCAAGGAGTCGACGAAGAAGGCGTCAGCGACGAGGTCGGCCAAGAGCACGGACAAGAAGGCTGCCAAGAAGAAGGTCGCGAGGGCGGCGACCAAAGGCGACGCGTACGGTTGCGGCGCGTGCGGCGAGACCTTTCCGACGATGAAGGCGGCGACGAAGCACGGGCTTCAGCACACAACCGCCTGACCAACAGCCTCTTCCGCAGAGCAGCAGGTCGCGATCGCGGCCTGTGCTCGTTGCTATTCACCCGGCGGTTTTGGAGGGGGATGGGGTCGGCCCACCGGGCCTTTCATGAACCAGAGCTGCGCACCTAACTGCCGCTGTTTTCGGTAGCCCGCTTGTGAGGTCCGGAGCAACGCTCTAGGGAAAAGACATGGAAGTCAACCAAACTCTGGTTAATCAGCGTCCACTACTTGGCGCATGTCGATGATCTCCATGGCCGGGGAACGGACGATCGCGCCCAGGGCGTCGGCTGTCCGTTGTAAGCACATCCGCATGCAAGGGACGTGCGCGCTGCGGGGACTCTATTCTTCTGTTGACTTACCCGCACCCTTGAATCCAATTTCGCGCAGGCGACCGAGGGCGCGGTCTTGGTGCTCCCTAGCCGCCGCTCCTGCTGAGACTTCATCACGCGCTCTTAGCGCGTTGATTATCGCGTCGTGTTCGCATACGACCTCGTCGTGAGATTGCCGATCCCAGAGGTTGATGAACCCGGAGGGGCTCAGTCGCCACAAGGGCTCGACAAGGTTCGACAGAAGGACAGAGCCAGCAGACGCATAGATTACTTTGTGAAACTCCACTGCAGTCCGTTGCGCTTTGACTCCGGTACGCGCGGACTGAAGCTCAACGTTTATTTCCGTGAGACGTTTGCAGAGAATCGACATCTCTTCCGCTGAGAGTCGTCCAGCCGTCAACTGCGTGGCAAGCGCGTCGAGTGCCGAGCGAACGAGCAAGTACTCGGTGTAGTCCTTCTCTGAAAATGCTGTAACGCGAGCGCCCTGATGAGGAAGGCTATCCAAATAGCCCTCGCCTTCAAGCGCCTTAAACGCCTCGCGGACAGGGGTTGTACTTACACCCAGGCGTTCTGCCCACTCCTGCACCCGCATTCGTGTTCCGGGGGCAACCCGCCCTTTGCTGATTGCGACCTTAAGCTCCGCAATCACCCAATCCGTCTTTGTATTGAACCTCTGGACGCTCATTCCTGCCTCAAGGCTCGACTTCGATCACGAATGCGTCAGATGAGAGCCGCCCCGGCACGGCGAGTGCCGAAAGGGCTCCCAGCGCACAAATGATGCTACATGCACCAAAAACGACGTTATACGACCCCGAGGCGGCGTGTAACAATCCAGCGCCCACCGGCCCGGCGGATGATGCCCCGATGACAATCGCTCGGAATGTACCCGCGACAACTGGGTAGTTGTCGTATCCAAACAGGCCGGCGAGTTGAATCAAAAGCAACAGCGTCCAAGGGCCCATTGCAATCCCAATCAAGCCGCTCGAAAGATAGAGAAAGAGCATATGGTGCGGTCCAAACCAAGCAATCGCGACACCCACCCCTAAGACGCATAGACTAACAGCTACGATGATCTTATGTGAGAGAGGAATATCGAGAAATCCGATGCCTGCTCTCGTCACCACGCTAGCCGCTGACATGATGGCGATCATCACGGCGGTCTCCGCAGCGGACCTACCATCATCCTGTAAGGCCGCGGGAAGGTGAGCAAAAAGTACAAAGGAAGTCATAGTGCCCGACAAGCCCGCAAACGTGAGTGCCCAAAAGGCAGGCATCTTCAATGGCTCCCACATGACACGGAGAAACGATTGAGAACGTTCATCATTAATTCTCGGCGACTTCGCGCCGGCGTCTACGTTCGAGTTTTGCTTGCCGTTAGGCGTGTCACTCGTCAGCAGCCAAACCGTTACGCCGCCGACGATGGCGAGTCCGCTGTGCACCAGCCACATCGTACGCCAGCTTGAGCCAACTGCGAGGAACCACGCCGCGAGCGGTGGGCCCAGCACACCCGCCGCCCCGCCCGCGCTGGTCACTACACCCATCGCACGCGTGGGACTGGTCGGGAACCACTTGAGCACCATCGTCATCGATGGCACGTTGCCTGAGCAAATACAGGCGACCCCGCTCATGAGTCCCGCGCCCAGAATGAATATCCACAAGGACGAAGCCGTGGCCGCGATGAGACCACCTGCAGCAGCCAGGGCGCTACCAATCAGGAGCGTCCGTCTGGGACCGACGCGAAGGACAAGAAAACCGATCGCCGGGGTCAGCACGAAGCTCAACGTGAGAAGGGTGGCGCCAAACGATAGTCCAGTCCGAGACCAACCGGTTGCCGACTGCACATGCGTGATCGCCACGCCGTAACCGTACATCGGCACGGCGAAGCTGATGAGACCGACGCCCCAAAGAACGCCGACAAGCGAGGATTGGGATCCGGTATGTCTGGCGAGATCTGCTGTGATCGTGCCCCTAGTCAATTTGTCGCTTTCACTGGATATCGATCTATCGCTGCAAGTGGTCACGTAAGCGCGTTGCGACCGTATTAACCAGGAGCACGAGCAACGCCAGCGTCAGGCCGGGGATTGCGGTGGGCCAATAGGACAGAAACATGTATTGGCTACCTTGTGCGAGCAATGCCCCTAAGCTGATTTGTGGAGGCACGATCCCCAACCCGAGATAGCTAATCGCCCCCTCCGCCAGTAACAGCGTCGCTATCTCCAACCCAATTAACGGCACGAGAATCGGCAGTTGATTAGGTAGCACATGCCGTAGGACGATCCGGGTGTGACTGGCGCCGAGACATGTAGCCGCCTGAACGTACTGCTCGCGCGCGGTGGACATCGTGCCCGCTCCAATGACACGAGCGAAGACCGTCCAATGAGTAGCGGCTAGTGCCACGATGATCACCGATACGTCGCGTCCGAAAGCAAACAAGATGGTGAGCAGCAGCAACAGGCCGGGGAAACTCATCTGGACATCGACAACGGTACGAAGGGCGACGGCGAGCCAGTTGCGCATGTAGCCGGAGAGTATTCCCATCGTCGTGCCGACGATACTGGCCATTGTTCCCGCTGCCACCGCGATCAAGACAGACGTTCTCAGTCCCCTTACGATCCGCGCAAGGAGGTCGCGCCCGAGTTCGTCGGTGCCGAAGGGGTGCTCCCAACTGCCGCCGGCCCACACGGGTTCCGTCAGTCCAACGGAGATGTCCTGGCTCGTGCTGTCAAACGTCCCTACAAGGACATCCACTAGTTCAACCGCAAGAATGAAGACCAGCATGACCGCGGCCCACACCAATAGAGGATCGCGACCGAAGCCTCGGATCGTCACGCCCAGATGGATCCACCGTTTTCCGTCTGCGGCTGGAGTCGCAATCATCGCTCACGCAGCCTTGGGTCGAGCGCTGAATAGAGTAGATCCACAGTTCCGTTGATCCCGGCAATGAGGATCGCCATGATGACGACCGTTGCTTCCACCACCGGCAGGTCATGGGATCGCAGCGCGTCAATCACAAGAGTGCCCACGCCAGGCCAAGCAAAGATGACTTCGACAATAACCGTCGAGCCCACGAGCAAGCGCGCGTATTCGAATCCGGTAAGACTCACCATAGGGATTGCGGCGTTGCGGAGGGCATGCCGCATCACCACGCGACTTTCTGGCAGTCCCTTGCTGCGCGCCGTCTGAATGTGCGGTTGCGCGAGTGCCTCGACTAACGACGAACGACTGATCTGGAAGATTCGACCCGTCGGCCGCAGCGCGAGCGTCGCTGCGGGGAGAATCAGCTCAGTCGGACCGTAGCCCCCGGTAGGTAGCCACCGCAGCTCCACAGCGAAGATGATCAGCAACATGAGACCGAACCAATACTCGGCAATTGCAGCTGCACCAAACGTCATCGTGGTCAGTACGCGGTCGAGCAGACCATCCTTGTAGTAGGCAGCCACGGTCCCGACGCTCACCGCAACTGTGACGGCTAAGAGCATTGCGCTCGTGGCGAGGATGAGTGTTCGCGGCAGCCGCCGGAGGACCAGTTCAGAAGCCGGTTCGCCCTGGACTAGCGAGTCTCCGAAGTCCAAACGCACCGCGCCCCAGAGGTATCTCCCAAACTGCTGGTAGTAGGGATCATTAAGCCCAAGCAGTTCACGCCGTTGTTCGATGAACGCCTCCCCAGCCGATAGGGGTGCCGAGATTTGTGCGGGGTCCGCAAATGTATGGAGAAGCACAAAGACCAATATCGTGGCGAACAGTACCGTCGACACGCATCGCACCGCCACGACCGCGAGTTGCATCATCAATTCTGGATTCGCACTCTCGATTCACTGACCAGAATGTCCACGGCGGCGAACTCGACTTTAGCCTCTTGACAAAGGATTGTCAATTATATTATATCAAATGTCGAACTTAGATGGACTCCCCCTCTTTTGAACTCTAGGAGGCTCGCGTGTTCGCTCATTCCCTCGCCGTCAAACTCACCACGTTTTGTACGTTGATGTCCATTCTCGTTTGGACGGTCGCTTGTGGCGATGACGACAACCCTGACACCACAGAACCTGAAGGAGAAAGCGAGACGAGCCTGACCGTAGCCGTGGCAGGCGAACCACCGAACTTCGATATCACGGCTTTCTTTGCGACGGGACTCGGATTCAATGTTCTTCTTGGGACTTACGAGGGTCTCACTGGATTGTCTGCAGATGGGGAAGCGATCGGTGCGCTGTCTGACAGTTGGGTGCGAGACAGTGAGACCGTCTGGCGCTTTCATCTGCGCGAAGGTGTGACATTTCACAACGGGGACGCATTCGACACTGCGGTCGCCGTCTCCGCATTCGAGCGAATACTCGATGAATCGGTGGGTTCAGAGGTCGCAGAGCTGTATCTGGGTAGTGTTGCGTCCGTCGCCGCCGATGGCGCGGACTTCCTCATCACAACGAACGGTCCCGATCCTGCTCTGCCAGTGAAACTTGCATACGTGTTCATTCCGGCGCCGGCGCTGCTGAGCGATACCGACCGACTAAGCGCTGAGATTATCGGCACAGGCCCCTATCAAGTAACCGAGATCGAACGAGGGCTCCGATGGCAGCTGGCTCGTTTCGACGAGTATTGGGGAACGCCGGGGCGCTACGACGAAGTGACCTATTTGGTCAGAGAGGATGACAACGCCCGCACCGCCGTACTCGCGTCAGGGGAAGCAGACATCGCACTGGCGCTGCCCGCAGCGGTTATCGACTCTCTCCCCGACTACACGATTGGCGCGCCGGTGTTGAACGTAAGCTACCACTTCACGACCAATGGAAATGAGTGGTCCGCTCAAACCGAATTTCGACAGGCGGTCGCGTATGCAACGGACATCGATGAGGTCTTAGCGTTCTACGATCCCTTGGGCATAGATGCTCGCGGTCAGTACGCCCCCGCAACATTTCTCGGCTCCAACGACGAATTGGAAAGTTATCCCCATGACCCGTCGGAAACTGCGCGACTTTTAGAATCGATCGGGTATGCCGGCGAAGAGATCACCGTCGGCGTCTATCCGGAGCGGCACCCTCGCGCTGACCTACTCGGCGAATTGGTGGTGCAGCAATTTCAAGAAGCAGGCATTAACGCACGCATCTTGGTCCGAAGCCTTGAAGACGTGTCGCCTGACTTTGTCCGGGACCTCGGCGATCCTGCAACTAAGCCGGCGATCATCCTGCAGGCCGGCGGTGACTTCGACTTCCCCGACCCGTCGTACTACTACGACTGGTTCGCCTGTGACACGGCCGTGGGCCGCATCTGCGACGAGCAAATTCAAGCGCTCATCGAACAGGATCGCCTCGCTGAGACCGCGGATGCGCGCGTTCCGATTCTGCAAGATCTCTGGGAGCGAGCCCGCGAACTCTTGCCCGTCTACGGCATCGTCAATCTCGGAATTCTCGTGGGGCATCAGGACGACGTCACGGTTTCCTCCTACCCCGACGCATACTTCCGACCTGATCTCGCCGTGAAGCCGTGACCGCTTTACGGGACAGCGTTCAGACTTGGCTAGGAGTTTGTCATGACAATTCGACTACTTTCGTACGTTCTTGATGGCCGCCTTGGCGGCAGGCCATCGGAGACCTTCGAACGGGCTGTGGAAGCGATCGACGGCGGCGTCACTGTTATCGCGGCACAAGGTACCGGGATGGATGCGGGACCGTTCTATCTCGGGCACGACGACACGCTCGCTATCGAGCGGGCAGAGATCGAGCCGATCCTGCTCGCCGCAAAACGTACCTCCACACCGTTCGTGTTTTCATGCGGTGGCGCTGGCGGAGATCTTCACCTGCTGAAATCGCTTCGGCTCATCAACAAGCTCTGTGCTGAAACAGGGACAAATCTCAAGATCGCCATCATCTCCGGTGAGGTCGACAAGGAATATTTGAAGCAGAAGGTTCGGTCCGGCGTAAAGATCCGTCGATCGATGGACACGCCGCGGCTCGCGGAATTCTTGACCGAGGAGGAAATCGATCGATCCAAGCGCATCGTCTCGCAGATGGGACCTGAGCCAGTCATGAGTGCACTCGATGAGGGCGTCGACGGGGTGATCACTGGGCGGGCGCTTGACGTAGGAATCCACATGGCGCCGCTTCTCCGCGAAGGCGTGAGCCGCGGACAAGCGGCGCACATCGGCAAGTTGGTCGAATGCGCGTCGCTCGTCTGTGAGCCAACCAACAGCTACGAGTTCGTGCTCGCGGAAATAGAGAACGACTTGTCCTTCACGCTAACGCCGCTGAGCCCAAACCTTCGATGCACGACACGCGCGATCAAGACGCACTCTTTGTACGAGCGTGAAGATCCAAACATTGAACGCAACCCCGGTGGACTACTCGATGTGACCAATGCGACGTATGAGCAGATTAGCGACCGGACGGTGCGGTGCGCCGGCGGCCTCTGGGTAGATGCTCCGTACACGGTGAAACTCGAAGGTGCTGCATCCGTTGGGTATCAGACATTCAGTCTCTTCGGCATTCGCGATCCTGCGATGATCGCGCATCTTGACGAGATCGAAGCCGACATCCAGGCGCTGATCAAGAAAATGGCCGGCGACGAGACTTATGACATGACCGTGCACGCGTTCGGCCGTGATGGAGTTCTGGGCACATCCGAACCTCTACGAGACATTGCGACGCCGCACGAGGTCGCGCTGCTTGTCACGATAACGGCCTCAACGCAGGAAAGCGCTGACCGGCTAGCTAACGGTGCATGGCTCCGCTACTTCTTCGCGGACTTCCCGGGGCGCAAGACCACAGCCGGCAACACTGCCTCCCCGCAACAGCGAAAGTTTGCCCCGTTGGGCGAGGTATACGAGTTCAACATTTGGCACCTCATGCCTTTGGACGATCCCGGCGAGCCCTTTCGTCGGCACATCATCGACTTTCCCGTGAATGAAGCCGAACTGGAGACGATGTTCTCCGGGAAGGACTGAACAAGTGACAAGAGTAGGTGAGCTTGCGGCGATTGTCCGGAGTAAGAACGCGGAGCCCTTCATTACGACCGTCGATCTTGTGTTTGACAAGCCTGAAGATTACGAACGCGCCCGCAATTCAGAGGAGTTCACGAAGGCGCGCGTTGCTGAGCTGTATCGTCTCCCGCCTGAGGGCGTGTACGGCATCTTCTTCATTGATGGACTGCAAGCGATCAAGATCTCTTTCTTCAAGTATGGGCGCGGTGCCTATTTCGCAATCGGTGACTCCGCGTGCGCCGACATGTACGGTGCGCAGCAGCACATCCCGCTAATGGAAGTCGAAATCTAGTCGCGCTCCCTCGTTGACGTTCCAATTGAGGCAATACTGTGCTCCTCCATGAGTTCCTTCAACGCGCTGCCGAGGTCGCACCTAAGAAAGCTGCGTTCGTCTGCGGGAGTGAACGTCGGACCTATCCTGATCTGCTCGACGAGTCGCTGAGACTCGCGGGCTATCTGGACGCGACAGGGATCGGCCGCGGAGATCGCGTCTGCCTGATGCTGAAAAACTCCCCCGTGTACATGCCGGCGTATTATGCCTGTTCGGTGCTGGGCGCGACGATTACGCCGATAAATCCCCGGCTCACGACCCGGGAAGCGACGCACATCCTGCAAGATTCGGCCGCTCGTAGCATCATTTACCATCCCGAGTTCGATGACATCCTCGCGCCGGCGCTCGGTCAGGAGACTCACCTGATTTCGGTTGGCGCTTCCGGGCTAGCGAACGCGGTTCGATATGACGAGGCGATTCTCCATGGTCCATACGACGTGTGGTCCAGCCCAGCGCAGGCGGAAGACATCGCTCTCCAGATATACACGAGCGGCACGACAGGGCAGCCAAAGGGCGCGATGCTATCGCACCGCGCCCTGACGTTTAATGCCCTGACCGGGAACCTCGGCCATGGTCTTTCGCCGGATGACGTTTTCCTCACTCTGACACCCCTCGGCCACGCAGCCGCTGGCGTCCGCATTTACAACGTTCCGTGTGTCGGCGCGACGCACATCACCATGGAGGACTTCGACGCCGACGAGGCACTACGAACGATCGAGCGCGAGCGCGTGACGCATACGGTGGCGGTACCGACGGTGCTGCGAGCTCTCCTTGAAAGCTCCGAGATCGATCGCGTGGACCTGAGCAGTCTACGCCTCATCGCTTACGGAGCCGCGCCCATGCCACAGCCACTCGCCGAGGCGGCGAGCCTTAGGTTCCCAGGCATCCTCATGCACGCCTACGGGCTCACGGAAGGCTGTCCTTTCATGACCCGCCTACCGGTCGTCGATCATTTCGTCGGCTCGCCGCGTCTGTCTTCAATCGGATTGCCGGCGGAAGGGATGCTACTCCGCATCGTCGACGACAATGGCGCCGATGTCGAGCGTGGTCAGGTTGGCGAGATCATCGCCAAGTCAGACAAGAACATGTCCGGCTACTGGAATCGGGCATCCGAGACCGCGGCGACACTGCGGGAGGGATGGCTGTATACGGGTGATCTCGCCCGCCAGGATAGCGATGGATATTTCTACCTAGTTGATCGAAAGAAGGACATGATCATCTCAGGTGGTTTCAACGTATACCCCCAAGAGATCGAGGACGTGATCCACACGATAGAGGGTGTGCGCGATGTCGCGGTCGTTGGCATGCCCGACGAAAAGTGGGGCGAGGTAGCTGTAGCCTTTGTCTCGTTGCAGCCGGGCGCAACTGTTGACATCGAAGACCTCCGACGTCTCGCCGCTTCACAATTGGCCAATTACAAGCGGCCGAAATCCTACCGGCTGATTGACGACATGCCGCGCAACCCCACCGGAAAGATCCTCAAGCATGTGTTGAGAACCACGTTACGAGAGAGTGAGTGAGATGCCTCAAGCCAGCGGTCGACCCGCGAAGGAAGCCTTTCTTGATGTGCTTGAGGCCGCCGATGTGCAGTATGTCTTTGGTAACCCCGGCACAACCGAACAAGGATTTCTTGCGGCATTGTCGGACCGACCTCGCTTGTCCTATATGCTCGCCCTTCACGAGACCGTCGCCGTGGCGATGGCCGACGGGTACGCTCGTGCGAGCGGACGTGTCGGGTTCGTCAATCTTCACGTCACAGGCGGCGTCGCAAACGGCCTCAGCCAGCTGTATAACGCGCATTACGGACGGTCGCCGCTGGTCGTAACGGCAGGCCAGTCGTCTACCAGGCACATGATCGACGAACCACTTTTGTCCTCGGATCTTGTGGCCATGGCGCGGCAATTTACGAAATGGTCGTGGGAGTTGCGGCATCCGAATGATGCTGTGACAGCGTTGCGGCGCGCGCTTAAGTTAGTTTTGCAACCGCCTACTGGCCCAGTATTTCTCTCTTTGCCAATCGATCTCCTGGATGAGCACTGCGATACCAAGGTCGGCGGAGAAGAGTTTACGTCGTGGTCTTCGGAGAGTACTCCGAACAAAGGCGCGGTCGGATTTGCTGCCGAGCTTGTCATCAAGGCAAAGAATCCAGTCATTCTCTGCGGAGACGACGTTGCGCGCAGCAATGCGAGTGCGTATCTCGTGGATCTCGCAGAAACGACAGGAGCTTCCGTCTACGCCGTAGCGCAATCGGATCTTTCGTTCCCCAACGACCACCCCCTCTTTGCGCGCACGTTGAATGTGAACTCACGAAAGACGATCGAACTTCTCGCCGACGCAGACCTAATCATCGCGATTGGCACACCGTTGTTCTCGCAGTTCATCGATGTGGGCGAGGCATTGCTGCCGCCGGGCGTGCCGGTTGTGCACCTTGATCAATCCGGTTGGGAGGCCGCCAAGAACACACCAGTACAAGTAGCGATAGTAGGAGGTCTGCAATCCAGTTGTCGCGACCTTCGGAGTGCAGTAATCGCGCTCGCGGGTCCCGAATATGAAGGCGCCGCACAACAGCGCCGCGATGCGGCCGTTGTTCGTCGTAACGGAATGAGATCCCGCCTAGAGAAGAGACTGTCGGCGACTGACAGCGGCGCAATCAATCCGTTGGAGCTCATGGTGGCACTGCGCGATGCTGCGCCACCGGACACGATTATCTGTGACGAAGCTGCGACGACAACTGGAGCCCTCCATCAAGTGTTCGCGTTCTCCCGACCGGGAAGCCTCTTCGGTGCGCGGGGCGGCGCGTTAGGCTGGGGCATCCCAGGAGCGTTGGGGGTGCAGTTGGCACAACCTTCGGCGCCAGTCATTGCCGTCGTTGGAGACGGCGCCGCACAGTACTCAATACAGGCGCTGTGGACAGCGGCACACTACGGTCTGCCGGTGAAAGTGGTCGTGTGCAACAACCGCAGCTACGACATCCTCAAAGTCAACATGACCGAGTACCTCGGTGAAGGGACTCGTTCCTCACAGTTCCTCGGAATGGATCTCGTCAGCCCCGAAATTGATTGGGTGTCGTTGTCTACTGCCTATGGCGTCCCGGCACGACGAGTGGACACGCGCTCGGACCTTCGGAGTGTGCTGGGTGAAATGATAGCCAGCGACGGTCCACGCTTGGTTGACGTCAGAATCAGGGGCTTCGAGGTAGCTTAGAAGAGGAATGATGGTGCGCGACGGCGACCCGCTCCTTTCTCAGCACGGCCAGTTTCGCCCGTTCTAGCATCGGGTTTGGCGAGCTCGGCTTCGGACGCAGGTGCCCCGTCGTCAACGGGAGACCCCGCGCAAGTGCCCTGGGATAAGGCGTCGATCCTCTGTTCAAGTTTTGTGCTCGGGTGCCGCGTCCAGCTCCGTCACCCTCGCCAGGATGGCTGCTGAGCGGGCGAGCCGGCATCGTTCGCGAGACAGCCCATCGACTGACGACGGAGGTCTTTCCTTGCAGTCCGCCGTGACCGGCGGTTGCGCGAGTCGCCGGTCAATCTACGAAGAGGCGGTTGGGCATTAGTTCGAATGCACAATCGTGCACGGCGGCGATCCTCTGCTTACGCAGCGCGGCCGATATTGCCCGTTCTAAGATCGGATTTGGCGAGCATCTGCTTCGGAGGAACGCTGGTGCCTGTCGCGACCCTATGCTTTGTCAGCACGCGCAATTTCGCCCGGTTTAGGATCGGATTTGGCGAGCATCTGCTTCGGAGGAACGCTGGTGCCCGTCGCGACCCTCTGCTTTGTCAGCACGCGCAATTTCATCCGGTTTAGGATCGGAATTGGCGAGCATCTGCTTCGGAGGAACGCTGCTGCCACGGCACGACGTCCGCTGGCAGCAGGCGCAAAATCGCTCGGCGCTATTCGGCAGGGGCGCTGGGACCGTCGTAGCCATACCTCATTAGAATCTGGCTAGTTGGACGGGTGGGCTGCGCCAATTGTTGACCGAACAGCCGCGCGAACTTCGGCTGTACTTCGTCCGCCATGTAGTCGCAGAGGGCGCTGACAACGCTAATTCGAACGAGATGACCTCCCTCCCACTCGAACCCAATCTCACCCGAGAACCTTGGTGGAGCGGGAAGATCGAGACCTCCTTTAATCTGGATTGCGATGGTGCTTCCGTCGCGTGGATGGTAGCCCAGAAAACCTTCCGCTATACGAAAATCTTCCGGCAGCGTTGCATGCTGCACCGGATCGTACTTCACCCCGAGTTTGACGATGGGGAGCACTGTTGGAATCAGCTGGTGCTTGTCTACGCGATCAAGTTCATGAATCCGCCACAAGGGATCTTCCGTCCCGAGGCCTCTAAACGGCTGAAGATCCTCGATTGCCTGGCGAGCCTCGGCGGGAAATATTGAGAGGCGATCGCGCCAACTCGCTCGTTGCTTCGCAGTCAGCTTGGTCGGATCGGAGTTAGAAATCGGGAAGTAGATTTGCCTCTCAGGTCTGTTTGCCAAGGCGTAAGCAATCTGGTCGAGTGCCGAGCGAAGGCAATGTACGACGTCGCCGACCAATAGGCCGAATGGAGGCAGAGGCTCCCTGACCTCGAAAGTGAAGACGTGCGTTCCCGGATTGTCAGGGGGTGTTGTGTAGACGACACTAAACGGCTCAAGCGCGACGTACTTATCCACGCGAGTTTGGAGATCCGTTAGGACCTCACGCGCCCGAAGGATCTTGAGCCCGGCCGATTCTGGGATGCACATGGCGGGCCTCCGCGCGCGCGCCGGTAATGTTCGATGGAATCGTAGCAGGATCGGACGTAGGTCAACTCCGCGCAGAGCAACTCGCCGAACTAGCGCGCAGCGTCGATCGCTCGAGCGTCAGTTTAGGAAGGGAGCTGCGCCCTGACCTGCGGTTCGCTGAACCGCCGGTCGTGAACAGTGCGCCCTGCGTCACATCGCCAATCCTTCGGCGCGAGTTCAGTCCTCTTCTTCGGGTGGCACGAGGTGAAATGGGAACTCGCAGACCGCCGTGTTCGGCCGCTCCAAAAGCGCTGCCTGCAGGCGCCGCGCTGACTGGTTGTGCAGCCAGCGCTGCCAGGGCCACGGCGTGCGGAACTCGGGTAACACGACTGTGACGTACGGGTCGGCTTCTGATTTGCCGATCGCATCGATATACGCGACGACCGGCGCCACGAACGACCGGTACGGCGAGTCGATGATCAGCAGCGGCACGTCCAGTATGATCTGCTCCCATTCCCGTCGCAGCTCGTTACCGGCTTCCGGATCATCGGTGACGTGGAGCGCGGTCACGTTTGCTGAGATCGCCCTTGCGTAGTTGACGGTCTGTACTACAGCGCGGTTCAACTCTTCCACCGGCACGATGACGACGTGTCTGCGACTCCCACCACTCCCTGACAGCGGGTCTTGTGGGAGCGTGAGCGCGCGTTCGACAGTCGCGAAGTGTGTGTGAATCGCGAGGAAGAACATCGCCAGGAAGAACATTGCGACCATGCTGATCCAGGCGCCTTCGCCGAACTTCGTGCTGCCGACGATCGCCGCGACGACCGCCGTCGCCGTTGCGCCCGCCGCGCTGATCAACATGCTGCGTCGCCATCCCGGTTCCCGCAACCGCAGCCAGTGGACCACCATGCCCCCCTGCGACAGGGTGAACGACACAAAGACACCGAACGCGTATAGCGGGATGAGCTCGTCGACATCTGCGTTGAAAGCGAAGAGTAGGAACGATGACGACACGCCGAGCACGATGATCCCGTGCGAAAACGCCAGGCGGTCGCCGCGGAACGTGAACTGATGCGGCAGAAAGCGGTCCTTCGCGAGGATGGACCCCAGGCGAGGGAAGTCCGCGTAGCTCGTATTCGCAGCCAGCAGCAGGATAAGCGCCGTCGATGCCTGGATGAAGTAGAACATCGGCGTCTCCCCGAACACCGTCTTCGCGATCTGCGCCGGGACCGAGATCTCGTCGGCGTGATGCACACCGAACTCGTGCGCGAGGACGGTGATGCCGAGGAAAAACGTGCCCAGGATCACGCCCATCCAGACCAGCGTGATCGAGGCGTTTCGTGACTCCGGCTTGCGAAATGCCGGCACGCCGTTGGAGATCGCTTCCGTGCCGGTGAGCGCCGCGCACCCCGACGCAAACGCCCTCAATACGAGAAATATCGTCAGGCTTGATGTGCCGACCGGGTGCACGGACTCCGGGATCTCCGCCTGGAGACCCGGGTCGAGGACGAGACGGATGAAGCCGACGATGAGCAGCAACACGATCGAAACGATGAACGCGTACGTTGGCAACGCGAAGATGGTCGCTGACTCGCGGAGTCCCCGGAGGTTCAGGAGCGTGATGATGGCCACGACGCCAATGGCGATCTCGATCGCGTAGTTGTGAAGCTCGGGAAACGCCGAGGTGATGGCGAGCACACCTGCCGCGATCGAGACGGAGACGGTGAGCACATAGTCGACGGCAAGGGCGGCTGCCGCGCTCAGTCCGGCAGCGTTGCCGAGGTTCTCCCTCGCGACGATGTAAGCTCCACCGCCGTTCGGGTAGGCCTTTATCGTCTGGCGATATGAGAAGGTGACAATAGCGAGCAGCAGTACGATCGCCAGCGCGATCTCGATGGAATAGAGGCCGGCCAGCGCGCCCGCGCCTGCAGCCGCGAGCACCAACAGGATCTCGTCGGTCGCGTACGCGCTCGATGAGAGCACGTCCGACGAGAACACGGCGAGCGCCTTCCATTTCGGCAGCTTCTGCTCATCCGCTTCCTCTGACGCAATCGGCGAGCCGACGAAGACACGCCGTGCCCCGCGCCAGAGCCGCTGGCCCCGCGTGCGGGGCGCGGTCGCGACGGAGGTGGCGCGCACGGTGCCCTCGTCCGGTCCCCGTTCAAAGCGCCGCTCCGCCGCGCGGACGCGCCGCGCGTAGCGCGATCCCCGCTTGGCCCCGCGCACGATCTCCGTCGGTTCCAAATCGGGCGCGCGATTCTTGCGGGAGAGGCGCAGCCTGCTCGGCTCGTCGTCCTGTTCCGGCTCCCGAGGGTCATTGGGCATCCGAAGTTACTCCCCGCTCGCTGTGAGATGGAGTTCGACGTCCGGCACGTCAAACATGAGTTGATCCGCGAGCGAACGCCGCGCCAGCCGTGCGAGCAGCCCCCGCTTGCGATGCGCGAGCACAACATGGTTGACGCGTTGGGCTTTGATGAAGGCGGTGAGCGCCGCTATGGCGTCCTCGCCCTGGAGCGGGACTACGCGCGCGTTCAGGTCCTCAGCCAGCTCCAATGTGCGGGCAAGGTCGCGCTGTTCCGACTCGCTCATCTCCTGCCGGACGTAAACCACCATCAGGTCGGCGCGAAGACCCTGGGCGATACGCCAGCCCCGCCGGATGAGCGCCTGCGAAGATGGAGAGGCGTCGACGAAAACAAGCACGTGCTCATCGACGTCGGGCCGATGATGGGTCAGCTCGCGCATGTACGTGTCGAGCTGTTCGTCGACCTCCTGTGCCGTCCGCCTCAGCGCGATCTCCCGCAGTGCCGCGAGGTTCTCGGGACGGAAGAAGCTCTCGAGGGCAGCGCGTGCCTGGTCCGAGGGATAGATGTGCCCGTGCTCCATGCGCGCCCGCGCGCCCTCCGGAGAGAGATCGATGAGAATCAGTTCGTCGGCCTCGTCGGTCACGGAGTCAGGTATCGTCTCGCGCACCCTGACGCCGGTCAGTGAGTGGACGGTGTCGTTTAGGCTCTCCAGGTGCTGGACGTTCAACGTCGAGACAATATTGATGCTCGCGTCGAGCAAGACCTCGACGTCTTCGTACCGTTTCTCCCGTTCGGAGCCGGGTGCGTTTGTGTGTGCCAGCTCGTCGACCAGGCACACGGCCGGCCGGCGACGGAGGATCGCTTCAACATCCATCTCCTCGACGGCGACGCCGCGATATTCGATGCGCTTGCGTGGGATGACTTCGAGACCTTCCAGCATCACCGCGGTCTGCTTCCGGCCATGCGTCTCGACGAATCCGACGACGACATCTTCGCCGTAGCTGCTGCGGCGCCGTGCCTCGCTCAGCATCGCGTAGGTTTTACCAACGCCGGCAAAGGCGCCCAGGTAGACGCGCAGGGTGCCGCGGCCCGAACGCGCCGATTCTTCGCGCTGCACTCGGGCGAGGATCGCATCCGGATCCGGACGCACGTCGTGACTCATGCCGGCACATCTCCATTTGCGAGCAACGCAACGAGCGTGGACACGATGACGAGCGACGGATCATCCCGGGCCAAGACTGCGGCGCCGTGCGCGTTCAGTAGCCGGGCGAGCGCAGCGGTAGGCGGCATGTCCGGCATGAGGAACAGGAACCGTGTCGCCGGACCCGCCGTCAGTAGTTCGCGGATCTCGACGATGTTCTCTGTGCCGGCCAGCACGACCACCATCGCCGCGGGTGATGTCCGAACGACGTCGCGCGCCGTGCCCATGATCGCGTGCGACTCGGAGGCGCTGACGCTATAGCCCATCTGCCCGAACGCCACCACCAGCCGCATCAACTTGGCGTCGTCGTGGGCGACGATGGCGATACTCTGTCTCGGTGCGTTCATGCCGGGACGGCGCTCGTGTCGATCATAGGGATACATTCGCGGCTCGGAATTCATCATCGAGCGAGAGGTTGAGCTTCAGCACGTTGACGCGCGGCTCGCCGAACACGCCCAGAGTCGCCCCGTCCTTGTACCTCTCGACGAGCTTCCGGACGTCGTCTTCCTGACGATGACGAAGACTACGTCGCTCATGGGCGCACCTCTGTATCACTGATCGCCCGCACCAGCGCGTCGATGGGGAATGGCTTCTGCAGCGTGCGGTCGGGTTTGAATTCTTCGACCCGCTTTTGCGAGACGGGCGCTGCCGACATCACGACGACTCGCAAGCCGGCGCGGTCAGCCGGAGTAAGGCGGCGCAGGACGTCCCAGCCGGTCATGTCCGGAAGGTTCACGTCAAGGACGAGGACCTCCGGCCAGGTCTCGGCCATCGAAAGTACGGCCGCCTGCGCGGTCGGCGTAACCACAACATCGTGGTCACGGGCCCGGAGGTTTCGAGCCATGACGTCGGCGAGAGCTGCCTCGTCTTCGACGAGCAAGATCCTCATTTGGAAAGCTTGCAGTCGATTAGGTAAGGGAGGCATGCGGCAAATGGCCTGCGACCGTAAGAGAATCGTCAGAGATTTGGCGCCGGCTTCGCGAACCGGTAACCGACGCCGGGCTCCGTTCGAATGAAGCGGGGGGACCTCGCCGGATCACTGAGCTTTGTGCGCAGCTGGTTCACGTGCGTGCGGAGGTTCTGCACGTCCTCCGCGTATTCATCGCCCCACACTGCGCGGAGGATCATCGGGTGCGTCAGGACCTTGCCGGCATTGGTTGCGAGATACTTGAGCAACTCGTACTCAGTCGGCGTGAGATGCACTTCATTTCCATCGAGTTCGACCCGGCGGTTTTCAAAATCGATGCTGAGCGCATCCACCTTCACTAACGCTTGTTGCACGCGGTCGGTTGCGCCTCGACGCAGCGCAACGCGTACCCGGGCCAGCAGTTCGTCCATGCCGAACGGCTTCGTCATGTAGTCATCGGCGCCTTCGTCCAGAGCGGCGACCTTGGCGCGTTCCTCGCCGACGACAGAGAGGATGATAATCGGCGTCTGGTGATTCTTTCTCAGTTCGCGACATATGTCGACACCGGTCATGTCTGGGAGCATTAGGTCGAGGAGGACAACGTCCGGTTTGAACGCCTCAAACGCCGTGAGAGTGTCAGCGCCGTTCTCGGCCTCACGCGTGTCGTAGCCGTGTCCCCGCAACGAGCGACTCACAACGCGCCGAAGTTGAACCTCGTCATCAACCACCAGAATCCGCGGTTTCATGCCACACCCACGTCGGCGTTCACGGGAAGCGTGATGAGAAAACGCGTTCCGCTCCTCGAGCTTTCCACGAGCACGGTGCCGCCTGAGAGAGCGACGAATCCCTTGACAATCGCCAGGCCGAGCCCACTGCCCTTCACCCGACGGCTCTGGTCGGCGGCTCGATAGAACCGGTCGAAGACGTGGGGAAGGTCGTGCGTCGCAATTCCCGGACCCTCGTCGGCCACAGCCAGTTCGACGTCCGTCGTTGAACGCGAGGCGCTCAGACGGATGGCGCCTCTCGGCGTCGAGTATTTTGCAGCGTTCTCAATGAGATTCACCAAGGCTTGCAGCATGAGCGACCGATCCGTTTGCACGAAGAGGTCGCTCGAGGCCATCACGCCTACGGCTCGCCCCGCGGTCGCGACGCGGGTTCGCTCGGCCGCCTCCTCGAGAAGCTCGGACACCCGTACGTTGGACGTGACGGGTTTGACTACCCCGGCCTCTATCCGATTCATGTCGAGGATGTCGCTGATGACGCGGTTGAGCCGGTTCGCCTGGGAGTCGATCGTCTCAAGGAAGGATCCTCGATCCTCGTCGGTCCAGTCGACGCTGCAGTCCAACAGACTTGACACCGACGCGGTGATACCTGCCAGCGGTGTCTTGAGATCGTGCGAGATCGAAGTCATGAGCGCCGTCTTCATCTCGTCCGCTTCGCGCAACGCTTCCGCATGCGCCGCCTCTCGCGCCAGCTCAACGCGCTGGACCCCCAGAGCAGCCTCCCTGGCGAACGCCGAGAGGAGTTCCTCAGGATGCTCGCGGAAGACGGGGTTGTTGATCGGTCCATCGAGCCGCAGTACGCCCAGCTGGCGATTCCCGACGCTGAGCGGTGCGAACGCGGTGCCCTCGGTCATCTCCCCGACCGGCCGCTCCTGTGCACGCGACGGCATGACCACACGAGTTGTCCGCGAATGCCTCAGACCCGTGTGACCGCGCGAAGAGACGCGACCAGATTCGACCGCTCGATCTGCCATCACGCGCTCGTTCGCGTCAACACCCCTGCTCGCTTCTGCGCTGCCTGTAGATGCCAGGACTGCCCACTGATTGCCAACTTTGCTAAGCACCGCCGATCCTGGCGCGCCCATCGCGCGGACAACGTTCTCGCAGAGCGCCGTTAGCGCTTCGGTCGGATCGGTGCGCCCGATTAGGTCTCGGCTGAGCTGCAGCACGATCTCTGTTTCTGCTTGCCTGCGGCGGGCTAACTCTGCTGCGCTGCGAGCTTGCGAGAGAAGGGAACCGCCGACGATCGATACGAGAAGGAAGACGAGGAGACCGAATGCGTTCTCCGGCTCCTGCACGGTGAATCTGTGTAGCGGCGAGATGAAAAAGAAGTTGAGCGTGATGTTGGTGAGGCTCGCGGCGAACAGCCCGACCCTCCACCCCCAGGTGGACGAGACGGCAAGCGTAAGGAGCAGGAGGACCAGGCCCTCGTTTAACAGGCCGATCTCGTCGTGGAAGGGTGCCATGACGAAAACGAGCACCGCGGTACCGAAGATGCTCGCCAGCAACCCGAGCCGGGTGTCGTGTGTCACTGAGGTCAGATGTTCTCGCAACGGCGTTCTCTCGGCGTGATCCTGCCGTCAATGACAGTTGCGATATGAGAATATCTCCAATCAACGCGCAGAACCTCAGTCCGTCGCAACTAAGTCGCTCTAAGGACTAGCCAATCCCTGGCTCAAGCCGGAGAATCGCTGAACCGGCGGTCACAGTGGGCCGGTTTCCGCTGTTTCAATCGAGGATGTGGGACGCGCTTCAAGTCGCTGGGATTTGGTGCACGCCACGGATTGCCACTCCGTGGTTCCCCCGCTCGTGAGCGGAGTTGGGCGAGCAATCTGTTTCGGAGGAACGATGGTGCGCGCTGCGACCCTCTGCTTTGTCAGCACGCGCAATTTCGCACGGTTTAGGATCGGATTTGGCGAGCATCTGCTTCGGAGGAACGCTGGTGCGGACCGTGACCCTATGCTTTGTCAGCACGCCCAATTTTGCCCGATTTAGGATCGAATTTGGCGAGCATCTGCTTCGGAGGCAGAACCGTCTAGACGACGGTCGCATGAGGCAAGCGCCTAGATAGTCTTTCGAAGACTGCCACGCAGGCGGCAGTCCTCGAAGTTGGCGGCTCGCGCATGGGCTAACCCGAGGAACGCCAATTTCCATCCCGATCATAGTTCGGACTTCGGACAACACCTAGGGCCTGCCACAACGCGTCATACACGGTCCGCATCGTTGCTCCAGGATTAGCGGGAGCACTCTCGACTAGTATCTCGGGCAGTGTCAACACATCGCGATCAAGCGGACGCGCTCCAGAACCCCAAGCCGCATCAGAATTGAGAACAAACCCGCGCACGCCGCTCATTGTAACGGCGATGAGCGCCGGATAGACGGGAACGAGATCCTCCAAAGCGTTCAGGTAATCACTGACGGCGTGGTTCAGCATGTCCTCTATTGCGGTCGCGTAGATCTGCCTGTGCTCAGCATCGAAGATCTCCGAATCGACCGCCTCAACGGAGCCCGAGCGAAAGACCAGAACATAGCGCCCGGACAGGTGACGAACGAGCCCATCAAAATTTACGAAACTGTTGAAACCAGAGGGCCGCATCGGACTCAAAAGGCGAGAGCCGCCAGAAGCCAGATGCTGCAGGTCGACGGCATAATTCGACTCAAACGCGGGAATAGGTACGACGTGAAGGCACAACGCGGCCTTGCCGGTAAGAGGTACAGGTGTCTCGCCCGCCACCAATCCGGCAATGCGGTCGTCACGGAATCGACGAATCGCAGTTCGGAGCTCCTGACTCTGGACAAACGCTTCTCGGATCTGGATTACGTCCAGCGAGCGCTTCCCCGATCCATCACGAGAGTAGAATCTCGATGCGCCCAAGGTGACCATGTGCGGTCGATTCAAGCTGCGGGGTATTCGAATGAGTATCACAGGTCCGCGCCTGAAGTGTCCGATCTCTTGCATCTCGACACCCGCAAGGCGCGGCGCAACTGAGTCCGAGAGTTTATTGCGGAGCCGCTGCAATTCGTTGTCGATATTGCTGACCTCGACGCCGGCAACCTCAGCCGGGCATCCGGTCGGCTGGCCATCCTCATCTCTTTCATCGATCACGCCGTAGACAATATGGCCGCCACTCGCATTTGCGAACGAAGTAACGTCAGCCAGGAACTCGCTTCGCTGTTCGTCTGGGCGAGGGAGGTACTCCTTGTAGTCGAGCCGTTGTCGCTCACAAACGCGGCCGTCTACCAGCGCTTGGATCTCATCAGGACCGATCAGATGAATAGGCTTATCGAGCATCGCGGCACGCGTCCTTATCAGTTGACTGTTTCGTTCTCGCGCGGTTCATGTAACCAAGTCCTCTGCCCGGTCGATCACGCAAGGCATCCTTCGGTACAAGAACGGTCAAGCACTCGGTCAACGTCACGCCCGCCTATCTGATGCTTCGAACAAGGCTGTTGACGTTCAGCTGACTGTCGTCGATAAGGTAGTTTGTGCGACCTGGTCTCGTCACTTCTGCGACGCGAACTCGTGGCCATGGCGCCGTAGCCGGTTTCTCCTGTCCTCGTAGTCTGGCAGCAACCGCGCCAGAGTCTTCCAAAAGGAATCAGCGTGCCTCTTATTGCCGGCCAGGTGAGACAATTCGTGCACCACGACGTAGTCAACCAGTGAAATCGGCGCTGTCACGATTCTCCAGTTAAAGCGCAGAACGCCATCATTGCTGCAGCTCCCCCATCGTTTGGCCTGATCCCGGACTATAACGCCAGCGGGCTGGACACTAAGCTGCGGTGCATACAAGCGGACACGCTCGCACAACTTCGATTCCGCTCGCACTCGATACCACTCCTCCAAAGCTTCTCGAATTCTCCGTCTTCTTACTCCCGCCGTCGCGGCGGGCCGGACGCGCACTTCTAGACAGCCTCGAACGAGCCGAACAGATGAGCTTTCGCCGCCTTTCACGCCAAGGATCCGCAAACGTGCCTGGCGCCCCAGGTATAGGAACGTTTCTCCATTCACGAATTCGTGTGTTACTGCCGGTTCCTCCTCGCGCTTCACACGAGCGATGAGCCATGGCGACCGTCCTCGCAGAAGCCGCTCGATCCTCTCACGGGTCGCGGCCGCGGGCGCTGCCACTCTCACGTGTCGCCTTCCGTCGATCTGCACTTCCACGGTCTTTCTCCGCCTCGCGCTCCGCACGATCGTGTAGCGCACGACGGTTGAGCCGAACGTCAATTGTCCGTGTTCGGGATCCATCATGCGGGCAGCCCCCGTCGGGCGATGTCGATGGCGGCGTTTGTGAGCGATTCGATCTGCGCACCATCGAGGCCAGCCGCCCGGAGTTGACGCTTGACCTGCCGGCGCATTTCGCGCTGCACGTCGTCCTTTGTCCGCCAGTCGACCACGGCGAGCGCTCGCAGGTGATGCTCTAACAACGATGCGAGCTCTCGCTTCGGCTCGTCGATGCTGGCGTGGTAGGGCGCTCGCGTCTCCGCAACCTTCATCGATCCTTCCGACATATCTTGCAGAAAGAGCTCGTACAGCGCGAAGGAGACGGGTGTGAGTCCCATCGATTCGGCAATGTTGGCGACGCTTCGCAGTTCCTGGGCGAGCGTACGTAGCCGCCTCAACTCCTCCGCCGACGACAGCCGTTCCATCTTTCGTTCGGCGAGGATCTGCTCAAGTCGCTCACGCAATGTCTGGTAGAAGACTGGATTCTCCTCATACCGGATCTTCAATTCCTCCTTGATGGCGTGCTCCATCTCGCTCGCCTTCGCATCTGCGTTCTCGAGTTTCTCCACTCCCTCGTCGAACTTGGGAGACAGGATCGATACCGGCTCCAACAGTTGTTCGATGCGTTCGGCACCGATGTACTCGGCGATTAGCGCGCGCACCTTCTCGCCGCAATCGCTGATGTCGATCTTGTCGTCGCGGAAGCGCGCGGCGGCCGCAAGTCGGATGCGCCCGAGCCACCGCAGATCCTCTCGATACGGGGCAGCGCGCGGATCTGGCATTAGTTGATCCATCGCTCGCGCAAACTTCTTAAACTGCTCGTCGAATTCCGCGCGCTTGTCCTCGGGCTCGATGACGCGCACGCAGGCTTCGAGGTCGTCTCGGTTCACGCGCGCGAAGAACCGAATCGTCGTTCGATGGTAGATCTCGACATCCTCAACCACGCGATCGAGTGGCAACATCGGCTCACCAAGCAGCTCCGGATCGAAGACGGCGAGCGCGTCCTGCAGATGGCTCGAGACTCCCCAGTAGTCGACGACAAGCCCATACGTCTTATCCTCCGCCGTGCGGTTGACGCGCGCGATGGCCTGCAGCAACGTGTGCTCGCGAAGCGGCGAATCCAGGTACATGACCTGCTCGATGGGGGCGTCGAACCCAGTGATCAGCATGTCGCAGACGATGAGGATCGCCAGCGTCTCCGGCGGATCTTCTTTGAAGGTCTCTATCAGGCGCCGTTGTTCGTCCGTCGTGGTACGCCAGGCCGTAAGCCGGGCTTCATCGTCGTTCGTTGAGGACATGATGAGGGCCGACGGTGGCCCGAGTGTGCCGTTGATGGTCAGCTTGTCGAGCGTCTCCTTGTACGAGACGGCGATGTCGCGCGTCGCCGCGACGATTTGGGCCTTGAAGCCGTTCGGACGGATGCGCTCGTCGTAGTGCTTGAGTATGTCGAGGCAGATCAGCTCGATCCGACGAGGTGCCGCCGCGATGCCGACCTCGGTCGCGTACCGGCGTTTGATCGCGCCGCGTTCCTCGGGCGTGCGGTCCGCGAACATGCGCTCGAAGAGCGCATCGACCGTCTCGCCCCCCTGGACATGCAGGTCAGCGAGCCGGCTCTCGTAGTAGATCGGAACTGTCGCCTTGTCATCGACCGACTGCTGGATGGTGTACGTGTCGATGTAGTCGCCGAACGTGCGCTTCGTACTGCGGTCGTTCTTATCGATGGGTGTGCCCGTGAAACCCAAGAAGCACGCGTTCGGCAGTGCGGCGCGCATGTTCATCGCGAGGCCCTTGTATTGCGTTCGGTGCGCCTCGTCGACCATCACGAACACGTTCGACGCCAACGTAAGCGCCGGGTGCTCGCCGCGGCTTCCGGCGTCGAGCGCCTCCTGGAACTTCTGCACCGTAGTCATCACGGTCTGGCCGCCCGCCTCCGCGAGCAGTTCGCGCATGTGACGCACGCTTTTGGCCCGCGTGGGGTTCTGGTAGCCCGCTCGCAGGAACGAACCTTCGATCTGCCGATCGAGGTCGCGCCGGTCGGTGACGACAACAATCGCGGGATTTGCCAACTCCTGCATGCGGCGCAGCTTGGCCGCCAACCACAACATCGTCAGCGACTTCCCTGAGCCCTGCGTGTGCCAGATGATGCCGCCGCGCTGCGCTGGATCCCTCGCTGTCCGCACGCGTTCCAACGCCTTGTTTACGGCGCGGTACTGCTGGTAGCGAGCGATCTTCTTCACGCGACGACCGTTCTCGGTCTCGAATGCGACGAAGTTCCGCGCGAGGTCGAGCAGGTTCGCTGGCGCGAGCATCCCCGCCAGCAGCGTGTCCTGCGGCTGCAGGTCACGCTTGCACTTCTCCCGGACGAGCGCCGCGAGCCGATCCACCGGCAGCGGATACGTGGACTTCCACTGCGCGTACCAGCGTCCGGGTGTGGTCACGGTGCCGTAGTACGCGCCCTGGCCGCAGGCGGCGATTGCGAGCTGTATCGAGTGGAAGAGCTGCGGCGCGCCTTGCCCCCGCCACTTCTCGCCGAGCTCTTGATAGCGCTCGAATTGGTCCGTCGCGTCCTGTAGCCACTCCTCTCCGAGTGTCGGCGCCTTGCACTCGATGACTGCCAGTGGAATGCCGTTCACGAACACTGTGATGTCGGGCTTAATACCCTTGCGTGTGCCGGTCACGCTGAGCTGTTGGATTGCGACGAACTCATTCGTGTGTGGACGGTCGAAGTCGAAGTAGTGAACGGTCCGGCTCGCTTTCCTCCCGTGTTCGTCCTCGGCGTCCACGGACACGCCGTACGTCAGAGCGACCCAGACCTTCTCGTTCGCCTCGATCAGCGTCGCTGCGTCGACGTGTGTGATCGCGCGCACAGCACGCCGCAGCCCATCGTCGCTGAGCCATGGATTGAGCCGGCGTAGCGCGCGTTCGAGACGCGGCAGCAGCACGACGCCACGCTCGGAGCCACCGCGTTCATCGAGCAGCCGCGCTCGTATGGCGTCATCCCGAGCGTCGATGCGCTCGTAACCCAGCGCTGACAGCAGATCAAGCGCGGTGAGCTCCGACTGATGCATCTCGTTCCAGAAAGCCGGGTTGGAGGTCACATCGTACCCCAGACGTCAACAGTGGAGCTGTCGAAGAACCATACGTCGAGAGCACCCTTCCTCATGCGGGAGCCTGTCTTGCCGCTTACGAGGATTGATGCGCGCCGCGACGCGAGGCTCCGCGCTCGTGACACGATCTGAGCGTTGGCCTCGCACGCGGGATCCCCGTAAATGCCCACGACGAGGCGGCTGAGCCCGGTGTTCTGGGCGATGCCATCCAGAATGTGATCGTCTTGCTCGGACAGGGAGGAGCCGTAGATGAAGAGCGAACCTACGATTCCCTCGAACTTGCGCTTGCAATGCGACAGATAACTGCTGGCCTCGATGCGCTCGCTCTTGTCAATGGAACGCCCTTCCGAGACGACAAGGGGATACCGTTGCTCTTCAAGTGATCTCATCACTTGGTCGACAAGCGGGATGCCCGTGTTGCTCCACACCATTTTGCGGACCTCGCCTTCGGCAACGTACAAATGCAGCGCGCCGTGGAGGTAGTACACGTGTTGGCGGTCACTGCTCGTCTGCAAGAACACGCAGTAGTCGTCTTCGGTGTCTTCTTCTCGCCCGAACCCATCTTCGAACCGAAACGGCTCAGTCACCAGCGAAGCCCAATAGAGAAGAAGGTCGTAGTTTGTTGTGAAGATGTGATGGAAATTCGCGAGGAAGCTGTCGCACGCCACGAGGTTAGCGTCAGGAACCTCTGCCCTTGAGCTCGGGTGCACCGATGCAACAGCCTGAGCAAGTATGTCCCGGAGCAGTACGTAGTCCTTCCGCATATCGAAGCCTGGGTCAGACTGCTCCATCTTGTAGTGGTCACCAAGCCAGACGCCTTCGTCGAGCCTGCGGAGAATCTCTTCGAAATTAGTCGTGCCGTAGCGGTCGAACAGAGCCTCAACATGCGCCGGAAGGCCGAGTGCCTTAGCCTGCTCATACAGCGTGCCGTACCGAAAGAGGTCATGGGCGCCGATACTGAACCCATTGCCGAGCAGAACGTGGATCTTCCCCCCGACTTCCTTCGCGCGGGCGATCGCCTCATCGAATGTGGTCGGCGTTGTCTCATTCATCTGACGGTAGCAACTCTAATCTGTCCGGAGAGCAGTGCCATGGCTAGTGCGTCCTTTGCACGTCGAAGCTCTGCGATTCGAACTTGCTCTTGCTCCGCTCGGGCATCGATCTCGCGGAGGGCTCCAACCATCTCGGCTTGTTCGGTTTGCGACGGCAGTGAAATACGCAGATTCCTCAGAAGCGCAGAGTTGACACCTTCTCGTGTTGCGCCTGCCGACTCCACAGTGAGCTGTCGCCTGATGGAGACAAGGTTCAAGATGGCTTCCATCAGCAGTTCCGGAAGGACCCGCCCGGTGTCGAGCCGGAGGCGCATCAGGTGATATGAGATGAGCCATCCTTCTCCGTTGCTCGGCACCACGCAAGATCGGCCTACTGTCGCCATCCTCGAGAAGAGGAGATCCCCGGCCAGTAGCCGGTAACGTGCCAGTTCGGTTGCTTTCTCATTTGAGACGAACGCGAGCTGGCTGAGATCAAGCCAGCCTAGTCGCACATTCCCTATGTTCAGCACCGGCACACCTTCGCGAACAAAATCGGTGCCTTGAAGCTGAGCGCCAAATGGACCGGTCTGTACGTCCGCAACGTCCCCCAGCCGCACGACTTCCCAGTCCTCCGGGATCTCACCGACCTCGGTCTGCTTGAATCGCGTGTGCCGGCTGGGCATGCCGCGCGTCAGCAGCTCCTGCGCCAGCGCGCGCTTCACCTCCCGCACCCGCTCGATCACCGCCTCCGTCCGCTCGATGGCCGCGTCCACCGACGACAGAATCTCTGCGATCTTCAGCCGTTCAGCCGGCGGTGGCACCAAGATCTGCACTTTCTTGAACGTGTGCTTGCTGAGCTCGAGGAAGGTGCTGCCGGAACTTAGCCTCCGCAGGTGCTCCTCAAGCGGACCTAGGGCGTAGTAGAGGAACTCTGATGTGACGCTGTCCTTCGGGACTAGGCTGGCGAAGCCCTGGTTTGTTGCCATCGGGCAAGTGGCTATGGCTCGCGCGCCGATCGTCGCGCGGCTGGTCACCAACACGGTGCCGGCCGGTAGTAGCGTGAGGCGGGATTCCTTGAGCCCCGCCTCCGAAATGTGAGCGGCGGTGCGACTAATGAACTTCGTTCGCAGCGCAGTGATGTCCGTAGGGGTCGCCCAAGCGACGTCGCCGTTCCAGAAAGCTGGAACCCGGGTGGAGGGTGTCCCCCCAACCGACGACATCGGCAATGTCTGCGATGACCGCTACCCGCCAGCCCTCTGGCACCACGCCACTACGCATACCCCAACTCCGCCAACAATGCGTCCATCTTCCGCGCCGCTTCGTCTCGCGCCCGCTCCGCCTCGCGCAGCCGCGCCAAAGCCTCACCGACGTCGATGCGCTCCTCGGCGACGCTCGTGTCCACGTAGCGGCTGATGTTCAGGTTCCAGTCGTTGGCGGCGATCTCCTCGGCAGGAACGACGCGCGCGTACTTGTCGTCGTCGTCGAACGACCGAAACGCCGCCACGATCCGAGCAACGTCGTCATCGCGCAAGTAGTTCTGGTTCTTCCCTGCAAGGAACTGCTTCGACGCGTCGATGAACAGCACCTTGCCCTTTCGGTCGGCAGGCTTGTTGCGATTCAGGATGAGCACTGCGGCCGGAATTCCCGTCCCGTAGAAGAGGTTCGTCGGCAGGCCGATCACCGCCTCGAAGAGGTCGTCCTCGAGCATGCCGCGGCGAATCACGCCCTCCGCGCTGCCGCGGAACAACACGCCATGTGGCATCACGACGCCGACCATGCCACGGTCGTTCGCCGTCGCCACCATGTGCTGGACGAACGCCAGGTCGCCTTTCGTGCGCGGCGGCAGCCCGTAGACGTACCGCCCGAATGCCTCGTGCTGCGCCTCCTCGATCCCCCAGTCCTTCAGGCTGAACGGCGGGTTGGCGACCACGCGGTCGAAGAGCATCAACTCACCGTCGCGCAGGAGCTGCGGCTGGCGAAGCGTGTCGCCCTTGCGGATGTCCGCATCGACGAGGCCGTGCGCGAGCAGGTTCATCTTGCAAATCGACCACGTCCCGAGGTTCTTCTCCTGGCCGAAGATGCTCAGGTTGCGCGGGTCTTGGTGAAGCACGTCCTGCACATAGTGCGCGCACTCGATGAGCATGCCCCCCGAACCGCAGGTCGGGTCGCAGATGCGCATCCCCTCCTTCGGCTCCAACAGGCGCACGATGAGCTGCACGACCTTGCGCGGCGTGTAGAACTCGCCGCCCTTCTTGCCGGCGTCGTCCGCGAACTTCTCCATCAGGTATTCGTAGGCACGGCCGAGCGTGTCCGGCTCGGGCAGATCCGCGTTGCGCAACGAGATCTGCGAGAAGTGCGTCAGCAGTCGCGCAAGAAGTCCGTTCCGGTGCCGCGTGTCGCCGAGCTTGCGCTCGTCGTTAAAGTCGACGCCGCCAAGAACGCCCTCAAGCTTCGACGGGTTGGCATCCTCTAGGGCGTGGATCGCCTTGTTCAACTCATCGCCGATGTTATCGGTGAGCACGCGCAGCGATGACCATCGCGCGCGTTCCGGCACGAACACCGAGTACTCATCGGGATCGTCTACGTCCGCTCCGGAGTCGCGCTCGACGCGCTCGCGCTCTTCGTCGAACACGTCCGAGAGCCGCTTGAGGAAGAGCAGGTCGAAGATGTAGCCCTTGTAGTCCGAGGAGTCGATCTGCCCACGGAGGATGTCCGCTGATTTCCAGAGGTGCGCGTTCAGTCCGTCGAGGGTCAGCTTGTCAGCCACTGGTCGGCTCCCCTTCCACAAATAAGCTGTGCACTAATTCGTCGGCCACCTGTTCACGCAGCGCGATCGCGTCGCGGCAGGCCGCCGCGTAATCTCGGGCGGCGCGCACTGCGTCCGCGATCAGGCGCTGGACGCGGATGGGGGGCACCGGTATCTCGATATCCCTCACATCTCGAGCGGTCAAAGCGACCTGGCCTGTCGCCGAACGAAGCCGCGCCACAAGTGCGGCTCGCCCGGCTGTGCTTCGAAGATACGCCAGTATGACCTCAGGCTGAACTTCGTCTCCGGCCCTGACACCAATCAGCGTCGCTCCGAGGACCGCGCCTGCGACATCTGCCGCGACCACCGCCACTTTCAACTGCGTTCCCCTCGCCGCGATGACGACGTCTCCCTCCTGCGTGGCGTAAGGCGCCAATCGAAGAGCGTCTCGGACGCTGATCGCCTCAACCTCGCGGGGATCGATGCCGCCATCGCTCAGGGCGCGAACCGATAGGAGCGAGACCCGATCACCAGCTGGATGCACGTTGAGCTGGTGGACGGCTGCCCCAGGGAACACCCGTGCTATCCGCGAAATTGGTACACTTGCGTTCGTATCATGATATTTCATACACTTAGGATACAACGCCATCGGCTAAGCGCAAACAGGAGATTGACATGCCAACGTTCCAATACACCGTCGACGACGAGCCCCAGACCACAGAGAGTCATGTCCTCACCGCGAGCCAGATCCTTACGAACGCCGGAATCGACCCGGCGCAGCACTACCTTGTCGAGTTGAAGGGCGCCACCCGTGAATCGTACGAAAACCGGGGCGACGAAGATATCCACATGCATCAGCACATGCGCTTCGTCTCGGTGCGCGTCGGCCCGACCCCGGTGTCGGCTTCCCGGTAATGGCACGCGCAGAATTCCTGAAGGCTCTTCAGGACCTCGGATTTGAGTTCGAGTCGATCGACGAGGCTCGCATCGCTATCAGGTACGCGATCGACATGGGCTCGTTCGCAGGCCGCGAGATCCAACTCGGTCTTGAGACCGGCGCCGACTTCCCCGTGAACCCACCCGCTGGGGGTGTCCATGTGACGCCAAGGCTTCTGGAACAACATCCCGGTGGGGAGCCGCCGCTGGGCGGCATCAACGACAGCCCGTTTGGCGCCGACTGGCAGTATTGGAGCCGCCCGTTCCAGAACTGGCCCTCGACAGATCGGTCGGCGCGGACGTACATGGCGTTCGTCCGGCAGCTGTTCTCGCTCGTCTGATGACGGAGCACTACAGCGTCGCGATGACGTTTGAGTTACACGAGGCGGCAGCGCGTCACCTGTTGCGTTTGGACGGCCAGGAGGACATCTGCTTTGCGCTCTGGTATCCCAGCGTGGGAGCCACGAGGACCACGGCGCTAATCCGCGAACTCGTGCTGCCTGCTGACGGCGATCGACGCGTGCATGGAAACGCCAGCTTTCTCCCGCAGTATTTCGAGCGCGCGATGGGCGAAGCGGCGGCGAAGGGCTGCGGCCTCGCGCTCATGCATAGCCATCCCGGCGGACGCCAGTGGCAGGGCATGAGCGACGACGACTACAACGCGGAGCATGGCCATGCAGCCGCCACTAAGGGTGCGACGGGCCTGCCGTTGCTCGGGTTGACCCTGGCTGGCAGCGCTGTTTGGAGCGCTCGCACCTGGCTGAAGATCGCGCCTCGCACATACGCCCCGGTGTGGTGCAGCGCCGTGCGCGTTGTCGGAGATCAGCTCATGGTGAGCTATAACAGCGATTTGCTCTCACCGCCGAAGTTCAAGATATCGATGGACCGCACACTATCCGCGTGGGGAGAACGGAAGCAGAACGATCTTGCCCGACTGCACATCGTCGTCGTCGGGGCTGGCAGCGTCGGCGCGATCGTGGCAGAGGCGCTTGCCCGGACAGGCGTGCGTCGGATCACACTCATCGACTACGACAGTGTCGAACCGCACAACCTCGATCGCCTTCTACATGCAACCCCGCGTGATGCTCGAGTACGTCGACCAAAGGTTGATGTGCTGGCGCGCGCCCTCAAGCTGAGCGCAACGGCGGCGAACTTTTCGGTACGGCCCATGCAGATGAGCGTTGTCGAACCAGATGGGTTCAGAGCTGCCCTGGATGCGGACGTCATCTTCAGCTGCGTCGATCGCCCTTGGGCTCGTTCGGTCCTCAATCTGGTCGCCTATGCCCACTTAATACCAGTCATCGATGGAGGTATCAGGGCCGAACGCCATCCGAGTGGGGACGGCATGAGACGCGCCGACTGGCGAGCTCACATGATCGCTCCCGGCCGCCGGTGCCTCGAGTGCATCGAGCAGTATGACCCTGGTCTCGTCCCCGTAGAGCGCTCGGGGCTTCTCGACGATTCGGCATACATCGAGAATCTCCCGCCGGATCACGAGCTACGGCGTAATCAGAACGTCTTTGCGTTCAGTGCGGCAGACGCATCACTCGAGGTGCTTCAACTACTCGCCGCAACCGTCGCACCTTCGCACGCTGACCCTGGTCACCAGGCGTACCACTTTGTTCAATGCGGCATCCTCGACGCGAAGCACGAGGCGTGTAAGTCCTCATGCCTCTACCCGTCGTTGACTGCAAAAGGTGATCGGTGCGGAATCAACGTCACTGGGACGCACGAGGTCGCCCAGACGGCCCGCCGGGCTCATAGGCGCCGACGGCTTCGGAACAACTTCGAGCGCGTGCTGGATCGCCTGACATACCTTGTATACCGCGGATAGTAACTCGCCAATGGGTTTGAGCCGCTACGACGGTATCATCCGGCGCGGCAAGCGGATCATCGAGCCTCGGCTTCAGGTCAGATGGGTCGCGAGTTGTCATCAGCCTTCGCCGCGGTGAGAACTCGGGATGCCGGCGAGCCACCTCGGCACTGTGCGACGAGGGCCATCGGCGCACCGTGTTCGGGTGACGCGTGGTCAAGGAGGAGCTGCGCGTCGAGCTTCCGCCCTATTCTATCGGCGGCGTGACGAGGGTGTGACGCCAAGGAGCGAGATCGTCAGCTTCGCCGCGTCTTCCTCTTGAACGATCGGGCCCATGCCGGGTGTTCGCGTATCCATTCGCGCGCGTCCAGTTCCGACAACTCCGGGCGCGAGACGATCCGACGACGATCGTAAGTGGGGCGAGGGCGTCGCCGGCCTTGATGCCGCCGACCCCCCCCCCACGTAATTGACGATGCGAACATAGTAATCACGATGCCGGTAAGTAGAGCCAAGGCAGCCAGATTGAACGTTGCTCATTGGCGAGATTATCCTCCAAGTATCGGGTAGCGGCCAAGAAGTGGCGCCAAGGACCTCGATCTCGAGGGCGTCCCGTTTATGGTTTCCCAAGCCGCGAAGACGGCATGGAGGCCGTCGGACCGAGATTCCTTGCTCTCGTTGTCCGAGGCCTCCGCGGAGTTTGGACTCAATGCCGCCACCGGTGGGATGTACAGCGTCGGCTGGGGGTATGCTCCAAGACATGAACCGTTTGTCTTCACAAGATGCCCTCAATCAACTAATGCTTAGGGTCGCTCGTCAGCCCTCCGGAGCGGCTGAGATCTTCAAGTCACTTCAAGGTGAAGGCCCATCTACCGGAACGCCGAGCAGTTTTCTTCGTCTCGCCGAATGCAATCTGAACTGCATATGGTGCGACACCAAATACACCTGGGACTGGCACGCGTTTGAGAAGACCGAGGCAATCGTCGAGATGACCGTTCGCGAAGTCGAGGAGTCGATCGTTTCACTCGGGATGACGAATCTTGTAGTCACGGGCGGTGAACCGCTACTTCAAGACAGAGCCCTCGTCGAACTCGTCGAGCTAGTCAAATCGGCGGGATATCGCGTCGAGGTCGAAACCAATGGAACCTTGCTACCTTCTGCACCTCTTGTGAGACTCGTCGATCAGTGGAACGTGTCGCCGAAGCTGTCGAACAGTCGCATCGGCCGCGGGCGTCGCGAAAGGGCCGATCCCCTTTCGTTCTTCGCAAACACTCCAAGAGCATTCTTCAAGTTCGTCGTGGAGGAACAAGGCGATATCGCGGAGGTGGTGGAATTGATGAGTCGTCATGGCATAGAGAGAGATCGGACACTTCTTATGCCTGAGGGCACCGATCCGGAGACAATCATGTCTCGTGGAGCCTGGCTAGCTGATGAGGCCGTTCAGCTGAATGTTGGATTTAGCACAAGGTTGCACATCCTGCTCTGGGGCAATGAGCGTGGGAAGTGAGGTCGGATAAGCAGCCGACATATCTTCTGAGGACGGTCCGACGCCTAGGAGACTCGGGACCCGCATTCTATGCCTTCTCATTTGATCCCATATCAGCATGTCGAGGCGGTTGGCATCCACCTTCGCGAGCCTTGCAAAGCCCAGAAAGGCCTCCTCGCAAGACGAGTAGTGGCGCGGCAACTTCCACTCGGTTGCAAAGAAGCCAGCGCGAAGGCCAGCACGATGGACGTGAACATCTACGACTGCGAGTTGCGCTCCAGTTAGGTTCCGCACGATCCAGGAAGCAGTCTTTGGTCCGATGCCTGATATTTCGACAAGAAGGTTTCGTAGATCCAGAGGATCGGTTGGAAAAACTGGCAAAAGTGCGAGGCGATTGACGGCTTCAGCGATTCGCCGGGCCCGCTGCCTAGGAAACCGATAGCGGATGAGACCTCCGGATAGCTCGAGCGGTTCCAGCAAAAGAGATTCAAGTTCTTCTACTGCCACACCAGCGCGAATCGCGCCCGAGTAACGGAGCCTCTCGAACGCCATGAGGGCAACTTCAGCGCGGATGCCGAAACCACCTAGAAGGCACGCAGTCACTTCTTCCACAAGATTGTTACCTAAGCGCGGACTGATAGTGACGTGCTGTGTGTAGTGGAGTCGATACTGCGCGAGCCAGTAGGCCGCCGTGCCAAACGCCCTCGAATCGCCCCATTGGCAGGAAAGGACGGTGTCGATGCCGGTCACGCGTACGACGATCTCAAATGAGGAGTCCGGGGCCGGAGTCGACGAGCACGACCGTGCGTCCTCAGACTGTGCCGACATCTCGTTCTCCTGCATAGGCTCAAGGGTAAGCCGAACAAGACGGCAACGTCCGTGAGCGATCTCCTAGATCGCCAGCGCCAAACACCCGAGATTAGCGTGTAGGACGACCTATGGCTAGGCCGCCAAGATCAACCCAGTCCTCGTCCGGTCCGCCAAGTACGGCGGAAAACTTGGAGCTATTGCATGTGCCGATAGGACATGAAGCCAAGCCTAAGGACGTAGCAACGAGACTCATAGTTGCGATGAGGGCGCCTGCGTCTCGAAGAACGAGGGAAAGACCGCCTACGTAGCTGCTTAGTGTACGCGAGAGTTGCGCAACGATGACGAGCACAACGGGGGGAGGTTCGGGCAGGTGCAGAGCGAGAGCAGCCAACGAGTTGCTTTCCCTCCGTAATGCTCCTTCATCATCAAGTGTTACGAACTGAGCTCTAAGCCGATCGAACCAATACAAACCGGGCTGAAGACTATCGACGTCATTCACGACCGCAACGACCTCGCAGGGATGTCGCGCTCCCGCAGATGGTGTAGGCGAGACCCGATACGAGCCTTGCACGTCGTCTATCGTGCCGCTCATTCGGGCCGCGTGTACTAGGACTGCCAAAGTCTCCTCTGCAGATGGTTTGCCGAACTTACGGCTCGATCGCCTTCGCACGAGCACTCGTTCAAATGTCTCATCAGGTAGGGGCGAAGGGCGTATCGACGTGACAGGCGTACCAGAGTGTGGTTTCCAAGTCACGAAGGATCGGCGAGAGGAACGAGGGGCGAGAGACCTTTCTTCATCTAGCAGAGCACGGGCGGCGGCAGATGGCATCCAAGGCTCGAGAACGGTGCTCGCAATTTCCATGCGCTGCGTCAGGAGGGATAGCTCCTGAAGTAATTCAGGAGTACTCGTGACAAACGTCTGGTGGTCCTCGTCGAAGAAAACCTCTGTGCCTGTGTGAAACAAGACCGAGCGTTTACTGCTCACGCGTTACAACCCCAATTCGGCGAAGACCTCGGCCCGCTTGTTACACCCGCGGCATCGCCCGCATGCATAGTTTGCCCGATGGCAAGAATGTGTCCATGCAAGAATGCCCTTCCGGAGGTTGGCAGATTGAACCAACTCCGCACTTCGCATGCCTAAAGCTGGTGCACGCAATCGCAAGCCGCCCTCCTGAATGGACAGAAGTCGATCGAGTGTCTCAACGAACTCTCGTCGGCCATCGGCGTGAACCTGATCACCTGCGACGGTGCCAATAACTAGCTCGTCGACAGAATCATCGACCAGACTTGCAGCGGCCAACGTGACAAGCAGTTGATTCCGAAACGGCCACCACTCCGAAACGGGAGCCAGATCCGAAGTAAGTTCGCTTGCCGCCATGTCTCCTCGGCCAACGACTGAACAGTCTATCGACAGGACCTTGAGGGGTATCTCAAGCCGAGACGCGATCGACGTCGAAGCGCGGACTTCGGCGACGGCCGCTCGTTGGCCATAGTCAATAACAAGAGCAATCTGCGGCTTCTCCAGAGCCGCGAGCGCAGTCGAGTCTACGCCACCGGAAAGCAGAAGAGCCGCACTCATTGCATTCCAGCCCAAATGGCTTTGTAGATTGCCGTTGGAAGATCCGCAGTGATGGTCAGCCCGTTGCCAGACAACATCGTGAGGTCTGGTGCCTCGGGGTCTTCGCAGAAACCAACCACCGGCTTCGCCTGCGCGAACGAGTATCCGACTTCGAAGAGCGTGCCGGGATCAACTCCATCTAGTAGCGCAAGAACTGAGTGGGCGCCATCCAGTCCAGCGATGTCTGCTGGAGCAACATGGTTTGGCTTACCGTGGCCGACGTCATGAAGCGGTGAGAATACTCGCGCTCCTAGGCCCTTGAGCGACCTGCGAGCGAGATCGACCAACATTCGTTGGCCTAGGTTGAAAAAGGGGCCGGCAAGGTAGACCACTAGTTCGCGCGGTCGAACCTCCACGACTTGTGAAGGTGTCAACGGGACACCGGCTTCTGAAAGCACCTGGACTGGGGCGTCGCCGCGACTCAATACCCACTTGGCAGTTGCACGAGCGGCAACCCTTGCAGCCACTGTGGGATCCAGCTGTTGTTGGCCCCAAGCCCAAGCAAACACGCCGCTAAATACGTCACCTGTTCCTAGCGGCCACACACGTGCAGTTGGGAAAGGCCCGACTTCCTGCGCGCCCGTTGCTGTCACAACAAGAGCCCCCATCGCCCCGCGCTTCACAACCACCACCTCCGCACGCTGCTTCAACAGGAGTCCGCGTGCGGCTTCTGTAAGGGATTCTGATTCCGGCTCTAGAGACCGAACCTCCCATTGATTCGCAACGATCGCGACTTTGGGCGCTTCAAACATGATGTGTCTTCGAAGGTCTGTAAGACCAGGGCGCTGCGGATCGATTACCAAACGAGCTGCACGCACCGACACCTTGGCATCGACCATGCCGAATGCCAACACGACCTCATCCTCTGCGTCGATATCAACGATCGTGCCGGGTTCGTCGAAGTATGGTCGAGACAGAGGCGTCTCATAGGTGAACGACACTGGCCTTTCTCTCAAGGTATGTTCGAGGCCGATCCCGAAGGTTGCTGCTGTCGTTCGAACGGGACGGAGCTCATCGGCTGTCAATGCTGTTCGCAGCGTAACGCTTGTCGCCTTGGAGATTGCCGCCGCGGCTCTCAACCCGGATCCGATCACCGTTCGGCGCTTGGGTTGGACAACCTCTTCACCGTAGACGCCTCCAACGACGATCATTTCGGGCGCACCACCACGGTGATGGCGCCGTCCTCAATCGCCTTAACGTCTGCGACGAACGCTGCTCCCTGTTGCAAACATCGAAGGAGTTCCGGTAGGTTCACCACGATCGCACCGGCGATGGCCGCGCCCAGTTTCGCGACAACGATCTGCGCGGCGCCTTCCAGCGCAATTTCCAGAACGTCACCGACCTTCAAGCCCTTAATAACGTCTTCTGCAGGGGTTGCGAGCATGGTCTCAAAAGACAGCTCCGCGCATGGCGTTCCCTGATCGGCCGATGGCGGTACACCACCGCCAGAACCTGATCCCGACATTGATCCTCCTAAGGCTATGTGACGAGCAACTATACAACCTTTTCGCGCAAGTTCGGCGGGTGTAACGCGAAGTTGGCGAGCATATGCCAGCATAAAGTCGAGATTGACTAGCGCGCCTGGACCGCCAGCCTTGTGCGCAGTGTTCGTTCGGAACTCAGTAGGACAACCAATGGATACACAAGAATTCGATATGAACCTGACTGCGGCACGCCTCTAGCGTGACAGACAGTCTCTTTCCCCAGACGCTGGAATGCTCAAGAACTCCTTATGCTGCGAAGCTATTCCGTCGACCGATGTAGCCTGACGGAAGCGGCGTCGGCTAAGTGGCCAGTCGCGGTTTTGGACCAATGATGAAGGGGTGACCACGCCCACGCCGAAAGGACGGGTGGTCGGGTCGTGTCGCGACACGCGGCGCGCGCTTTTCCGTGCAAAGTCGCAGGGATCCCCAAAGGGAACCGTACACTCGCGTGCTCGAGCGGATCGTCCGTATGAGTGGGCCCGCGACTCTTTGCTCAGTAAGCAGATGGTCGCGATTCGCCATCCAGGCGCTTGGGCAAGCTGCAGGATACCGACGCCGGCGCCAAACCGGCCGGACGGTAGACGGACTACGTGATAAGCAGATGGTCACCAAATCCGTCGAAATTCGGCCGTTCAGGCGACCAATTCGAATCCGAAAAGGTTGGAGCGGGAGATGGGACTCGAACCCACGACCCTCTGCTTGGGAAGCAGATGCTCTACCAACTGAGCTACTCCCGCTCGCGAGCGCTCCAACAGCCAGTGTATAGCATCCGCCGCGCGCAGCCGCCGCTCCGGCAGCAACCGCTACGGCGCGCTCGGCGCCGCCACCGCTTGCACATGCGCCGGCGCAAACGACGATCGCTCGCGGTCTTCGATGTGCCCGTCTTCCAGCCACACGATCCGGTCCGCGTAATCCAGCACACGATGATCGTGGCTCACCAGCATCACCGCCGTCCCCATATCGTGCGCAATCATCTGCAACAGCGACATCACCTCCGCGCCGCGTGTGCCGTCGAGGCTCGCCGTCGGCTCGTCCGCGAGAATCACCGCCGGATTGTTCACCAGCGCTCGCGCGATCGCCACGCGCTGCCGCTCGCCGCCACTCAGTGTCTTCGGATGCGCATCCGCCCGATGTGACATCCCAAGGATCGACAGGATCTCCGCGCCGCGCGCCCGCGCCTGCCGCCGAGGAACGCGCGCCTTGCCGAGCACCAGCTCAATGTTCTGCATCACCGTCAGCGCGTCCAGCAGGTTGAACTCCTGGAATACGAACCCCACCTTGTGCAGGCGCACATCAGCGAGCGCCGAATCGCTCAGCCCCGACAACCGCACGTCGTCAATGATCACCTCGCCCGACGTCGGGCGACGCAGCGCGCCAGCGATCGCAAGCAACGTAGACTTGCCCGCGCCCGATGGCCCCATCACGATCAGCACTTCCTTTTCGGGCATCTGGAGCGACACTCCGCGCAACGCATGCGTCGGATTCGCCTTGTCGCCAAACTGCTGGCTCACTTCGACAAGCTGAAGTACGTCGCGTGCCATCCGCTACCCCTTGAACGCGACAGCAGGATCGATCCCGCCGACACGCCGCGCCGGAATGATCGATGACAGCCCCGCCATCAACACCGTCGCCACCAGCACCGCCAGCACATCCACCGGCCGCACGAACACGATGAACTGCGCCGCTACCCGATCGATGAACTGGCTCAGCACCAGCGTCAGCGCCACCCCAAACAAAAACCCGACCAGCCCCGTCACGCAACTCTGCACCAGCACCAACCGGTATAGATCGAAGTTGTTGAACCCCACCGCCTTCATGATGCCGAACTCGCGCGTCCGTTCCACCGTCGCCGTATAAATCGTCAGGCTCGTGATCGCGATCCCCACCACAAACGCCAGCCCTACGATCAGCACCAGAATCGGGATCACGTTATCGAGGATCCGGTGCCGCGTCGCCGACGCGAACTCCTCCGACGTGAATACCGTCAGCCCGGCGTTCGCGCCCCGAACGTCCGCCGTCAGCGCGTCGATCGATGCGCCATCCTGCATATCCACCAGCCAAAACGTCACAAGATCGCCCATGTCCAGCAGCGCCGCCGCGTCCTCGATCCGCACGAACGCCGCCTGCGTGAATGCGAAGTTTCCGCCCGTCGCGATGCCGACGACGCGCCACGTCGTGTCGCCGCTCGTCAGCTCATCACCAACCGTGACACCCGTCGTCTTCGACAGCACATCGTCGACGACGATTTCGCCCGGACCGGGCACGCCCTCACCCTTCACGACCTTCGCCGGCCCGCCGATCCCGGCATTGACGTCATAGCCGATGAGGTGAATCTCGACCTTCTTGTCCCCTTCAAGAAACTGCATCGGCCGCACGATCAGCGGATGAACCCTAGCCACGTCGTCGCGCGCCTCAAGCTCATCGCCCACCGCGCGCGGCACGATCGATGCCGCGTTGATGAAGTCCGTCGTCCCCTCGCGCGCGATCCACGCGTCCGTGTCGATATCCTCGACGAACCCGCCGACCTTCTGGTTCCACCCCTGGTACAGCCCGAGCAGCACGGTAATCAGAAATACCGCGAACCCAATCCCCGCCGCCGAAAACGCAAAGCGCGTCTTCTCGCTCACAAGGTTGCGGACCGCCAGCAGAATCACGCCGTCGCTCCCATCGCGTACGGCAGCACGCGCTGCACGGCCGGCGTCACATTCATCGCGGCGCGATATCCCGCATCGGCGATCTCACGCCCGCGCTGGAAGTCACGCACACCGCCGGTGCCGTCAATGCAGATCTCCAGGTTGATGTCCGCCTGTTCGTGGCTCACTTCCGAGATCCTGTTCAGCATGATCTCGAACGTCCGCATGATCGTCTCGATTGCTAGGGGCTTCCCCGGTTTCGTCTCCAACCGTTCGCGCGGCGACGTGCGCGTCGCCGTCAGCCGTACGCCGATGACGACGCCCGCCCCAAGTTCACGGCACTGCCGCACCGGCACCGGGTTCAGTACGCCGCCGTCCACCAGCCAGCTACCCATCCCGGGCGACGGCGGGTACACGCCCGGAATCGCCATGCTCGCAAGCAACCGCGGCCACAGCAACCCCGATGTAAAATTCACTTCCGCACGCCGGAACAGATCCGTCGCGATAATCGCCGTCGGAAGATTGAGATCTTCGATCCGCAGATCACCTGCAAGCTTGCGGAGCTCCTCGCGGATCCCCGCATTGCTTAGAAACGAACGCAAGGGCAGCGCAGGCCGAATCGCCCGCGCCGCCGCCGCAACCGTCGAATCCGTCAGTTCGTCGATCGACAGCCCCGACGCGTATCCCGCCGCGACCGCCGCACCGATGCTGCACCCAGACACGGCGTCAATCGGGACGCGCATCTCCGCCAGCGCCCGCAGGACGCCGAGATGCGCCAGCCCCTTCGCAGCCCCGGCGCCGAACGCCACGCCGACCGTCCTTCCCGTCAGCAACCGCGCCAACTTGTCGATGCCGCCGCTTGTCGTTGCCGGCAGGATCGCGACCACAGGCCGCCCCGCGCGCTGCGACATCCGCGCCAGCACGGGTACCGTCGACGCCTCGCCGGTGATGGCGATCAGCTGTCCCGCCGTCATATGCGAGGACGGCACCAGTTGCAGCCCGTCGTCCCGCACCACATGCAGCATCGATGCCGCATCCGGCGCCATCGCGTGCGATGCTTGTTCGTGCCCCAGCACCAGGATGTCGTCGTAGTCGCGCTCCGCTGACGCGATCACGCTCTGAATAGCACTCAGCGCCCCGTCGTCCAGCGCGCGGACATCGCTTCGCGCCGCGTGCAGCGACGAAACGCGATCGGCAACGCTGTCCACGGCGAGCGTCAGTACACGGCGCCCGGTCGCACGGGCAATCGCGTCGCCCAGGCCCGCCACCACGCCAATGTCCTCCGCCGCGCAGCAGATCACATGCACGTTCGCCGCATGTCGCGAAAGCAGGCGCTCGTTCGCGTGCTTCAGTCGCGCCGCAAGGATCGCCGACAGCGCCTCGATCAGCTGCGCACGCAGACCGCCGATCGCCGCCAACCCCGCCTGCGAAACTGAGTACGTCGTCGTCCGCGTCACGGCCACAACGTCAGCCGAAGCCGGATCACCCGTCAGCAGCGACATCTCGCCGACACACTCGCCGAAGCCGAGGCGCCCGAGCTCCCGCGATTCGCCTTCACGCGTTTGCGCCACGACCGCCGCCACGCCCTCGATGATGACGTGAAAATCTGGCTCCATCGTGCCCTGCGCAACGATCGTTTCTCCCGGCTCGAACGCGTGCTGCGTCATCCGCTCGCGCAGACTTTCCCATACCGGTTCCGGCAACAGGTGAAAGAGTGTGCTCGCAAGTGTTCGGTGCTTGCTGCTGTTGCTGCCCATATCCATCCACCAGCTCGCGTCACGAGCCCGGCTCTGAAGAGGGATATGTCAGAAGCGGACGCGCGTCCGTCGTTTCAGCGGAGGAAGTCGCCCCTGCGTCTCTTCGCGCCGATTCTAACAGAAGCCGGCGCCAGGCAAGACGCGAAGCCCGGAAACAGCGAATTCCGTTAGATGGATGAGCTCATTGCGCTCGCGAAATACACTCCGCCCGCGGAAGGACGGTGAGCGGCGAAGCTACCCCGCCACGTGCGCCGTGATTAGCCGCGAGATCAGCGCCTCACTCGGGCGGCGCCGCTGCGGGACTTCGTCGGGGTCCGAGAGATAGTTGCCGTCGACGAGTACGCGCATCGCGTCGTCGCGCCCGACCATCCGCTCCAGCTTCGCGAACAGGCGCGCGAACGCGCTCTTGCGCGACGACATCGTCGGAAACGCCGCCTGCTCCATCGCGTCGCGCCGCTCGTTGTAGTTGTTGACCAGGTACGCCCCCGGCATGCCGAACTCCTTCAGCGCGTTCAGCGCGTGCGGCTTCAGTTCTGGGTTCGCCTCGATGACGTCGTTCATCTTCTTCTCGTAGAACATCTCGTGGCGCGTCTCGTCCTTGCCCAGCAACGTCTCCAGCTTCGCGAGCATCGGCTCGCGCGTCTGCTTCGCGTGATTGCGATAGAACTCCGCCGTCACGAACTCCTGCAACGTCGTGTTCGCGACCACCTGCACCGGCATGTAGTGCATCGGAATGCCCCAGTTCTCCGGGCTCGCCGCACGCACGTCGCTCACCTGATCGCTGAGCGCGCTCTCGACCAGTTCGCGAATGCGTTCCGCTGCCGGCGCGCGGTCGCCGTTGGTCGCGACGCCGTCACGCATTTGCAGCGCTGTCTGCACCTTCGCGAGGTAATCGCGCAGCGCGTAGTAGTGCTTCCACTCCTCGACCGCCCACATCATGATGAAGTCGCACGCGTTCTCGTCGGCGGAGAAGTAGTCGAGCAAGTTCGCGACGTAATCCGGATTGTTGCTCTCCACGAGCATTGTCGATTCGACGACGTAGATGTCCGTTTCCGTGAGCTTGTCCAGCTCGATCTCCGTGTACGGCGTATCGATCAGCTCCGTCAGGTTCCAGCTGACCCGCTCGTGCGTGCGATAAAACGTGATGACGTCCTCGCGGCTCGGCTGAGTCTGCCGTTCCAGCGCCGCCAGCGCCGGCTGATGCCCCGTAAACGGATAGCTCGTTTTGCGCGGGAGTTTCGACATGATGGTGTGCTCCTGGCGACGCGACCTATCGTCGGCGACGCGATCTGATTAGACGGCGCAGACAACCGCGCTCGTATCCTCTGACAAAGTGTTCGTGGAGGCCGGCGCATCGCCCGTTCGGGCGTTCACGTTGGCGCCGCTCGATGGTTCTGGAATCGTCGTAGCTTCCGATCATCGTTTCGCTGCAGTGACCGACGTCCTGTCCGCACCGCAAATTCTTCATGCCGCCTGCCGCGCAGGCTGCTACTGAGTATAGCGCGTCTCGATCGACGCTGAACGAACGCCTGTTCCGCACCGTCTACTCGTATCCAATCGCCGCATCGGTGCCAGGCACAGCGTGTTCCGTGGCCCGACGAACCTCCGTGCCGCGGACGCAACGTCGTCAACAGCACCCTCGCCACCACGCCGGCACTCGCGCTCGCTCTAGGCGTGTCGAAGGAGGTACACGAGGGGCTTCAGTTTGCCCAGCAATTGGTAGCACAGCCAATGCAGGCTGGCCTCCGCGGCGTCGTATGCTTCCTGCCCGAATCGAGAGATCATCTCGTCTCGCCTGCGTCGTAGCCGCGCGAGCTTCAGCAGGTCATCCGAAACTGGCCTCGTTCTCTCTTCCTCGTACTCTCTCCATTCGGTCCCAATCTCACGCACCTCCGTGATCACGAGGCCCGCCAGGCCGATCGCGGCCTCGATCCGCTGCTGACTCATGCTTGAAGCGACGTTACCGAGCGGGCCGTTGATACGCTCGGCTTCACGAGATTCCAAACGGTCGGTCGCTACGTTGAGATAGATGAGCATGTGCCCGTCCGCGGAGAGAACGCGGGTGAACTCCCCCAATGCTCGGTCGAGGTCATCGACAAGCGTGAGTACGTCTCGACACCACACGAGATCGAAGGTGCCAGCTCGATGAGGAAGGTACTCGACAATCCCGCGTTCGATCGCGACACGGCTGTCGATACCAGCGGTCGCGACCAACCGGAAAGCCTCCTCAACGTGCGCGGCGAGCGGATCGATTCCGACACCCTCACATCCATGTGTTGAAACCAGATAGATTAATTGACGCGCATCTCGGCAGCCGGCGTCGAGAATCCTGCTGTGATTAGTCAGGAGGTCACCGGCGAGTTCGCTCAGAGAGAGTGGGCCTACCGGATTCGACGTTTCTTCGAGCGCCTCGTACAGCCCATAGCGCTCGGTGCTATAGATGCGGGCGAGTGCATCGAGGTGCGTGGTCGGTTGTCGACATCGCGAACGATTGTAGCCCACGTGCTGATCGAGGGAGTGGCCCCCGGGATGCCAGCCGACAGACGCGTCGGTCGATCGCGGAACGAACGTCCGTTCCGGCGCGCGGCTGTTCACCCTCGCCTGGTCGTATCGCGTCGCGCCCGCGTACCTAGCGCTCCGGTGCCCCGCGGCGCCGCGACGCGAGTGTCGTCAGCAGCGCGCTTGCCACCACACCGACGATCGCGCTGACGAGCAGCGCCCAGATCATCTGCGTGCTCCAATCGAACCACAGGAAGTTCACTTCAGCGTCCTGCCTGTTCTGGAGCAAGAACGTTACCAGCGCCGCTGTCGCCAGCACGGCGAGTGTCAGCTTCGCCCATGCGGCGGCGCTCATGCTCTGCGCGACGCCCGCGCTTCGCTGTGTCGCGGTACTCGTGTTTGCTCTCATCCAGGGACCTCCAGCGCTGTTTGCATGTTCGGGCGCGGCGGATTCGGCGTCGGTGGCGCCGGGATCGTCGGCGGCTGTGTCGGCGGCACCGGTGACGGCCCCGACGGCGTCGGCGGCTCCGACGGCACGGGCGGCACGATCGGCGGCCGCGGAATCTCGCCGAAGGTCCTCACGTCCGCACCGCCCTCATTGATGATGCGTGTGCCCCCGTTCATCGCGTCTCCCCCGTCACCAGATCATCGGCCGGCCACACCCACATCCGAACAATGCGCACGCTCCCGTCGTCGCTGCCTCTCTCTTGCGACGCATCGCCGCCCGTCGTGGTACTCACGCCGTAATGGCGGCTCAGCGCCTGCTCCGAATTCAGACTCAGCGCTGTCATCTCCTCTGCCTCCGGTGCTTGCTCGATCTGATCTCTCGTGAGGGGCAGGTGCAACTCCACGTCCCGCACCGACGCGCCCTCGACCGGCACCAGCACGTGATGTGTGTTGAACAGCCCGTTGCTCACTTCGATCCACTTCGGCGCGTTCGTTGCTTCGTCGAAGAACATTTGGTCGACTTCGCCGAGCTTCTCGCCGTCGTTCGTGAAGACGTCGCGACCGCGCATCGCCGATAGTTGATCCATCGTCAATCGCTGCTCAGTCATGGAACCTCCCTGCGCCGTATCGGCCCTCGCTGAAGCGCGAGTGCGGGCGCGCTATCCATCTGCCCTCGCTCGTCATCGCATCAGTACCACTGCCGCCCGCAATGACCGGCAATGCCGTGAAGGCGAACGGCGGCGGAGTACACCTCCGCCGCCGCATCCCGTATGCCGAACTCCTACGTGCGGTCGTTGCCGTCTACCTTGTCCTTCAGGTCGCCGGCCTCTTCGCGCACTTTGCCCTTCATCTGATCGGCCTTGCCGCCCATCTCGGTGCTCTTGTCGGCGGTGGCCTTCCCTGCCATCTCCTTCGCCTTACCGCCGAACTGGTCAGCCTTGCCCTTCATCTCGTCCGAGTCAGCCATGATGTGGCTCCTTTCACTGCACTCACTGTCGCAAACGCGACGCGCCCGCCGAGCTACAGCCCGTCCTGCGTCCCGTTGCGGAAACCTTTCGGCGGCGATCATGCCCACCGCGCGCCTTCCCCGGAATTGATGCCTTCGGCATGTGGGCCACGTCTGCGGTTGCCCCGTTTGTTACGCCTCGCGGGTGACAATGCGACTCAGTGAAAGGAGCGAATCATGTTTATCGGCGGTGGATTGCTCACCCTGATCCTGATCATCATCATCCTGATCCTCATCTTCTAATAGGCTCCGTGCGCAAGTACGGATCGAATTGGCGGACGGGGAGCAAACGAAAGGGAGACATTCATGTACATCGGCGGCGGACTGCTCACGCTCATCCTGATCATCATCATCCTGATCATCATCTTCTAAGGACGATCACGATGAAGGCGTACACGTAACGCCGCTCCGGATATTCGGTGCGGCGTTTGCGCGCTACGAACGCGCGCTAACTCTCGCGCGCGTAGTCCCAGGAGATCATCTTTCGCGGCGTCACGCGGATGAACGCCGCTCCCGGCGGCGCCTGCTCCGGCAACCGATCCGCGGGCGCGCCGCGTTGCCGTGCCGCCTCTCGCGCGAGTGGCAGCACGTCATCCGCCGCGCTGATGACCGTCGCTTCGCCCTGAATCATCAGCCCCTTGATGTCCTGCATCGTCTCGCCGCTCTCCAGCAGCAAACTCACCTTCGCATTGCGCTCGGCGTTCAGCATCTTCTGCGTTCCCGCTCGTCCGCCCAGAAACACCTCATCGCCCATCCGGAAGTAGCCGATCGGCAGGCTGTGCGGGTAGCCGTCCCGGCCGATCGTCGTCAGCGTGATCCGCCCCGGCTTCGCGTCGATGTACGCGTACGCTTCCTCAGTCGTCATCTTTCCGGGCATACGAAATCGTCCTTTCCAACACCATCTGCGTCCAGTGCGCACGCTGCGGGACCCGCCCCACCGTAGCGGCACAGCGTGCTGTGCCGTCGTTGCAATGCGCCGCTCCCACGGTTGTGGCGGCACAGCTTGCCGTGCCGTCGTCGTTTGGTCGCGAACGTCATTGAAGAGGTCGCGCGATTCACAGCGCGACCGCATACCGAAGTGCCTGAAGCCGCGCCTGGCCGTAGTCGTTGTACTGCGTTCGCCCGTCCGCGCGCCACCCCGCCGCTTCATAGAACCGCCGCGCCCGCGCGTTGGCGTCGAGCACCCACAACACCGCCCGCTCCTACCCAAGCTCCACCAGCGCCTCACTCGAACCCCGCATCAGCGCGCGGCCGACACCCTCACCCCAGCACGCCGGCGACACGTACATCAGATACAGCAAACCCGCGCCGGAATCCTCAGTATCCGCGCCCACCGTCGCGTACCCGACGACGTCGCCGTCAGCGTCCTCGCAGACGACCGCGCGCTTGCCGCGCGCATCCTCGCGCGGCAAACTGCTCGCCCACGCTGCCGCCTTCGCGTCAACATCCATCGCGTCCAGATAGGCGTCCGGCATGATCGCCGCGTACGCCGCCCGCCAACTCGCAACATCGACCGCCGCAATCGCTGCTGCGTCTGCAGCAGTCGCACGCCGTACGTTCAACTCGCCCCGACCTCCGACCTCCGACTTCCGAGCTCCCACAACCTACGGCGCATCATCGATCCGGTGCGCCACCCGCCCATCGCCCGTGCCGGTGAACGCCACCAGCACCGGCAACGACTGATCGATGTGCTCCTGTAGATGCTCCCCCGTCACGAACGCATCCGCGGCGAGCTGCACCTCGAACTCCAGAGTCCGCCCGCCATCATCTCGCAGCGTGATCGACGCAACGTCGCCGTCCGCCGCAACGAAGCGCACCTCCACCACCAACCCCCGCACCGGCGATACGACATCGTCGTCAGCGCTATCATCGCCGCCGCCGCAGACGACGCCCGCCGCAACGACCACCACCGCGAACGCCATGCACGCAAGCCAACGCCGCATCGTCGTCACAGACAGCCACCGCTTACCAACTGAGGAAGTTCTAGGTTCCAGGTTGTAGGTTCCCGCGTCGACCAGACACCAGACACCAACCGCCCTGAAACGCACAAGCGCGCAGCGCGCTAATACAAGGCTTGCTCGACCAGCGCCTCGGCGATCTCCTCGTCCGACATGCCGAGGATCTCCTTGCACACGCGCTCGTTGTGCTCGCCCAGCGTCGGCGCCGCATGGCGGAGTACGCCCGGCGTCTTCGACAGCACGAACGGCGGCCCGTCGTGCGCGCAGCGCCCCGCCTCGACGTGATCGAGATAGACGTAGTACCCGCGCGCCTTCAGATGCGCATCCGCATCGAGCATGTCGCGCGCGTTCTGCACGACTCCCGCCGGCACGCCGTGCGACTGCAGCAGCGCCATCACGTCTTCCGCCATCTGCTCGCGCGTCCATTCCGTGATCTGCGCTTCCAGCGCCCCCTCGTGCTGTTTGCGCGCGTCGTGCGTCGAAAACTGCGCATCGTTAGTCCACGCCGGCGCTCCCATCGCATCGACCAGCCCGCGCCACTGCGCGTCGTCGAACACGCCGAACGCAACCCAGCGTTCCTCCGGCGCATCATTGAACGCACCGTCCTTGCAGCGAAACGCGCCGTGCGGCGCCGCCTGCGCCATCCGGTTACCGCCGCGCATCGTCACCCGCCCGTTCGACGTGTAATCCATGATCGCCGGCGCCAGCGGCGCCACCGACGACTCAAGCTGCGACAGTTCGATGTACTGGCCCTTGCCGGTGCGTCGCTTGTGGCGCAGCGCCGCCAGGAGCGCGACCAGCGTGTGGCCCGGGTTGATCACGTAGTCCGGATAGTTGGTACCGAGCCCCATCGGCGGCCGGTCCGGAAACCCGCTCAGGTGGCTGTAGCCCGTGATCGGCCCCAGCACCGCGCCGAACCCCATAAAGTATTTGTGCGGCCCGTCGAAACCCTGCATCGGCTGGTATGCCGCGATGATCTCCGGATTCACCTTCTTCAACTCGTCGTACGTGAACCCCCAGCGTTCGAGGATCCGCGGCGTCTGGTTCGTGATGAAGACGTCGCACCACGCGGCGAGCTTCATGCCCATCTCGCGCGCTTTCTCCGTCCCAAAGTTCAGCGTCAGGCCGAGCTTGCCCGCGTTGTACGCGTTGAAGTAGCCGCTGACGTTGTAACCGGTCTTGTCCTTCGCGAACGGCGCCACCAGCCGCAGTCCGTCAACGTGCGCCTCCGACTCGACGCGCACGACCGTCGCGCCGAACGACGCAAGATTCTCCGCGCAAATCGGCCCCGCGCCGAACCACGAGAAGTCCGCGACCTTCACACCCTCAAGCGGCAGTTTGTTCGGCAATCCTCACCTCATCGCGCCACAGCACGCTGCTGCACACAGCGCGCACGCTACACCACGCCCGCTTCGCGCAACCGGTCGAGATCGCCGCTCGTGCATCCCAGCTCGTCGATGTACACGTCTGTATTGTGCTCGCCCGGGAGCGGCGGCCGCCGCCGGATCGACGCCGGCGTCGCCGAAAGCGCGTACGGCGGCCCCGCGTATCGCACGTCCGCGCCAAGATGTTCGTGCGCGACGTCCCGATACCATCCGCGCGCCTCAAGCTGCGGATTCTTCGCCAGATCCTCGGGCGTTGAAACGATGCCGAACATCAGCCGCTGCTTCTGTCCTTCTTCGTACAGCGTCCACTTGCTCATCGTCGCGCAGAATCGCGAAAACACGCCGTAGATATGGCCAAGCATTTGGATCCGTTCGCCAAGCAACTCCGGTTCGCGAATCAAGCCCGTCAGAAACGAAAGATTCAGGCTCGCGATCAGCGACGCGTACGGCTCGTCGTTTAGATCCTCCGCCATACCCTCGCGCGTCATCCACTCGAGCATCGTTGTCCACGGCGCGCCGCCCGGCGTGCCCAAATACGCGAACACCTGCCCGTCCGTGCAGTCGTACACGCCGATGCCCGGAATGTCGATCGGAATGAGGCCGCGCGCGCCCGTGCGCGTCCGGATCGTGTGGTTCATGTCCCAGCCCTGCATCGCCGTCTCCTGGTTGATCGACAGCGCCTCTTGCATCGACACGTCGACGTGCTGCCCCTCGCCCGATGTGTCGCGATGCAGCAGCGCCATCATCGTGCCGGCCGCGCCGTCGATGCCCGCGCAGACGTAGCCCTGGTTGCCGTACGGCCGGTTCGGCGGATCGTCCTTGTCTCCTGCGAGCGTCATCATCCCGCTCATCGCCACGCCGACAATGTCCGACCACTTGTAGTGCGCGTGCGGCCCCGTCTGCCCGAACCCGGTGATCGACGTCAGAATGATGCCCGGCTTGACCTTCGACAGCCCCGCGTACCCGAGCCCGATCGAGTCCAAATACCCCGGCTCGTACGTCTCGATGACAATATCCGCCGTCGCGACGAGCCGCTCGAACAGCGCGCGCCCGTCCGGCTGCGTGATGTCGAGCGTGATGCTGCGCTTGCTCGTGTTGGCGTTCAGGTAGTACAGGCTGCGATCCGGCTGTGCCTCGTCGTGCCAGAACGGCCCGATGCACCGCATCGGATCCCCGTCCGGCGCCTCGATGCGGATCACGTCGGCGCCGAGATCCGCGAGCAGCTTCGTCGCATACACGCCAATCTCGCCGGTCAGATCAAGTACCCGAACATCATCAAGCGCTGATTCAGTCACTGATAGTCCTCAATAGCGGGCTGCACGGCTCACTAGTCCCTAACTACCGTGGCGCGGGCTTTCAGCCCGCGGGTGCGGGGTGTGGCGGTTCGCGCGTGATCGTTCGGTGCAACCAACATTCATCATGCCGCCGACGGTTCGGGCATTCGAACAGTCGCGATGAGCAGTGCCTCCGTCGGAACTTCTTGCCCGTCCTGTCGCAACGCGGTCAGATGCGACTCGATCGCGAGCGGAGCATCCTTCAGTAACTCATCGATCGTCTCGCCCTGGGAGAAGCAGCCGGGCAACGCCGGAACTTCCGCCCAGTATCCGCCCTCTTCCGCCGGATGAATCACCAGCACGTAGTCCATTTCACACCTCGTGCAGCAGTATAGGCCGACTTCCGTCGCCCAACCTCACACCGACGCCTGCACGCGCGCCTTCAACCCCTCGGCGAGAATCTGCGCCGCGTCGCGGATCATCTCGTCGAGAATCTCGCGCGCCGGCCGCATCGCGTGCAGCATCCCCGAGATTTGCCCCGCCGGGTTCATCATCAGTTCCATCTTGTCGGCTTGCCGCGCCCCCGCCATAATCTCGCCCGAGACGATGCCCTGCATGCCCATCGGCAGCGCGTCCAGCTTCTGCGATTCCCAGTACTCGATCAGCGGGTTGTTGATGTTGCGCATCGTCTTGCCGCTGTACAGCCGCGTCACGCGCGTGTCTTCTTCCGTCGCCGCGATAATCCGCTCCTTCAGCAGGTCCGGCCACGAAGCCTCGCGCGACACGAGGAACGCCGTGCCGATCCAGACGCCGTCGCAGCCCATCGCCAGCGCGCTTGCTATCCCGCGCCCGTCGCCGATGCCGCCCGCCGCGCACACCGGCGTCGGCGCCACGGCGTCGATCACCTGCGGCAGCAGCGCCATCGTGCCGATGCGCCCCGTGTGGCCGCCCGCTTCGTGACCCTGCGCCACGACGACATCCGTGTTGCCGTCGGCGACGCGGCGCGCGTTCTTCACGTTGCCGACCAGCCCGATCACCTTCGCGCCATACGCGTGAAACGCCTCGACGTACGGCGCCGGATTCCCCAGCCCCGATGCGAAGATCGGCACCTTTAGATCGAGAATCGCCTCCACCTGCTTCTTCGAGAAGTCGCCCGAACCGATGCGCCGCATGCCCGCCGAAAAGTCCTCCGCCTGCCCGCGCTTCGGCAGCCCGAACTCCTTCTCCGCGTTGTCGATGAAATCGTTGTACGGAGCCGGCAGATAGTCCCGCGGCCGCTTCGGCGTCGCGTCGACCTGCGCCGGTTCGCCGCTCTTCGCATCCGGCACCGCCGCCGCCGGCCGCGGCGCCGCAACGCCCGACGGCAGCAGCACATCGACCCCAAACGGCTTCGACGTCAGGTCGCGGATCCGCCGCACCTGCCGCTCGATCTCGTCCGGCGGCATCGAAGCCGCCCCGACGACACCCAGCCCGCCCGCTTCCGACACGGCGGCGACCAACTCGGCCGTCGAAACGCCGCCCATCCCGGCCAGGATCACCGGGTACTCGATATCCAGAATGTCGCACAAACGCGTTCGCAGCACAGGGCGGCTCATAGCCACCAACCTTTCCCGCGGCGCAGCCTCAACCGCGCCCATAACGTGTCGCCCACAATATCCCTCACCCGAAGCGCGATCAAGAAGCGGAGATGACCGCGCCCGGGGGTGCCACTCCATCGCCCGTTTGCGGCGGTAGGGGGCACCCGCGCCTGCGCCCCGGTATTGCGCGCCAACGCCATCAAAAGCGCCAACCCCATCCTTCCAATCTGTTCATCTGCGGTAACCCCGTCCCGAACCCGCTTGACACGGGCCTCGGCGACAGCATATAGTCATATAGCAATATAGCTCAGAGGCAATACATGTCCACCCAACTCCAGCAACTCGACCGGGTCTTCGGCGCGCTCGCCGATCCGACGCGCCGCGCCATCCTCGCGCGTGTCGCCGGCGGCGAAGCAACCGTCAACGAACTCGTCGCCCCCTTCAAGCTCAGCCAGCCCACGATCTCCAAGCACCTCAAGGTACTCGAGCGCGCCGGCCTCATCTCGCGCGGTCGCGACGCGCAGTTCCGCCCGGTGCGCCTCAGCCCGGCGGCGCTCGCCGGCGCCGCGCAGTGGCTCGGCGACTACCGGCAATTCTGGGAAGACAGCCTCGACCAGCTCGACGACTACGTGAAAGATCTGAAGCGAAAGGAACGCCGCCATGACCGTAAGCGCACACGATGAAGCGATCGCCGATCGCGAGTTCGTCATCACGCGCCTGTACGACGCCCCGGCGGGTCTCCTGTTCGAGGCTTACAGCAAACGGGAACACATCATGCAGTGGTTCGGCCCGAAAGGCTGGCCGCTCACGCTGTGCGAAATGGACTTCCGCGTCGGTGGGCGATACCGGTTCGGCATGACCGGCCCCGATGGCACGCCGAACACACCCTTCGGCGGCGAATACCTCGAGATCGTGCCGAAAGAAAAGATCGTCTACGACAACGCCTTCGAACTCCCCGGCGCCGAAAAGATGATCGTCACCGTCACATTCGACGAGGCCGCCGGCCAGACGACGCTCACCATCCACACCCTCTTCGGATCGGTCGCGATGAAGAACGCGCATCTAGGCCAGGGCTACGAGCGGGGCACCGGTTCCGGTCTCGATCAACTCGCCGATGTTATCGCGGCGATGCTGGCGAACGAGCGCGTCTGAACGCCACCGTCTGGAACGAAAGCGATGCGACACGCAAGAGAATAGCGGTTCGCTCACGACGAACTGCACACAAGGAGACGTCGAAATGCGCAGCGTAGTCCTGTCAATGATGACAACCCTGAACGGAAGATTGGACGACCCCGACGCGTGGCTCGCGAATATCGGCGATGATCTCTACGCCGACATCGACCGCGCCTACGAGGCGTTCGACACCGTGCTGGTAGGACGCGTCACCTACGAAGAAATGCTTGCGTACTGGCCAGGCGCCGAGACGGAAGAAGGCGGGTCGGATGTCAGCAAACGCATGGCACGCAAAATGAACTCGTACAAGAAGTTCGTGATCTCGTCGGAGAGCGATAAGTCCGCGCTTGAGTGGGCGAACGCCGAACTCGTCATCATCCGTGGCGATCAGGACATGGTCACGTTCATCAACGAACTGAAGGCGCAAACGGGAGGCGACATCCACCTCTCCGGCGGCGCCCATCTCGCGCAATCCATCGCGCGTCTCGGCCTCGTCGACGAATACCGCTTTTTCGTCTATCCCGTCGTGTCCGCTGGTCAGGCGTGGTTCGGCCAGATCGAAGGCAACCGCGACATGCACCTCATCAGCACCACCGCTTACACCGACGGCGTCATAGCCCTCACCTACAAGCCAAGGAACGAAGCGTAGCGCCCTTCATCCATCAGGATCGCCGTCCAGCGGTGGTCCAACCCGGAACGCACTTCTCCGGTACCGCGGTAGGGGCGCACCCACGTGTGCGCCCCGGTATCGCGCGCCACCGCCATCAACTCGCTAGAACCTCGTCCTCCTAATCTGCGCCGTCTGTCGAAGCACCGTCCCCCCTTTTTGCTCTCCTCTTGCGTCCTTTGCGTCCTCGCGCTGAACCGAAAAACCTCACCTCCGGCCTCCCGAACCAATCCAACCCCAACCGCATCTGTGTCCATCGGTGTGCATCTGTGGTTCCTATTCCAAAAAACCTCTGTGCCTCCGTGCCTCTGTGGTGAACCCGAGACATCGATCTATGCTGCTGTCTCATCTAAGAGCACCAAACCAACCGAGGAGCCACACCACCATGGCCAAGATCCTCTGCGTCCTCTACGACGACCCCGTCACCGGCTACCCCACCTCCTACGCCCGCGACAGCATCCCAACCATCGAGCGCTATCCGGACGGACAGACCGCGCCCACGCCGTCCGCGATCGACTTCACGCCTGGACAACTCCTCGGCTCCGTCTCCGGCGAACTCGGCCTGCGCACGTTCCTCGAAGCCGCCGGCCACACGGTCGTCGTCACGTCCGACAAGGACGGCGCCGGCAGCGCATTCGATCGCGAACTCGGCGACGCCGAGATCGTTATCTCGCAGCCGTTCTGGCCCGCATATCTCACCGCCGAACGCATCGCGAAGGCGCCGAAGCTCAAGCTCGCGATCACTGCCGGCATCGGCTCCGATCACTACGATCTGCAAGCCGCCATCGAGCGCGGCATGACCGTCGCCGAAGTCACGTACAGCAACAGCATCAGCGTCAGCGAACACGTCGTCATGCTGATCTTGTCGCTCGTCCGCAACTACATCCCGTCGTACAAGACCGTCGTCGATGGCGGCTGGAACATCGCCGACTGCGCCGAGCGCTCGTACGATCTCGAGGGCATGGCCGTCGGCACCGTCGCCGCCGGCCGTATCGGTACCGCTGTGCTCAAACGCCTCAAGCCCTTCGACGTGCAACTCCACTACACCGACAAGCATCGCCTGCCCGCCGATGTCGAACGCGAACTTGGCGCCCGCTACCACGAGAACGTCGAATCGATGATCGGCGTCTGCGATGTCGTCACGATCAACGCGCCGTTGCACCCCGAAACGGAGCACATGTTCAACGACGCGCTGATCGGCAAGATGAAGCGCGGCGCCTATCTCATCAACACAGCCCGCGGCAAGATCTGCGACCGCGACGCCGTCGTCCGCGCCCTCGAAAGCGGACAGCTTGCTGGCTACGCCGGCGATGTCTGGTTCCCCCAGCCCGCGCCGCAAGATCACCCCTGGCGCACGATGCCGCACCACGGCATGACGCCGCACGTCTCAGGCACGTCGCTCTCCGCGCAAGCACGCTACGCCGCCGGTACGCGCGAGATTCTCGAATGCTGGTTCGCCGGCCGCCCGATCCGCGAGGAATACCTGATCGTCGATGGCGGAAAGCTCGCCGGCGCCGGCGCCCATTCGTACACGTCCGGCAACGCCACCGCCGGCTCCGACGACGCCCAGCGTTACAAGGGCCGCTGACCCGGCCGTCACGATCGGCGAGTAGAGCGCCGGAGGCCAGCTATGGACAGTTCCCCTGGTACGAAGCGGCCTGCTGGAGGTCCGCGACGTTGATATTGCCGTCTCGCGTGATGTCGAAGTTCACCTGCACGGGAGTCCCGGGCCGCACGTACGCGCCCTGCGCCGTCGCGATCTGCTGCAGATCCACAACGTTCACCACCAGATCGCCGTTTATCGACCCAACCTCGCGGGCGTCGCCGCAGGCATCGCCATCGCTGTTCGCGATCGCCGGATCCGTGTTGTAGAAGCACACCTCCCGAAACGCGAGCAGCTTGTCGCCATCAACATCCGTCGTCGTGCCGCACTGCGCCTGCGTCGGCCTGCTGCTCACGTCGTTCGGGTTCGTCCCAATCGCGCACTCTGCGCCGTCGAGATAGTTGTCGCCGTCGCTATCGCTGTCGAGCGGATTCGTCACGGCGCCGCCGCACCCGACGCCGCCCGTCTCGTCCGTATCAGTGCGCGCATCGTTGTCGTCGTCGGCGTCGCATGCGTCTCCGGCCTCATCGGATCGTGCCACGGTGATGTCGTCGTACGCCTTCGGGGGAGAGAGGTCGATGAAGTTGCGATCGCTGTTTTCCTGACCCGCGTTGGCGGCGCCCGGGCAGTTATCCGCGATCTGCGGCACGCCATCACCGTCCGAGTCAGGCGCGCAGCCCGCGGCGGCGGCTGCGGCGTCCGCATCGAGGCGCCCGGCGCCGTACGTGTTGTCCGTGCCCGCGCTGCCCAGATCCACGGCAGAGTTCAGCAACGCGTTGCGCAGCGCCGTCCGGTCGGCCGCGGGTGCATCGCCCGGCCCGCCGTGCTTCAACGATGGCTGGCACGCCAGCACAAGCGCGGCGATCCCCGCCGCATGCGGCGCCGCCGCCGACGAACCGAAGAACGGCGACGAGAATCCGCCCGCGCCGCTCACCGACACGCCGTCGATCGCTACAGCATCGGGCTTCACACGCCCGTCGTTCGTCGGGCCGCGGCTGCTGTACGCCGCGATGTCGTTGTTGCCGGGATCGCTCGCGTTGATCGCGCCCAGTGACACGACGCCGCCACCGGCGTCCGCGTTATTCAGCACGGCGCTCGAGATCGTGTTGAAGTTGTGCTTGTTCCCGGCGATCGGGTTGCAGGCTTCGCACAGGACGAACATGTCGAACGTCTTGGAGACGCCGGCAAACCGCCCAATGTAGATGCTCAGCGGTTGCACGACCGCCGTATCGTTCAGCCACGAGAACTCTTCGACCGGATTATCGTTGCCGTTCTGCTCGTTCGTGCTGATCAGGTACAGCGTCGATGCGTTCTCGTCGAGAAGGAACAACTCGTAGTCGTTGGCGGAGGCGCCGAACGGATCATCCCATTGCAGCCCGACGCGCAACACCTCATTCGGCGGCAGCATCACGCGGTCCGCGCAGAACCCGTCGGCGGCATTGAAGCTGCAGTTGCGCCCCTGCGCGCCGTCCGTCGTCGAGGCCGTCGCCTGGAAGCGGTGAATGTCCCACGTGTTCATCCCGACCGTCACGTTGAAACCGGAATCGACGAATGGCTCCTGGTAGTGCTGCTGCGACACAGACCCGACGCTGTTGTAATGGCCGCGGATCCGGTTAGTTAGGCGATTCAGCTCCGTCGACGTGTTCTGCGATACAACGCTCGTCCCGTCGTACGCTCCGTTGTTCACGTACGTGATGTCATCCACCACCACATCTGTGTTGAGTGCGAGGCAATCCACCGCCTGCCGAAAGTCCAGGCTCGTCCCCGACGACACATTGAACCCGAAATAGCCGAACCACAGCTCGGCGCCCGGAGCGATGTCATGCACGATCTCAAGCATCGCCGTGCCCTCGGCGCCCGCGCCTGCATCCGTGGGGTTCGCCGGCTCGCCCGCAGGCGCCGCGCCGGTTGCGTCGCACGTCGTGAAGTTCACCGCCGGCAACTCGCCCGCACCCTGTGCCGCCGCCAACCCTTCGAGCCCGTCGGAGATCACGCCCACGCGCACGCCCGCGCCGTTCACGGCGTACGAAGCGCGCAGATCGTCCGCATCCAGAATCGCATCGCCCTCCGTCGTGACGTTGCGAAGCGCGTACTCCGGCGGCCGCACACCCGACACCGACGCCAGATCCGCCGCCGCATCCAGCGCTTCCACCGGCAGCCGTCCTTGCACGATGCTGAGATCCTCGGCGATCTGCTCGACCTCCATCCCGATTGCCACCAGGTCGGCCGCCGCGTCGTCAGCATCTCCCGTGACATCGACGTACACCTGCACGCGATCGTACACGTCGATGCGAACGGTCCCTGCGTCGATTGCCGACTGTACGTCTTCCGGGAGTTGCGCCGTCAGACCCCGCGCGCCGCTCTGCGCCGCGTGGCCCTCGAGCCGCGCAAGCACCGACGCCAGCTTCGCGTCCTTCGCCGCCTCTTCAACAACGTTCGCGGGCAGCAGCACTTCCGGATCGGCCGAAGGCGGCGTCTGCGCGCCGCCCGCCGCGGATCCCAACGACGCAAGACAAACGGAGAGTGCGCACAGCGCGAGCGTGAAGTACCGCATATCGATCCTGTCTGTGGCGGGACATGAGCAGACGAAGGTGCTGCGATAGGAGTGGCGCGATCGTGTCACGACTAGCCCCGCCTGTCAATCACCCCCCAATCTCCCAACCTCCACTCCGACCGCGCCCATCCGTGTCGCTGTGTGATCTGTGGATGACCCCCGCCCCCTTTGCGTCCCGTACGCCCACGGCGTCTTCGCGCCGTACACCCATATCCGATCTTCAGACTCCCCACCCCTACCTGTGTCCATCCGTGTGCATCTGTGGTTCCTAAAAAAACCTGCCCGCTCCGTGCCTCTGTGCCTCTGTGGTGAACCGCCCTACAATCGACACGATGCGACCGCACGAATCCGTCCGCCGCCGCCTCGAAGAGCGCGAACGCGCACTCGCCCCGGCCGCGATGCGCAGCGCCGGCTCCCGCGGCCGCCTCATCCCCGAACCCCCGTCCGATATGCGCACCGAGTACCAGCGCGACCGCGACCGCATCATCCACTGCAAGGCGTTCCGCCGCCTCAAGCACAAGACGCAGGTGTTCATCGCCCCCACCGGCGACCACTACGTCACCCGTCTCACGCACACATTAGAAGTGGCGCAGATCGCCCGCACGATCGCTCGCGGCCTCGACCTCAACGAAGATCTCACCGAAGCGATCGCCATCGGTCACGACATGGGCCACACGCCCTTCGGCCACGCCGGCGAGCAGGCGCTCGGCGAACTCCTCCCTGGCGGCTTCCGCCACAACGAGCAGAGTGTCCGCATCATCGATCTGCTCGAAGCGAACGGCGGCCTCAACCTCACCTGGGAAGTGCGCGAGGGCATCCTCAAGCACTCGAAGCCGCGCGAAGGCATCTTCGAAGAACTCGGCGAGCGCTACTGGTCCGAGTCCGAATGGGGCGACCCGCTCGCCAGCACGCTCGAAGGCCAGATCGTCCGTCTGTCCGACTCCGTCGCCTATCTCAATCACGACATCGCCGACGCCGTCCGCGCCGGCCTGCTCGACCCCGACGATCTCCCTGCCGAAGCCCGCCGCGTCCTCGGCGAGACGCACTCTCAGCGCATCGACACGCTAGTCAGCGACGTCGTCGACGCATCATGGGACGCCGCGCAGCAACCCCGCACCGACGGTGCGCTTCCGCCGAACACGACGATTGGCATGAGCGCCCAGGTCGCCGCCGCGACCGACGAGCTGCGCGAGTACCTTTTCGAGAACGTCTATCTCTGGGAAGAACGCCTCTCCGAAGCCGACCGCGCCCGTCGTGTCATCGAGTTCCTCTGGCGCCACTATATAGAGCACCCCGAAGAACTCGCCGCCTCCGACTACACCCGCCCAGAAGACGCCCTCGTCCGCCGCATCGCCGACTACATCTCCGGCATGACCGACCACTTCGCCATCGCCGCATCCCAACGCCTCGGCTTCACCGGCTGATCGCGTCGCCCCCCTCATCAACTGGTAGGGGGCCCCGCTTGCCGGGCCCCGGCAGATCCGCGCACGCGGTTCGACATCACGCACGCGCACCCTACGCGCACCCCTTCGTAGCGGCACAGCGTGCTGTGCCGTCGCCCGAACCGCCGCCCGACGCACCGAACCGCACGCCGACCGTCATCCCGCTAACACTGGTAGGGGCCCCGCTTGCCGGGCCCCGGGTCGATCCGCGCACGCCGCGGGACATCACGCAGACGCAACGAACCGCCACCCGTGGCGGCATAGCTTGCTGTGCCGACGCACCGAACCGCACGCCGACCGTCATCCCGCTAACACTGGTAGGGGCCCCGCTTGCCGGGCAGCGGTCAATCGCGCGCGCCGCTCGAACACAGCGCACCCGCTCGTTCCCACAACAACAACCCATCCCTGCCCATCTGTGACATCTGTGGAAAAACAAAGAAGGAACCCCCGCAGGCTCCTCCTTCAAATCGACTGGATTAAACGACGCCCTACCGGCCCGTCCCGCCCGCCTCCACCGGCGTCTGCGCCGAAGACTGACCACCGAACCGCAGCCGCTCGTCCTGCACCAACTGATGCACCCGCTGACGCGTCACCCCAAAGTGCCGCGCCAACTGCGCCTGCGAACCCTTCGCCAGATCGCCCTTCTCGAGCAGATACCGGATCGCGATGCGCAGCTTCTCCTGACGGACCGGGTCTCGTTTCGCCATGCGTCTACCCTTCGTGCGTGTGCAGCGCGAACGATGGCGCGATGCCGTTGCCACCCGTCGCGTCGACGAGCTTCATCTCCGGCCGCGCCCCGCGTTCCATCACAGCAGTTCTACGCTCTTCGACGACGATCTGATGCACCCGCTGCCGCGATACGTGGAAGTGCTCCGCCAGCCGGCTCTGGTTGCCCTTGGCCAGACAGTCACGTTCCATGAGGTATCGCACGGCGATGCGGATCTTGCGGGTGCGTTCGGGATCGCGCTTAGCCATTGATAGTCTCCTCCGTTAGGCTTGACACATATCCAACGCACCATCGCCGCCCTCTATTACCGATATACGGAGGCTTCCATGGCCGGCGCCGGCGCAATCCGCGACCTACTTGACAAAATGGCGGCCGAACGCGACGCCCTCCTCGCCCAAACGGCCACCCTCACCGACGCCGAAGCCGCCTACGCCCCGCCCGACGGGGAGGGCGAAGCCGGCTGGTCGCCGAAGCAACAGCTTGGCCACCTCGCCGAAATGGAGACCGGCTACCGCGCCTGGGTCGAGCGTGCCCTCGCCGAAGACGACCCCGACGTCACCCGCACCCGCGGCGACGTCCCGACCATCCCCCTCACCGCCGCGCCCGACGCCACCATGGCCGCCCTCGCCCAGCAGCTCCGCGACCAGCGCGACACCACCCTCGCCCTCATCGAATCGATGACGCCCGAGCAATTCGACCGCGGCGCCACCCACGCCATGTTCGGCCGTCTCACCGTCATGCAGTGGCTACGCTCGTACTATCGCCACGACCGCATGCACCGCGACCAAATCGCCGGCCGCGACCCGGCGTACAAACCCAAGTTCGTAGGCGGCAAGGAGCCCGATCAGCGCCGGTAGGCAAGCTGCCGCGTCGCTCCAACCTCCGCCCAATCCGAAGCTGTTGACGCCGGAGGCACTCCTGTAACGTCGCTCCTGTCCCACAGCGAAAGATGGTTGCATGCGACGCTACGCTCTCGCCGCCGCCGCGCTCGTTCCGCTGCTGGCCGGCGTCTTCGCCGTCGTCAACTTCGCGTCTCCTGCAGCCGCCGTGAGCCGCGGAAACGTCGATGGCACCGTTTCATGGAACGGCGCGCCCGTCACAGGCCTTGCCGCGAAATCCAACGCTGGCGGGCTCGATCTCCGAGCCGTGAAGCCCGGCGCCCCAATCACCGTCCGCCAGGTGGACCCCGACACGGGCCAATACCACCTCAATCTCGAAATCGGTCTCTACACCGTTGAGCTCCGGAACTCTGACCTCGTCCTGCACTCGTTCATCGTCGATGTGCAAGAGAACATCACCACCATCGTAAACATCGATCTCACCCCGACGACCGGCCAGGTGACCGGGCAGGTGTTCTCGGCCGGCGCTCCGCTGGCGAACGGGTTCTTGCGCCAGAGCGCGCCGGCTAATTTCTGGTTGTATGGAGCCGATTCCGCGGGCAACTTCGTCATGCTGGTTCCGGGCGGCGCTCAGACAGTGGACGTGTACACGCCCACCAACCAATTCGTCGGCACCTGCTCCTTTACCGTGGTCAACGCTGGATCGCTGGCAACATCCGTCTGCGAACTCGCCACCGGCCCGGCGCCGACTCCTACGATGGTGCCCGGCCTCCCAGATCTCCGCATCGGCGACGTCACGATCGGCTACCAGTACACACTTTGCGCCGCCGACGGGGGGGCCTTCGGTCTGCGCGTCCCCATCGCCAACTACGGCGATACCGCCGCCGGGCCATTCGTCGTCAACGCCAACGGCGACGAACAGACGGTGCCCGGCCTCGATCCCAACACCGGCCTAAGCCTGCTCTTCCCGAACTACGTCTTTCCGGGTGTCAATACGGTCAACGTCGATCCCACCAGTGTCATCGCCGAGAGCAACGAATCGAATAACACGTTTTCCCAGGCGGTCGCCCTGCCGACGCAACTGCCTAATTGTACGCCGACCACCACGCCAACACCGAGCGCTACGCCTACAATCACGCCCACACCCTGCCCCGGCGACAACAACACCGATCGCAACCTCATCGATCACTCGCCACCGAAGTTGTACGACGACATCACCGTCGCCAACAGCGACACGCAATGCGACAACGACGACACCGACGACGACAACGACGGCATCGCCGACGCCGACGAACTCTCCGGCGCAGCGTGCAGCGCGACCATCACCAACCCGCTCATCGCCGACACCGACGGCGACCGCGCGCTCGATGGCGCTGAATGCGCCCTCCTCACCGACCCGACGGATGGCACGGCCAACGAACCGTCGATGGCGCAATGCATCGCCGCGACATCGTCCGGCACGCCCGACAACGACGGCGTCCTCGGCTGGCGCGAGTACTGCTACTACAACACCAACCACACAGCCATGAACACCGACGGCGACAGCAGAGGCGATGGCTCACCCTTGAACGATGGCTGCGAGGTCTACTCGATCAACCTCAACCACTTCGTCAACGTCGTCGATCTCCAGCAGATCGCCACCGAGCAGTCGACCTACGGCCCGCCGCCCGGTGACTATCCGAACAACGCGGCGTACCGCCTGAAAGTGAACTTCGACGTCACCAAGAACGGCGCCATCAACATCGCCGACCTCCAACAGGCCGCGACCGCCATCGCAATCTGCGGCTAGCACGCGGCCGCTGCACCCCGACGATCGCCGCGCGAACCTCGCGGCCCGCGCTCCGCTCATCCCGCGCCAGCCCTACCCGCCTGTGGCCGCAGCTCGAGCATCCACCTCGTCACGCAGACGCTTCTCCCCTAACCTTCACCGTATGGCCATCACCCGCCTTCGGACCCTTCTTTCGTGGAGCAGCGGCAAGGACAGCGCTTGGGCGCTTCACGTGCTCAACCAGAGCGCCGAGATCGAGGTCGTCGGCCTGCTCACCACCGTCAACGAGCGTTACGCACGCGTCGCCATGCACGGCGTCCGCTGGGAGTTGGTCGAAGCGCAAGCCGCGGCGACAGGCCTCCCGCTCTGGCCGCTGCTGATTCCTGACGCTTGCACGAATGATGAGTATGAAACGCGCATGAGCGACCTGCACCAGCGAGCGTTGAGCGCCGGGATCGAGGCCGTCGCATTCGGCGATCTCTTTCTCGAAGACATCCGTGCTTATCGCGAGAAGCAACTCGCGGACTCCGGCTTGCGTCCGTTGTTTCCGCTCTGGAAGCAACCCACGGACGCACTCGCGCGCACGATGCTGAACGGCGGTCTGCGCGCCCACATTACGTGCGTCGACCCGAAGCAGATCTCGGCTGACTTCGCGGGGCGCGTCTGGGATGATGCGCTCCTCACCGAGCTGCCCCCGTCCGCCGATCCATGCGGCGAGCGCGGCGAGTTTCACACCTTCGCCTCCGCCGGCCCGATGTTCCAGACGCCGATCGCCGTAGTCCCCGGCGAAGTCGTCGAGCGCGACGGCTTTGTCTTCGCCGATCTGCTTCCCGGCGCGTGACTGACCACTTTGCGTCCGACCCCTCCGCGCCTCTGTGCCTCTGTGGTGAACCCGAACGTCCCGCCCAACCCATCTGTGGGCATCTGTGGTTCCTACCAGCCATCTGTGTAATCTGTGGAAAACCCGAAAGAGGCCAACCATGAAGAAACTCGAAGGCAAAACCGCCATCGTCACCGGCGCCAGCCGCGGCGTTGGCGAGTACATGGCGCGCGAGTTCGCCAAAGAGGGCGCGAACATCGTCGTCGCCGCCCGAACCGAAGAAGTGAAAGACCCGAAGCTTCCCGGCACCATCTTCTCGACCGCCGCCGAACTCACTGAACTCGGCGTCAAAGCGATCGCCGTCCGCTGCGACGTCACCGACGAAGACAGCATCAACGCCATGGTGCAGCGCGCGATGGATGAGTTCGGCCGCATCGACATCCTCGTCAACAACGCCGGCATCATGCTCCCCGGCAAGGTCGTCGATATGCCGCTCAAGCGCTGGGACCTCATCTGGCGCGTCAACGTCCGCGGCGCCGTCGCCGCGTGCAAAGCCGTCCTGCCGCACATGATCAATCAAAACGACGGCGTCATCTTCAACATCTCATCCATCGCCGCCGACCAGCCCGGCGCCGACAACGTCTCCTACAAGCTCACGAAGCACGCGCTCCGCGAACTCAGCGAGGGCCTCGCTGCCGAGGAGAAAGCGCACAACATCCGCGTCTTCGCGCTCTCACCGTGGGGCTGGGTGCCGACGCCCGGCACGCTCTACCACCGCCTCGACGAGACGATGCCCGCGATCGGCGACATGCTCGAGCGCCCCGAAGCGATGGGCCTCGCCGCGATCTACCTCGCCGGCGAAGAGGGCAAGGAGTTGAGCGGCAAGCATTTCTACAGCCGCCATCTCCTCCGCGACCGCGTCAACAACGGCCAGGATCTCTACCAGGGCGACGAGTCGCTCTTTAAGTGAACGATCAGCCGCGCGACGAGCGCGCCGAACGGCGCGACCAGCGCCGCGAAGCCGAACGCGACCGCATGAAGAAACACGGCGCGACCACCGGCGCCGTCTACCGTAACGCCGTCCTCAAGCGTCTCCGCAAACACGCCGGCACCGACAACAAGACGAGGAAGCGATGACCTACTCCATCGTCGCGCGCGATGCCGCAACCGGGGAACTTGGCGTCGCCGTGCAGTCGCGTTACTTCTCGACCGGCTCCGTCGTCACGTGGTCCGAAGCCGGCGTCGGCGCTGTCGCCACGCAGTCGCTCGCGAAGATCGACTACGGCCCGCGCGGCCTCACGCTCATGCGCGATGGCACGTACGCGCCCGACGCCCTCGCCCAGCTCGTCGCCGCCGACAACGGCCGCGCCGTTCGTCAGGTCGCGATGATCGACGCCACCGGCGCCGTCGCCACGCACACCGGCGACATGTGCATCGCCGCCGCCGGTCACATCACCGGCGACGCCTACTCCGTGCAAGCCAACATGATGACCGACGACACAATCTGGCCCGCCATGCGCGACGCGTACGAATCAGCCACCGGCGATCTCGCCGACCGCATGATGGCCGCGCTCGACGCCGCGCAAGCAGCCGGCGGTGACATCCGTGGCCAGCAGTCGGCGAACATCATCGTCGTCTCCGGCACGCGCAGCGACACACCCTGGCGCGAACGCACGATCGACCTCCGCGTCGAAGACCACCCGCGCCCGCTCGAAGAGTTGCGCCGCCTGCTGCAACTCAAGCGCGCCTACGCCCTCACCGACGCCGGCGACGCCGCCCTCGCCGCCAACAACATCGACGAAGCGATGGCCCTCTACGAACGCGCCAAGACCCTCGCCCCCAACGACGAACAGCTCCTCTTCTTCGCCGCCCTCGCCCTGCTAAAGCAAGGCCACGAACAACAAGCCTTCGCCCAACTCCGCGCCGCCTTCGCCATCACGCCCGCCCTCGCCGATCTCGTCCCCCGCCTCATCCCACTAGGCACCGTCCCCAACGACGCCGAACTCCTCGCGAAAATCGCCGCCCTCCGCCCGGAAGGATCGGCGCACCTACAGTGAGGCGTGCTGAGTGGTGCACGGGCCCCGTACGGGCCGTGGATTTTCTCGTAGGGCCAGTCTTATCTCATCCGGTCTCTTGCCGGGCTAGATCCCATTCCACTACAGCGGACTGGCTCGCTTTCGGCGCCTGCGCCGCGCCCATCGTTTCCGTCGTCACCAACCCCTTCAATTCGAGGATCTTCAAAAGGTCTCGCACGGCGGTCGGAGTCACGCTTGTGGCGCGGGCAATCTCAGTCACAGTGCGTGTGCCGTCCATTAGAGCGAACATCCTCACGCGAGCGTCCGTTCTAAGGAACTCTCGTTCAAATGCGAGCCGGGCGGTGCGGCGCTGCGGGGCCGTCAGAACCCCGAGGTGGAACTCGATCCTGCGAAGAACGTCAAGCGTGTCGTCCGCCATCTTGTCTACTCCTTTGCTCTATCAACACTTCGTTAGAAAGGAAACTACAGCGCCATAAACCTTAATTGAAGCTGAGGCTTGCAGCCTTGCGAAAAATTCTGATACTCTGCCTAAAGAACATCTGTTTTAGGAGGATTGACGTGGAAGACAATGTAGTCAAATTACTCGAGGATATCAAGCGCCTCTTAGTTCCGATCAGCGTCGCTGCCGAACCGCAGTATCAAGCGATCATGAAACAGAGAAACGAGACAGCGATCGCTTCGATCCTTGAGATAGTTGGCCGTAGTGCTGTGCAAGTTTCTGCCGCGCGCGCAATGGACGGCACTAGGACGCCGACTGAAGTGCGTACGAAAGTGTCCTTTGATTCAGGCAACTTCAGCAAGTTCTGCAAGAGGTTGCGCGACGCAGGGCTCCTGGTCGAACAGGATGGGAAGCTATCTCTCGTCGTGGACCCGAGCGCGATTCAATGGCCGGAAGTCACAAAGTGAAGTGAGCAATGATGCAATCATTGCGACGGGCTGATGCCTCGACAATAGCGATCGCAATGGAGTTAGGAAAAATGAGCCAGCAGGTAAACGAAACGTCGCGCGTCGAACAGCTCCTTGAGGAGGCTGTTAGGTGGTTACGTGTCCTGGCTGGGCCAACAGTGCGTAGTTGGGTTGAACCGTCGTTGAAGTCAACTGAAGAGCGGCGCGTATACCAGGCTAGCGACGGTTCATCAATGAATGATGTCGGGAAGGTAGCGGGCGTTAGCCATCAGACGGTAGCGAACTATTGGAAGCGATGGGCCTCTGCAAACCCCCCGATCATTGAGGCCATGGCCACCAAGGGACGATATCGCCGACTTTATGACCTTCGCGAGATTAACTTACTCCCCGAGGTCTCAGATGACTGAGACTCTCGACACGGCGAATGCCATCCAATCAATTCTGTACAAGATCGATGCAATCGAAGGCACTCAACTGTTGCTGCTTCAGGGGGAAGCAGACAAGGTTCTAGAAATGATCCTCCCGCTTTTTGACGAGAACCCGAATCTGGATGAGGTCTACTTCCGCGTCGACAATACGAGCCAGACGGAGGTGGTCGCCTCGCTGAAAAGTGACGGCCTTAGAGTTAGCCAGCCCGTCGTCTCTCGACGGATGACACTCCTCCTCGAGCACGGGCTGATTGAGCAAATGGACGGTGGGGTCAAGGGCGCGAAGTTTGCCAAGAAGAGAGTCGTTGAGAAGGCTCTTCGCCTCTCTGCGCGACTGCGCCAACGAAAGCTCAAAGGTAAGTGAGCAACGGCGAGGCAGAGATTGCCTTTAATGCGGCGATTCGACGCGTGCTGCAGCGAATAGGGCGGGACGATGGATCTTCTTCGGTGAGGCTCGCGAGAGCACTGGTTGCTCGTTGCGGATCTCATGGAAAGGTCACGGACGCCCACGTTGTCGCCGCGCTTAGGGAGTCCAGCCTAGTTCCTCGAAGGGACTTTGGGGTGTCGCAACAGGATCTCGTCGGCCAGCTGCAAGCCGAGTTCCACCTTTTGAGGCCTACCGCTGATTTGAAGGGTCAGTTAGAGCGATTCCGGAGGCTCGCGATCCGCCAACTCGCTCGTGACATTCCCGCTGGGCAGGAGGCGCCCGCTCGATCCCATCTGCAGGTGTTCTTGGAGGCAAATCACGACACATTTCGCGAGGTGGAGACGGGTCGTGGTCGGACGGACATCCTTGTAGGCGCACGAGATGGGGAAGTGATTGAGGTCAAGCTTTGGAACGACCAAACATACTTTGACGACGGTTTAGATGAGTTGAAGGAATATCTACGCACTGAGGGCAAGGCCCATGGTTGGTACGTTGTGTTCGACCACTCAGGCACATACTTCGACGGAACCCGTCACGACTATCAGGTCCATTTGGAGACGTACACGATAGATGTGATGTGGATAGCTATGCCAACAATTGCGGCTTCGCAGCTCGGGAGGGAGCGGCGGCGGCGAGGGCGTGAGCGACCGAAGTCCTGAAGGCCCAACGCTGACCACCCGCCTAGCCCCCAACACCGCTCCTCCGTACACTCGAACCCAACCAGACACCAGACACCAAACACCAATCGCCGCATCCCACAACAGCAGGAGTACACCCCGATGGCCCAAATCGACGGCGGCGACCTCGTCGCACGCATGCTCAAGCGCGAAGGCATCGATACCATCTTCACGCTCTCCGGCGGCCACGTGCAGAACATCTACGACGGCTGCATCGACGAGGGCATTCGCGTCATCGACACCCGCCACGAGCAGTCGGCCGGACACGCCGCAGAAGGCTACAGCCGCCTCACCCGCAAGTGCGGCGTCGCCGTCGTCACCGCCGGCCCCGGCGTGACCGACGCCGTCACCGCGGTGGCCACCGCTTACCAAAACGCCAGCCCGATGCTGCTCATCGGCGGCGCCGCGCCGCTCAGCACGTCGCTGATGGGCGCGCTGCAGGAGATCCCCGGCACCGTCGAAATGATGCGCCCGATCTGCAAGTGGGCGGCGACGGTCCCGTTCACGAAGCGCATCCCCGACTATCTCGCGCAGGCGTTTCGCATCGCGCTCACCGGCCGTTACGGTCCCGTCTTCCTCGAGATCCCGTCGGACATCCTCTTCGGCCGCGTCGATGAAGACGAACTGCCGCTGCCCACCGGCTACCGCACCGAAGGCCGCACGCAGGGCGACTTCAAACTGATCCGCGAGGCCGCCGAGCTGCTCGCCAACGCCGAGCGTCCCGCCGTCATGGGCGGCACCGGCGTCTACTGGGCGGATGGCGGTAGCGCCCTGCAAGAACTCGCGGAGAAGATCCAGGCGCCGATCTACCTCAACGACATGGGCCGCGGCACGATCAGCCAGGAGCACGAGCAGTTCATGAGCCGCACGCGCCGCACCGCCTTCGGCGAGGCCGACGTCATTCTGTTCGCCGGCACGATGATCGACTTCCGCCTCCGCTACGGCCGCAGCGTCGGCCCGAACGCGAAGGTCATCTCGATCGACATCGACCCCAACGAGATCGGACGCAACCGCGGCGTCGATATCGGCATCGAGGGCGATCCCGCCAACGCGCTCCGTCAGCTCACCGCCGAGATCGGCGACCGCACGATCCGCCACGACGACTGGCTGTCGAAACTGCGCGACGGCGAGACGAAGGTCATCGAGCTGCGCCAGAAATGGCTGCACTCCGACGCCAACCCAATCCACCCGCTGCGCCTCTGCAACGAGATCGCGAGGTTCGTCGACGACGACACGATCGTCGTCGGCGACGGCGGCGACATCGTCGGGCTCGCGTCACAGGTGCTGCCGGTGAACCAGCCGGGACAGTTCATGGGACCCGGCCCGCTCGGCACCCTCGGCGTCGGCACCGGCTTCTGCATCGCCGCCAAGTCCGTCTACCCGAACAAGCGCGTCCTGATGGTCAACGGCGACGGCTCGTTCGGCCTCAACGGATTCGACTTCGACACGCTCGTCCGCTTCGACATGCCCGTCGTCTCCGTCATCGGCAACGACCGTCAATGGGGCCAGATCCTCGTCGGCCAGGAGAAGATGTACGGCGAAGAACGCGTCGTCGCCACGCGCCTCGGCGACAACGCCCGCTACGACAAGGTCGTCGAAGCGCTCGGCGGCCACGGTGAGTTCGTCACCGAAGCTGCGGATATCTTCCCGGCGATCGAGCGCGCGTTTGCGTCCGGCAAGCCGGCCTGCGTAAACGTTATCATCGACCAGAAGCCCGAAGGAGTCACCGGCGGCTACGAGTTCCTGGGGTAACCCGCACCCCCTCGTCCCGCCGATACTCCATACGATATGCAAGAAGAATCGACCGCCGCACCCGTTAAGAGTTGTGGCACGGGCTTTCAGCCCGTGTCACCGGTCGTCACCGGAAGCCCCACTTCTGCATCCAGCACGTCGGGCGGACACGAACCCCGTAGCGGCGGAGCTTCGGCTCCGTTTGAGCTTCCAAGCGCAGTTGAACTTCCAAACAACACCGTACCGCATGTGTGGCACGGGCTTTCAGCCCGTGCCACCGGTCGCCACCGCCGCGCCATTCCGCAACCATCGCACTCAACCACCCACGATCTTCGTAGCGGCAGAACTTCAGCTCCGCTCGATCATCGGAGCGCCTGCGCCGTCCGACCTCCGACCTCCCACTTCCGACTTCTCATCGCCCTACTAGCGTTCGCTCTGCTCGCCCTCGCATCGCTCGCCGCCGCCCAGTGCCACGAACCCAACACGCGCGTCGTTATCTTCATCCAGGGCCTCTACACCACCTACGACAGCGAAGGCACGCAGGGCACCGCCCTCGAACCGCATCGCTTCGACACGCTGAAGGCTGCGTTCACCGCCCGCGGTTACGCCGACAGCGACCTGCTCGACTTCAGCTACGGCGGCGGCGCCGTCACCGATGACGGCGCGTGGCAGCCCGCCCCGTACGACTGCGCCACCACCGACCGCCAGCCCGCCGCCAACCTCGCGCCGCTCGAGCAAATGCTCCGTGACTACCGCGCCGAGCATCCCGAGGTCCACTTCACGCTCGTCGGCCACAGCCTCGGCGGTTACCTCGCGTTTCTCGCCGGTGCTCGCGACGCCGCCCGCCCCGACGACGAAAAACTCCAGATCACGGAAGTCGTCACGCTCGACGCGCCCCTGCACGGCGCCTCCGCCGACAAGAAAACGATCCTCGATTTCATCCCCTGCGAAAAAACGTATCTCGCCGGCGGCGATCTCGTCGCCGCACGCCTCGACGCCAACACGAGCGACGTGCGCGCCTACCAGGCCGCCGTCATGGCGTCCGAAGGCGTCCGCCTCGGCACGTTCGGCAATCTCAACGACTGCCTCTGGGCCACCGCCCGTTGCATCGGCGGCGGCTGGATCGACGACGGCTTCACCCAGTTCGTCGAAGGTGCCGCCGTCTCATACAGCTACGAACTGACCTCCGACATCTTCACCAGCCACGACGCCATCCTCATCGCCCCCCAACCCATCGCCGACGTCATCGCCTTGGTCGGCGCCCCGTAGCGCCGCATCCCAAAAGAGAGTGTTCTCCACCCAGCGCGACGATACCCCTGACTGCTGACTTCCCACCGCCCGCGCGTTTCAGCCGCTTCGATAAGACCCCACCCTGTTTCCATAGCGCGAAACACCCCACACTTCCGGCCGGAGCCCTCCCCGCCTATACTCCGTTCGATGCGCGCTCCGTCCGCGCGCCGCTCCCGCACGTCTGCCGCGAAGGATCGACCTTGCTCAATCCGCTCACAGCAATCCTCGGCTTCTTCTCCCACGATGTCGGCATCGACCTCGGGACCGCCAATACGCTCGTCATGGTGAAAGGCCGCGGCATCGTCATCGACGAGCCCTCCGTCGTCGCCATCGACCGCCAGTCGAAGAAGATCCTCGCCATCGGCGCCGAGGCCAAGCGCATGGTCGGCCGCACCCCCGCCAACATCATCGCCGTCCGCCCCCTGAAGGACGGCGTCATCTCCGACTTCGAGGTGACGGAGCGCATGCTTCAATACTTCATTCGCTCCGTCCACGACCGCTTCGGCTTCGGCGTCCCTCGCCCGCGCGTCGTCGTCGGCATCCCCAGCGGCGTCACCGAAGTCGAAAAGCGCGCCGTCCACGATGCCACACTCAACGCCGGCGCCCGCGCCGCCTTCCTCGTCGAAGAACCGATGGCCGCCGCGATCGGCGCCGGGCTGCCGATCATGGAGCCCAACGGCTGCATGATCGTCGACATCGGCGGCGGCACGACCGAAGTCGCGGTCATCGCGCTCGGCGGTGTCGTCGTCAGCACGTCGATCCGCACCGCCGGCGATGAGATGGATCAGGAGATCATGGCCTACGCGCGGCAGGTGCATAACATGCTCATCGGTGAGCGCACCGCCGAAGAGATCAAGATGGAAGCCGGCTCCGCGTTTCCGCTCGAAGAAGAAGGCGTCGTCGAAATCCGCGGGCGCGATCTCGCCACCGGCCTGCCGAAGTCCGTCGAAGTCAGCACCGTCGAGATCCGCGACGCGCTCTCCGGCAGCATCAACGCCGTCATCGACGCCGTCCGCTCGACGATCGAGGTCACGCCGCCAGAACTCGTCGCCGACCTCATGTACCGCGGTATCGCCCTCGCCGGCGGCGGCGCCATGCTCCGCGGCCTCGACCGCCGCCTCGCGCAAGAGACGCGCTTCCCCGTCTACGTCGCGGAAGACCCGCTCCTCTGCGTAGTAAAAGGCACCGGCGAAGTCCTCGAAGAAGCCAAAATGCTCCAAAAAGTGCAGTCGGCTCTCGCCACCCGCAAACCCCCGCGCTGACGATCCGCTCCTCCAGCAAACGGTAGGGGCGAACCCACGTGTTCGCCTCGGTATCGCGCGAACACCGCCCAATCACCGCACTCACATCACCTCGCGCACGTACGCAATCCGCGTGCGCCCAACCCCTTCGTAGCGGCGGAGCTATAGCTCCGCACACGCGCGGCTACCCCACGAACGCCGTATCCTTAATCACATCTGTGACATCTGTGGAAGAAGCAGACGCCGGCGGAACAAACCCCGCACCTCATCCGTAGGAATAATCATGAACACACTAACCCGCACCCTGGTCATCACCACGATCACCGCGCTCGCCGCGTTCTCGTTCGCATGCGGCGATGACGACGACGGCGACACGCCCACCGCGACGCCAACAACCGGCGCCGTCACATCGCCCACCGCTGACCCGTCGACGACGCCCACCGCTGACCCCACCGGCGAGAGCGAAGGCACGCCCACGATCGTCAACGACATCATCGAAGCCGTTGCTGCAGCCGACGCCGCCGCGATCGAAGCGATGCTCGTCTACACGTCGCTCGAATGCACGACGACCGTCGAGGGCCTCGGCGGCCCGCCGCAATGCGCCGCCGGCGAGGCCGACGGCGACGAGGTCGACGTGCTGTTGGTGGCGCAATGTGAAGGATCGTACGCCCGCCCCGGCGAACTCAACACATTCCCGCTCACCGAAAACATCAGCTTCTACGCCGCCTACCGCGCGACCGACGCCTTCTACCCGCCCAGCGACTACGTCGTCGTATTCTCGCGCACGCAGCCCAACATCGAAGGCGAAATGGGCATCGAATTCGTCGCCACCGACGAAGGCATCGTCGGCATCAACTACGGCTGCGGCCAAACCGCTCCCGAACTGGTCGAGTTCCAGCAACTCACCGATGCAATCATCGACCCCGACGCCGAGTAGTGTTGCTGGCGGAGTTGACAGGCCTGTGCCCTGACGGGCTTGGCACACCTGCGATCGCGGCGTAGAATCGCTCTATCTGGAGTAGGTATGCCCCAACAAAGACCACGACGAGAACGCTCAGGCGGCGCGACGCCCGCGAACATCGTCGAGATTGATTTCGTCATTTTGGGCGATTTTGCCCAATCAGTCGGGGGAAAGCTTACGATCGTCGGTGCAGGCTGGAACATAGTGAATGCTACGCAGTACCCAACGACCATTCCATTCGGTCTGGGACTCGGATTCCTTGTTCCTTGGGGCGAGACGAATCGACGGCACCAGTTCACGTTCAAAATCCGGAGCAGCGAGGGTCCGGAGCTTGCCAGCGGTCAGGGAGACTTTGAGATCGGTCGCCAGATGGGTGTCCCCGACGGTATGACTCAACGAATCACAGTGGGTATAGCGGGCCAGATGCAGATTCCAGGCCCGGGCCCATACGAGATTTCCATAGGTTGTGGCGAACAGGAGAAGCGAGTCATATTTCAGGCCCTCCCGGTAGGAGTACAGATCCGCTAGTCTCGGCATCCTCCCCGCCTGCCGAACATAAGCTTATAGGCTACAGTGTCTATGACAGGAAAGTGAGGCGCTCAAAATGGCTGGTGTTCTTTCGCTCCCGAATCTCAGCGCTACGAAGGGTGCGACGCGGGATGATCAGCGCCAGGCGTATACGCTAACGTGGAACGAGGATGGAGCCACCTACGGGAACTCCGTGACCGTGGGGCCAGATCTCGCCGTCAACGTGGCAGAGAAGCGCGAGACGATTGCCCTTACGGCTCATGCAGCGATGTTGGTTCACTACGCCGACTGGGTGTCGATTCCCGCACATGATCACCCAACGCTGGCCTCAGAGCCTGACTAAGATAGAGTGTGCCCGTGACGACGGGCACCCCCACCGCAGCCGACTATTATTCCGAACCGATCGCGGATGATTTCCGTCAGGGGGATATCTACGTCGACATTCTCCACGTGATGTTGTCGGAGCCGGACTGGATCGTAGTCAAGGAGTTCGATGACAAGGGCGGGCGCAAGAAATTAGTTCCGCATACGCCATCGAATCCGCCGAAAGCCTTGGATTGGGAGCGGGAGCGGGTGGTGGCGGGCGGACAATTCGGGATGGCGGTCGTACTGACACATGACTGTGAGATCGAAAATAGCGACGAGCGCAACCATCGGCTAGTCGCACTGCTCCGTCCCTTCGATGGCCTCAGCCCGGATGATCAAGAAACGATCATCACTAACCGGCACATCGGACGCCTATATCTTCCGGCTTGGGCCAATGCGGGGCTGCCCGAAAGCTACCTTGATCTGCGGCGAATAACGACTTTGAGGGACAACGCGTTGCCGGGTGCCAACCGAATCCTGTCGATGACCGACTACTCGAGGCGCATCCTTCAAGCGTCCATCATTAGGTATCTGACCGAGCTTTATCGTCCGCCGGCCGAACAGCCTATCTAACCTTGGTTTGCGGCGTCTCCGCACGCCGCATGTCCTCCACCCGGATCTCCAGCGTCCCGTCGCGACCGCCGCCGTTCATCGTGTACACGACATCCATATGATCGCCCGCCTCAACATCGATCTCGCCCATGTCGAAGCAGATCGCCGGCCAGATCGAGTTCCCGTCGCGCAGCTTGAAGCGGCGGTGCTTGTCGCCGTCCGCCAGCCAGCGCGTGTCGATCACCGTCACGTCGCGCGCCAAAAACACAGGCTGCGGATTGCCGACGCCGAACGGCCCCAATCGCGACAGCCAGCGCACATCGTCGCCGCGCAGTTGCCGCAGCGGCAGATTGCAGTCGATCTCCAGCACCGGCGCCAGTTCCTGCCCCGCCAGCGCGCGCTCCGCCTCGAACACCAGCGCCTCGCGTATTGCGTCAAGCTGCGCGTTCTCCGCGCTGAACCCCGCCGCCGCGCGATGCCCGCCGTACCGCGTGAACAGCTCCGCATGCGCCCGCAGCGCGTCCGTAATGTGAAACTCGTCGATGCTCCGGCAGCTCGCGCGGCTCGCCTCGGCGCCTAGCGCGTACACCACCGCCGGCCGCCCGTACAAGTCGACCAGCTTCGACGCGATGATCCCGACGATCCCCGAAGAGAACTCCGCGTGCCCGATCATCACCAGCGCCGGCGGCTCGCTGTCGCCCATCATCTGCCTCGCCAGTGCCACGGCCGCGTGCGTCTTCTGCTGCCGCTCGATGTTCAGCGCGTCGAGCTGCAAGGCGAGCGCCATGCCGCGCTCTTCGTCCCGCGTCATCAACAGTTCCAGCGCCAGCTTCGCATGGACGATGCGGCCCGCCGCGTTCAGGCGCGGCCCCAGCTTGTAGCCGATGTCTTCTTCCGTGATCGACGCCGGCGTCGCGCGCGCAACTTCCATCAGCGCCCGCAGCCCCGGCCGCCGCGTCGC
>CAZRHH010000002.1:123404-144123 GCA_964599885.1 uncultured Dehalococcoidia bacterium | reverse complement strand
CGTCCAGATCTTCTGCCCGTTGATCACGTAGTCGTCGCCGTCGCGGACGGCGCGCGTCTGCACCGACGCGACGTCAGAACCGGCGTTCGGCTCGGACCAGCCCTGGCACCACTGCACGGCGCCGTTGAGGATGCCGGGGAGATGCTCCTTCTTCTGGTCGTCGCTGCCGTGGACGATGAGGGTCGGGCCGAGCATCATCGTGCCGAAGCCGCCGACGTTCATCGCGCCGTACTCGGCGAACTCTTCGTTGAGAATGAACTGGTGCTTGATGTCGAGTCCGGCGCCGCCGTACTCTTTCGGCCACGCCGGCGCGACCCAGCCGCGCGAGCCGAGCGCCGCGCGCCACTTGGTCATGGCGCCGCTCTCGTTCGGGCCGCGGAAGAGGCCTTCGCCGTCCTCGCCGCGCCCGCCGCGCTTGAGTTCGGGCGGGTACTCCTTCACGAGGAAGTCGTGGACTTCGTTACGCCATGCGGCTTCTTCGGGCGTGTCGTTGAAGTTCATGCGAATGTGCCTCCTGGGCGGCTCGCGCCGTGTGATTTGGACGGCGTCTGATCATACGGCGTCGACGGGGTATGAGCCAGTAGCCAAAACGTAGCTACCCGAACGTGGCGAAGAGTTCTTCGATGGCGTCCGCCCAGGCTACGGAGGCCGGACGGTTAGAACGCCACCAAGGCTAACGCCACGACTGGCCGCGGCGACTATCCGAGCGGCCGCTCTGTGGTGTTGTCGCTCACCGCGCCGAACCGGTAGCCGAATCCGCGTTCGGTCAAGATGACGCGCTGGCCGAGCTTCTTGCGGAGACGCGAGATGTAGACGTGCAGGAAGCCGGTATCGCCGACGTATTCAGCGCCCCAGACACGGTGCAGCAGATCGGCATAGGCGCGGACGCGACCTGGCGCCGCGGCGAGTTCGATCAGCAGCCGGAATTCGGTCGGCGCCAGCGCGACGCGCGCACCGTTTCGCATGACGACGTGGCGGTCGGCATCGATCATGAGCGCTCCGTCGTCGTATAGCGGAGCCGCCGCGAGACCAACGGGCGTCGGGTCGCCGGGAATTCCGCGTCGCTCGCCGCGTAGTTCGGCTTCGGGAAGCTCCTCGCCACGGAGGAATGACAATGCGGCGCGCGTGAAGTTGATCCAGCCACGAGCGGACGGAATGTGCCCTCCCGGCCCCGACAGAAAGCGCGCGCCTTTGATGTTCTGGGCGAGCTCCTGACCGAGTGCGATCGGCACGACCATGTCGTCGCGATGATGGTAGACCAGCGCGGGCGCGGTGATCGACGCCAGTACATCGAGGATGTTGATGTTGATGGCCCGGTCGAGCACGGCGAGCGCGTCGGCGCTGGTCGCGGATGCGAGCTGGAACCTGCCGAAGCGTTCAGCCGCCACGTTCGCGTCGTCGCCGAGGAACATCGCGGCGAGTAGCTTTGAACCGAGGCCCCACTGGGTTTTCACCACGGCGCGGATAGCTTCGCGCATCTCCGCCGGCGCGAATAGGCCGGAGCCGTCGGCGTAGGCGCCGCAGACGACGAGCTTGGTGACGCGCTCGGGGTGGCGTGCGGCGTAGGACGTTGCGATGGACCCTCCTTCGGAGAGACCGCCGATCGCGAATCGCTCGAGGCGAAGGTGTTCTACGAGCGCCTCCAGATCGCGGACGGCGGACTCGATCGAATAGTCGCCGATATGGCGGGAAGAGAGGCCGGTACCTCGCTTGTCGTGACGGATCAGCGTGACGCCGGTCGCGAGGAGTTCCAGCGAGGGACGCCGCACCTTGGACGCCCACTCGATCTCAAGGTGGCTGAGCCAACCAGAGATCCACACGAGGGGCGGCCCGCTGCCAACGACCGCATAGGCGATGCGTGCGCCCTCCGGTGTCGTGAGGTACTGGACGTGCTGCTCCATGCGCAGCAGTATACGGCCGCTTATTTCGGGAGTTGTAAGCTGCCGTCAACCCCGTGTTCAGACCGGCGTTTGAGAATGGCTATGGCGGCAAGCGGCCGCGCGCCGCTTTGTGACCCCGCACGAGCGAGGAGACGGCTGAGATGACCAGTAGTTACGTGATCCGCGGAGGGATTCAAGGCAGAGAGCGGCTGCGCCTGCTCTCACGAGTGATGCGTCCCACCACGCTGAGTCTGTTCGAGCGCCTGGGGATCGGATCCGGCATGGCTTGTCTGGACGTCGGCTGCGGCGGAGGCGACGTGACGGTGGATCTGGCGCGCCGCGTCGGGCCGGACGGGGAGGCAATTGGCACCGACATCGACGAGGTCAAACTTGAGATGGCGCGTGCGGAGGCGATCAGCTCTCGCGTGATGAACATCGACTTTCGGTTGACGGATGCTGCGGCAACCGATCCGGTGGGCGAGTTCGGCCTGGTGTACACACGGTTCTTGCTGACGCATCTGCCCGATCCGGTGAGCGTCCTGACGAATATGTGGCGGTCAGTACGCCCGGGCGGCGTTCTGGCGATCGAGGACATCGACTTTACCGGGTCGTTCTGCTGGCCGCCGCACTCGGCATACGACCGGTACGTCGACTTATACACGCGTTCCGTGCAGCAACGGGGCGCAGATCCGAACATCGGTCCGCGGCTGCCGGGCATGCTCGTGGATGCGGGGTGCGAGCGTGTCGAGATGCACGTCGTTCAGCCTGCGGGTATCACCGGAGAAGCAAAACTGGTGACTCCGATCACCATGGAGAACATCGCTGACGCTGTTCGTCTCGAGGAGCTTGCCGACGAAGCGGAGATCACGCAGCTGGTTACGGAGTTATACGCGCTTGCGCGCGACGCGCGAACCGTGCTGAGCATCCCACGCGTGGTGCAGGCGTGGGGTTACCGCCCGGCTCTGTAGCAGGCCCTGAGCAGGTCTCTTGTGTGCCTCAAAGCTATCCGAACGTGGCGAACAGCTCCTCGATCGCTTTCATCTGGTTGCCGGCGGCGCTTGAGGGGACGAGGATCGGCGTGCGGACGCCGGCGGCGCGCCAGGCGTCGACGCCGTCGCGGACTTCGGACGGCGTACCGAACAACGTCACGTCGCTGAGCCAGCGGTCGGACATCAGGCCGGGGATGCTGGCGGTGTCGCCGGCGGCCTGCGCTGCCGCGATGGCGCGCATCTCTTCCTCGTAGCCGGCTTCGATCCAGTAGTTGCGGTAGTTCGGCAGGGCGACGTAGCCGGTGAGTGTGCGGCGCATGACGTTCGCCGCCGCCTCGCGATCGTCGGAGATGCATGTCGGGATCATGTCGCCGATGAAGAACGACGGATCGTCGCGCTTGTCGGCGGGGAGATGCGCGAGCGATGCTTGCATGTGCGAGCGAGCGCCGTTCGCCCAGACGCAGCCTTCGGCGATCTCCGCCGACAGTTCGACCATCTTGCGCCGCAATGTCGCGAGGACGATCGGCGGCAACTCGCCGGTCTGCGCCGCTACCTTTCGCAATGTCTCGACGAAGGCGCGGATGTCGGACAGCGGCTTGCCGGGCGTGACGCCGAGACGCTGCTGCACCGGACCGTGCGTGACGCCGATGCCGAAGCGAAAGCGCCCGCCGCTCACTTCGTGGATGAACGATGCGGCGCCGGCGAAGTCGACGGCGGTGCGCAAATAGATCGGCTGCACGCTTGTGCCGAATTCGATCGTGTTGGTCTTGAGCGCGATCGCCGTCGCCAGGCCCATCGCGTCGCCGAAGCTTGGCAGGTAGATGCCGGCGTAACCGCGCCGCTCGAACTCCTGCGCCAGTTCGATCGTCGTAGCACGGCGCCCGGGCACAGCGGCAAGCGAGACGGCGGGCATGGTCATGTGGGTGCTCCTGGCGGTCGGAAGTCGGAAGTCGGGGGCAGTGTATAGAGGTTGGACGTTGGAGGTTAGTCCGGCCACTCGTTCACCCAGCGGGGATCGGGCGGGCGGGTTCAGAGGCTGATGCAGCGCAACTCCACACAATTGCGGTGGCGCGCTTGCGTATGTTGTATCCTGCGCGCCAAAGCCGGCGGGGTCTGAGGGGGCCGTACACTTGCAAATTGAACGGCCGCACATGGCCGAGAGTCTCCTGGTGTGGCGGCGCCTTCCAGCGGTGCATATCGGACTGCTCGTTTCCGCGATCGCGCTCGCGATGCTCGCCTACGTCGCCTGGACGCCGGGAGATTGGCGTGGCGGTGGCGCGCTTGCCTCGGCGGGCGCTCTCGCTTGTGCCGCCGCGGCGATGGCACGTCCGCGTGCGGGCGAACGCGTTGCCGCCGCGATCGAGCGGAGTACGCCCGTTGCATACTTGCTCGCGCCACTGATCGCGTCGGCAACGGTAGCCATCGTCTCGGAGCGCCCGGGTCTTATCGAACACCAATGGCGCTGGTTCGCGCTCTGGCTGGCATCGATTGCTGTCGTGCCGTTTGTTACGGGCCTGCGCCTCAACTACTCCGCCAGCGCGCGATGGATCAGTGCCCACCGCTGGGAGATCGCGATCGTCGTAGTGTTGACGGCCGGTGCGGCGGTCGCGCGATTCGTCCGCCTCGACGGCCTCCCGTTGCCGTTCTCCGGCGACGAGTCGACGTTTGGACTGGCGGGACTCACGATCATCGAAGATGCGGTTGTTCGTCCATTCCAGTTCGGGGTACACGGGGCGCCCACGCTTTACATCTATTACATGGGCTCGATTGAGAAGCTGTTCGGCGACTCGGTGACATCGGCGCGCGCGAGTTCAGCGCTGATCGGCGTAGGGGCGATACCGATCACGTACCTGTTCTTCCGCAGCGCATTCAACCTGACGATCGCGATCTGCGGGACGCTCTTTCTCGCCGCGTTTCACTTCCACCTTCAGTTCAGCCGCCAGGCGATGCCGAACATTCTCGACCCCGTGTTCATACCGCTCGTGTTTCTCTTCACGTACCGCGCGATGCGCGACGGAAGGCGCATCGACTACGCACTGGCGGGACTCGCACTCGGGTTGAGCGCGTACGCCTGGACTAGCGCGCGGTTGATTCCGTTCGAGGTGGCCGCGCTCGTCGCCTGGTGGATGCTGGCGAAGCGCAGCATGCCACTCAACTGGCTGCAGGGGGGAGCCGTGGCGCTCGCCGCGGCGCTGATCGCGGCGGCACCGCTCGGATGGTACAGCTTTCAGCACCAGGATGAATTCTCCACGCGGTTGAACGCGGTAGGCATCCACCGCGCCCCGCCGGGACAGCCAACATGGTACGAAAGCGAGCGCGCCAGGGGGCGCAGCGGCGTCGAGATCTACGCGGGCCAGTTCAAGGACGGGTTCGACACGGTGTTGCGTACGAAGGATCCATCGCCCTTCTACGGGGCCAGCACACCGCTGATCGGGCCGGGCGTGCTCATCCCGCTGTTGATCGGCATCGCATGGTCCGTCTGGCGCGTGCGCGAACCCCGGTATCTCTTAGCACTGGTGCTCTTCACCGCGCCGATCGTTGTAGGAGGCGTACTTACTGTGCCGTTAGCGACGCTTCGGGCGGCGGATGGAGAGTTTGTCTCAGGTGCGAGTGCGGCCCGGCTGCTGGGTGTAATCCCTGCGACGGCGCTACTCGTGGGCATTGGCGCGGACCGGTTCGGCAGGATGGCAGCCGCCGGAGCATCGAGCTTGCGCGCGCTAGAGCCCCGTACCGATTTGATCGCCCTTTTGTCGTCTGTGATCCTCGTGGGGTTACTCGCCTTTGCCAGTCTCGTTTACTACTTCCGTATCTACGACTCAGAGGGCTACAGCGACGAGCGCACGCTGCAGACGGAAAGGCTCGGGGAGGACGTGCGCCGGTGGGTGCCGGCTGGCACACCCATATACCTCCTCAGAACTGACACGTTCGCGACAGATACGTTGAACGTGTTTCATCCGGCACTGACCTGGGGCTTGCGCGAACATCCGATCGCCTTCGTCAACCGCGAAGGCATCGTTTTTGATACCGAGAACTACCTCGGGAACCCGCTCAACGTTGGGCGTGTGGCGTTTCTCTTCGTGGGAAACCGGCTGCGCGACGACCTGGACGACGTGATGGCGGCGTGCCCCGGCGGGACGCTACAGTCCGCCGAGCTGGCCGATCCCGGGTTGGCACGCGCAACGTACGTTGTCGATGCCGAGTACGTCGGTCAGCCGGAAAGACATCCGTGCGTGCCGGCGGCGCCGCCCCCGCTACGCCGGAGAAGCGCGCTGCCCTGAACGACCATCGGCTGCACGACCTTACAGTGCCTTCCGCACGATGACGTACTGTTTGCCCTCGCGATGTTGCTCGAAGCCGGCGGCTTCGTACATGCCGAGCGTACCGTGATAGGCGCCGGCATCGGAGCGCGGTTTGAGCGGCGGATACGCTTCGGCGATCTTCATGCCCTTGTCGCGGAGCGCGTCGCAGGCGGCGTCGAGCAGTTGCGCAGCGATGCCTTGCTTTCGGTACGGTGCGGCGACGTTGAAGCAGACGATCGAACCGACGTGCGAGGGATCGTCGTCGATGCGGAAGTCGTCGGTGCGCGCGAGGCCGGGGAGCGTGGTGCGCGGTGCGGCGTGGCACCATGCGGCGGGCTTGCCGTCGACGTAGGCAAGCAGGCCGTGCGCTTCGCCGCGCTCGATCGACGTGGCCTTGTCGGCGCGGTTCTGCGCAGGCGTGCGCGCTTCCCATGCTTCCTGAGCGCCCCCGAACTGATAGAAGAGGCAGTAGCAGCCGCCCCAGAACGGATTATCCATGAAGGCGTCACGGTCGAAGTAGTCGAGGAAATCTTGCGTACGCTCGGGCGCTAGCTCGCGCACTTCGGGCGGCGCGGCGAGCGTCGTCGTTGTGCCGTCCCACGCGTTCATGCGTGAGCGTGCGTCAACGAGGCCGCGCAGCCGGGCTTCCGGTAAGTTCATGTCGGCGTGTGCGGCGGCGGTGTGATCGCGCAGGACGACGAATAGCTGCTCGTCGTCCGCTCCTTCGACTTTCACGCCGCAGGGGCAATACATGACGATCATGCTTGATTATAGGGTGACGGGAAGCCGGAAATGGGAAATGGGGTTCTTGGAGGCTGGTGCAATCGGCAATCTGGCGACGAGTGATTACTACGCGAACGGCGCCGCGCGCTAGGTAGGTTGGATGGCGGGTCTGTCCAGCGCGAGGATGACGCGACGGATCGCGCTGGTGACGTCGCGGCGGGAGCGCCAGCGCCGGTACATGTTCGACCGCCGGTACCAGAAGCCGCTCCACCAGTGGAATCCGCCGAGCGTCGAGCGTGCTGCCGAGCGTGGCGTAAAGGCGAGCGTCAGTTTCGGTACCGGTTCGTAGAGCGGGCGCGGCGCGGCGTCGAGGCGGCCGTCCATGATCGCCTGTGCGAGCGCGAGCACCATCCGCTCATCCTCGCGTTCGCGCTTCGATGGCGCGCCGTCTTCGCGTGCGTACTCCATCTTCGCGTCAAGCGGCGCGTGTACTTCTTCGACGAGCATGCGTGCGATGAGACGCGCGTACGCGACGTAGCGTTGCTGCGGATCGAGCCGTGACGCGATCAGCGCTTCGGCGCCGCGCGCGGACGAGATGAGTACGGCATCGAGGTCGTGCAGTTCGGCGGTTTCGTCGCAGTGGACGCCGAGTTCTTCGAGCAGCGCGCGCAGGCGATACGTGCGCGACTCGTCGTCGCCGAAGATGGGCATGATACGCAGGCGATCGCGCAGGAGGCGTCGCGTCTCGTCGTGGATCGTGACCTCTTGGAGCGTTGCTTCGATCACGCTGATTGCTCCTTGATGGCGCGCGGGCGCAGCCCGAGCAAGTGCCAGAGCATGCGGCGCCGCAGCACCATCTGGTCCGGTCGTGACAGCGCGCGGTAACGGCGAAGCAGATCGTCGAACTGCGCCATATCGCCGCGCGTCCACGGGAGTGTGTAGCCGCCGAGTTCGAGAATCTCGCGCAAATGCTCGGAGCCGAGCGCGTCGCAGCAGAGCGCCCAGCCGACCATGCGCTCGAGCGTCAGCGGCACTTCGCCCTGGCCCTGCTCGTAGCGTGAGACCATGCTCTGGCTGATGTGGAAGCCGAGTTCGTCGAGTTCCCAGGCGAGGTGCGCCTGCGAGCGATCCTCGCCGCGCATATGGCGCAGGCCGCTGCCCACGTTCTTGCGGATGGCGTCCCAGCGGGCGATCTGGATCTCGTCGCGTTCTGGCATCACGTACATCGTACCACCGAACGGTGGGCGCTCAATGTCGGCTCTGCATAGGGGTTATCCACAGATGACACAGATGTGGAGGATGGGATAATTGCGAATCGTTCAGTTTCCTCGAAACCAGGCCGTGCGGCCCCGGCGAAATGGTGGTAGGCGGGTTATCCGCAGATGGCGCGTAGATGATGGGGCGCGGTTCGGGCGGTTCCCGCGGGACCTGGCTGGGGTGGCTGCCCGGGACACGAAAGAGAAGGCTCCGTCGAGATGACGGAGCCTTCGATGTTGCTGTGATGCGGGGCGGTTAGCCCTTGTGCTTGCGTTGCCAACGTGTCTTTTTGAGCATTTTGCGGTGCTTGTGCTTCCGCATCTTCTTCTTGCGTTTCTTGACGACTGAACTCACAGGCGGTTTCTCCTCTCGAACCGTGGTTGCAGGGACGAAGCGAGAGCCTCGCCCGCAGTCCGGGCAGGCTGCGGCCTGTCCCTACACCCCGAGTCGGGGGGACGTGCGAGTATAGCGGATCGCGCCGCGGAGGAAACGGGAGGCGGGAAGCGGGAAGTGGGATACGAGGACGAACGCAAAGAACAGGCGAATCGAGGCTACACTGACTCTATGGCGTTTACGCTGAAGCTTACGCACGACGAGCCGCGGCTGGTGTATCTGGCGCTGGTCTACCATCTCGGCCGCCCCGGTTCGGAGCTTGATGCCGTGACGAAGATGCCTGTCGAGCATGGGCTGCGGGACGTGAAGGTGGCGCTCGGCAACCAGCTCTCTGGCGATGACGCGACGATCGAACTGAGCGACGAGGCGCAGTACCGACGGCTGCTGTCGGCGATCTACGGCTGCGTCAACGAGATGCGGCTGTACCACATGCGAGACGGCGCCGAGAGCACCGTCGCGCGGTTCACCGAGACGGCGCGGACACTCTTCCCGGAGATCACGCACGAACACGACGCGGCGCTCGACGTGTCGGAGGCGATGATGATGCTGCACCGGCGCATCGAGCGGGCGGTCGCCGCCGCGGCGGCGGACGAGAACAGCGAACAGGGAGCAGAGAAGAGCGCCGACGGCGAAGCAAAGGCGCGCGGGCGATGGCCGTTTAGGCGCTAGACATCGGATATTTGCTTGCTTCCGCTGGTGGCGCGCGCCGTGCTATATTGAGTCATCTGATATAGCGTCTTAGTAATGGCACGGCGGCTCATGGTCACCAGCCCCTTCGAGAACTACCTGGACTTGGTGGAAGCGGCGCGCCTCCTCAACATCCACCCGCAGAGCCTGCGGCGCCTGATCAAGCAGAAGAAGGTGCCGGCGGTGCTGTTCGCCGGGAAGTATCTGATCGAGCGCGACAAGCTCGAGATGTTCAAGTCGAACTACGACCCTCGGCCGGGACGCAAGCCGATCCGGCGACTGTTGTAGTCCTTTCCACAGATTGCGCAGATGAATTTTGATGGATCGGCACCCATGAAGTGGCCGCCTTTCGGTGCTACACGTTCGGAACTGATGCTGCCACTGCTGGCATTCATCGTAAATTATGCGTGGATAGTGATAGGTACCATCACAGTCATCGTCGAAGACCGCGGGTCACTCGCGGAAACTGCTGAGTTCATCGCCATCATCGCTGTGGGTACGTCTGCGATGAACATCGCCTTCTTCTTCGTGGCTCTCTGGTTCACGGTGTGGCGGCGGCGGCGTCGGGAAGCGCGTGCGGAGCACTAGTCCCGCGTACCGCCGGTCTCGTCCAGAAACGCCATGGACTTGCGGTACCAGTCTTCACCGATCTTGCCGTTCATCTTCAGGTACGTCAGCAGCACTTCGAGCGTGAGCAGCGAGATGAGGCGGATGCCGGCTTCTTCGAGCTTGGCGCGGCCGCCGGACTGACGGTCGAACAGCACGACGGCGTCGCGCACGAACAATCCCTCATCACGCAGCCGGTTCGCGGTGAGGATGACGCTGCCGCCGCCGGTGACGAGATCGTCCATGATCAGCGCTGTCTGGCTGGGGTGGTAGAGGCCTTCGACGTCGGATTCAAGATCGTCGGTGTGCGGATGCTTGTAGATCAGCGGCACCTTTGACGTGAGCGAGAACGCCTGGCCGATCATCAGCCCGCCGAACGGCACGCCGCAGACGAGGTCGAACGGTTCGACCTGCGGATTGCGCATGGACTGTAGCGTCTGCACTTCCTGCAGCAGGATCTGCGCCGCTCGGGCGAGGGCTGTCGGATGGGAGATGAGCAGGCGAAGATTGACGTAGATCGGCGAGTGGACCGTCGTGCGGCCGAGCGTGAAATCGCCGAATTGCACAGCACCGAGACGCCAGAGCGTGTCAGCCAGCCAGAGGTTCGACTGGCTCGTCAGTTGGTCGCTCACGAAGCAACGGAAAAGGCCTTCCGTGCGGGAAAGCCTTTCTTCTCGGCTATGAAGTTGTGAACCTTCAGCAGGCCCCTGGTCGAGTAACCCTCGAAATGGATCGGAAGTACATTCGTGGAGAACGTTCCGGATTCCATGCGTATGTGGAGCCTGCCTTGCCGGCCAGCCCTGCCCCTTCTCTACTGGAGAAGACAGGGCTACTCAGTCAACTTGCCAGACACCCCAGCGGATGCGGTTGTTCATGAAGCACCTCCTTTGTCTAACGACGATGGATGGCTCATGGCCCGTCCACACGTTGTGCGATGGGCTAGATCTACGATATTGCGCTTATGGCGATCCTGTCAAGCGTCTCTGTCCGCGTTCGGGTTACAAATGCGCGTCCGCTGGCTCACAATGTGAGCGATCGCCCGCTCGACTGGCGTATCATCGTGGCGAGACGAGCGGAGAAGGACGCCGCATGAAGCCTCAGGCGATGCCACGCTCCACCGGTGCGGCACGGTCGCGGCAGCCGCTCGCGCCGCGCGACTGGCTGACCGCGCTGCGCATCATCCATCCGTTTCCGACGCTGCTCAACGTCGCCGCGACGGCGGGGCTGGCATTCGTCGCTGCAGGTGGCGCCCCGGACGCGTGGACGCTCACGCGCATGCTCATCGTGATGTTCTGCGCGCAGAGCGCGATCGGCGTCACGAACGATGTCTTCGACCGCGATCTCGATGCGGCGATGAAGCCGTGGAAGCCGGTCGCCTCGGGCATCGTGCCGATGAACGCCGCGATCGGACTGGCTTTCGTGTTCATCGCCGCGACGGCGGTGCTGGCGGCGACGCTGGGCGTGGCTGGCTTCGCGCTGGCGATGCTCGGCATGGCGTGCGGCCTCACGTACGACGCGTGGCTGAAACGCTCGCTGTTCAGCGCCGTGCCGTTCATGGTGGCGATCCCGACGTTGCCGCTGTTCGTCTGGGCCTCGCTTGATGTCTGGGATGATGTGCTGTGGTGGCTGTTGCCGCTGGGCGCGCTGATCGGCGTTGCGCTGCATCTGGCGAACACGCTGCCGGATATCGACGACGACGCGCGGTTCGGGGTGCGCGGGCTGGCGCATCGGTTGGGCGCGCGCGGGTCGATGCGCCTGGGCTGGGCGTCGTTCGGGCTGGCGCTGGCGCTGAGCGCTGCGTTGGCGCTGGTGCTCGACTACGAGCTCAGGGCGTACGTGACGGCAGCGGCGTTCGGCGCGGCGTGCTTGGCGGCGAGCATCGGATTGTATCTGCGTCGGCGCGATGCAGCGTCGTTGCAGGCGGGGTTCGGGGCGTTGGGCGTCGGTTCGGCGGTCGTCGCTGTCGGCTGGCTGGCTGCGGTGACGTAGGTCGGTGTCGGCGCGTCCACCGGCCCGCGCGCCTGTTCCATCCAGAAGTCGTGCATCTGGCCGCACGGATGCTGCTTCGTTAAGAGAACCGCCGATACTATAGTCGATGAAGGTTCCACTGCTGCTCTTGGCCATCGCTGCCCTGGGCTTCGGCGCCTACGGGCTGTCTCGGTCGGGTGCGGGGGATTCGTCCCCGCCCACCGTCGTCGTCGCCACCGCGACTCGGGACTGGCGTTCGATCCTCTATCCGACGCCCGACCCCAACGTGCCCAGCAACGACGTCGCCCGGCTCGTGCGCGACAACGCCACCGCCACGGCCCTCGCCGCCCGGCCCACGCCCGTTGTCATCATCGTCCGGCAGCCTGCCCCTCCGCCCATCTACTATCCGCCACCCCGTGACAGGAGCGAGTTTTGCTATCCCGTTGGCGGCGGCATTTATCGCTGTTAGTCCTTCGGCTGCCCGTTGCATCGTCTGCTACGATCAGACGTGACTTCTCCCAACATCGGCCTGTACGTCCACATTCCGTTCTGCACGGCCAAGTGCGGCTACTGCGACTTCAACTCGTACGCCAATCACGAGCACATGATCCCGTCATACGCCGGCACGATCGTCACCGAGGCGTCGCTCTGGCGTGATGCGGTGCGCGGGCGCCCGGTCGAGACGATCTTCTTCGGTGGCGGCACGCCCAGTCTCAATCCGGTCGGCCAGATGGCGCAGATCATCGACGGTCTGCGCGCGGCGGTGGACGTGCTGCTGGATGCCGAGATCTCGCTCGAGGCGAATCCGGGCAGCCTCGAAACGGAGTATCTGCGCGGGTTGCGCGCGATCGGCTTCAACCGCCTGTCGATCGGCGTGCAATCGTTCGACGACGAAGAGCTGGTGTCGCTCGACCGCATCCACAGCGGCGACGACGCGCGGGCTGCGTACGCGGCGGCGCGGGACGCCGGCTTCACGAACATCAACCTCGACTTCATCTACGGACTGCCGGAGCAGCCGCTGGCGAAGTGGCAGCGTACGCTCGAACAGGCGATCGCGCTGGCGCCGGAGCATCTCTCGCTGTACGCGCTCACCATCGAAGAAGGCACGCCGCTCGCGCGTGATGTCGCGCGCGGGCGTGTTCCGGCGCCCGACCCGGACGTGCAGGCGGATCACTACGAGTGGACGCAACAGCGCATGGCGCGCGCCGGCTACGAGCACTACGAGATCTCGAACTGGGCGCAGCCGGGACGCCGTTGCCTGCACAACCTCGTGTACTGGCAGAACCGCGAGTATCTGGGACTCGGCGCGGGCGCGCATTCATACTTGAACGGCGTGCGCTTTTCGAACGTGCTGCTGCCGAACAGGTACACCGAACTCGTAGAGGAGTCCGCCGCGAACATCCAGGATGGCGCGGGCGCGATGCGTCAGATCGCCGGCGCAGAGACCATCACCGACGAGCTGAGCATGTCGGACACGCTCATCCTCGGTTTGCGGCTGGTCGACGGCATCGATGTCGCGCGCTTTCGCGAGCGTCACGGCCGCGACGTCGAAGAGCTGCACGGCGCGCTGATCGACGAGTTCGCCACGTACGGCATCATCGAGCGCACGCCATCGCACCTGCGCCTGACGCCGCGCGGCCGCCTCCTGAGTAACGAGTTGTTCCAGCGCCTGCTGCCGCAGCCAGTCGCGTAGGCGGTTTTCTTTTTCCACAGATGGCACAGATGTAGAGGATGGGTCGAAGAGCGGATCGGCGCGTGGCGCAGGATTCGTCCGCCTGCATCGTTCGAACGGGACGGCCCTAACAGGTTGCTGAAAAACCCCATGTAGATCTGTGGAGCGGGCTTTCAGCCCGCGTTCGTAGGTTCAGCACACGACTCGAAGCGCACCACATCCTTATCTTCCCGACTTTTTCAACACCCTGCTAAAGGCTCGTCCCTACGTTGTTGGCGAGCGGTGCCCGGGCGGTGGTTCGTTCGCGCGCGTCTAGCGATCGGCTTCGCGCTGTAGCGCTTCTTCGATGGCGGCGGCGCGTTGCGCGAGCTGCGGCAGGCGTTCGCTGACGCGGCGCTCGATGCGGAGCATGAGGTGCGCGCTATGGTCGCCGGCGACCCATGCGCGCACGCCCGACGCAAGCGGCACGAGGCTCTGCGCGCGGATCAGGGGCACGATGAGACGAAGCTCCGCGTCTGACAGCCGCGTGTGCTCGAGGTAGCCGCCGACGAACGCCCGTGCCGCCTCAGGATCGATGGCGGTGTCGGCGGGTGGTTCGACGCAATCGCTGAGGATGCTCCAGGCGATATCGGCGACGCGTGAATCGACGAGCATCCAGTCGAAGTCAAGTACGGTGGTCAGTTCGCCGCCATCGAACAGCAGATTCTCGCGTGTGAAGTCGTCGTGAATGATCTGCTGCGGCAGGGGGCCGTAGCCGAGGCGTGACAGCTCGCGCAGGTTGCGATAGCGCTCGCCGCGGATGGCCCACGCCAGGTCACCGTATTCGACGCCGAACGCGCGCAAAGCGTCGTTGAAGGTGCCCTCCGGCTTGTCCAGTTCCCACGTTCGGCTGAAGCCGTCGCGCTGGCTGTCGGCTGGCAGCGTTGCCAACTCGGCGTGGAGGCGTGCGAGCAAGCGGCCCTTGACGCGCAGATGCGCGAGGCTGTGCGCCGGCCCGAGCGTGCCGTTGATGAACGGGAACAGGGCGTACGCGCGTTCGTCGTGTGCGACGAGGCGATCGTCGTTCGTTGCGGCGATGGGCGGGGCGACGGGCCAGCCGCGATCGTCAAGCTGACGCAGCACGTCGTGTTCGACGGCGATCGCTGCCGCGGAGCGCACGCCGATGTAGCGGCGCAGCACCAGCGTCGCGCCGTCGGTGGTGTCGATGCGCCAGTGTTCGTTCATGCGTCCCGAGGGGATGCGCGTGATCTCGCGCGCTTCCACGTTGAAGCGAGCGAGTACGGCGCGCAGCGACTCATCGTCTGGTTGCATACTGTCAGTGTGACGCGAACAGCGCGCGGGCGCGTTCGTACGATTCGGCGGAGTCGATGCGGAGCAGTACGATCGGCGTCTCGATGGCTACGAGCGTGGTCGTCGCCGCATACGGTTCAAGCGCCGCATCGACCGTCGCATTTGTGCCGGCAAGGTTGCGAATCACCTCGAGCATCGCTCTGCTCACGATGACAGGCGTACCGGGCGTCTCTTCGTATGTTGGCCGGGTTATCGGCGCGGCGGATGCGGTATGCGCGTCGATCAGTGTGCGATAGATCGCCACCGGTCGCGGTTCGGCGATGTCGACGATCAGCGCAGCATCGGTGCCGCGCGGGACGGCGGCGGCGCCGACGCGCAGTGATGACGCTGTTCCGGTGCGCCACCCACCGTCCACGATCGGTTCGACGTTGTCGCGCGCGATCAGCGGAATGATCGCGTCAGCGCCGTCGCCAAGCACAACCTCGATGTCGCGCACACCCGCAAGCTGGAGTTGCCGTATCTGGTACTCGATGAGTGGGTCTTCGCCGAGCCACGGCAGGAGCGCGAGTGGCGTCTCGCCGAACGGCGGCGCTGCGGCGGCGAGCAGGATCGCGGCGAGGGGCATCAGCCGGGGAGCAGCAGCTCGCCGCGCAACACCGTTACGGCGTGCCCGCCGATCTGCACGCTGAGCGCATCCGGCGGGCCGCTGACGCGCGCGAACACGCGACCGGGCTGACCCATCTCGACACCCTGCTCGGCGACGTACGCGATCGCGCCGTCGTCGGCAGGCAGCAGGCGTTCGCGGCCGATGAGCGCGGCGATGCAGCCGTTGCTCGAACCGGTCACCGGATCCTCGGTGACGCCGACGCCGGCTGCGAAGGTGCGGACGCGGATCTGCGCTTCCTGCGATTCGGCGCCAATGCAGAAGACGGATATCTCGCGGCCGATGAGTTGCGCGAAGTCCGGCCGCACGCGCAGCATCGCCTCGAGCGACGCCACCTGCGCGAGCGTCCACCAGATGCCGGTCGAGACGTCGGCGATACGGACGATATCTGCTGATTCGAGCGCGAGCCACGACGCGATGTCCGACGCGCTGATCGCCGAGTCGCGAAACTGCGGTTTCACCTGCGTCATCGTGTACACCACGCCGTCGTCGTTCGTGGTGACGGCGACCGGTATGACGCCGGCCCCCGTTTCGAGACGCAACGACTCGCCGTCCGGGAGCGCAACCCGTGACTCGCTGATCAGCACATGCGACGCGGCGATCGTCGGGTGGCCGGCGAACGGCAGTTCGCTCGACGGCGTGAAGATGCGGATGTGCGCGTGGTTCTCGGCAGACTGCGGCGGCAGCAGAAACACTGTCTCGGACAGATGCTGATTGAGCGCGATCCGCTGCATCAGAACCGCACTCAAGCCGTCGCCATCGACAACGGCGGCGGGGTTGCCCTCAAGAGGCGCGAACGTAAAGGCGTCGACGTGACGGATGGGGCGCGCAGTCGTCACGGGCTGCGGCGAAAGATTCGGACAACGCGGCTCGCCATCGAGAGCATCATCGTCCAGGCGAGCGCGTTCGCGATCACGACGAACGGGTAGCGCACCCAGAGCAACTCGGCCTGGCCCTCTTCTTCGACGCGGCCGGCGCGCATGCGGGTGACAACGAACTGGAGTACCGCAGTGACGAGAAGCGCGCGCAGAAATACGCTCATGACGAAAGATCCTTCTTGTAAATGCGGGTGCGGGACGCCGGCTTCCACGGCGGGTAGATGCTGCTTTCGTGCGTCCACCCTTCGCGGTCGAAGACTTTGTGCGCCTTGACGTTGTTCTCCGCGGTGTGCAGCCAGAGACGTTTCTTGCCGCGGCGCTTGGCTTCGTCCTGCGCCGCTTCCAGCAGCCGCGCGCCGACGCCGGTGCTGCGGAATCGCGCGGTCACTTCGATGTTCTCGACGTAGGCGTTGTCGCCGGTCTGGAACTTTTCGCCTTCCGGGTCGGGCTCCCAATCCTGGTCGGCGCGATGCTTCGTGTGGACCACGACCCAGCCGACGGCAGTGTTCTCATCGTCGGCGACAAAGATGAAGCAGTCGCCATCACTCACGGCGGCTTCGCTGTGGTCGAGCCGCATCGCATCGCGTTCGGTGAGGAACGCCTTCAGCGGCTCGCGATCGCGCGCGAAGTCAATGGGGCGGATGGTGACGGCGTCGGCGTTCGTCATCGCGACGCGCCGGCGTTGGACGCGAAGACGACACCATGAGAACTCGTGGGACCGATCACGGCGGGGATCCTTCCTCGATCGCGTGTGCGGGTAATGCTGGATTCTAACGCCGCATGTGTGGCCGAGGGAAGCAGCTTCGCCTCGTGCGAGTCCGACCCTCCGGATAGAATAGCCACACCCAAGAGGAACCGATTCGAAGCAGGAGCCGCATGAGCATCGCCGAACACTCACGATCGATGGTGGCCTACACAGTTTGGGCGAACGAGAAGGTGCTCGGCGCCGTGTCTCGCCTGCGCGAAAGCGACTTTGCCGATGTGCGCGACAACCTGACGCACATGCTCGGCACGCAACAGTTCTGGTACTCGCGCTGGACGGCAGCGCCGTTCGAGGAACGCACGTACGAGACGTTTCCGCAGCTCGAAGCTGCCTACCAGGAATCGCACCGCGAGCTGACGACGATCGCGGCGGCGCTTACGGATGAAAGCTGGCAACGCCGCGAGGCGTGGTGGACGGAGTTCGGCTATCAGCACGAACTGGAGATGGGCAAGACGATCGCGCAGGTGGTGATGCACGGCATCCAGCATCGTTCGGAGATCGCCGTCCTCATTTCGGCCGCCGGCCAGTCGCCAGGCGACCTCGACTACCTGAACTTTTTGATGCATGAAGCCGGCATCGATGCGCCTGACTAGGTCAGGTTTAGACCGGCGCGGGCGCAAGCTGCGGTTCGCGGAGGTCTTGCGGTGCGGTCGCGGGGTTCGGCTCGGCGACGCGGCGGCGCTTCGGGAAGAGGCCGAAGAGATGCGCCAGCGGCCACGCCAGCGCGACGCTCACCGGCACGTACACAGCGACGAGAAAACTCCACCAGACCACGTCCGATACGTCTTCGAGTCGTAGCTGGCTCGCCACCAGCCGCATCGGGTCGTTGACGATCAACAGCGCGTATGACATGACGCCGATCGTCGCGAGCGCGCGGGCGGGCGCGCTCGCCTCGACGCGCGACGGGCGTTTCGTCAGCAGCGGCAGCACGATTAACGCCAGTCCGAGCGTCACGAGCGGCAGCGCCGCCGCCTGCCAGTAGCGCGCGGTCCATTCGCCGATCAGCAGATCGCCCGCCGTGTGGGCGGCGAAGCCGGCGACGAGCATCGCGACGATCGCTGCCGGGTGACGCGCGATCGCCAGCGCGCGTTCGCGGCCGGGCCCGGCGAGCAGCCAACCGATGGCCATACCGCCGGTGAACTCGAACAGGCGGAAGGGCGCCCACCCGGTCACCATCGCAAACTGAAACTCCGGCGCGCCGTAGCGTTCGACGACCCAGACGTTCGAGCCGACGGTGACGGCGAACGTCAATAGCAGAAACGGCACGACGCCGGCGCGCTTCATCAGCCAGAAGAGCAGCGGGAAGAGCAGGTAGTACTGCGCGAGCAGCCCGACGAACCAGAGCGCAAGTTGCGGCGCGAAGAACCACTTCGCTTCCAGCAGGCGCGGTACGAGCGTGAGGCTGGCGATCGCGATGTCGCGGTCGACGTTGACGATGCTGGCGAGCGAGATCGTGACACCGCCGGTGAACTGTTCGGTGAAGTTGCCATCGCCCAGCGCGACCTGCCGCCAGGCGATGAGGGCGATAACGCCGTACGTCAGCGCGACGCCTGCCCAGTACGGCACGAGAAGCTTACGGAACCGATGCGTAAAGAACCGTGGCCAGCGCAGAGCGTCGCCTGTGCGATACGCCGCGATCGTCAGCGATATGCCGCTAATCATCATGAACAGCGGGACGCCCTGGAAGCCGTCGCGGAAGAACAAGTCCGTCGACGACGTGAAGATTGCCCCGGCGCCGTTGCCCTCCCGTACCTGGTACACCAGTTGGTCGTAATAGGCGTGCGGCGCGCCCGGAAAGAACTCGAGGTCGCCCCAGAGGTGAAACAGGATCACCCAGGCGATCGCGAATCCGCGGAGTACGTCGATCGAGGGCAGACGGCTGTCGTCCGCGCTCGGGCGCTCGACCATCGGGCGTGCTTTCTGTTGCCACCAGAAACGCGGGGTAGTGCCGCGAAGGTACAGCGGTGGAGCCGGAACTTCAAGCTGCGCATGGTAAGCGCGCCAGGATGGGCGCGATTCTGCAATGTGGCTGCCGCCCCTGCCGCTGCGCACCCGTGATTCGGCGCGTGCCAGACTATAGGACACCGGAGGTGATTGATGGACAAGAATACGTGTCCCGCGTGCGGAATGCCGCGTCAGGCGTGGCCCGATGCTGGCGTCGCCAAGGACGGCGTCACGTTCTGCTGCCAGGGGTGCGCGAACGGCACCGCGTGCACCGTTTTGCGCGCGGATGCCGAATCAACATCCGCACCGACACAGGACGAGATTCGCAGAGATCGCGCCAGCGGCGACTTCGTGCAGTCGTTACAGAAGGAGCGCAAGACGGTCTCGACCGAAGACTATGGGACGGAGGCGATTACGAAACCCCCGCCCGTAACCGGTGGTGTCGACTGACCGCCAGTCCTCGATGTGATAGCATCGGCGCCTGTAAGCGAGGCGCCGATGGACTTCCGGTTCTCCGATGAGGAAGAGGCATTCCGCGGCCAGATCCGCTCGTTTGTGCTCGCGGAACTGCCCGCGGACTGGGGCGCGCGCGCCTACAACGACCGCGAAGACACGCCGCGCGAGATCAGCGAAGCGTCGAAGGCGTTTCAGCGCAAGCTCGCCTCGAAGGGCTGGCTGACGCTGGCGTGGCCGCGCGAACACGGTGGCCTCGCCGCCGGTCCCATGCAGCAGCTCATCTACAACGAAGAGATGTCGGCGTTGCGCGCACCCGGCTTCGGCGGCATGGGCGTCGCGATGGTCGGTCCGACGCTGATGATGCATGGCACCGATGATCAGCGCGAGCGCTTTCTGGGACGCATCGCCGGTGGCGAGATGAGCTGGTGCCAGGGATTCAGCGAGCCGGGCGCGGGCAGCGACCTCGCTTCGCTGCAGACGCGAGCGGTGCAGGACGGCGACGATTTCGTCATCAACGGGCAGAAGATCTGGACGTCGGGCGCGCACAACGCTGACTACTGCATCCTGCTTACGCGGACCGACACGGACGCGCCGAAGCACCGCGGCATCAGCTATTTCCTGATGGACATGAAGTCGCCCGGCATCAGCATTTCGCCGCTGACGAACATGCTGAACTCGGCGGCGTTCACGCAACTGTTCCTCGACAACGTGCGCATCCCGCGGGCGAATCTCGTCGGCGAACTGAACCGCGGCTGGTATGTGGCGACGACGACGCTCGACTTCGAGCGCTCGGGTATCCAGCGCATCGTCTTCGCGGAAACGCTGCTTGACGATCTGATCGCGTATGGACGCGAACCGCGTAACGGTGCACCGGCGCTGATCGACAACGTCGCGACGCGGCATCGGCTCGCTGAATTGCAGATTGAGTTCGCCGTCGGGCGGCTGTTGTCGTACCGCGTCGCCTGGATGCAGGGCCGCGGGCTCGTGCCGAACGCCGAGGCGTCGATCGCGAAGCTCTACTCGACTGAACTGCAGTCGCGCTTCGCCGTCGCCGCGCTGGCGATGCTCGGGCTGCCCGGCGCGCTGACGCGCGAATCGCCGCGCGCCGCGCTGGACGGCCGGCTGAACAGCTACTATCTCGCCGCCGTCTCGTACACGATCGCCGCCGGCACGTCGGAGGTGCAGCGCAACATCATCGCCCAGCGCGGGCTGGCGATGCCGCGCGGGTGAACAGAGAACGGAGAACGGAG
>CAZRHH010000002.1:13244-123304 GCA_964599885.1 uncultured Dehalococcoidia bacterium | reverse complement strand
AACAGAGAACAGAGAACAGAGAACAGAGAACAGAGAACAGAGAACAGAGAACAGAGAACAGATATAGTATTCGGACTCTGTTCTTTGCCGTCCTTCTTTGTTTTCCTCCGGGGAGGTGCCTGTGAAGCCGTGGCTCGAAGACGCATCCTCGCTGGCCGACGCGATTCGGCGCGGCGACGTGAAGTCTGCGGACGTACTCGAAGCGACGCTCGATGCGATCGCGGGGTCGAAGCTGAACGCGATCGCGCATCTCGATGCTGACGGCGCGCGCGCGCAGGCGGCGGAGATCGATCGTCGCATCGCTGCCGGGGAGTATCCGGGGCTGTGGGCGGGCGTGCCGCTGCTGGTGAAGGATCTCGAACATGCGAAGGGCATGCCGACGACGCACGGTTCGGTCGTGTTCAAGGACAACATCGCCGAGCGCGACTCGATCCACGTCGAGCGGATCCGCGCGGCAGGCGCTGTGATCGTCGGCAAGAGCACAGCGTCGGAGTTTGGGCTCGTCGCGTACACGTCGACGAAGTTGCACGGCACGACGCGCAATCCGTGGAACCTCGAACGCACCCCGGCCGGATCGTCGGGCGGCAGCGCGGCTGCGGTTGCTGGCGGCCTCGTGCCGATCGCCACGGCGAGCGACGGCGGCGGCTCGATCCGCATCCCGGCCGGGTACACGGGGCTCATCGGCATGAAGGGATCATTCGGGCGCATCCCGCGCGGGCCGCGCCAGCGCAACGGACCGCTGACGAGCAATTGGGGCTGCGTCGCCCGTAGCGTGCGTGACGCCGCGCGCTGGTACGACGCGACCGCGGGGTATCACGCGCGTGATGCCTTTAGCCTGCCGAAGGTGGAGGGTTGGGAGCGCGATCTTGGTACACGCATGTTCAAGGGACTGCGGGTCGCGCTGATCCCCAATCTCAACAACGCGATCATTCATCCCGACGTCGAGCGCGTGGTGAGCGATGCCGGCGAGGCGCTGATTGCTGCGACGGGCATGGAGCGCGTCGAGATCGACGTCGAGATTCCGGAGAACGCGGGCGCGTGGATGAATGCCGGCGCGCCCGGGCTGTTCAACGACCTCAAGGGTGTGTGGCCGGATTGCCGAGACGACCTGACCTACGAGATCCGCGCCGGCATGGAGTTCATGGATCGCTATCGCGTCTGGCATGCGGCGTCGGTCGATCGCTTCCGCGTGGCGATGAACGAGGCGATGGCGGACGTCTTCGAGCAGGTGGACGTGCTGCTGTGCGCGACGAGCCCCGTCGAGCCGTTCGCGGCGGAGGGCCCGATGCCCGCGTTCGTCGGTGAGGTGAGGGTGCCGCGTTCGAACAACGGCGCGCTGACGATCCCCGGCAACATCGCCGGCTATCCCGCGATCTCGATGCCCGCCGGGCTTTCATCGAACGCGTTGCCGATCGGGCTGCAGGCGTACACCCGTCGCCACGATGACGCGTTGCTGCTCGACCTGGCGCTGGTGCTGGAACGCGAACGGCCGTGGCCGCTCGTCGCGCCGTCGGCGCCGATCTGACGGCTGGTATGCCGCTCTATCACTTCAGCGAAGAGCCGGATATCCGCGTGTTCGTTCCTCGATCACCGCTTGAACCGCCGCATATCGAGCCGCTCGTCTGGGCGATCAGCGAGTGGCACGCGCCGATGTACTACGTCCCTCGCGATTGTCCGCGCGCCTGCTTCTGGCCGAGCGATCGCACGAGCGACGCCGACCGCGAACGCTTCTTGCGCGGCGTCGATGCCCGCATGATCATCGCCGTCGAGTCGGCGTGGCTCGCGCGCATCCGGGCGACGACGCTGTATCGCTACACGATGCCGGACGCGCCGTTCGCGTCCGCCCGCGCCGACGGTTCCGGCCACTACGTGACGCGCGAGACCGTCGAACCGCTGAGCGTCGATCCGGTCGGTGATCTGCTGGCGGCGATCGCCGGCTCGAACGTCGAGCTGCGGATCACGCCGTCGCTCGTCGAGCTATGGCAGCGCGTCATCGCATCGACGCTCGAGTTCTCCGGTACCAGATTGCGCAATGCGACGGGCGCCGATCGCCTCGACCTTCCGCGATAGGCCCTAGTCGAAGATGACAGTTTTGTTGCCGTAGACGAGGATGCGGTTGCGCAGGTGCAGATCGACCGCGCGGGCGAGCACCACCTTTTCGAGATCGCGGCCCTTGCGGACGAGATCGCTCACCGCGTCGCGGTGGCTGACGGGCGCGACGCCCTGGTCGATGATCGGACCCTGATCGAGTTCGGGCGTCGCATAGTGGGCCGTCGCGCCGATGATCTTCACGCCGCGTTCGTGCGCTTGATGGTACGGTCGCGCCCCCGCGAACGCCGGCAAGAATGAGTGATGGATGTTGATGATGCGCTGCGGGAAGTGCCGCACGAAGCCGTCGCTGAGGATTTGCATGTAGCGCGCGAGGATGACGACGTCGACGTTCTGCTCCTGCAACAGCGCGAGCACCGCGGCTTCTTGCTCATCCTTCGTCGTCGCACCGACCGGCAGGTGGTGATACGCCGGCCCGAAGTCACCGGCGATCGAACGCGCGTCGTCGTGATTGCTGATGACGAGCGGAATCTCAGCCTGGAACTCGCCGAGGCGCCATCGCGCGAGGATGTCGTACAGGCAGTGCGGCAGCCGCGAGACCAGCACGGCCATCCGCGGCACGTAGTCGGAGAACCGCAGCGTCCAGCTCATCTCGAAGCGCTCAGCGATCGGCCGGAACGCCTCGGCGATGTCTCCGCGCGGGATGGCGAAGTCGCGCACCTCCCACTCGACCCGCTGGAGAAAGACGTCCTCCTCGCGGTCCGTGTGCTGGTCGGCGTGGACGATGTTGCCGTTGTTGCGGTACAGGAAGTCGGAGACCGCCGCGACGAGCCCCTTCTGGTCGCGGCAGGAGAGGAGCAGGACGGCGGTCGTGTGAGCGTCCGTGTTGGGTGGCATCGCGAGGATGATAGCGGTCACGGACGCGCCGTCGGCGGCCGAAAAAGCCCGCCGTCAATGAAGATTTTCGCGCGCGGCCCCTTGTCAAAAGGGTGAACGGCGATGCATGATGTGAAAAAGCTGATTTGGATAACAGGGTAAGTGCTTCGTGAACGGCATCACAGGAAGCGCAAGTGCTGATTCACGAGTGGTGAACGCCATCTTCGCCTCCCGGCGAGAATCCGGGCCCGTCGCAGATAGCGCCGAACCGCCAGTCTGCAAGGAGCGCATATGGCAGTGACAGAGTCGGCAGCGCCCGGGTGGGGTCTCTTCACGAACCACGCGCTCGTCATGGCGTACGTGTGCGAGCACAACGACTCGACCGTGCGTGAGATTTCCGACGCGATCGGCATCACCGAGCGCGCGACGCTGGCGATGCTCAGCGATATACAGGGCGCCGGCATCATCATCCGGCACCGCGTCGGCCGCTCGAACACGTATTCGATGGACTTCGAGCGCCTGGCGATGTTCCGGCGGGGCAACGCCGGTCCGCCGACGCCCGCCAGCTTCGCCGACGGTTTGGTGCGGACGCTGCTCGAACTCTCCGGTCACGCGGACGCCGGCAACGCTCCGCTACGCCCCGGCGACGCGCGCGCGTTCTCGGAAGAGAGCGGGGTGCGCTGGGGCTTCTTCACCAACCATCTGCGCACGCTGCTCGCCGTCGCCAATGCGGATGATCCAACGGCGAATGAGATCTCGGGCATGGTCGGCGTCACCGAACGCGCCACCGCGGCCAACCTTCGGCAACTCGAGGACGAGAGCATCCTCGTGCGTGTGAAGGACGGGCGGCGCAACCGGTACCGCATCGACTTCGGCGCGCTCAAGCGGTTTCCGCGCTGGTCCACCGGCCCGTGGCCGCTGCAGAAAGCGATCATCGACGTCACGATCGACGGGCTGCGCGAGCTGGAGAAGAACTCCGGATCCGGCGGCGGGTCGCGCACGCCGCAACTCGCTGCATCGCGCCGCTGATGGACGCTCGCCGGCATCCACCCGCCGTTGCGCCGAGAGGAGCCACCGTGAACAGACTACCGATACCCGACGGCCCTGATGCGCTCACTCCCGAATGGATGACGGATGCGTTGTGCCGCAACGGCGTCATCAACAACAATCGCGTGACCAGCGTCGACGCGTCGTCGATCAGCGACGGCGTGGGGTTCATTGGGCGGGTCGCGCGGGTGCGGTTGCAGTACGAGCGTGAAGATGCGAATGCGCCGGCGTCGCTCATCGCGAAGTTTCCGGCGACGGAGCCGACGGCGAAGGGCATCGGCGTCGCGCTGCGGTTCTACGAATTGGAGATTCGCGTCTACGACGATCTCGGCGACGCGCCGTTGCGCAAGCCGAAGCGCTACTACAGCGACATGCGGCTCGACACCAACGAATACATCCTGCTGATCGAAGACATGGCGCCGGCGCCCGTCGGCGAACAGCTCGCGGGTTGCAGCGTCGAGCACGCGCGCGCGATCGTGCCGCAGCTCGCGACGTTTCACGCGCACTTCTGGGAGAGCCCGCGGCTCGAGACGCTCGACTGGCTGCCGTACTACAACGACCCGAGCCACCAGCACGCGCAGGCCAGCTATCAGATGGCGTGGCCGCCGTTCCTGCAGTTCGTCGGCGACAAGCTGCCGCCGGAGGTGCGCGATGCGGGCGAGCGCCTGACCGACAAGGTCGTCCACCTGCAGAATCTGTTGTCGGCGCCGCCGATTACCGTCATGCACGGCGACTTCCGGCTCGACAATCTCGTCTTCCCGACTGCCGACGCGAAGGACATCGTCGCGCTCGACTGGCAGATCACGTCACGCGGCCGCGGCGCGTTCGATCTCGGCTACTTTCTGTGCACCAGCCTCTCGCCGGCGGACCGCGCGGCGCACGAGCAGGAGCTCGTCGGCTCGTACGTCGATACGCTTGCAGCGAACGGCGTCCGCAACTACGGCGTCGAAGAATGCATGCGCGACTACCGCACGACGGCGATGTTCAACTGGGTATACACCGTCATCGTCATCGGCTCGCTCGACACCGGCAACGAACGCGGCGTCGCGCTGTTCCACGAGATGCTCGGCCGCAGCACCGCCGCGATCGCCGAGCTGGAGGCGTGGCGGGTGGTGTAGCGGGGGGTTCGTACACGACATAATGCGTCGCATGGGCTGGTCCGAACTCTGCGTAGCGTTCAAAGCGTGGAAGTCTCCCATTGGGTGAGATGTGCGCCGCTCGGTCCAGAACAAATTTGACAACGAGTGTGCGCTCAGGTCACACCACCGCCTCTCTGCATAATGTGCGCTAGTTGCACATCGCTTATTTATGGCGTATTGTGCTAGCCACGCACATAGCTCGTAGCAGCGAGGCAGGCTGAATGTCGCGAGAAGGGCAATTTCGCCTCACCTCATCGCGGTCGTTGGGGGCGGCGATCAGGTATTACCGGCGCAAAGCGGGGCTGACACAGGCCCAGCTGGCCGAACGTGCTGGCATGGATCGTACGACGCTCGCGTACCTGGAACTCGGCAGGGAGAGTGAACAGGTGCGCCGCCTCCTGCGCATCCTTCGGCAACTTGGAGTGACGGTCACACTCGAAAAGCGGCCATTTGACCGTGAGTGATGCGCTGGCCGTCTGGATGCATGGGAAGCACGTTGCGACCGTCGAAAAAAGGCGCCCGAACAGGATGTACCTCACGTACACCGCGGAGGCGATGCAGGCATACGACCTGGGCATACCCCTCCTCTCGCAACGATTCCCGCTTACCGACCAGCGTTACGCTAACGACGCGGTGCGAGCGTTCCTCGATGGTCTGTTGCCCGAAGAGGAGCAGCGTCGCCTCATCGCGCAAGACCTCGACATCAAGGCGAGCGATACATACACGCTGATCGAGGCGATCGGCCGTGACTGCGCTGGTGCGATCGTCATCCTTCCCGAAGGCCAATCGCTCGCGGACGCCGACGCGAAGCGTATTACTGAGCCGCTGACCGAGAGAGAGCTGTCCAATCTGATAGCGAACCTGCGCGAGTCCCCGCTCGGTATCAGCGACGGCGTCCGCCTCTCGCTTGCGGGGGCGCAAGAGAAGCTCGTGCTTACGCGCGCCGCCGGCGGTTCATGGGTGCGCCCGAGCGCCGCAACACCTTCGACGCACATCCTTAAGCCGGACAACGCGAGGTACCCGAACATTGTGGAGAACGAGGCATTCTGCATGCGCCTCGCGCGGAATCTCGGGATTCCGGTCGCGAACGTTGAGACGATGCGGGTGGGTGAGCGCAAGCTGCTTGTCGTCGAACGCTTCGACCGCGCTACGTCCAAAGCGGGTGTGCGGCGAGTTCACCAGGAGGATCTCTGCCAGGGGCTAGGCCTTTCGCCGGCGAAGAAGTACGAAGAGTATGGCGGGCCGTCGTTGCGAACGATCGCCCGATTCCTGGACGATGTAGCAGGGCCTGAAGCGGTAGTCACGCTCGCGCGGATTGTTGTCCTGAACGTACTGATCGGAAACTGCGACGCGCACGCCAAGAATCTCTCGTTGCTCTACAAGGAGCCGGGCATCGCCGGCCTCGCTCCGGCGTACGACCTGCTGAGTTCCGAACTGTACGGGGAACGGAAGCTGGCGATGTACATCGACTCCGTTCGCAAGATTGAGGACGTGAGGGCGGACAGGCTCATCAACGAAGTTGCGGGCTGGGGCGTCTCGGTGGCCCGAGCGCGCGATACGCTCGGTGAGCTTCTCGGCCGTGCAAAGAGTGCGGCATCAGCGGCCGCGCGGGAAACTGATGCCGTCCCCGGTGAGCTGCTTCGTCTTTGCGAGCGTCGCCTCGCGACCCTTCAAGACGATGGATAGAAGGATCTGTGTTCGATCGCTCGACACCGGCAACGACGCGGCGTCGCGCTATTCCACGAGATGCTCGGCCGCAGCACCGCCGCGATCGCGGAGTTAGAGGCGTGGCGGGTGGTGTGAGGGGTTGTGTGGCACGCCCGGAGGGATCCGAACCCCCGACCCTCGGTTCCGAAGTTCGGTCGGTAGTGTCTCGCGCCGTGCGATGGCGTCCGTTCCATATACAACGTTTGCGCACACAGTCCGTTGGCGTTCGCGATAGTCGTGGTTGCAGCCTGCCGGCGTGGCTACATCGGATACACTCAGCGCAGCAGGCTCCACTCTGAAGAGGAAAGGCAAACATTGCAACGCACCGAGGCGCGCGACCTTCTGCTCGTGGCGGCAAAGAGCCTCCGGTCGGATCCCCCCTCCTTCAGTTTCACCGTGAACATGACGGGGATGAAAGTCTCAAACACGGGAGGCATCGGTGTCCTCGCTGCACCATCAGGGGGCGGACCGGGCAGTACTACCATTGGTGTACAGGCTTCCGGAAACACCGGCGACATCGAGGTTACGCTCGCCGCGGTGGACGACAATTTGCACGCGCAGGTCGCCGAGGCGGCCGATGTCATTGGGATGATCGCCGCCGAGCTTGAGAAAGATGATGCGAAACCGGGCGTGATGGACGCATTACTGAAGCGGATCCCCTCCCAGGTTGTGGGCGCCGGCATCACTGCCATGGTGGCTGCGATCATCGCCGCTGTGAACACCTAACGCGCCAGCGCTGACAAGCCGTGGCGACTCGAATATCGTGTTGCCTTCGCGGCATCTTTGAAAGGAGGTTCGTCCGATGGACGAGAAGCCAGCACCTCAGCCAGAGGAACCCGCGCCCACGCCCGCCGTGCCGGATGCGCCCGCCACACCCGAGATAGTCCCGGATGGAGGAGGCACCATTAAGGGTGGCGGTGACCCCTCAGAGCGGAGGATCAGAATCGTGATACCAGGAGTGCGACGGCGATGAATCCGGTCTCCGCCGCGAGGGCACGCATCGCCCCTCCGAGGGTTCGCACCTTCCAACGGATGAGCGCCAAGTTCCTCTCAAAGTGCAGTGGTATAGCGGCCGCAAGCGCTTGCTCGATCGTCTCGACGCTCTGCAAGCCGAACTTCTTCCAAAGGGAGCTGGCGTAGTGACCGCCCGTGTATTCGCGTGATTGCACGGACATGAAGAAGAACACCGCCGCGGCCCCGTATGCGACGATGGCGGGAACTAGCAGGATCGTCACGAAGGCACCGCCGCCGCCGGCAAACGCAAACGCCGCGAGGCCAATCACCGTACTCGCCACGCCGAAGACGCTCATGGCCTTCGAGTCCATCGCGTCCACGTCAACCAGTTGTTGTGCCAGCGCGCCTTTCGTGTGGTTGAGGACATAGCGCGCCGTTTCAGGACTAGCCTTCGGTTCTAACGAACTCTCCATGCCAGCGAGCATAGCATGAGCGCCTTGCACGAATCCAAAGAGAGGAATCTAGCGATGACAATCGGACTGACGATGGAAGAGGTCGGCGCGAAGTGGCATGAACAGCTGGTGGCGCTGAACGCGAAACTCGCGCCCGTGCAGATGCCGCCGGACACGCCGGAGTCGGTAAAGCAGAACGCGATGAGGATCCCGGAAACCGACCCGGCGAAGTATTCGTTCTACAACCAGCACGTCGACATCGTCGCGTCGTTCATGGCGATCATCGTCGCGAACAACAAGCGCATCGAGGAGCAACTAAATGCGGCCGGCATGACGCTGCCAGGATAGAACCCGTTTCTGTGCGCCAGACGCGCAGTAGCGAGGGAGGTCCGGCTCCCCCGCGGAGAGCCGGGCGCATGTCGGGCATGCGTGGCTAGAGCCTTGGGTATCTTGTTGCCGAGATCCTAGGTCGCGCGCGGCATCGTTAGGGTGATCTAGATCGAAACTAGTGGCACGCCCGGAGGGATTCGAACCCCCGACCCTCGGTTCCGAAGACCGATGCTCTATCCGCTGAGCTACGGGCGCATGTGCGATCCGCGGCAGTTTATCACGACGTAGCGATCTGGCCGTGATGATCGGGTATCCGCGTTTCGAGCGGGACCGGCGAGCGGCCTGTACCGTGTAGCGGCCGGCGTCACTACCGTGTCGAGACGATCTGCAGGTTGATCTGCGTGTAGTCGCCGTCGTCGGCGAAGTCGCCGACGAGCACGCCGCCGCTGATCTCGCCACCGTCATCGCTGAAGCCGACGGCGTCCGCGTTTTCGAGCGGCGCTTCCGTGGCGTCGCCGTCGTTCACCGTCCAGCCGTTGTCTTCGAACTCGTCGCGGTAGAACTGCACGACGTCGGACGTGCTTTCGCGCGTGAGGAATGACGCGAGGTATGAGTCGCCCTCGGGCTGACGCTGATAGACGGTCTCGATGAGGATCGCGTCGGGGTAGATCGCGACATCGTCGGGGAAGCCGGACGGCAGCGTCTTGCCGACGGCTGGCTCGAAGTCCTGGCCGTCGTCCGCCTCGTCGGCGCCGGAGATGACGTTCATGCTGATGACGATCGTCGTCACGTCGTCGTCCTTCGACTCGGCGCTCAGCACGACGCCGGTGATGTCGGCGCTGTCGGTTTTCGTGAACTGCTGCAAGCTGGCGTCGGCGCCGTCGCGGCCGGCTTCGACCTGCCACGGCCGCTCGCCCAGCGCATCCTCGAAGAACGCGGCGACGTCGCCGCGGCTGTCGCTGGTGTCGTACACGACGAGATACGCCGCGTTCTCGCCGCTCAGTTGCACGAGCGACGCGACGAGATCGGACCCAGGGTACATCGGCACGTCGTCGGGATAGCCGGGAGGCAGTTCGCCCTCGTAGCGGCGCACCGTCGTCGCTGCGTCGCCCTGGCTAAACGCCGTGATGACGTTGCTGACATCGGCGTTGACGCGATCGCCGCCGCCGCTGTCGTCGGTGAACCACGACACCGCAAACCAGACGAGCACGCCGACGATGATCGCCGGCACGATCGCCAGCGCGGCGAGCAGCAGCGGACTGACGCCGCGGCGCCGTTCGCGGGGCGCGTCCGTCGTTCCGGCCGTGCGTGGCAGAGCTTGGGGGTCATCGTCCGCGACGGAGTAGGCGTAACCGCCTTCGGTCAGCGATTCGCCCGCGGCTGGCTCAGGCGACGTGCCGGCGGGTGTGCCGGTTGGCTCGCCGGGCGCAGGATCCCCTTGCGGTGTGTGTTCGGTCACCAGGGGCTCCTTTGGGATGAAGGGGGATGGGGTGGACGGAGGGATTTGAACCCTCGATCTCCAGGGCCACAACCTGGCGCCTTAACCGCTAGGCTACGCCCACCACGCGCTGCACTGGCGTACGAATGCCCTGCGTACGAACGATGCAGGGCCGCGCGACGCCGTTCAGATTCGATCTGAGTCTATCAAGGAATGTTGGGTTTTGGAAGCCGCCAACCGAACGGCGCCAGCCTATCTCAGCAATTCGTGGCGGGTCCGCCTGTGCATGTGGGTGTCGCAGTCGGAGCGCTCCCGGGCGTGGCCGTCGGCGCAGGAGGCCTCGTCGGTGTCGACGTCGCGACGGACGTCACGGCGGGCGTGGGGGTACATGCGGCGGTCGTCCCTGCCGGCGCGCATGTCGCCGTGGGTGCCGGCGAAGCCGAAGTGGGGACCGGCACCGCGGTGCCGACGCTCAGTGGCGTGGCCGAGGGCGAAGCGGTTGGAGACGGACGCGGCGGGACGCAGAGATTGAGAAGGAGGTAGTCCACGCTCGTGTCGTCCTGAACCAGGAAGTCGACGAAGCCGTGGCCGTTGATCTGCTGTACCAGGTTGATGGGCGGCCCGCTCGCGTTAGGAAGGGCGGCGAGATCTACCGTGAACGTGTTTCCGGACGGCCAGTTCGTCGGACCCCAGTGGTTGGGGACGAGTCCCGCGGAGGCGTTGACGCTGTCCGTGCCAACGAAGCGACGCCAGCCACCCGTGAGAAGATTGCCGCCGGCGTCGGTGAACGTCAGTTCCAGGGTATCGTTGCCACCGCCGTAGCCGTCCTCTAACGCCTTCACGCTGGTGATGAGTTCTCCCGACGAGATCGGGATGGGAAGTCCGGCGAACGTGTGGCCAACGCGGTGGTTCACGGCGGGATCATCGACGCCGTACAGCGGAGATGTACGCACTTGCAGCCCAGAACTGGGCGACGCGGCGGGCACGTCGGGCTTGGCGCCGATGGTGTAGCCATCGTTCTGGCCGACGGAGATGGTGGTGAACGTCTCGCCCGGCCGGCAGGTGATGCTCGTGACGGTGGGCTGGACGCCGACGCTGCGATCGGCGTTGTCGTCGCGGCTCAGCGCGACGACCACGACGAGCGCCGTGATGCCGAGCGCCACGACCGCGGCGGCGAGCCCGATCCGAAAGTTGTTTGCGTGCCAGAGTTTCTGGCGACGGAGCCAGGACAGCATGATGCAGGGAGTCTACTCTCTTCCCGGCGGCGGCGTAGCTGGCGAAGACGCAACTTCGAGTCCGGTTCAAATTGACGCGTGCGTGTGTTTTGATGCTCTGACGGCCGCGAAGCGCGTCCTAGCGGCCCGTCGAGCCGTGGCCAGCTTCGCCGCGGTCCGTCGGCGTCAGTTCGTCGACCTCGGCGATGCGCACAGGTGCCAGCGTTGCCACGACGAGCTGCGCGATACGGTCGCCGTCGTGCAACTCGTGCGAGTCCAGCGTCCCGAACGTCCACATCGTGACGAACAACTCCCCGCGGTAGTCAGCGTCGACCGTCCCGAACGCGACGCCGACGCCGCGAGACGATAGCCCCGAGCGCGGCCGCACCTGCACGTCGTACCCAGCCGGAAATTCGATCGCGACGCCCGCCGGCACAAGCTGCGGCGCCGGTCCGAGGGCGAGCGGCGCGTCGAGGCAGGCGTACACGTCGAGGCCGCTCGCCTGCGGGGTCGCCCGTTCGGGCAAGCGCGCATTCGGACGCAGCTTGCACACGCGCAGCAGCAACTCTTCCATGCTACCTCGCCTCTCCGTTGCCCTCGTGTAGCCCATGCGCCGGTGAAGCGCAGGGTTCTTGCCATTGACCGCAGGCGCGTCGTCGCCGAGAATCATATTAGCAGCGGCAAATGTAGGGGAGCATACTCTGATTAAGATATTCGTCGCCGCATTCCTCGCCGTCATCTCGGCGGCCGCTCTTTTAGTCGTCATTTCAAACCGGCCATCAGCATCCGCCGGAGGCGCCCCGGAACTGACACCTCGGGCAACGCGCACACCGATCTCGACGCCTACCGCCGTGCGCACCGCGGGGCCAACGCCGACCCCGCGCCCCCAGGCCGCCCCCGCCGTCGGACCCGGCATCATGGTCACCGAGTGCGCGAGCGCGACGGCGAACTCGGCGCGCGCGTTCTTCCTCTGGACGCCGTCGAAGACGGGGCAGCAGTGGCTCGATCTCAGCGTCCTCAACGACGGCTTCGCACCGGGTACGTTCCTCAGCGCCGGGCCCTTCCCGGGCGATCGATGGGGCCTCGTCTGGCCGAGCCTGCAGCAGGGGACGACGCACTACGCGCGCGTCAACACGCTGACGTCGCAAGGCTGGATGGCCAGTTCGACGCTGGCGTTCTATACGCCGGTCTGCGATCCGAACGCACACGAACCGGCGCCGGCCGAGGACATGCTGCGCCTGCGCGACGCCCTCGGCGCGACGATCTACGCGTCCGGCATCAACACCGCTGTCGCGATCACCGATCTGCGCACCGGCGAGACGATCGACGTCAACGGCTACGACATCCGGCTGCCAGGCTGCACGATCAACCTCTTTGCGCTGCTCCGCGTCGCGGTCGATCTGCAGGCTGGCCGCTATCCGGAGCCGCGGCCCGGCGACCTGATCGGCCAGACGATCAACCGCTCGGACCCGATCACGTCGCGCCGCCTCGTCTGGGACTGGATCGGCGAGGGCGATCTCGGCCTCGGCATGCAGCGCACGAACGAGTTCATGGCCTCACTCGGCATGAACGACACACTGATGGACCACCCGCCGGCGTTTCCGAGCGAATCGTTGTTCGGCGGCATCAACAACCGGATCACCGCGCGCGATTCGAACATTGGCCTGCGCGCGTTGTGGGACGGACGTGTGCTGGCGCCCGGCTGGCGCGACTACATGCTGCAGAAGATGACGCTCGTCAAACCGGGCCTGAACTATCTGATCCCGGCCGGCACGAGCGCGGGCGCCACCGTTTCGCACAAAAACGGCTTTCTTTACGAAGAAGGGTGGGCCGACAACGACATCGGCATCGTCTGGTACGAACGTGCTGGCCAGCGCTACGGCTACGCGATCTCGTTCTTCACGCAGAACGTCCGCAACAAGTACGATGATATCCCGATGGGGCAGCGCGTCTCGTCACTCGCGTACCAGTGGTTCGTGGGACGGTACGGATACCCTTGATAGGGGCTGTGGGAGATGGGAAGTGGGAAGTGGGGACGGGAAGCGAGACGCGGGAAGCGGGAGACGGGATTGGACGCGACAGTAGTTTCAGTTAACAGCAAGGGCACACCGGGCGTCGGGAAGATTCCGCGCGATGAGGTGATGCTTGTCGCCGGGCACGGCGTGGAGGGCGACTATCACGCCGGCGCGTTTGTCCGGCATCGTTCGCGTGCTGCGAAGACGCCGGATCTGCCGAACCAGCGCCAGGTACACCTGATGCACGCGGAGCTGTTCGACGAACTGGCGACGCACGGCATCACCGTGACGCCCGGCCAAATGGGTGAGAACATCACGACGCGCGGGCTCCCGATTCTCGATTTGGCGCCGGGGACGCGCCTGCACTTCGGCGCGTCGGCCGTCGTCGAGATCACCGGGCTGCGCAATCCCTGCGCGCAACTGAACGACGTCGATACGGAACTGCTGGCGAAAGTTGCGCTGAAGGCCGACGACGGCAGCATCGTCCGCAAAGCGGGGATCATGGGCATCGTCGTCGAAGGTGGCCTCGTGCGCCCGGGCGACCCGATTCGCGTCGAGGTGCCGGTGGGCGCGACGGGGGCGTTGGAGCCGATCTAGCTGCGAAGAGCAGAGAACAAAAGAGCAGAGAACAGACGTTGATCGCGCCTCTGTTCTCTGCTTTCTGTTCTAGCGCGGAGCGCTATTCGAACTCCCAGACGCCGCCCTTCTTGAACGTGTTGAGGATGCGGCGGGCGACGACCATACGGTGGACTTCGTCCGGGCCATCGTAGATGCGGGCGGCGCGCGCCTGGCGGTACATACCCTCGAGCGGGGTGTCGCCGGAGACGCCGCGCGCGCCGTGCGTCTGGATCGCGCGGTCGATCACGTCGTGCAGCACCTTCGCGCCGAAGAACTTGATGATCGAGATCTCAGCGCGCGCTTCGTCGCCGGAGTCGATCTTGTGCGCGGCGTGCATCGTCAGCAGACGCGCTGCCTGAATCTCCGCGGCGGAGTCGGCGATCCAGTTCTGTACCGTCTGCTTCTCCGACAACGTGCTGCCGAACGCCTCGCGCTTCAGGGAGTACTGGCACATGATCTCGAATGCGCGCTGCATCTGGCCGAGCCAGCGCATGCAGTGATGAATGCGCCCCGGCCCGAGGCGCTTCTGTGCGATGCGGAAGCCGTCGCCGGGTTCGCCGAGCGTGTTCGTGACGGGTACACGCACGTCTTCGTACTTGATCTCGCAGTGGGCGCCGTCGGTCTCGCCCATCACCGGCACGGGGCGGATGATATTGAATCCGGGCGTGTCCGTCGGGACGATGATCTGGCTCATGCGGCTGTGCGGCTCCGCATCCGGATCGCTGACGCACATGACGATGGCGAAGCTCGATCCGATGGCGCCGCTGGTGAACCACTTGTGGCCGTTGATCACCCACTCATCGCCATCGCGGACGGCGCGCGTGCGCAGGCCCGTCGGGTCGGCGCCCGACACCTCGGGCTCCGTCATCGAGAAACACGAGCGAATCTCGCCGGCGATCAGCGGCTTCATGTAGCGCTCTTTGATCTCTGGGGTACCGAACATGTTGAGGATCTCGGCGTTGCCGGTGTCCGGTGCGGCGCATCCGAAGGCGCGCGGCGCGAACGGGCTGCGGCCGAGGATCTCGTTGATGAAGGCGTACGGCAGGAAGCCCTTGCCGGTGCCGCCCGCCTCCGGCCCGATGAACATCGCCCACATGCCCATCGCCTTGGTCTGCGCCTGCAGATCCTTCATCAGCGCGACGGATTCGGGACCATGCTCGTGCAGGACTCCCTCGTTCGGGATGATTTTCTCGTCGAGGAAGGTCTTCACTTTGGCGCGCATCTCTTTGATTTCAGGCGAGAGCGTGAAGTCGATCATAGTGGCATCTCCGTGCTGCAACAGGCCGTCTGAGAGCGCAAGTTTACTGCGGCGTTGGGGGAGCGGGAAGCGAGAACTGGTGATTGCTGATGTTGATTGGGCGGCGCGGGTGCTGCGTTAACGATTCACACAGATCGGTCACGGTTGACGAGATGCACAGTTTTTGGTGGATGGGGGTTGCGCGCGGCGGTAGGCTGGGTAGAGTGTCCGGCGTTGGAATGATGCCGGTCGAGGTGAGGTTGTGGTGAGGTTTCCGATTCGCGCCGTGCCCGTGCGGCGCCCCGTACCCCCCGAAGGACGATGCGCTCGTCTGGGCGAGCGCTCCGAAGCGCGGCTAGCTCGCCGCGGCGCCGGCCTTCGTCTTCGACTTCAGCATGAAGTCATCTGCTGAGCACTGCAGCAGATCGCTAAAGTTCTCCACTACGAAGTCTGGCGTGTAGTCGACCGCGAACTTCGGGTCGCGCGCGTACTTCCCCTGCAGCACATGCACCGTCGTCAGTCGGTCGCCAAGCATCGCCTTTGAGCGCATCAGAATTCCGGGCTTGTCGTCGATCAGCACGTAGTGTCGCGCCTTGAAGCGCGCCATCACCGACGGCAGAAACTTCTCCTTGTGTACGAAGATCAACACCCGGCCATCGACCGCCTGCGTCACGCCGCACTGGTGAATCTTGCTCGGCTGAAAGACCGGATCACCGTCCGACACCACGATCGGCAGGCCCATCGACTTCAGGCGCAGCACGGTGTCGATCGCGCGCGGGTACAGCCGCGGGCGGAAGTCCCACTCCATCAGTGCGTCGAGGCCACAATCCACTGCGGAGGCATCGGCGGGAAACTCGTCGCGTAACCGCTTCATCGTCTCGTAGAAGTCGATGACGTCGACGTCCTTCCGGACAACTTCGTACAGCTCCCAGAACCGCGCGCTCAGTTTCGCGCCGAGGATGTCGAACAGCGTCGACTGCATGTCTTCCTTGACACCGTCGTTGTCAAGGATCGTGTTGTCGAGATCGATCATGAAGACGAGCTGCTGCACGCTGCGTTCCTCCGCGCTGTCGGCGACCGTCCGCGCCGGCTATCCGCACTCGAAAGTAGTATTACAAGTGTAGAACGCGGGAAGCGTACAGGCATCTCGCTGCGACCGATATATATTGCGTGATCATCGCTCGGAGAGCGCGGAGAGATGGTCAAGTTGAAGCAGCTTCAGGGACCGCCACGACACCGGCGACCCAGAACCAGCGACCAAACGACCCCAGTCAGCGGCCCAGTTCGAGATGGCCGAGCCAGCTCAGGCTTGGCGGCAGCGCGGGGGGACGGGGCGCAGGTCGCTGCGGCGCGACGGGTTCACGGAGATCCGGCTTCCTCATACCACTACAGCATCGGCCGGCGGACGCCGGTCTGAAGCCGGTGCCTCCTTCGCGGCTGCTTGATCGTGCGGGTAGGCCGTGCTACTCGTGATGGCGTACACAATCGCTCGTCTCTCGCCGCCGCTCGGCGCGCAATCGAGGCGGCGGGAGGAGGTCCGCCGTCTGGCGACGGCGCAGGCATGAGCTGGTTCCAACGCCTCCTTCTGACGACGATCGGTCTGACGTTCATTCTCGTGGTCATCGGTGGCACAGTCCGTGCCACCGATTCAGGGCTCGGCTGCCCCGACTGGCCGACGTGCCACGGCAAACTGATCCCGCCGGGCGAGTACCACACGCTGATCGAGTTCTCCCACCGGACGGCGGCGAGCGTCGTCGGCGTGGTGTTTTTGGGCGTGACGTACTTCGCGTTTCGGACGGAGCGGCGAAACAAGCTCGTCTTCTGGCTGGCGTTCAGCGCCGGCGTTCTGCTCGTGGCCCAAATCATCCTCGGCGGCATCACGGTGAAGACGGAACTGCCATCCGAGATCGTCGCGACGCATCTTGGAACCGCGATGCTGTTTATGGGGGTGCTGATCGTAACGGCAACGATCTCGCTGATGCGCTCGCGCGGCACGGGCGTGCAGACGCTTGGATCGACGTCAGGTTTCACACGGCTCGCGCTGGCGACAGCGGCGGTGACGTACTTCACGCTGATTCTCGGTTCGTACATCAGCAGCACCGACGCGGCGCTGGCCTGCAGTGGCTGGCCGCTGTGCAACGGTTCGCTCGTGCCGGGCGGCGATAGCGCCGTCGGGCTGCACTTCCTGCACCGGTTGATCGCCGGCGTCCTTGGCATCCTGCTGCTCGGGACGATCTACCAGGCGTTCGAGGAGCGGCGACCTCCGGTACTCGTCATAACGTGCCTCGTTGCGGGCGCGGTGTACATCGCACAGGCGTTGATCGGTGCCGCGAACATTTGGACGGAGCTGGCGGCGGGCGTCGTCATCGCGCATCTCTCGATGGCGGCGCTGCTGTGGTGCCTGATGGTCGCTATCGGCGCGCTGTCGTATTATCTGCCCGGGGCCGACGCCAAAGCCCAGCACGAAGCGGAAGCAGGCGGCAGGAAGGTCACCGAGTGGGCGCGGTAAACGTCGGTCTGCAACGTCGCACGGCGCCCCTCACCTGGCGTGAGACGGCGCGCGCGTATCTCTCCCTGACGAAGCCACGCATCATCTCGCTGCTGTTGATCACCACCGTGCCGGCGATGGTGCTGGCCGACCAGGGCTGGCCGTCGCTCTGGCTCGTAGTCGCGACCGTGTTCGGCGGCACGCTCGCCGCGGGCGGGGCGAACGCCATCAACTGCTACATCGACCGCGACATCGACGAACTGATGCCGCGTACCGCCGGCCGGCCCCTGCCGATGGGGCTGATCGAGCCAATGCACGCGCTGATATTCGCGCTGGCGCTTGAGGTGATCGCCTTCACGATCCTGGCGCTCACTTCGAATCTGCTGGCCGCGGTACTCGCCGTGTCCGCGACTGCGTTCTATGTGTTCGTCTACACGATGTGGCTGAAGCGCACCTCGCGCCTGAACATCGTCATCGGCGGCGCCGCGGGCGCCGTGCCGCCGCTCGTCGGCTGGGCGGCCGTGACGGGCGACGTCGGGCTACCGGCGGTGATCCTCTTCGCGATCGTGTTCTTCTGGACACCGCCGCATTTTTGGGCGCTGGCGATCAAGTACCGCGACGACTACGCGAAGGCGGGCGTGCCGATGCTGCCGGTCGTCGCCACGCTCGATGAGACGAAGGCACAGATCTTCTGGTACGCCGTGGTGCTCGTGCCGGTCTCGCTGCTTATGTACGCGACGGGTACGGTCGGCTGGATCTACGTGGGATCGGCGGCGATCCTCGGCGCCGGCTTCATCTGGCAGACGTGGAAGCTTCGTAGCGACGATCGCCCGGGCGCGGCGATGGGCGTGTTCAAGTACTCGATCACGTACTTGGCGCTGATCTTCATGGCGGTGGCCGCTGACCAACTCGTGCTGGGTTGATGCCCGGTCAACGCACGATCCAACTTGTGGGATTTCTCACGAACCCTTGACCGAACGTGAATCCGGCGGAATAATCGGGTCGCAGCGAAGCGCGCACAGGGAGGACAGTTGCCCCGTCAAGACGTTCGCGTCACACGAACCGCCCGCGTTGCCTGCACCCTGACATCCGCCTCCGCATTCTGTGGAGGGTGTTGATGCCCCGTTTGCGGCTCTCTCGCATATGCGCTGCGCTGTCACTCGTGCTGCTTTCGCTGATGCTGAGCGGCTGCGAGGTGTTCAGCAGTCCCCAGAACACGTTCGCGCCGGCGGGTACCGTCGCGCAGGGCCAGAAAGACGACTTCTTCATCGCCATGTGGCCGGCGCTGTTCATCATGATTCTCGTGCTGGGCGGCTTGCTGTACATCTCGATCAAATACCGGCGCAAGAAGGGCGACCCGGGCCTGCCGAAGCAGGTACACGGCAATACCGCACTCGAACTGAGTTGGACGATTCTGCCGGCGCTGATGCTGGCCGTCATCGCCGTGCCCACGCTCGCTGGCATCCGCGATCTCGGCCGCGACCCGTCCGATGACGCGCTTCGTGTTGATGTCACGGGCGTTCAGTGGCAGTGGCTCTTCGAATATCCGGATGTGACGGACGAAAGCGGCGCGCCATTGGCGATTGGCGGAGATCTGTACGTGCCCGTCGGCCGGGAGATCGGCTTCCGGATTGAATCGGCAGATGTGAACCACAGCTTCTGGGTGCCGAAGCTTGCCGGCAAGATCGACGCGATCAACGGCCGGACGAACGTCATGTGGTTTCGCGCTGACGAACCCGGGACGTACGCCGGGCAGTGTGCGGAGTTCTGCGGCCTGAGTCACTCAGAGATGGCGATGCGCGTCATTGCGCTGCCGCCGGACGAGTTCACCGCCTGGGTGGCCGAGCAAGGAGCGACGGAAGGGCTGCCGGGCAGCGGCGACGCGATTGCGCCCGATGACGAGGCACCCCGGGCCGGTGACGAAGCGCCGGCTGACGGGGCGGATCCGGACGCCGAGACAACGCCAACACCAGACGACGACGCAGCGGCGGACGGAGAATAACGCGATGGCTGTGACCGCGGGCACGCTCCCACAGACACACGGCGAGGCTGAGTCGTACGGCGGCATCTGGGGCTGGCTGACCACCGTCGACCACAAGCGCATCGGCATTCTGTACGGCGTCTCGTCGTTCCTGTTCTTCGTGCTCGGCGGGCTCGAAGCGCTGATGATCCGCATCCAGCTCGCAACGCCCAACGGCACGTTCCTCGATAACGACCAGTACAACCGCATCTTCACGATGCACGGCACGACGATGGTGTTCCTCGTCGTCATGCCGATGAGTTCGGCGTTCTTCAACCTGCTCGTTCCGTTGATGATTGGCGCCCGCGATGTGGCGTTTCCGCGGCTCAACGCCTTTAGCTTCTGGACGTTCCTCGCGGGCGGATTGTTTCTGAACGCGAGCTTCTTCACCGGCGGAAACATCTTCCAGGGCGAACTCGGCCTGCCGGATGGCGGCTGGTTCGGGTACGCGCCGCTGACGCTCAATCAGTATTCGGAAGGCGACGGCATCAACTACTGGGTGCTCGGGCTCCAGACTCTGGGTATCGCCTCGCTCGCGGGCGGATTCAATTTCATCGTCACGATCCTGAACATGCGCGCGCCCGGTATGACGCTCTTCCGCATGCCCGCGTTCGTCTGGATGACGCTTGTGACGTCGTTTCTGATCATCTTCGCGATGCCGGTGATTGCGGTGGCGCTGTTCGAGCTCACGTTCGACCGTTTCTTCGATGCCAACTACTTCAACCCGGCCGCGGGAGGGTCGCCGCTGCTTTGGCAGCACATGTTCTGGCTATTTGGGCATCCGGAGGTCTACATCCTCATCTTGCCGGCGATGGGCATCGTTTCCGAGGTGCTGCCGACGTTCTCACGCAAGCCGCTGTTCGGATATCCGTTCGTCATTTTCTCTGGCATCGCGATTGGCTTTATGAGCTGGGGCGTCTGGGCGCACCACATGTACACCACCGGTCTCGGATCCATCGCTAACTCTGCCTTCGGCATTTCGACGATCCTGATCGCCGTGCCGACGGGCGTGAAGATCTTCAACTGGATGGCGACGATGTGGGGCGGATCGATCAGCTTCAAGACGCCGTTGATGTTCTCGATCGGCTTCATCGCGATGTTCACGATCGGCGGGTTGACCGGCGTGACGCACTCGGTCGTTCCCTCGGACTACCAGCAGCAGGACACCTACTACGTTGTCGCGCACTTCCATCAGGTGCTGTTCGGCGGCTCGATCTTCGCCCTGTTCGCCGGCATCTACTACTGGTTCCCGAAGTTCACCGGGCGCTTCCTGAAGGAGAGCCTGGGACAGGTCCATTTCTGGCTGATGTTCATCGGCTTCAACCTGACGTTCCAGCCGATGATGATCCTCGGCCTCATGGGCATGCCGCGGCGCATCGCGACGTACCCGGAGGATTACGGCTGGGATCTCTGGAATGCAATCGCGACGATCGGCGCGTTTACGATTGCGCTGTCGATCCTCATCTTCATCATCAACTTCATCATCAGCATTCGCGGGCCGAAGGACGCTGGCGACGACCCGTGGGACGCGCGGACGCTCGAGTGGTCGATCCCGTCGCCGCCGCCGCACTACAACTTCGCCGTCATCCCAACGGTCCACAGCCTCGATGACTTCTGGCACAAGAAGTACGTCGAGGACGAGAACGGGGTTCCCGTGCCGGTGCCGCAGGGCGCGGCAGTAGCGCAAGCTGAGCATGACGAACACGCTGATGCCGGGCACCACATCCAGATGCCCAACCCGTCGTACTTTCCGCTGATCGCGTCGCTCGCGTTCCCGATCATGGCGCTCGGGTTGCTGTACTCGTTCGCGCTCATTCCCGTCGGCGTCATCGTGCTGCTGGTCGGGCTGTACGGATGGGTGCTCGAACCCACCGGCATGGAATAGGGAGAGAGCTTGCAAGCGTCGCTGCCACCGCCCCACACGATGGAGACGAACACCGGCGTCGATAACCGGAAGCTGCTGATGTGGCTGTTTCTGGCGTCGGAGTGCCTGTTCTTCGGTTCCTTCATTGCGGCGTTCCTGCTATACCGCGACCGCAACGTCGCCGGGCCGTACCAGGACGAGCTGTACGACATTCCGTTCACATCAATCAGCTCGTTCGTGCTGCTGATGAGCAGTCTGACGATGGTGCTCGCGCTGGCGGCGATCCAGCGCGGCGATCTGCGCGGGATGCGTATTTGGCTAATGGCGACGGCGCTGCTCGGCCTGTCGTTCCTCGCCGGCCAGGCGTTCGAGTTCACGGAGTTCTACAACGAGGGGCTGTCGCTGGAGTCCAACCTGTTCGGCACGACGTTCTTCGTGCTGACGGGCTTCCACGGCGCGCACGTCTCCGTGGGTGTGCTCATCCTGCTGTCGTTGTTCGATGCGTCATTGCGCGGAAAGCTGACGGCCAAGGACTCGCTCGCCGTTGAGCTGGCCGGGTTGTACTGGCACTTCGTCGACATCGTGTGGATCGTGATCTTCACGCTTATCTACCTGATCCAGCCGTCGTAGGGGGAGAAACGTGGCGCCACGTTAGGCGTGTTGCGCAGGGAGAATACGATGGAAGACCCCGCACTGCTCCTCGGCATCCCGCTCGCGCTGATCGGCGCGCTGGGGCTGTTTCTCGCGGTGACGCTCTTCGCCGTACCGGAGGAGGGCGCCGTCAAGGCGCACGGCGGCGCTGCGGTGCGCCATGGCGCGCACCCGGAACCGTCGGAGTACGTGATCGTCGGTCTAGTGCTGGCCTTCATCACCGCGATCGAGGTAGCGCTCTACTACATCGACCTCAATCAGAACGCGCTGATCGTCATTCTGATCGCGCTCTCGTCTCTCAAGTTCGGCTTCGTCATCTTCTGGTTCATGCATCTCAAGTTCGACAACAAGCTGTTTACGGTGTTCTTTCTCAGCGGCCTCGCCCTGGCGGCGATGGTGTTCACGGTTGCTATCGCCACGCTCGGTGGTAGCCTGATCTAACCTCCGCAGCGCTCCAACCTCCTCCGTCCCGGAAGGCCGGACATGCTCGTTCTCCTACACGTCGCAGCGCAACCCTATAACTGGCACTGGGAACTGCACCCCGACGTACTCTTCGTCTGCGCGTTGATGCTGGCCGCGTACTGGTACGGCGTTACGCAGCTGCGGCGGGAAATCTACGATGCGGGCCGGGTCAAGCCGGTTCAGGTGGTGTTGTTCACGCTCGGCGTGCTGGCGATCTACGCCGCATCCAGTTCGCCGATCCACGAGCTGGCGGAGGGCTATCTCGCCAGCGTCCACATGTTCCAGCACCTGCTCTACACGATGGTCGCGCCGCCGCTGCTGCTGGCGGGTACGCCGGGCTGGCTCGTACGCGCCGGATTACGTAGCGCGAACGTGTTTCGCGTCGCCCGGTTCATCACGCTGCCGTTGGTGGCATTCGCCGCCTTCAACGCCGTGCAGTTGCTCACGCACCTGCCGTCCGCCGTAGATCTCTCCCTGAACGTCCACTGGTTCCATTTCGTCGTACACGCGACGCTGCTCGCCGCCGGGCTGCTCATGTGGTGGCCGATCCTCAGCCCCGTCGAAGAGCTGCCGCGCTTGTCGCATCCGCTGCAGATGGCCTACCTCTTCGTGCAATCGCTGCTGCCGTCCGTGCTGGCCGCGTTCCTGACGTTCTCCGAAGGCGTCTTCTACAAGTTCTACGCCGAAGCGCCGCGCACCTGGAGCCTCACGATCGTCGAAGATCAGCAGTTCGCCGGCTTCGTGATGAAGATCCTCGGCAGCCTGATTCTCTGGGGCTTCATGGGCTGGGCGTTCTTCAAGTGGTACGAACGCGAAACCGCAGAATCGCGCGAGCCGCGCTGGGACGCCGTGAAGGACGAGATGACACGCCTCGGCCTCCCGCTCGATACGAAGTAGCTCGATGCACCACGTACCCGACAAGGTATCCGTGGGAGAGCTACTCCGGCCGTCGCCCGAACACGCACCAGATGCGATCGTCGGGTTCGGCCGGCGCGTCGGTGAAACCACTTGCCGAGCGCAAATCGTCGAAACCCGCCTCACGGTAGAGAGCGAGCGACTGCTCCTGCGTGTACCAGCGTGTGGCGGGCGAGTTGAGGTGCAGCTCGTGCTCTACGACGACGCCGTCGACGACCACCTCGTAGCGGTCCTCGCTGTGTTCGAGCCGCTGCTTCATGTCGAACATCACGCGTTCGAAGCGCCGGATGGTCGCACCGTCTTCCGGCCGCACCGCCTCACCACTGGAGAACCAATCGCTCCAGCGAGCGTGCTCGGGCGTGCGGCCCGGCCACAATCGCATGAACGGCATCACGAGTACGCCCTCGGGGAGCAGGTGCGCGTAGAAGCGGCGCAGCGCCTCACGCGCCTGCTCGGGCTCTGTGACGAGCAGGAACGAGCTCGAAGGCACGAAGATGGTGCGATAGCCACGATCGAGGTCCAGCGCCTCCATGCGCTGCTCGTACAGCCGCGGCGCTAGACCGAGCGCCAGCGCCTTGTCCCGGCAAATCGCCAGCATCTCGGGCGAGTTATCGACGCCGTCGCAGTCGAGGTCCTGCGCAACGTAGTCGAGCACCAGCCGCCCCGTGCCGCAGCCGACGTCGAGCGCCGGTTCGCCATAACGCTTGATCGCATCCCGATAGAACGGGCGATCCGGCCACGCCGAGTAGTCGCCGCGCAGCAGATCCCACGCTTGCGCCTTCAGGTCGCGGTATTCGTATGCGGGTGTCGTCATGGTTGTATCGTGGAGATGCTTGTATCAGCGGCGCCGAGCGGCGCCAGCGGCGAATCCAGTCGGGAAGTGAGTTGACGGCTACTGGAGTTCGAGTGTTCCGTTCATGTCCTGAACGTGAAAGTCGCAACGGTAGTCGTACGTGCCGGCTGGGAGCGTGAACGTGATCGTTCCCGCCTGGCCGCCGCGGATCGAGGCTGGGTCGGAGCATGGGGCGTCGGGATCCTGGCCGGAGCGGCAGATTGCCACTTCGAAACCGCCCTGGCTGATGTGCATGTTGTGAATCGCGCTGCCCTCGTTGTTGAGGTCAAGCACGACCTCAGCGCCGCCGGGGGCGGTGATCGTTCCGTTGTCTTCGCCGTCCACGATGAAGACGTTGTCTTCCATGATGATCGCGCTGGGGTCACCCGGTCCGCTGGTGGGGACGCCATCCGGGCCGTCTGGATCGTCGCCGTTGCCGTCACCGGCGACGCTTTCGGCGAGATGAAACTCCGGGCCTTCGCTCACCTGCGAGTAAATGGTGCCGCCGAAGAGCAGCGCTACCGCCGCCATACCAACGCCGGCGAACTGCCACGTCGGCACCTTTGGCGTGTTCGCGAAGTAGTAAGCGACCGCCAGGATCGCGATTGCGACGGTGGCGGCGATCGCCGTCGCGCCGGCTCCGCCGACTTCGAGATAGACGCGCGAGAGGCTGTAGATGACGGCCAAGCCGCCGCCAACGACGGCTGCCGGCACGAGCAGCGCCGTCGCGAAGCGCTCGTAGACGGCGGTCGAAGGCTCGGGGACCGTATCGACGGCTTCCATGCGGCGAACAGTCAGGCTATCCGGCACCGTGACCGCGCTGTACTTCTCCATGATCTTGACGGCGTTGACGTCGAAGGTGGTGTAATCGGCGAGGCTGTTGTTGTCGCGCCAGCGCGTCTCGGCGGAGATCAGCGTGTTGCCGTCGTCTTCGACCGAGCGGGAGATGTTCATGTGAACGAATCCACGCTGGCCGCGCAGATCCGCCCGGTGTGCTTCGAGTTCGTTGGCAAGCGCCTGAGCCTCGGCCATGCTCGCCGCGGCAACCTGGACGGACACCTGCTGGACGTATTCCATCAACTCACCTGGCTTCCGGCACCGCGCCTTCGGGGCCGGCTACGGGAGCCTGACGCCGCGGGCATGGTAACCCGCGATGTGGCTTGAATCCAGACCCTGTGACGGTTTGCACGAACGCCGATTTTGAAGCTAGTCGGCGGCCAGTGCCTGCTCCAGTACCGTACGCACTTCGTCCGGGCCGACGATGCCCTCGAACTTCCCGGCGATGCGGCCGTCGGCCCCCACGACGAAGATCCACGGTTCAGATTGCAGGTTCCATTCGCGTGTCGCCGGCACGGCGTTCTGCACGAATCCTGCCCGCAGATCTCGCAGCACGTACGGCTCTACGTGGATGAACGAAGCCCGCTCCCCAAACTCCACATGCAGCGGGTCCATCACCGTGTCCATGACCGGCGCGCAGGTGCGGCTGCGGCAGTAGGCGGGCGTGGCGAACGCGATCACCGTCGGTTTTCCGGCCGCGATCGCGTCCGCGATCGTGAGGTCGTGCATCGCCGGACGCGGCGGTGACGACGAGTCGATCTCTTCGATGTCGGGCATCGTCGCGAGCGTGGGCTGGATGCTGCGCGGCGCTTCCTCGCCGATCGCGGGCTCTCTCGTCCGTTCCTGCACGTCGAACTGAAACAGGATCTCGTCGTACTCGCGGCCTTCGTGCGTGACGCCGATTTTCAGCCCGTAGCGACCCGCGTCATCGAACGAGACGATCGCGATGTACGCGCCGCCATCGCCCGACGACTCGCGCGGGGATCCGTCCGACTGTTCGTCGACGTACCCGAGTTCGATCGGCACAAAGCGCGCGTCGGCCTCTAACGTCTGCCGCGGGTCGTCGCCGTTCAGGTCGAACACGCGCAGATGTACATCCGCGCCGAACAACGGTGCGTCATCGGCGCCGGTGAGCGAAAGGCTGACGCGGTTCTCGCCCGGTCCGAGCGCGCTGTTGAGGATCGACGGGAAGATCTCGCCTTCGCCCAGCGTGATGACTCTGGGGAACTCGTCATCGTCGCCGTCGCCGGAACCGCCGCAGCCGCCAAACGCGAGAGCCAGTACACAGGCGATCAGCGCCGTCCGCATGCCGGCGATAATCAGTGCGCCGGTCATCGGTCGGGGCTGACGCTGCGGCTCGTCCCGAAGTAGAAGACGCCGAGCGCGAGCACCGTCATCACGATGATGTCCAGCGGCAAGCCGAAGTAGCCGCTGTCGTTCTCGGCGTAGAGCGCCAGGTGCATCAGATCGACACCGTACGACAACGGGTTGATGCGGCCGAGCAGTTTTAGCCATTCCGGCAGATCGGCGAGCGGAAAGAACGCGCCGGAGAAGAACAGAAACGGGAACAGCACGAGGTTCATCAGCAAATGAAATCCCTGCATGGAGTTGATCCGCGACGCCAGCAACTGCCCGAGTCCGCAGAGGAACAGATTGAGCAGCAGGATCGCGACGAACGTCAACGCCATGCTCGGCACGACACCGTATTGCCAGCGGAAGTCGATCGCCGGTACCGCAGCCGCCACCCCCAATACGATCAGCGCCTGCACCATGCCGATGATCACCGCGCTCAGCGTCTTGCCGAGCAGGATCACGCGGGTGCCGTTCGGCGATGCGAGCAGCACCTTGAGGATGCCCGAGTCGCGATCCTGATAATACGACGCGCTCGAGAACGTCGACGAAAAGAGCGCCGTCATGACGATCATGCCGGGCGTCAGAAACGTCACGTAATCGTCGATATTCTTCGGGTCGAGGCCGTCCGACACGCCGGTGCCGAGAATCGCCAGCAGCATCAGCGGAAACAGCACCGACGAGTAGAGCTGCGATCGCGATCGCGCGAACGAACGAAAGTCGCGGGCAATTAGCGCCAGTACCGCGTCGAAGGTACGCACTAGCTCAACATCTCCGTGTCGGTATGCGCGGGTGCGATGCCGCGGCCGACAAGCTGAAAGTAGACGTCTTCGAGCGTCGATTCTTCGATTTGCACGCCGTGGATCTGTTCGCCCGACTCCTGGAACACGCGCGTCAGAAACGGGCTCGCCGCATCGACCGTGACATGCGTCGTGCGCCCGGCGAGCCGCACATGCCCGACGCCGGGCCACGCTTGCATCGGCGCGACGCGTTGGGCCGGATCGCTCTTCCACTCGATGCGCACCGCGTCGCGACGGAGATCGCGCTTCAGCTCGGACGGCGTCGCCTGCGCGACGAGGCGCCCCTCGTCGAGCAGCGCCACGGTCTGACAGTAGCGCTCCGCCTCGTACACATCATTCGTCGCGAGCAGCAGCGTGCAGCCGCCGGCGTTTGCTTCCAGCAGGTGCTGCCACAGCGCCTGCCGCGAATCCGGGTCAAGCGCCAGCGTCGGTTCGTCGAGGATGATCAGCTGCGGCGATGTCACAAGCGCGCGCGCCAGCTCGAGCCGCCGCTTCATGCCGCCGGACAGCGTACTGGTGAACGCGTACGCGCGATCGCTGAGCGCCGCGCGGTCAAGCAGCGTCGCGGTCTGATCGCGTGCGACGTCACGCGGCAGGCCGAACAGGCGACACTGCAGCAGCATCGTCTCGCGCACCGTCATTGTCGGGTCGAGCGATGGTTCTTGGAAGACGACGCCGATCCGCGCCCTCAGCTCGTCCGACAACGGTTCACCGAGCACGCGGATCTCGCCGGCTGCCGGCTGTCGCCGCCCGATCAGGAGGGACAGCAGCGTGCTCTTGCCCGACCCGTTCGGCCCGAGCAGCCCGAAGATGCTGCCCTGCGGCACAGCAAGCGTCAGCGCGTCGAGCGCGCGGCGGTCGCCGTAGCTGTACGTCAGGCCGTCGACGCGGATCGCGTCGGCGTGCGTTGCGGCGACGGGCGCCGGCGGCGTTGCGATGGGTGTTGAGATGCTCAAATCGTGGGGAATGGTCTCCTGCGTTCAGGATAACAAGCGAATAGCGGCCGCGAAACGCGGCCGCTATAGCGGTTCTGATAGTGGCGGCGACTCTTAGCCCGCGATCTCTCGTTCGAGAAAATACGTCGAGCAGGCTTCGTCGAGCGTGGCGCTCGTCAGCACCGCCTCCCGTCCGTTGTACGACGCGTCGTCGGCGATCGCATCCAGCAGATCGCGCGGGTGGCAGCCGCGAAGCTCTCGCCCCCCGAGGTCGTACCAGCGCTCGAGCAGGTGTGTCACGGCGTCATCCTCGTACGCGATCTCGTGGCGGCGGCACTCCTCGATGAAGATCGTCCGGTATTCATCGCGCGTCGGCGACGTGATTTCGATCTTGTAGCGGATGCGGCGCAGGAACGCTTCGTCGGCAAGATTCTGCGGCGGCAGGTTCGTCGAAAAGACCACCAGTACGTCGAACGGGACTTCGATCGTCTGGCCCGTGTGCAGCGTCAGGTGGTCGCGCCCGCCTTCGAGCGCGCTGATCCAGCGGTTGAGCAACTGCACCGCCGGTATCTGCTGCCGCCCGAAGTCGTCGATAATCAGCGTGCCGCCGTTGGCTTTCAATTGGAGCGGCGCTTCGTAGACGTGGGTGTCGCTGTCGTACACGAACTCCAGGCTGTGGCGTGTCAGTTCTCCGCCCGCGCAGATCACCGGCCGGCGCACGCGCACCCAGCGCCGGTCGCTGCGCTCCGCGTAAACGCCGTTTACCGCGGCGTCGTGTTCGACGATCTCATGCTTCGATGGGTCGTAGAGATGCACGATTTGCCCGGCGACGGTGATCGCGTACGGAATGCGAATCGTTCCCGGCAGAATGGCGCCGATCGCACTGACGGCCGTCGTCTTCCCATTGCCCGACTCCCCGTACACGAGCGTCGCCTTCCGCGCCGCCGCCGCCCGTCCGATGCGCGCCACCGTCCGCTCCGGCAGCACGAGCGACTCGAGCGCGCGCGCGACATCATCAGGCGTCACGTTCGACGCGCCCACAGTCTGGGCACGCACCTGCTCGATGTAGTCGTCGAGCGCTACCGGCGCGGGGCCGACGTAACCGCTCCGCACGATCGCGGCTTCGGCGCGTTCCAATCCCTTGCTTGTCAGCGCGTACAGGTATCCCGACGGGCCGCCGCTGCCGGCGCCCAGCACGGTCGCCAGGCCATCCTGCGTCAGCGACTGCACGACCTCTTCCATCACGCTGCCGGACAGCTTGATCTCGTGCGAGAGTTCGCCGCGGGTCAGGCGGCCACGATAGAACAGGAACTTCAGCGCCAGATCCTGTAGCAGGCCGGCGTCGATCCCGGACTCTTCAACAGACGACGGCTCGGTCGAGTGGCTGACGAAGCTGAGGGCGAGGCTGGTCATGAAGCTCCCCTTTCGAGATGGCGGGTGGCGGATGATGTCCGTGTGGGCCAATCCCACATGTCAAGAAACGAGCGAAGCGGCCCCCGCATAACGCCCGATCGGGCTTTTCTTGCCGCGACACCGCCCGAATGCCGATAATCTCAGACAGGGGCACTCCTAAGGCACGGAAGGTGAACGCATGCGCACGTTGCGCGTCGCGCTGGCACAAATTGACACGACCGTCGGTGACCTGCCGGGCAACACGGCGAAGATCATCGAGTGGATCGGCCGCGCTCGTTCAGCCGGCGCTGATCTCGTCGCCTTCCCGGAACTTGCCGTCACGGGCTATCCGCCCGAAGATCTCGTGATGCGGCGTTCGTTCGTCGCCGACAACTTGGCCGCGCTCGACGAGATCGTGCGCGCGACGAAGGGCATCGCCGCCGTCGTCGGCTTCGTCGATATGGACGACGACATCTACAACGCCGCCGCCATCATCAGCGACGGCAAACTCGTGCATCGCTACCACAAGCAGTTCCTGCCGAACTACGGCGTGTTCGACGAGAACCGCTACTTCCAGCGTGGCTACGAAGCGCCCGTCTTCGTCATCGCCGGCGTCGATGTCGGCGTCAACATCTGCGAGGACATCTGGTACCCGGATGGCCCCACGCGCGCGCAGGCCGCCGCCGGCGCCGAAGTGATCGTCAACATCAACGCGTCGCCGTATCACCGCGCGAAGGGCGCCTTCCGTGAGAACATGATCTCGACGCGCGCCAGCGATAACGCCGTCGTCGTCTGCCACGTCAACGCCATCGGCGGCCAGGACGAGCTGGTGTTCGACGGCCACAGCCTGATCTTCGATGAACGCGGCGATCTGCTGGCGCGCGGCGCGCAGTTCCGCGAAGACATGATCGTGCATGACCTCGATATCGAGGGCGTGCTGCAGGCGCGCCTGCACGATCCGCGCCACCGCAAGGAACGCCGCGACCTCGAACGTTCCGGCGCCGCATTGAAGATCGCCGTCTCGGAGCGTCCATTCACAACCGAGAAACCCGCGGTCTCACCGACGCTCGCGCCGCTCCTTGACCCGACTGCCGAAGTCTGGTCGGCGCTGACACTCGGGCTGCGCGATTACATCAGCAAGACAGGTTTCGAGACGGTGCTGATCTCCGTGTCCGGCGGCATCGACTCCGCGCTGGTGACCGCGATCGCGGCCGACGCCCTCGGCCCCGAACACGTTGTCGGCGTGTCGCTGCCCTCCCGCTACTCATCGGAGGGAAGCAAGACGGACGCGCAGGATCTCGCCGAAGGCCTCGGCATCAAGCTGATGACGATACCGATCGAGCCCGCATTCGAGGCGACGCTTGGCATGCTCGCCGAATCGTTCGCCGACACGCAGATGGGCGTCGCCGAAGAGAATCTTCAGGCGCGCATCCGCGGCAATATCATGATGTCGCTCTCCAACAAGTTCGGCTGGCTCGTGCTGACGACCGGGAACAAGAGCGAGATCGCCACCGGCTACTCGACGCTCTATGGCGACATGGCCGGCGGCTTCGCCGTCATCAAGGACGTGCCGAAGTTATTGGTGTACGAACTCTCGCGCCACCTGAACCGTGCCGCCGGCCGCGAGCTGATCCCGCAGGCGACGATCGACAAGCCGCCGAGCGCCGAACTGCGCCCGGATCAGCTCGACGTCGACTCGCTGCCGCCGTACGAGGTGCTTGACCCGATCCTCAAGGCCTACGTCGAAGATGACCGGAGCATCGACGAGATCGTCGCCCTCGGCTACGAGCACGAACTCGTGCAGCGCATCGTCGCGCTCGTCGACCGCAACGAGTACAAGCGGCGCCAGGCGCCCCCCGGCATCAAGATCACGCCGCGTGCCTTCGGCCGCGACCGCCGCCTGCCCATCGCCAACCGCTATCGCCCGAGTTAGTTGTTGGAAGTTAGACGTTAGTCGACGATCGTCGATCGTCGGCGATTGTGCTACGGTTTCGCCGGATGACTAACGACCAACCCCTAACATCTACCGACAAGATCAATGGGCTCGTCTTCGACTACGGCGGCGTGCTTTGGGACATGCGCTGGGACGTGACGCGCGAACTCGAACAGCAGCACCAGCTGCGCGAGCGGGCGATCGTCGAGACGCTGTACAGCGGCGAGCGCTGGCAGAAACTCGAGATCGGCGTTGGCGATCGCGAGGAGTGGCTCGCCGCCGCGCATGCGCAGCTCGAGAGAGAAGCCGGGCGCTCGCTGCCGCGCCTCCACGATGACTGGCGCGGGCAGCAGCATCTCATCGCGCCAAACATCGACCTGATCCGCCGGTTGCGGCCGAAGTACCGCACGTCCGTACTGAGCAACGCTGACAACACGTTGATGGCGCGTCTGCGCGATCACCACCGCATCGCCGATCTGTTCGACGACATCGTCTGCTCGGCGGACATCGGCATGGCGAAGCCCGAGCCGCGTATCTACGCGATGGCGGTCGAGCGTCTCGGCGTGCCCGCCGCCGAGTGCGTATTCATCGACGATCTTGAGCGTAACGTCGATGCCGCGCGCGCCGCCGGAATGCACGGCATCGTCTTCCGCCACGATCTCGGTGACTCGCTCGAAGCGCAGCTCGCGGAACTCAGCGTTCACCCCGACTGAGCAAAACATACCGCCGAGAGGATTAGTGCCCCGCGCTGGATTCTAGGTTTTTGGTTCCCAGGTTCTGGGTTCTATCGCCCGTGTTACGCTGAACCAATCCACATCCCGAACCCGAGAGGTCATCCATCCCCCGAAAATCTGAACTGCATTCGACCGCCGTAGAACCCGAACGCGCATACCTCGTCGGCGTGCAACGCACGGACGAGCGCGAACGGTGGCGCGCCACAAGCTCCATCGAAGAACTGGCGCTGCTGGCCGAAACCGCGGGCGCCGTCGTCGTCGGCAAGACGCTGCAACGGATGGCCGCGCCGAGTCCCGCGACGTACATCGGCAAGGGCAAACTCGACGAGATCAAGTCGCGACGCCACGAGGGCGACGGCTACACGATGGTGATCTTCGACGATGAGCTCGCACCCGGGCAGCAGCTCAACCTCGAAGCGGCGCTCGGCGTTAAAGTGCTCGACCGCAACGTCCTGATCCTCGACATTTTCGCGATGCGCGCGCGGACGCGAGAGGGCCGCCTGCAGGTGGAACTGGCGCAGTCCGAGTACCTAATGCCGCGCCTGAAAGGCCAGTGGAGCCACCTCGAACGTCTCGGCGGCCGCAGCGGTGCGCCGGGCGCGATCGGCGTGCGTGGCCCTGGTGAGACGCAGATCGAGACCGACCGCCGCCTCGTCCGAAAGCGCATCCAGCACATCAAGGGCCAGATCGAAGACGTGCGCAAGCAACGCGGGCTGTACCGCCGCCGCCGCGAACGCGAAGGACTGCCCGTGATCGCTCTGGTGGGCTACACGAACGCCGGCAAGAGTACGCTGATGCGCGCGCTCACCCGCGACGACACCGTCTTCGTGCAGAACCAGCTCTTCGCCACGCTCGATCCGCTCACGCGCCGCATGCATCTGGACGATCTGCACCCGGCGCTCCTAACCGATACGGTCGGATTCATTCAAAAGCTGCCGACGCAGCTCGTCGCCGCGTTCCGCGCGACGCTCGAAGAACTGACTGACGCCGCGATGCTGCTGCACGTCGTCGATATCACGCACCCCGACGCCGCCGGCCAGAGCCAGACGGTCGAAGACACGCTCGGCGTTCTCGGCCTGGCCGGCAAGCCGCGCATCACGGTCCTCAACAAGGTCGACCGTATACCCGACGCCGACGGCAACACTGTCGCATCGCTCGATGAACTCGCGCCGTTCCAGGCATCACTTACGGCGAACATCCCGGACGCGGTGCTGGTCTCCGCCGAAAAGCGCTGGGGCCTCGACGCCCTGCGCGCCCGCATCATCGAGACGCTCGACCGTCAAGCGGGCGCCGTGGTGGTGGAAGGCTGGCCCGCGCCGGAGCGGTCTCCGTCCTGAGTCAACCTAAGCGCCAATCCGCACCGCAAGCTCCGCCACGCGACGCCCGAGCGCGCGCGCCTGCGCCAGATCGTCGTCGGTGACTTCGCCGTGCGCCGTCGCGCCGTAGTAGGAACCGCTGCGTCGCATCGTCTCGCTCCACGGCAGGCCGACGACGAACATGCCGTGTGCGAGTAGGAGGTGGATCAGTTGCAGCAGCGTCGCTTCGATGCCGCCCGAGCGCGACCAGCCGGCCGTGAATGCCGCGCCGGGTTTACCGGCAAGTTCGCCCGACTCCCAGAGATCACCGCTGTAGTCGAACCACGACTTTAGCTTGCCCGTCATGCCCGACCAGTTCGGCGAGCCGACGATCAACGCGTCGCACTCCAGCAGCTCGCCCGGCGCAGCATCGTCGACCGTTCGCAGCGAGAGCGTTGCGCCATCGACGTCGCCAACGCCAACCGCGATCGCGTCCGCCAGTTGCTGTGTCAGGCCGCCACGGGAGTCGTAGAGAAGCAGAATGCGTGCGGTCATCGGGCATCGGCATAGCAAGCTATGCCGCCACGCCTATGGGAGCGAGTGGCATAGCGCGCCACGCGTATGGCCGGATTGAGGGTGATGCGTCGTGGCCGTCAGTCGCCGAGCAGCGTCTTGTAGCCCAGCGACATGAGCTCTTCGACGTACTCGCCGCGCCAGCCCGGGTTCGGCAGCCGCACGGTGCGCTCGCGGTACCAGCGGTGGTACGTCAGATACTCTTCTTCGAGCTTCTTCCGCCAGGCGTCTTCCTCGGCGAAGATGTCCGGCTCGACATCCTCCAGCCGCACGCCGACCTCGCTCGGGTCGATGTCGAGGTCCTCCTGCCAGTAGTCGGCGAGGTAGTCGAGGCAGTCTTCCAGGTCCTTGCGGCAGTCGTTGATGAGCAGGCCCATCATGCCTTCCTGGTCGACGGGGTTCGCGCGCAGCCGCAGATCGCGCGCGCAGTTCTCGCAAACCACGACCAGCTTGCGGGCGTCGCATTCTTCCTTGTTCTTGCAGTTATGGGTTCGTGGCGAGTAGTCGGCGGCCGCCGGCGAGCGCGTGTATCCAGCGACTAGCGTGGTGTTCAGAGAGCCGCAGCGCAGGCAGGAGATCTTGTCGGAGAAGATGTCATCGATCGTCTTGTCCCAGTCGATCTGCATCACGTCCCTCCCCTCTCAGCGCTGGCGCGTGGAGTGCTGGCGGCCCTAATTCTATCTGAAACCCCTGCGGGCCGACAACGCGCCTGGGCCCGCGCAGATGGCGGCGATATGCCCCCCGCGCGGGTTCGGGACTCGATTCCGGTGCCGATATTAAGCGGTAGGGTAAGGGGGTCACCCGTGAACATTCGCCGCGCGCGGCATCTGCGCATCGTCGAGGACGAGGCGCCGAAGCCGATGATCACGTCCGAAGGACGTCCCGCAGAGGGGCGCCGCCCGATTGTGTGGGCCGCCGTAGTCGTGCGCTTGCTGGCGATCGGCTGGGGTGTCGCGGTGATCGCCGCTCTCGTCGATGCGTTCGGCGTGGTGCCGCATGTGCCGCTGCTCACCGCCGTCGGGATGACGGGGCTCCTCGTCGCCGGCACCTTCCTGCTCACTCACGATGGCGTCCCGGACTGGCGCGGCGATCCCGTGCCCGTCCGCGGCCCGGAAGACGAGGGCGAGCACGTTACGGACCTGCTGACCAATCTGCCGACCTTCGCCCTCTTCCAGCGCCGTCTCGTCGAGGAGTTTGGCCGCTCCCGCCGCATGGGCAAACTCATGTCCGTCGTACTCATCGACGTGAACAACCTGACGGCCGTCAACAAGGAGTACGGCGTCCGCGCCGGCGATGAGGTGCTGCGCCACGTCGCGTCCGCCGTCGATAGCACGCGCCGCTACAACGACATCGTCGCTCGTCTGGGCGATGACGAATTCGGCGTCCTGCTCATCGATTGCGCCGAGGAGGGCGTCCGCGCCTTCATCGACCGCCTCGAGGACCGCTTGGCGCGCGAATCTGCGGTGGCGGATGTGGATGGGCGCATGGTCTCCCTGTGGGCGGGCGTCTGTTCTGGCACGAGTACCTCCGACCCCGGCATGCAGCAGGGCGAAGATCTGCTCTCGCTTGCCATGACCAACCTCAACGGCGCTAAACTCGACCGCGAGCGCCGCCGCCGCATGTGGCTCTCCGCCTAGGCTAAGTCGGCTCATCGCTGGTCTCTGGTCGTTGGTCTCCAACCACGGGTGGCCACAAACGACCACGAAGAATCAGCAACCGCACGATCAGCCGCGCCACCAGCGACCAGCGACCGCGAACCCACGAACCAGCATCAGGCCGCGGACTCGATCCCCAAGCGCTGGATCGCGTCCTCGGCCTCGAACCCGCCCCCGCGCGTCAGTAGCTGAATCACCGCTCCGATACGCAGAATGTCGATGATACTCGTCGACACGCGCAGGCTGGCGTCCAGACTCGCCTGGTAACGCTCGTGGAGCTGTGCCCGAAGCTCGGCGTCGCGCGACGCCTCAGCCCATACTTCGATGAGGATGCGGCCGATCGCCGCCGGCTGCAGCGCCAGGTCGCTCGTCGCGGACGTGAATGGTGGCGCCAGCACGCCGCTGAGGGCCAGCTTGTCAACCACGCCGGATAACACGGCTGACTTTGTCGGGAAGTGGTGGTACAGTCCGCCCTTGGAGCACCCCGCCGCCAGGCACACATCGTCCATCGACGCGGCGGCATAGCCCTTCAGCGCGAAGACCGTGAGCGCTGCCTGGACGATCTGTTCCTTCGTGGACTGCGAGCGGTCTGTCTGCGTGCGTCTGGTTTGCATACGTTCTATGTGAACCGTCGGCACGGCAGTGACAGATCCGTAGTCTTTGGGGGCGCGTGGCGTCCTCGTCAATTTGCGCCAAACAGGTTGACAAAGCGTTGACAACGGCCGTGCCCACGTCGTATATATATACCGACGAGTCGGTACATACCGACGAGAGAGGGCAGATGAAATCCGGCACGGGCACCCGTGGTCGCCCGCGAGACCAAGGAGGAAGCTGATGTTCCGCATCCAGTGGTAAACCCCGCCCGGTAACGCAAGAACGGAAGAAGGACTCCCCATCGGGGAGTCCTTTTTGTGTGCCGTTTCTCTTGCGCTTGAAGGCGCCTTAGGCAGCAGCGCGAGGCGCCGCGGCGGCGTGGTGCTCCGTCTCCTCGTCCTTGTCTGTCCAGCGAATCTCCAGCACGCGCTCCCAGGCCAGCAGGAACGCCTGCACGCATCGCGGGTCGAACTGCGTGCCGCTGCACGAGATGATCTCCTCGCGCGACACGTCCGCGGACAGCGCAGCGCGATACGGCCGGTCCGACGTCATCGCGTCGAACGTATCGGCCAGCACGAAGATGCGCGCGCCCAACGGGATCTCGTCGGCCGTGAGCCCCTTCGGGTAACCCTTGCCGTCGAAGCGCTCGTGGTGCGCCATCACGATCGTCGCCGCGCCCGACAGGAAGCCAATGTCCTTGATCATGTCGTAGCCGATCTTCGGATGGCGACGCATGTCGACCCACTCGTCCTCGGTCAACGGACCCGGCTTGTGCAAGATCGTGTCGGACACACCGATCTTGCCGATGTCGTGCAGCAGGCCGCCCCGCTGCATATTCACCCAATCCTCACTCCCGGGCTGGATGCCCATGTGGAACGCGATCTCCATCATGTATTTCGCGACCCGCAGCGAGTGCCCCTTCGTCTCGCGGTCCCGCGCGTCGAGCGCGGAGACGAGCGCTTCGAGCGTGCCGTCGTACGTTTCGCGAAGCTGTTCTGCCATGTGCAGAATGTCGCGGTTCGCCTTCTGCAGTTCGCGGTTGCGCTTGTTCAACTCTTCCACGTTCGTTGCGGTCTTGTCGATGTATTGTTTGATCGTGAACCGCATCATCAGCGGCGGCGCGATGAACGCCAGCACGCCCACGTAGCCGAGACCGTCGTACGCCACGGCCAGCGCCAGTCCCAGCATGCCGAAGATCAGGTAGTGCGGCAGCAGCCACTCGAACTTCTCGCGGTACACGGCGAGCAGCGATGATCGTGTCGAGAGGCTCACAGCGATCGTGACGAGGAACGTGTTCAGCGAATAGGACAGTGCGATCGCTCCCGCCGCGATCGGGATCAGCCAGCCGTTCGTCGGGAGGCCGGGCCCCTGCAGATCGAGCAGCGCCCGGATCATCAGCGCCACCGTGACGTTGACCACGACGACCGATCCGATGTTGAACACCCGCTTGTACCACGCCCCGCCCCCGAAGTCGGTCGCCATCGCCGCGAACGGGCTAACGATGGCCGCGCCCGCCGGCCCGAACAAGAACGCCACCGCGAAATCGCCGACCACGGCGATCGAGATCGTGCTGTCGCCATAGATCGGGAGCCGCGTGCGGCCCAGAGCGATCGACAACAGGCCCAGCATCACGAATCCGGGGATGTCGTCGGTCGAAAGCTGAGGCGCGAAGTAGGCGATGGAACCGATGCCCGCCAGAAACACGAAGACGACGTAAGCAACGGCGGCTCGAGGCAGCCCTTCGGATTCGGCCGTCGCATCGGCGGCAGACGCGGGGATAGGTAGCGGGACTATGTTGGAGTCTGCGCCGCCGTTCGAAGCCGGGCGAACCTCACCATCGAGAGGCGCGTTGAGCATTGTGACCCTGCCAGCATGCGTGAGCCTCGACCCCCGGAGGCTCCCATCAGTATCGGCATCCTCAGGGGAGGGCCGTAGGGGCTATTCCGTATTCAAAACTCCTGCGGCTACGCCGCTTCCTCAAGCTGCGCGTTTAGCTGCCGCCGGAGCGTCGACAGAATCCGCTTGTGAAGCTGGCAGACGCGGGATTCCGACAGCCCCATCATCTGGCCAATCTCGTGAAATGGCTTGGATTCAGCGTATCGGAGCTTCAGAATCGCCCGATCGCGCGCCGTCAGGTCCTTCAGCGCGACATCCAGCAACTGCAGCGACGCATTGTGGTCCGCCGACTTCGCCGGGTCGCCTGACTCGTCGTCATCGACCGGGTCGAGCGATGGCGCGCTGTCCCCGCCGCGATCCTGCAGCACGTGCTCGAGCGAGATGAACTTCGACCCCGTGTGCCGCATGATCCCGTCGAGCTGCTCCGGCGCGATGCCCATGCGGATGGCGATCTCCTTCGGGGTCGGCCATCGGCCCAGCGTGGCCGAAAGCTCCTGTGACGCCGCTTCCACCTCACGCGCGCTCTTCCGGAGCGAACGGGGCAGCGGGTCCATCCGGCGAATCGCATCCAGAATCGAACCGCGGATCCGCCGAACGGCGAAACTGGCAAAGCTAACGCCGCGCGTTTCGTCAAACGCGTCGACCGACTGAATCAGTCCTTCGATTCCGTATGCGAGCGCGTCTTCGCGGTCGAGTCCGAGCGTCTTCTGGTTGTCCGTCGACATGCGACTGACGACGAACGCCACCAGCGGCATGTGCTTCACGATCATCGCTTGCCGGGTTTCCGTGACCATCCTGCCTCCCTCGCCGGTAAAAAACAAAACCGCCTGTCCAAGGCACAGGCGGCAATTACGTCGAGGAGCGGAACGCGTGGTTCACGGTCTCGGCGGCCCGGCTATCCGCTGGTTGCGGACCCGTAGCTTTGCGTCGCTGCCTTTCGGCAGGTTTGCCTGTTCGGACCTGGACAATTGCATCGGGCCTCCCGCCTCGCTTCTGCGGCCGATCCTTCGGACGCTCCAGTACTCCAAACGCGACATATGCCGTTTTGTTACAGGTATTCATAGGAAATTTTCTGCTCTGTCTTGTCATACCCACTGGCAAATATGGGCACTGCTCATGCATACTAGGGCGAATGCACGCCCGGCCCGTTGCCGATACTGAGGCGAACGCCATGCCAAGAACACCAATCGACCGTTTCGAGCAGCGCAAGCAAACCCACGGCAAGCTTGTCGACTCCGCACTCAAGCTCTTTTCCACGAGCGGATACGAGCACGCGACGATCGACGATATCTCCGCGGCGGCCGGCTACTCGAAGGGCGCGTACTACTTCCACTTCTCCACCAAGGACGACATCCTCCTCGAATTGCTGCGGCTCTGGACCGAAGGCCGAAGCGCCATCCTGACAACGGCGGCAGCGGATGAGGCCGCCGAAGCGCCGCTTCGCGATACGCTCAAGGCGTTCTTTTCGTACACCGACACGCCCGAATGGCCGGGCGTCTTGCTTGAATTCTGGTCGCAAGCTGTACGGAATCAGGAGATGAACAAGCGGCTGGGCGCCGCCTACGCATCATGGCGAAAGCTGATCGCCGACGCGTTTGAACGCGCCGCGACCGCCGGCACGTTGAGCCTTGCATCCGCGCAGGACGCCGCAGCCGTGACACTGGCGGCACACGATGGTTTTGCCGTGCAGACTGCCATCGGCTCGCCGGGCGGGCGCGCGATGACCGCCGCCGAACTGGCGGACTCGATCATCGCGCCGCTTGAGAGCGCGGCCGCGGAGAGTGCCCGGCTGACCGGCACGCGTTAACTCGCCCGAACCAGCGTGGTACGTTGCCCGCGCACACCACATCGCAGGCCAGGACGAACGTGCGCGCACTGATTCTCGCCCCCTTCGCCGAATCGCAACTAGCCCGGGTCCGCGACGTGCTCGACGTCACGTACGAAAGCTGGCTCGACACGAATCGCCTGCAGGATCTCGAAGAACTCGGCGCCCGCCTCGCCGCCGAGGACGTCGGCGTCCTGATCGTCGAGGCTGATTTCGTCTTTGGCGAAGTGTTCGATGCCGCGCCGGGGCTCCGGCTCGTCGGCATCTGCCGCAATGCGCTGAACCAGGTCGATGTCGAAGCCGCCACTGAACGTGGCATCGCCGTCGTCCACGCGCCCGGCCGCAACACAAACGCCGTCGCGGAGATGACGCTCGGCTTGATGCTGTCGCTGCTGCGGCGCCTGCCGCAGGCGCACGGCATGGTCAGCGGCGGTGGCTGGCGCGATCCCGCGCTCGGCTACCGCTTGTTCCGCGGCCGCGAAATCGCCGGTTCGACAATCGGCGTCATCGGCTTCGGCCAGATCGGGCGTGCCGTCGCGCGAACGTGCATCGCTCTTGGGGCCAACGTGCTGACGTACGACCCGCTCGTTCATGAGACCGAGATGACGTCGGTCGGCGCCACGAATGCCACGCTCGATGACCTCGCTGCCCGCAGTGACATCATCACCTTGCATGTGCCGGCGGTTGACGCGACGCAACGCATGATCGACGCCGCGTTCCTCGCGCGCATGCAGCCGCACGCGTACCTCATCAATACGAGCGCCGGCAGCGTCATCGATACGCCGGCGCTCGTCGCCGCCCTCGAATCCGGCCGCGTCGCCGGCGCCGCGCTCGATGTGTTCGAGGGCCAGCCGTTGCCAGCATCGAGTCCGCTCATGTCGGCGCCGAACTTGCTGCTGACGCCGCACATTGGCGGCGCTACCGCCGAAACCGTCGAGCGCCACTCGCGCATGATGGCTGACGAGATCGAACGGCTCATCGCCGGCGAACCGTTTCAGCACTGCGTTAACCCCGACTACGCACTCGCCCGCGCCCGTGCCGAATAGCGCCATCGCCGCCTTTGCCGCCATCGCCGTCATCGATTGTGGCACGAGCGCGCTGCGTGCAACGCTCGTGTACACCGACGGCGCCGTCGAGCCGCTCGCGTCGGAACCCTGGCCGATGTTCGTCCCCGACGACGCCGCGCCCTTCGGCCGCGAGTTCGAGGCGGCCGCAACCGATGCTGCGTTCGATCGGCTGATCGCGCTCATCGCGAAGCAACCCTGCGCGGCGATCGCCTTCACCGGCCAGCGCGAAGGCCTCGTCTTCGTTAGCGAGCACGGCGATGCGCTGCTGATCTCGCCGAACATCGATGCGCGCGGCACCGCCGAAGGTATCGCCATCGACGCCGCCCGCGGCGACGAGGTATACGCCACCACCGGTCACCTGCCCTCACTGATACAAGCGGCGGCGAAGTACGCGTGGCTCCGCGCGCATCGTCCGGACGACGCAGCGCGCGTCCGCTGGATCCTGCCGCTCTCCGACTGGCTTGCGATGCGCCTCACCGGCACACCGGCAATGAGCCGCACCCTCGCCGTTGAAAACGGACTCGCATCCGTCCATGATGGCGCGCTCGCAACCGACCTTCTCGCGTTGCTCGATGTGCCGCTCGCCTTGTTGCCGCCAATCGTCGCGGATGGCACCATCGTCGGCGAATCCGATCAGGCACCGCTCGCCGGCATACCCGTCGTGCTTGCCGGCGCCGACACGCAGTGCGCGCTCGTCGGCATGGGCGCCCTCAACCCCGGCGACTGCGCCGTCCCCGCCGGCTGGAGCGCGCCCGTGCAGCTCGTCGCCGATGCGCCGCTGCTCGATGTGGAACAGCGCACCTGGACCGGCATGCACGTCGTACCGCAGCGCTGGATCCTCGAATCGAACGCCGGCGAAACCGGCCGCGCATGGGACTGGCTCTGCTCGACGCTCGGCGTCACGCCCGCCGAAGCCGACGCACTCGCGGCGACGGCAACCGCCGGTGCGCGCGACGCGATGGTCGTACTCGGCGCGCGCGTCATGAACGCCGCGCGGATGTCCGCCGGCGTCGGCGCGATCACGGTACCGCTGCCCCTCGTCATGTCGGCGCCGACGCGCGCCGAAATGCTGCGCGCGACGCTCGAATCGACGGCGTACGCCATCCGCGCGAACGTCGAGCAGCTCGAGGCCGTGGGCGGCACCGCGATCCCGCGGCTGCGGCTCGGAGGCGGCATGTCGCGCAGCCCGCTCTTCGCGCGGATTCTCTGCGATGTGCTCGACCGTCCAGTGGATGTCGCGCGCTCGCCTGAAACCTCGTCTCTCGGAGCGGCCGTACTCGCCGCCGCAACAATCGGTGCGTATTCGTCGCTCGCCGACGCGCTCCAAGCGATTTCGCAGCCGATGCGCACGCACACGCCAGACCCACGCGCCTCGAGCACGTACGATGACTGCTACGCGCGCTGGTGCGACATGGCCGACAAGATGGCGGAGATGCAATGAGCGCCGACTACCGCGCCGAACGCGAGGACGTGCTCGCCGCAGTCCGCCGTATCGTCGATGCGGGTCTCGTCGCAGGCGCCAGCGGCAACGTCAGCCGCCGCATCCGCACGCCCGATGGCGATCTCTTCGCCGTGACGGCGAGCCGCGTCCCGTACCATCGCTTCACGCTCGATGACGTCGTCATCGTTGATGGCGACGTCGACGCCGTCTACGGAGACGGCATCCCGTCGAGCGAGTCGCTCTGTCACATGGCGGTCTACCGCGCGCGGCCGGATGTTCACGCCGTCATCCACACGCACTCTGTCCACGCCAGCGCATTCGCCGTCGCCGGCCTCCCGATACCGGCGATCCTCGATGAACAGGTAATCTCACTGGGCGGCGCGGTCGAAGTCGCTGACTATGGCGCCTCTGCCAGCGACGCGCTCGCTGACAACGCTGTGCGCGCTCTCGGCGATCGCGCAGCGGTGCTGTTGCGCCATCACGGCGTGCTCGGCGTCGGCGCCGATCTCGATGAGGCCGTCGCCGTCGTCGAACTCGTCGAGCGCATCGCCCAGATACGCACGCTCAGCATCACGCTCGGCGAACCGCGCGAACTGTCGCCGGAGATCGTCGCCGCCGAACAACAGGTCTACCGAATGATGAAAGGCTTTCGTTAATGCAGGTGCCCGCGTTCCTCCTCCGTCGCCTCTACGTGAAGGGCAGCCTCCGCAACGTCAACGGCGGCTTCGAATTCGATCTGAAGAATGGCCTCGGCTCCGGCTACGCCGAACAGGTGCTGCCGCTGACGGTCGACGGCGCCGAGGTGCCGATCGCCGACGCGCGCTTCATCGTCGATGGCGACGTGCTGCGCTTCGACGAGGTGTCGTCCGAGCGCACGATGACGCTCGGCCTCAACAAGATCGTCACCATCGCCGTCGATGGTCGCACGCTCGATGCCGGCAAGCACAAACTTGGCATCGGCTTTATGGTGACAGGCATGGGTAAGATGGAATTCGATGTCACCGACGTGCTCGGCGACACCGCGTCCGACGGAAGCGACGATGCCGCCGAATAACGACGCATTGCCACCGGCACCCCAACCAATCGATCACGTCCAGCGCTGGGCCGCGATCGTCGAGCGTCGCCGCGCGCAAATGGAGGCGGCGTACGCGGCCTCGGGCATGGTTAACGTCGATTACTGGGGCAAGCGCGCGAAGAACTACCGCGCCGCGCTGCACGAGGGCACCGAGTCCGATCCGTTCCTCATCCGCGTGCTGAAGTCCGTGATGGCCGAGAGCACCGTGCTGGATGTCGGCGCCGGCACGGGGCGCCACACGGTCGCCCTCGCGCCGCGCGTCGGCCACGTCACCGCCGTCGAACCGTCAGCCGCCATGCTCGAATTTCTGCGGCAAGACCTAGATGAGCAAGAACTCACGAACGTCGCCACCGTCCCCGCCGAATGGCTCGCAGCCGACGTCGAATCCGCCGACATCGTCATCTGCTCGCACGTGCTGTACCCGATCGCCGACGTCGTACCGTTCGTCGAGAAGCTGACGCGCGCGGCGCGCGAGCGCGTCTTTGTCTCCCTGCGCGTCGATCCGGTAGCGACAGATTTCGGACTATGGAGCGAGTTCTATGGCGTCCCGCTGCAGAGTCAGCCGACGTACATCGATCTGCTCAACGTGCTCGTGCAAATCGGCGTCCATCCTGACGTCGAAGTCGCCGAGCATCGTTTCACGTGGACATTCGCGAACATCGATGAAGCCGTCGCACAGATCCGCAACACCCTCTGCCTCCGCGACGACGACGCCGCCGCGACCGAGAAACTCCGCGCGCTCCTGGAATCGCGGCTCGAACCGTGGCCCGACGGGCGGCTTGGGCCGTCGCTTGAACACGCCCGCGTAGCGATCATTTCGTGGGCGCCGGATCGCGGCGAAGCGTAGGTGGGGCGTTGGTCGCGCCCAACCAACCTCCAACGTCCAACCTCTACCGACTACTGAGCGAGCCACTCCAGCACGATCGGCGTCAGCTTCTCCGGCCGATCCGTCGGCACCGAATGACCCGAATCGGCGATCTCCGCGAACTCAGAGTTCGGCAGCGCGTCGATCATGCGCGCGGCCGTGTCCGACGGCAGCACCGTCGTCAGGCCGCCGCGGACGAGCAGGACGGGCATCGTCAGCGTCGGCACCTTCGGCCACAGATCTTCCGGATCCCAGCGCGCGGGCGCTTTCGCGTCGTACTTTAGCATCATTGTGCCGTCCGCGCGCGTGTTGAGATTGAGCATCGTCCGGTAGCGCAGATTGTCTTCGGGCGCCGTCGGCGTCCCGGCGCGTGCTTCCGCCACCGCTACCTCAAAGTCCGCATACGCCACGTGCCCGGTCTCCGCCAGCCGCGAGATCACATTCCAGTTCGGCGCGTTGCGGCGATCCATCTTCGGCGGGATGTCGATCACGCAAAGCCGCGTCACCTGCTCCGGATGCGCCGCTGCGTACGACATCGCGTTGTGCCCGCCCATCGAGAGCCCCATCAGCGCGAACCGTTCGATGCCCCAATGCGCCACCAGCGCCTCGAGATCTTCGACGAACTCCTGCGTTGCGTAGCTCTCCGCGTGCGACGTATCGCCGTGGCCGCGCTGATCCGGCGCGAAGACGTGGTAGCGCTCGGCCAGCGCCGGCGCCATGTGGTCCCAGATGTGCGCGTGCCCGGTCAGTCCGTGCAACAGCACCAGCGGCGGCGATGACGCGTCGCCCCACTCCAGCACGTTGAACCGCAGCCCCCGCGCCTCGACGGTCGTCTGCGTGTACCCGGCGATCATCTGCATGCTGGCGCTCCTTTACGCCCGCAGAATCGCCGAAGCGGGCGCCATCCGTCAAACGTGGCGCCTGCCCGCGCTTCACCGAAGCCGCGCGCGCGCCTACACTGCCCGCACAGCGGCGCCACCCGAGCCACAAACGCCGCGCGGACAGGAGACGCACCGTGCTGACGCCCCTCGACGACTATCTCGTACACCAGACCCCCGAAACCATCGACCACGTCGCCACCAGCGACCGGAACTTCTACGACCGCTACTACTTCAACGCTCACACGCTCGATGGCAGCGCGTTCCTTGTCCTCGGCATGGGCATCTATCCGAACATCGGCGTCATCGACGCGTTCGCGACGATGGTCGTCGACAACAAGACGCAGTACGTCCTGCGGGCGTCGCGCGAACTCGGCAGCGACCGCATGAACACGGCCGTCGGCCCGATCGGTGTCGAGGTGATCGAAGGGCTGCGCAAGTTCCGCATCTACGCCGAGCCGAACGAGCACGGCCTGAGCTTTGATCTCACGTTCGAGGGCACGACGTTCCCGTACGAGGAGCCGCACTTCTTCCGGCGCGCCGGCAATCGCGTGATGATGGACTACACGCGCCTGACGCAGACCGGCCGCTGGACCGGCACGATCACCGCCGCCGGCCGCACGTTCGACGTCACGCCCGACAACTGGTGGGGCGCGCGCGATCACTCGTGGGGCATCCGCCCCGTTGGCGGCGGCGAGCAGCCGTCAGCGCCACCGCCCGGCGCGCCCGCCGCGGGCTTCTTCTGGGTTTGGACACCCGTGCAGTTCGACAGCGCGTCGATGATGTACACATGCAGCGAGGATCCGGACGGCACGCGCTGGCACGCCGCCGCCGAGGTGCTGTATCCGTATGCGCAGGAGCGAGCGCCCGAGCAACTCGCCGTCACCGGCCACGAGATCAAAATGCTGCCCGGCACGCGGACGTTCGAGCGCGGCACGCTGCTGATGGCCCGCCGAGACGGCACACCCGTGCGCATGACGCTCGAACCCATGTCGACGCTCTACATGGCCGGCGCCGGCTACGCGTACATGGGCGGATGGCGTCACGGCCAGTATCACGGACCGCTCGCCGTCGAAGGCGAAACGTGGGACCTCACCGACGCCTCCGTCACGCAGAAACTGATGGGACAGACGGAAACGGTCTGCGACTACACCGTCGAAGGCCTCGACATCGGCACCGGCCACGGCATCCTGGAGTTTCTGCTGCTCGGCGCCTACGAGCCCTACGGCTTCGCCAAGTGGAGCGACGTAGCGCCGGCGTGATCGTAGAACCGTGGCGCGGCCCCAGAATCGTGGCGCGGCCCCTGGAATCGTGGAGCTGCCCCGAAATCGTGGCGCGGGCTTTCAGCCCGCGGGGGCGGGGTGGTGTGCGGCGTCTGCGATGAAGGCCGAAATGCTGCAACGACCAGCGTTGTCACTCCTTCGTAGCGGAGGAGCTTTAGCTCCGTCGTTCGCCCAACCCCTACTAATCATCCGGTAGGAGACCCGCACAATGAGCCCACACCTCACCACAGCACGCAACTTCATACTCGAAACGTTCGCCCACACGGGCCACTCACCCTCGCTCGAAGACATCCGCGTGCGCTTCGACCTCACCTCCACCGCAGACGCCGATGCGCTGGTCGACGAACTTGAACGCGCCGGCGCCATCCACCGCAACGACGGCGACACCGCGATCACGCACGCCTACCCCTTCTCGAACGAACCAACAGCACACCGCGTGCAACTCGCCGGCGGCCCGCGCGTCTACGCGATGTGCGCGATCGACGCGCTCGGCATGCCGTACATGCTGAAGCGGGACGCGGCAGTGACGTCAGCGTGCGAACACTGCGGCGGCGTGATCACGGTGCGTATCGAAAGCCAGCGGGTTGTCGAGCGCACGCCAGCGGACATCGTCGTCTGGTTCGGAACCGTGGGCGACGGCTGCGTGCTCGCCACGGATCTCTGCCCCAACCTCAACTTCTTCTGCTCCGCCGACCACCTCAAGGCGTGGCAAGCCGCCCACCCCGCCAGCGACGGCGCCATGATGACGTTCGATCAAGCCGTAGCCCGCGGCCGCCTCAGCTTCGAAAACCTGATGCAAGATGGCAACGAACTGCGCGTTTTGGAGCCGCAGAGCTCGAAACAACTGTAGGGACGAACCTTTAGGTCGCCCCTTTCGGCCGCCACGGAACACCCGTATCGCTTGCCCAGCCGCCAATCGCCGCCAACGCGGATGTAGCTGCGGAGCTTTAGCTCCGCCCGTTTCGGCGTCGGTGCGTCGAACAGTGACATCAACCCCAAGCACATCATCGCCGCAACCCCGTACCATCGCCCCCTGCCCGCATTCAGCGAACAGGAGGCACACCCAATGGACAGCACCGCGCTCGCAACAGGCATCGCCGCCGCGCCCGTGATCGTCGCGCTCGTCGCCGCCATCGGCGGCGCGGCACCGCGCATTCCGCGCACGGCATATCCGTTGCTCGCCGTCGCGCTCGGCGTCGCCTGGAACTGCGCCGTGTTGTCGGCGCGCGACGCGATGACGTGGGAGGCGCCGCTCGTCGGCATCGTCGTCGGACTGGCGGCGTCGGGACTGTATAGCGGTATCGTCAAGCCGGGCGCGGCGGCGATCGAGCGGGCGTCGTGATGCGGACGTATGGCTGGTGTCACAACGGCTACCACGCGCAGCCTGCCGCCGAAGTCACCCGCCGCGCCCGTCTCGCGCGGCTCGACGCGCTGGTCGTGAAGTACGGCGATCCCGCGTTCGAGCACGCGCTGACGGCGGCCGGCATGTCGTGGGGCGTCGAGCGCTTCGCCCACGCGTCGCAGCCGGCCGCGGAAGCGCGCATGCTCGCCGACGCCGTGGAGGCGGGCGCTACGTTCGCAATCGCGAACTGCGAGCCGAATGACGGTGGCGGCTGGGACCGCGCGAACGCGGAGCATGCCATCCGCACGCTCATCGACGCCTTTCGCGCGCGCTACGCGACGACGCCGCTCTACATCTGCGCCGACCTGCGCCGCGCCCGCCGTCTCGACGCCCCGTTCGTGCGAGAAGCGGCGCGCGGCGGCATCGACGGCTGGATGCCGATGGTCTACCCGCGCGCGTTCGGCCAGAGCGTCCGCGCTGCGTACGATGCCGCGTTTCCCGGCGCCACATACCTCGGCCTGGCGTGCGCGCCCGTACTGCAAACGTACGACAACGTGGGTGCGACGATGGTGCTTGATCAGGTGAACGAAGCGAAGCGTCGCGGCGCAACATCGCTCTCGATCTACGTCGTCGAGACGGCGACCGACGCCGAACTCGGAGCCGTCGCCTCGGCCAAGACCGGTGCCGCCACCGACGCAGCGACGCTCACTGCCACCGCGCTCGCGTACTTGCGCGGCGGCATCGCGATTCTCGATCACGGAACGCCGGCGGAACTCGAGGCGTGGGGTGCGCTGTTCGCCGACCAGGGAGCGGGCGGACGAGCATGAAAATTACGAAACGAACTCCCCGGGGAGACGCGAAACACACGAAATTACGAAACGAACTCCACCGTTCGTCACAGGTTTGCCACGTCCGCCGCGCCAGCGTCGCACCATCCGGGCGACAACCCACCGCTACCCTGAACCGAAGCGAAGGAGCATTACGATGAGCGGCCAACTACCCATCGACCGCGTACGCGCGCAAGACGCGAAAAACCAGCCGGCGAAAGACCGCAACAAGGAGCGGTTCGCCCAGAAGGAATCGAAGCTTGCGCAGGATGCCCGCACCCACGACGACGACGAAGCGAAGCGCGCGCTCGAATCGGGCGAGTCGCCGACCGTCGACGATGAGGACAACGCGACCGACGAAAAAGCGTAGGGACGGGTTCTTTACACCTGTCCGCCTGCGGATATTGCGGCAGACGCGTCGGTGAGCCCGCCGCGCAAGAAACGACGCCGTTCAGATACAAAAAATGGTGCCGAGGGCCAGAATTGAACTGGCGACACCACGATTTTCAGTCGTGTGCTCTACCAACTGAGCTACCTCGGCACGCGCCGGATTGTAGCGAGGCCACCTTCACGGCGGCAAGCGGCGCGCATCGAACGACGGCCGCTGCCACTACGTCGAGCCGTTGTTATACTCACGCCGGCTTCGCAAACGTAGGTCGCTGAACCGGAAATCAAGGACCATGTCCGTACTCATCGTGGCATCATCCGAGCCCCGCGTCGGCCGCAGCTTGATCGCCGCCGCCATCGCCTACCGCATGGGACGCAACGCCGCCCCGGTATCGCTCGTTCGGCTCGCTGGCGACAACGGCGCTGCCGCGGATGCAGCGACATTCGCGTCGCTCGATGGCGTCGTCTCGCCGGGCGTCCCCGTTGATGCGGGCGCCATCGCCGCTTTGGGCGAGAACGTCGTTGTCGAGGCGCCGGCCGGATCCGTGAACACCCTCACGTCATCGCTCGACGCGCTCGCACTCGTCGTCGCGCTCGCGTCGTCGCCGGAGACCGATGCGCCGAAGGACGCGCTCGCTGGCGTGATCGTTACGCGCGTGCGCAGCGCAGACATCGCGACCCTGGCCGAACGCCCCGGTGTGCTAGCCGTGCTGCCCGAAGATCGCATCCTCGCGGCGCCATCCGTCGAAGACATCGCCAGCGCGCTCGATGGCCGTTGGCTCGCCGAAGGTGATGACCGCAACACGATCGATCGCGTGATGATCGGCACCGTCTCGTCAGACGCGGCGTCGCCGTACTTTGGCAACCGCGAGCGCACGTGCATCGTCACGCGCTACGATAAGACGGACATCCAGCTCGCCGCACTCCAGACCGACATCGAATTGCTCGTGCTGACCGGAGGCGGCGAACCGAGCCCGTACCTCACCGACCGCGTACTCGGTAGCCGTCAGGATGTCGCCGTGCTGCTCGCCACCGAAGACACCGTCGGCGCCATGCGCGCCATCGAAGGCCTCTACGGCCTCAGCCGCTTCGACGGCGCCGGCAAACTCGCCCGCGCCGTCGCGATGCTTGATGAAGCGAATGTGCCAGTGACGTTCGGCGCGTAGCCGGCAGGTATCCAATCTCGTAGCGGAGGAGCTTTAGCTCCGTCCTCGCTTCCATGCGGCGCCCGCGCCCGCTCTTGCGTGCGACGGCGTTCGAGCCGCTGTCCTCCCCAGTCCGCCAGCTACGCGCTCAGCTCTTCGCCGCCATCGATGCCGATCACGTTGCCCGTCATCCAGTACAGGTCTTTGCCGGCGAGTACGGCGATCGCCGTCGCCACGTCGCCGGGCGTCGTCGAGCGGCCGCTGGGGTTATTGTCCATCGCTCGCTGATGCAGTTCGGGACCGCCGGGGATGCGCCGCAGCGCCGGTGTGTCGGTGACGCCGGCGCGGATCGCGTTCGCCGTCACGCCGAGCGGCGCCATCTCGAACGCCAGCTGCCGGATGTGCGACTCAAGCGCCGCCTTCGCCGCGCTGACGGCGCCGTACGATTTGATCACGCGCGTCGAACCGCTGCTCGTCATCGCGAAGATACGGCTGTCCTTGCCGAGCAGTCGCCGCGTCGCCATGTCCTGCGCCCAATACACGAGGCTGTGCGCCATCACGTCGAGCGTCATGTCCATCTGCTTCTGGCTGATCCGCCCCTTTGGATCGTCGTCGATGAACGGCAGCAGCGTGCCGAACGCCAGCGAGTGCATCAGCACGTGGACGTAGGCGTCGTCGAGATGCGCGCGCACAGTGTCGAGCGTCGCATTGCGCTTGTCCGGGTCGGCGGCGTTGATGTTGAAGAACAGCGCTTCTTCACCCGCCGCTTTCACAGCGTCCTGCACGGCCACAGCGTTTGGCAGCGTCGAACGCAGGTCGAAGTGTACGCCAACGACGCCGTAGCCGGCTTTCGCCAGCGCCACGGACGTCGCGCCGCCGAATCCGCTCGATGCCCCCAGCACCAGTGCCCATTTCGATGACATACGCTGCTCCTCGTTTGGTGATGCGTTGTGGCACCCTACGGCCGGCGAACGCTGAAGCTTACGCCAGCGCCGCGCTACCGTCACTCCGCGGCAAACGATGACTAGGCGCCTCATTACGGACGCACTAGGTTCAAAGTTCTAGGTTGTACGTTCTGCGCCGAGCAGCCCGTCGTGCGAGGTGATCGCCTGCTTGTACGCCTCGACGGCCGCTTCGTCGCCGTCGAGCTTCGCGACGACGGCGTCGTAGAGCGCGGTCGTCCTGCTGACGCAGTAGCGCATCGTCTCCGCGGCCGCGCGAAGCGCCTCCGATGCTTGCTGCGGCCGCTGCTTCGGTGATTGGCCGCGGTACCCGTTGATGATGATCAGCCCGCGCGGCGCGCTGCCGCGTCGCTCGATCGAATGCTCGATGCGCTGCCGCAGCCGGTAGTGCGGCGCCATGCCAACGGCGTCCTGCGCGGCGTCGATCTCGAGCAGGACCGTTGTTTGTCCGAACCGCAGTTCCAGCGCCGCGTGATCGCGCGCGTACACGTCGAACCCGATCAGCTTGAGTGCTTCGACCACCACATCTTCGAGGCCGGTCGCGCCTTCTTGCCAGAGCAGGCGCTGAAACCGCGCGAGCTGATCGTGCTCGGTGGCTGCGACATCGGCGGCGGCCTGCGCGCCCGTAGCGGCAGCACGCGCCGTTTCGAGCGCGGCGGAGCGTTCGTCGAGTCCCGCCAGTTTGTAGGAGTCCACCCAATACGGCGCGCGTCCCTCAGCCATCGCGCCGAGCATGCGCCGGATCCCCGCCTGCATCGCCTCCGATGCCCGGTATCGCGCGTCGCCAGCGGCGATCGATTTCATCGCCGGCAATAGCACGATGCGCCCCCGCTCCGACGGCAGCTCGGCACCGATCGCCGCGCCGCCCTGGCTCCGACAGAAGATACTGCCGCCACTGGCGACCTCTACCAACGCGTCGGTGTCGATGCGCGCTTGATACGTGACACTCGCGAGCTGTCCGAGTACGAACGGCGCCAGCGGATGGCCGTAGTCGACGATTTGCGCTTGCGTGCCGTCCGCCGCGATCAGCGGCGGCGCGTGGTCGCCCAGCCAGTAGTAGTCATCGAGCGCGGGGACGCCGTCGATGCCGGTATGCGTCACCGGCGGGCGGGCGAAGCAAACGACGATGCCGCCGTTGCCGAGCAGCGCGCTCGTTTCGTCGCGCCGGCGCAGCAGGACGTCGGCGAGCGCGACTTCGTCGGTTGATGAAGGCACGTTGCGCACGGCGCGGCGCGCGAACGTCAATGACTCGACGGCGTCGGTGGTGGTGTCCTCGATCAGGCGCGACAGCGCAGCAGGGTCGACGATCAGCGCGTCGTAATCGAAGAACGATGGCGCTGTGATGAAGTTGTAGTTGTCGACCCGGACGCCCGACAGCGGAAAGCCGAGCGAGAGGATGCGGCCGATCACGCGTCGCCCGGGTGGCAGCGACATCGCTAGTCTTCGAGCGGCAGCGTGCGCAGAAACGCGCGAAGCCCGGGGCCGATGTCCGCGCGGCGCAGCCCGATCGCGATCGCTGCCGTCATCAGGCCGAGGGGGTGGCCGGTGTCGTAGCGGCTGCCGTCGAACTCGTACGCGTACACATCCTGCTGCTCCATCAGCAGAGCCAGCGCGTCCGTGAGCTGGATCTCGCCGCCCTTGCCCGGCGCGGTCTGCTGGATCGCGCCGAAGATCTCTGGCGTCAGCACGTATCGGCCGACGATGCCGAGACGCGACGGCGCTTCTTCGAGCTTCGGCTTCTCGACGAGCGACGACACTTTCGTCACGCCGTCGCCCGCGTCATCGCCGCCGACGATACCGTAGAGTTCGACTTCGGAGTCCTGCAACTGCTGCACCGCGATCACCGAGCCGCCGCGCGCCTCGAAGACGTCGACCATCTGCTTCGTGACGGGCACGTCGGCGACGAGCACGTCGTCAGGGAAGAGCAGGGCGAACGGCTCGTCGCCGACGACGTCCTTCGCTTGTAGGACCGCGTGACCGACGCCTTTCTGCTCCTTTTGGCGGATGTAGACGATATCGGCGAGGTCGGAGATCTTCTGGATCTCCTTCAGGCGGGTCATGTCGCCCTTCTCGCGCAACGTCATCTCAAGCTCGATCGAGCGGTCGAAGTGGTCTTCGACGGCGCGCTTGCTGGCGGCGGTGACGATAATCACCTGCGTGAGGCCGGCGGCGGCGGCTTCTTCGACCGTGTACTGGATGATCGGCTTGTCGACGAGCGGGATCGACTCCTTGGGTTGCGCCTTCGTGGCGGGCAGAAGCCGCGTCCCGTACCCCGCTGCCAACACGACTGCCTTGCGAACGCGCACGCGCGGCCTCCTAGCTGAACCGGAATCAGGGCATTGTATCGGCGGCGGCCGAATCGCAGCAATCGTTACGGCGAGATGAGGCGTACTACAGAGCGAACACCATCCGCCGTGGGGCGAACACTCGTTGGAGTGGGAATATGAAGCACAGGAAGCTTTGGACAGGCGCAGGCTTGGCGCTGCTGACGGTCGCCGGTGTGCTGGTCGCGTCGTTGGGCGCCACGGTAGATGCGGCGACGGTTAACGTAACGGTACGAGACGACTCCTACGATCCGTCGTCAATCACGATTGCGGTTGGCGATACAGTGACCTGGAACTTCAACGATCCCGACTCGGTCAACCCCCATTCCGTGACTTCCACAGGAGCCGAGAGCTTCGACAGCGGCGTCCTCAACCCCGGTGCGCCGGCGTTTTCGCGCACCTTCGCTGCGGCTGGCTCGTTCGGGTACGAATGTTCGGTGCATGGCTCCTCGATGTCTGGCACCGTGAACGTGCAAGCGGCGAATACGGCCACCGCGACCGCCACGTCGACGGCGGATGATCCCACCGCGACCCGGACAACCGCCGCAACCTCGACCGCGGGTCCCAGCTCCACGCCGGCGCCCGGTGCTACCGCGACGCCGGTCGATGCGATGGTGATCAGCGCACCGGCAGACAACGCTCCGGCGGCGCCCGCGGGAGGCGCTGCCCCGACGACGACGCTGCCGCGAGCGGGCAGCGGCAGCGATGGCACGCTGATCCTGACCTGGATTGGAGTCGTGCTCGCCCTCGGGGGTGCCCTGTCCACCGGTGCCGCTGTCGCCGTTCAACGGATCCGGCGCGAATAGCGCCATTCGCGAGCCTTGGCCCCTGATCTCTGCTGACATCGCCGTGTCAGCAGAGGCGTTCCGGTGCCACGGCCAAGCGCAACGTCCGAGGCAAGCCTTGCTATCCTGTACGTGCGAGGCTGCTTCGCCGCGCCCTTCCAATAGGCCGATTCTCCTCCATGCCTGACTTCAAGATCGTTTCCGACTTCCGCCCCACCGGGGACCAGCCGCAGGCGATCGAATCGCTCGTGCGCGGCCTTGAGCGGGGGGATCGCGCCCAGACGCTGCTCGGCGTCACCGGCAGCGGCAAGACGTTCACGATGGCGAACATTGTCGAGGCGTACCAGCGCCCGACGCTCGTGCTCGCGCCGAACCGGACGCTTGCCGCGCAGCTCTGCTCCGAGTTCAAGGAGTTCTTTCCGGAAAGCGCGGTCGAGTACTTCGTCTCCTACTACGACTACTACCAGCCCGAGGCGTACATTCCGCGCACGGACACATATATCGCGAAGGACGCGGACATCAACCAGGAGATCGACAAGCTGCGCCACGCTGCGACGCGCGCGCTGTTCGAGCGGCGCGACGTGCTGATCGTCGCCTCCGTGTCGTGCATCTATGGTCTCGGCGAGCCGGAGGAGTATCAGAGCTTCGTTGTGAAGGTGCGGAAGGGCGAGCGCTTCGACCGCTCACGCATCATGCGCCGTCTGGTGGACATGCAGTACGAGCGCAACGACATGAACCTCGTACGCGGCAAGTTCCGCATGCGCGGCGACAGCATCACGATCCAGCCGTCGTACGAGGAGCTGGCGGTGCGCATCGACTTCTTCGGAGATGAGGTGGAACGCATCATTGAGATCGATCCGCTGACGGGTGAGCTGCTCGCCGAGCGCGACGAAGTGGACATCTATCCGGCGAAGCACTTCGTCACATCAAAGGGAAAGCTCGACGAGGCGATGGCCGACATCGAAGCGGAGCTGCGCGAGCGGCTGATCTACCTCCGCGAACAGGGCAAGATCCTCGAAGCGGCACGCCTCGAAGAGCGGACGAACTACGATCTCGAGACGATGCGCGAAGCCGGCTACTGCTCCGGCATCGAGAACTACAGCCGGCACTTGGCGCGGCGCGCGCAGGGCAGCACGCCGTGGACGCTGCTCGACTACTTCCCGGATGACTTCCTGATGTTCGTCGACGAGTCGCACATCGCGATCCCGCAGGTGCGTGGCATGTTCCACGGCGACCTCGCGCGGAAGACGACGCTCGTGGACTTCGGGTTCCGGCTGCCGTCCGCGCTCGACAACCGGCCCCTGAATTACGAGGAGTTCGACAACCACCTCAACCAGGTCGTCTACGTATCGGCGACGCCGGGGCCGCTGGAGATGTCGAGCAGTTCGCAGATCGTGGAGCAGGTGATCCGGCCCACCGGCCTGATCGATCCGGAGATCGATGTGCGCCCGACGCGCGGCCAGATCGACGATCTGCTCGACGAGGTGAAGCAGCACGCCGCGAAGGATCAGCGCGTTCTCGTCACGACGCTGACAAAGCGCATGGCCGAAGACCTCGCGGACTACCTGCAGGAGATGGGCGTCCGCACGCACTACCTGCACAGCGAGATCGATACGCTCGAGCGCGTCGAGATCCTTCGCGACCTGCGGCTTGGTGTGTACGACGTCGTGATCGGAATCAATCTGCTGCGCGAAGGCCTCGATCTGCCCGAAGTGAGTCTCGTCTGCATTCTTGATGCCGACAAGGAGGGCTTTCTGCGTTCCGGAGGCTCGCTCGTGCAAACGATCGGCCGCGCTTCGCGACATGTCGAAGGCAGGGTGATCATGTACGCCGACAACGTCACCGATTCGATGCGATACGCCATCAACGAGACGACGCGGCGGCGAGCGATCCAGCGCTCGTACAACGAGGAACACGGCATCTCGCCCGAGGGCATCATCAAGTCGATCCGCGACATCACCGACCAGTTCAAGAAGGTCGCCGAAGAGTCGTCCGAATACAGCGTCAAGGAGATGCCGAAGGATCAGATGGCGCGGCTCGTGAAGGATCTCGAGACACAAATGAAGGCCGCCGCCAAGAATCTCGAGTTCGAGCGGGCGGCGCTGTTGCGCGATCAGGTCGTCGAACTGCGCAAGGCGATGCTTGATGACGAATCAGCGCTGCACGAATTCGCGCAGTCGTCCTACGGCTCGCTCGGCTCCAAGCCGCGCGCTACGCCGGGACGCTATCAGCGACGAGCGCCGGTGCGCGGGCGGCGCTAGAGGCTCACCCCACGTCCGGCAGGGGGAACGCGCCGCGCACCTGCTCCCACGCACGCGCAGCCCGCAATGCGGCAGCTTCGTCCCAGCGCCGTGCCACGAAGCTGATTCCCGTCGGCATCGATGAAGCGAACGCGCATGGCACCGTCACGACGGGCTGCCCGGTCAAGTCGAGCAAACTCGTAAACACGGTGCGACGGATGTCGTGAAAGCCGGAGCGTATCTGTTCGATCGTCGGCGGCGGCTCAGGCATCGTCGGCACGGCTAGCACATCCACGCCGTCGAGCGTCGCATCGGCGCCGCCCGCGCGCGCTTCGCGCAGCACGATCATCGCGGCGTCGTAGATCGCGTCGCCCACCTGGATGCCGGCGTCGAGCGTCGCCGCGACGAGCCGGCCGTATTCGTCGCGCCGCGATGGGAAGTTCGGCGCGTGGTAGCGCGCAGCTTCCTTGATGATGATCGGCCCAACGCTGTTCGTATAGCGCTCAGCGAGCGGAAAGTCGATCTCTCGCACGCTCGCGCCGGCTGCTTCGAGCGCGGCGATCGCTTCCCGCACAGACGCTTCGATCTCGGGATCAAGCTCGTCCCAAAAATGCTGCTTTGGCACGCCGATGCGCAGCCCCGCGGGGCCACGCTCGATGCCGTCAAGGTAATCGGGCACCGGTTGACGCTCCGTCGTCGGGTCGAGCGGATCGTGGCCGCTCATCGCCTGCAGCACGATGGCGGCGTCACGGACGGTGCGCGTCAACGGCCCGAGGTGGTCGAGCGAGCCCGAGAGCGGCACCGCGCCGTACAAGCTCACGCGGCCGTACGTCGGCATGACGCCGACGACGCCGCACTCGCTGGCGGGGATGCGGATGCTGCCGCCGGTGTCGCTGCCGATCGTCGCGAACGCGAGGCAGGCCGCCGTCGCTGCGCCTGAGCCGCCGGACGAGCCACCGGGTATGCGCTCGACGTTCCACGGATTGCAGATCGCGCCGTAGTGCGCGTTGTCCGATGTCGTGCCGAAGGCGAACTCGTGCAGCCCAAGCTTGCCCACGCTCACCGCGCCGGCATCGGCAAGCATGCGCACGACGGTGGCATCGTATTCGGGTACCCAGTCGGCGAGAATCTTCGAGCCGGCGGTGGTGCGCACGCCTTTCGTCGCGAGCAGATCCTTGAGCGCGATCGGCACGCCGTCGAGTGCGCCGCGATACTCGCCGGCGGCGACGCGCTGTTCGCTCGCGCGCGCCGCTTCGAGTGCAGCCTCCGCCGTCAAGGTCATAAACGCGTTCAGGGGAGGGTTCACGCGCTCGACGCGGTCGAGCACGCTTTGCGTCACCTCGACCGGGCTGACGGTCTTGGTTTCAATCAGCCGCGCGATCTCCTCAAGCGACATGCGGCAGAGTGGGTCTTCCTTCATGCCGACGAGCGTACCGCACGCCCGACGCTCACGCAGCCATCACTCGGTCCACGACAGCGGCGCGTGGTGCCGAACGTGCGTCAGCCGCCATGTTTCCGCCGTCGCCGCGTCGATGATCGAGACGCCGGGCAGCGCCTCGCCTTTCGCCGCGAGATGCCGCCCATCCGGTGACCAGATGACGTGACACCCGGATCCAACGTGCCTTGCGGCGCCGGTCGACGGATCGATGACGTACAGTTCGTGCCGCACCGGCTCCTGGTGATACGTCGAGACGGCGATCGCGTCGCCGGACGGCGACCACCGAATCTCGCCGGGGTAGCCAAATGGAAATTCCGTGACGACGGTGGTGTTCGTCGTGAAGTCGATCGTCGTCATCGTGTACGGCGGTGCGAGACCGCCGCCGAACGCGAGGCGCCTGCTGTCCGGCGACCACGCGATGTAGAACGCCAGCTTGAGCGCGCCTGGCGCGGAAACGTCCGGCGACCCGACGCCCATCGCGCCGAGATCGCGCAGCCCCTCCGGCCCGACGCTGTAGGTGAACATGCGCCAGCCGTCGTCGCGCGACTGTGCGAACGCGAACGTGTGGCCGTCTGGCGACGGATAGAATCGCGTGACCATCCCGGCGCCGAGATCGCCCTCGTTGCGAATGCCGTAGCCACTGCCAAAGCTCACGACTTGCAACTGCGTGTTCGTCCCGGTGTTCAGCGCGACGAGCAACTGATCGATCTGGTCGCCTTGCGGCGTCCGCAAACGCAGCCAAGTGAACGCGTCGATGTGGCTCTCGTCCCCTGCAAAGTCGTACGCGATCTCGGGTTCGGACGTGGCCGGATCGATGATCGTCATGATCCGTGTGAGGCGGCTGAAGTTCGGCAATGCGATGGCTACAGAGTGACCCGTCGGCGACCACTCGACGATCCCCCCTGCATCGATTGGAATTGCGCGCGTCTGTCCGTCTCTGCGCGCGAATCGCAGCTCGCAGGCGGAGGCGTCCGCTCCCGGCAGCGGTTCGGCGCACGATTGCACTAGCGTCCACAAGCCGTCCGGCGATGTCGAACCCGTGACGATGTCCTGCGGCGTGTGCGCGATCTCGTCGCCGGACGGCAGCGTGATCTGAACGTGTGCGTCTCCGTCGCCATAGGTGAGCGTGCCGCGCACGTCATCCGGTAGCGGACGCGACGATTCGACGGAGACGACGCTCGTCGGCGTCGCGGTGGGGGAGTGCGTCGGCTCGGCGGTTGGGGTGGCCGTCGCCTGGCCGCCGAGTGAGACGCCCGAGGGGTTCACGACGATCCAGCATGCGATGGCGGCGAGGATTACGGCGGCGACGGCGGCATTGCGTGTCAACATCGCTCAGCCGCCAATCCGGCGCCAGGGGTGCGCGTAGCCGATCGCGCCGGCGATCGCCGCGGTGACAAGCGCAATCGCGCCGGCGCCGAGCGCGAGCGTCGAGCGGCTGATGTTCTCGCCCGATGATGGCGCTCGGAGTGCAAGGTTCGTTTCGGCGGGATCGCCAGCGGCGGCGACTCGTGCCACCCCCAAGGACGTGATGCTCGTGTTCGTCACCGTGCCGGAAGGCGTGCCATCGCCAACGACGACTGCGCCGATCATGCTCGGGTGCAAGAAGCAGAAGTATGGGAACACGCCCGAATCGTCGAACCGATACGTCGCCTGATCGTTCAATGCAAGTTCGTCGTAACTGCCCCATGTGTTGTCGGCGCCCGTGACCGTGTGCGGCACCTCGTCAAGGTTCGTCCAGGTGATCGACGCGCCCCGGTCAATGCGGATGACGGTTGGCTCGAAGCAGTTGCCCTTGAGCGTGGCTTCAGTCGTCGCCGCGTCGGACATCGTGTCCTTGTGGCAGCCGCCGCCAGCGTGCGCGACGCGCACCGCGAACGGCGTCGTGGCGGCGATGACGGCAAGCGCGGCGATGCTGATGATGACGCTGCGGATCCTCATGATGGCTAGCCTCCTGAACATGGGTACTACACCGGACGCGCGCCGGTGGTTCCCGCGTCAGGGGAGCGTTTCTGCGATCGTGACGGCATCCGCGCGCGGTAGTTCCGTCTCGATCCGGTAGAACGCGTAGTCCGTGCGCCAGATCAGCGTGTTGCGCTCAACCGTGCGCTGTGAGCGCTCGATGGCGCGCCCCTGCGTATCGTAGAACTGGACGAGATGCTCGCCGCCGCTGATCCAGCGCGCCGCCACGCCGCTCGACAACACGAACTCGTCGACAGTCGCGTCCTCGGTCGTGCCCTTACCGACGAATGCGTCGCCGTCCAACCGCGTCTGCCACAGGTCGAAGTTGGCGTATCGCAGGATCAGCGCCGGCTGGCTGTAGTGCGCGAGATACACCGCCGAGGGCTCGCCCGCATCAACGGGCAGCGCCGGTGCAAACCCGAGTGCGCCGAACGCTTCTTCGAGCGTCGCGGGCACGGCCGACGCGTCGATGTCGGCTGCCGTTGGCAGTGGCGTGGGCATCACGCCCGGAGCAGGCGTGGGCAGCGGCTCGACGTTGGATCCGTCGATGCCAAAGAAGTCGGCGACCGCATCGCGCGACGTTGGCAGCGCGAACGTGAGCGCCAGCACCCCGAGCGCGGCAGCGGCCGCGAATGCGAGCCCGAACTGCGGTGCGCTCCGCTGCGGCGCGCGCGGCGCGGCAATAGCGGCCATCACGCCGCCTCGCAGTGGAGGAGTGGCCGGATAGGTCACCTCGCGCGCTCGGCTCGTCAGCAGTTGCTCGAACGTCATGTCATCCATCGTTCATGTCTCGCAGTCCTGGATACCCGTCTTCGATCACCGTGCGCAGCCGCTTGGACGCGCGATGCAGGCGCGACTTGACGGTGCCCGTCGGCGTGCCGATGGCCAGCGCGATCTCCCGTTCCGGCAGTTCGAGGAAGTAGCGTAGATGCAGCACTACACGGTCGTCCTCTGGCAGTTCGCCGATCGCCCGCAGCAGCGCCGACGCGTCGTCCGAGGCGGCTACCTCTGCGTGGGGCGACGGTTCGTCGCGACGCGCGAATGCGGCAACGCGGCCGAAGAGCCCGCCGCGGCGCGTGCGAGCGCGTACCTCGTTCAGCGCCAGGTTCGTCACGATGCGCAACAGCCACGGACGGAACGGCTCCTCGCGCCGGAAGCTGGCGAGCCGGCTTTGCGCACGAACGAAGGCATCCTGGGCCACGTCTTCGGCCGCCTGCGCGTCACGCACGATGAGATATGCCGCACGAAAGGCGACCTCCTGATAGCGCTCCACGAGCACGCCGAAGGCGGCAGCATCGCCGGCCAGCGCATGCTCGATTGCCGCGGACTCGTCGATTGTCACGTGATCCACGTGCCAGTTGTACACCGGCCCGCCGGTTTGGGTTCCATCCCGTGATGCTTGTGACAGGGGAGCGGTGACAATAGCCACGGCTTGGACGTAAGATGGGAGTCCAATACCCAACTAGGCGGCCGTTCGAGAGGAGCTTCGCATGCGCAAGGTAGCAGTCGTCGGCGCGGGAATGACCCGCTTCGGCAAGTGGATGGACAAATCGCTCAAAGATCTCGGGCGCGAAGCAGTCGAAGGCGCGATGAAGGAAGCCGGCGTCGACAAGCCGCAGATCGAAGCGGCGATCGTGGGCAACGCGACGGCAGGACTGATCACCGGCCAGGAGATGATCCGCGCGCAGGTGATCCTCCGCGAGATGGGCTTCGGCGACATTCCGATGATCAACACCGAAAACGCGTGCGCCAGTTCCTCGACCGCGTTCCATCTGGCGTGGTTGTACGTCGCCTCCGGCATGTACGACTGCGTGCTCGCGCTCGGCGTCGAGAAGCTCTATCACGAAGACAAGACGCGCTCGTTCAAGGCGATCGGTTCAGCCGTCGATATGACGGCAATTGCGGACATCATGAAGGCGACGGCGGCGCGCGGCCGCGAGAGCGGCGATGCGTCGGCCGAGGCGGCATCCGGCGGCGCCGGCGAGAAGCGCTCGATGTTCATGGACTTCTACGCGGCGAGCGCGCGTGAGCACATGAAGCGTTACGGCACGACGCCGATGCAATACGCGAAGGTCGCCGTCAAGAGCCACCAGAACGCGTCGCTCAACCCGTACGCGCAATACCGTGAGACGTACTCGGTTGAGGACATCCTCGCGTCGCCCGTTGTCGCGGAGCCGCTTACACGGCTGATGTGCTCACCGATCGGCGACGGCGCCGCGGCGCTCATCCTTTGCTCGGAAGAGAAAGCGCGACAGCTGACGACGAAGCCGGTGTTCGTCACGGCGTCGATTCTCGGCTCCGGCAAGGACCGTGCTCCCGGCGAGCCCGGCGTGACGACGCGCATGGTGAACAAGGCGTACGAACTCGCGGGCGTCGGTCCGGATGACCTCGACGTCATCGAGTTGCACGATGCGTCGGCACCGGCGGAACTCATGGAGTACGAGGAGCTCGGTCTGTGCAAGACCGGCGAGGGCGGCCGGCTGATCGAAGAAGGCGTCACGGCGATCACAGGTAAGACTCCCGTCAACCCGAGCGGCGGCTTGCTGTCGAAAGGGCATCCGATCGGTGCCACGGGCTGCGCGCAGCTGACGGAGATCTTCTGGCAGCTACGCGGCGACGCCGGCGAGCGCCAGGTGAAAAACGGCGACGCAAAAATCGGCCTCACGCAGAACGGCGGTGGCATGATGCGCGGCGAAGCCGCAGCGATGACGATCCACATTCTTGAGCGTTAGCACGCCGTCGACGGTGATCACGAACAATCGAAGAGGACTCGCAATCGACGCGAGTCCTCTTCAATTTGGATGGCCAAGAAGGTGGAAGGCGGCGCTACGCCGACTCCGGCGAGGATAGCGCCGTCAAATCGAGGCGATGCGGCTTGCCGGTGAGGTCAACGGCGTCGAAGCGGCCGCCCTTGAGTTCTTCGATGAGGCCGGCGACGTCGGTGATATCGCGCTCGAAGTTCGTGGCTACGCGGCCGATGTCGCTGCGGGAGTGCGAGTCGGTGCCGGCCGTGCCGGGCATCTTCATGTAGTCGCAGAGTGCCGCCGAGAACTGGTTCTCCTTGACGGTGCCGCGGCCGTTGAGCTTCTCGAGCGCGACGCAGTATTCGTACGCCGGATTCCGCGACGCGCGGACGAGCGCGTCTTCGTAATCGCGTTCGTTGTCCATGTACCACGGCATCTGGCGACGGTAGGGGTGCGCGGCGACCATCGCGCCGCTGGCGTCATCGACATAACGTGCGAGTTCGCTCGAACGGTGCATGCCGTAGACGTACTTGTCGATGCCGTAGACGAGGATATGACCGTCGTCGGTGTTGATCTCGATCGCCGGCAGCACGAGGTAGTCATGCCGCTTGCTGAGCGCGATCACATCCTCCGGATTCCACAGATAGTCGTGCTCGCTGAGGCAGATGCCGTCAAGCCCGGCCTGCTTCGACCGTTCGACGAGGTCGTCGGGCGTCAGGTACGAGTCCCACGAAAGCGGGCGCGTGTGCGTGTGCAGATCAATCAGCAATCGAGCGTCCCTGGCTGTGGTCGGGGAGATGCAGCAGTATAGCGAACGTCTGTTTCGGCGCTACTTACGGTGTGAGGTGTGGATGCGCTACAGGCCGATGTGTTCGAGCCGGAACGCCGGCGTGAACGGGTTCACGTAGCGCACGCCTTCGATTTCGGGCTGCGACAGCATGTCTTCGGTCAGCACGAAGCGAATGCCGGAGTTGCTGGCGACGGCCCAGATTTGGGCATCGTAGATGCGCATCTGGTAGCGCTGCGCGCAGCGCATGGCCTCGCGGAACACGGGCGGGGACATACCAAGGCATTGCGCAGAGTTCAGCAGTGCGGAAATCGCGAATGACGCTTGCTCACGGCTGAAAACGATGCGTCCGGACCTTTGGCGCGTTGTCGCATCGAAGAACTCCGCGACGATTTGAGTCGTGACCGCGCCGCGGTGCGCTTCGGTCAATCCTCGAACGACGATCGATGCGACCTCCGTACGCGAAGTCTCATCCACCGCGTGTATCAGGATGTTCGTGTCGATGAGAAAGTAGTTCGTCAGCTCGCTCATCGTAATACTCATTCCTATCGAACCCCCGCCCCGTATCTGGCCGGTTGGCAGCGCGCTGCTGTGCAGCCGTCAGTAGATCGACGAACCTTTGTCTCGCCTCCGGGTCAAGACCTTCCCGCGACGCGTCAACCAACCGCTGCCGGATCAACTCGGCCTTCGATATCTTTCTCTTCGCCGCCTCTTTTCGCAGCTTCTTGTCGAGGTCGGCCGGAAGATAGATCTGCGTACGCACCATGGTCATCGAGTACCTCGCAGTTTGTCCAGTCGTTCATCGTAAATCTCATTCCGATCGAATCTCCAGCCCGTGCCGGGTCCGAACCCGGCGCGCCGTTGCACTTCTTCGAGTCTGTCTAGGAAGCGTTGGCGTGCCACGGGATCGCGCGAGGGCGCTGACATCCCGATGATCCGCTCGCGGATCAGCTCCGGCTTTGAGATCTTTCTGGCCGAGGCTTCCTTGCGCAGCTTCTCGTCGAGGTCCGCGGGAAGATAAATCTGTGTCCGTACCATGGCCATGGGTAGGAGCCTCCCTAAGTGATGTATACACCGCAGTATACATCACCCGGGCAGACCTGTCGGGCGCTAGTCCCGGCTGAGGATGAGGGTGCCGGTGGCGCTCAGGGTGCCGCCGGTGCCGTTGACGAGCGCGAGCTTCGCGTCCGGCACCTGCCGGGCGCCGCATTCGCCGCGCAATTGGCGCACGGCTTCGATGAGGATGAACATTCCGTACATCCCGGGATGCGTGTACGACAGCCCGCCGCCGTTCGTGTTCATCGGAAAGTCGCCGCCGGGCGCCGTGCGCTGGTTCGCGACGAACGGGCCGCCCTCGCCCTTCTCGCAGAAACCAAGCTCTTCGAGCGTGACCAGCGCCGTGTACGTGAACGAATCGTAGACCTCGACGACATCGATGTCGGCGTGCGTGACGCCGGCCATCTCGAACGCGCGCTTGCCCGAATACCGCGCCGGCGTCCGCGTGATGTCGTCCATGCCAAGCAGCGTCTGGTGCGTCGTCGCCTCTCCCGATCCGAGTACCCAGACTGGCTTCTTCGCGAATTCGCGTGCCCGTTCTGCGCTCGTGAGGACGATCGCGCCGCCGGCGTCGGTCACCAGGCAGCAGTCGAAAATGTGAAACGGATACGCGATCCAGCGAGACGACAGCACGTCCTCGATCGTTAAATCGTCTTGCATCATCGCTTTCGGGTTGAGTTGCGCCCACTTGCGCGTCGCGACGGCGATCTCCGCGAGATGCTCGCTCGTCGTGCCGTACTCGTGCATATGGCGCATCGCCGCCATGCAGTACGCGCTCGGCGCGCCGCCGACCCCGAACGGCACTTCGAACTGCGCCGCGGGCAGCGAACTGTCGAAGCCGCCGCCGCCGCGCGGGCCTCGGCGTCTACGCCCGCTGTACCCGGTCTCGCCGTGCGTGATCAGCGCCACGCTGCAAAGCCCCGCGCTGATCGCCGCCGCCGCGTGCTCGACGTGGATGACGAAGGACGAACCGCCGGTCATCGTGTTGTCGATGTAGTTCGGCCGGATGCCCATGTACTCGCAGAGCTGCGTGCCGGACATCGGCGACCCGTCGGCCGTAAACACTGCGTCCACTTGAGACTTTTCGATGCCGGCATCGCGCAATGCGTTTCGCGCGGCCTCAGCGTGCATCATGATCGGCGTCATGTCTGGCACGATGCCAATGCTGTCTGTCTCGTCCGCGCCGACGATTGCGATCTTGTTTTTGAGGCTCATGACGCCACCGGCCGAAAGAGCGGCAGCGTGACCTCGTCGGTCGCGTCTTCCCACACGACTTCTACCGGAATGTCGCATCGGATCACCTCGGGCGATGGATCGATGCCCACAAGATTCGTCATCAGCCGCGGTCCTTCGTCGAGTTGCACGATCGCGGTCACGTACGGCGGTGTAAAGCCCGGCATCTGCGGCCGGAACTGGATGGCGAATGTATATAACGTCCCGCGGCCGCTGCAAGCGCGCCACTCGACATCCCACGAGAAACACGCCGGACAGAACTTGCGCGGGTAGAAGAAGAACTTCTCGCACTTCGGGCAGTACGGCAGCGACAACTCATGCCGCTTGCACGCATCCCAGAAGGGCTGCGTTTCGGGACTCGGGTATGGGAGTGGTTTCGCGTACTCGGCCAATGCGCCTCCATCTGTCAGCGAACGCTAAGGAACCAGCACAATCTTCCCAAACTGTTCGCGCTGCATCATTCGCGAGACCGCCTCGGGGCGTCGCGCAACGCGTACACCTTGTCGACGACGGGCCGCAGCCGCCCGTCGGCGAAGCACGGCGCGTAGCGCAGCATCTCCGCCTTGGTTCCCATAAACGAACCGTAGATCGTCTGATGAGCCAGAAAGAAACGGCGCACGCTGAACGTCGCGTTCCCCGTCGCCGTCGCGCCGCACGTGACGACGCGGCCGTTGCGCGCGAGCGCTTTGATGCTCTTCTCGAAGATGTCCCCGCCGACGTTCTCCACGACCATATCGACGCCGCGGCCGCCGGTCAGCTCTCGTGCTTCTGCCGCCAGATCCTGGGTCGTGTAGTTGATGCCCTCGTCTGCGCCGAGGTCGCGCGCGCGTGCGAGCTTCGCATCGGAACCGGCGCTCGCGATCACGCGCGCCCCGTGCAGCTTCGCGATCTGGATCGCGGCAACGCCCACGCCGCTTCCCGCTGCATTGACGAGTACCGTTTCGCCGTACTTCAAGTGTGCGCGCGTGAGGATCATGTGGATCGCCGTCGTGAACACGAGCGGATCGACGCCGCTTCCTCGAACGAGAGGTTCGGCGGCTTCCGAAACACATTCGCCGCTGGCACGACGACGAGCTCCGCCATGCCGCCGTCGCGCCCCTGGCCGATCAGGTGGTAGCGCTCGCAGAGGTTGTCGTCGCCGTCCAGACAGCGCTCGCACGTCCCGCAGCCCACGCCCGGATGGAGGATCACTTCATCGTCGGGCTTCACCCTGGTCACGCCAGGGCCGACCGACTCCACGACGCCCGCCACATCAGCGCCCAAAATGCGGGGCGTGTCGTAGCGCGGGGAGTCCGGCGCCTTCGCCGCCCACGCCTCGAGGTGGTTCAGTGCGACGGCCTTCACGCGCACGAGTACATCGCCCGCACCGGCGACCGGATCCGGCGCATCCTCGTACACGTAGGCGTCAACGCTCCGTGGCTGGTGCAGGCGCACGGCTTTCATGCATCCTCTCTCTCGCTGGCTTTCGCGATTGCCGCGCCGGTCGCCCGTACAATAGCCATACGCTCGCCTTGCTTCAATTGGAAGTGACGGGCGAGACCGGAGGAGCCGTGCCCGATGCGCCGCTGAAAAACGCGCCGATCCTTTCATTGCCCGAGCTACAGGCGCGGCTTGGCGAGTTTTACAAGGCGGTCGACGAGTTCAACGAGGGCTTCTACTTCGAGTCGCACGAAACGCTCGAGGACCTCTGGATGGTGACGCCGTGGCCGGAGCGGCAGTTTTTCCAGGGAATCATCCAGTTGGCGGCGGCGCTGGTGCACTTCGCACGGCGCGAGTATCCGGGCGTGATCAAGCTGCTGGATGCCGCGGCGGAAAAGCTGCGCGCGTTCGCGCCGGAGCAGTTCGGCGTGCAAACGTTGTCAATCCTTGAGGACATCGAACAAATGCGCGCGGAGTTCGCTTCACTCGGGCCGGAGCGTTTTCTGGAGTGGCGCGAATCCAGCGCGCCCACCATCCGCTATCGCGCATAGTTCAGCATATCTGCGGTTATCTCTACGCTGGCAGTAGATGAGAGATGACTGTGTGCCGTACAGCGCAAAGCACGCGGGTTCGTTTTCTATCATGTGTGCATAAGGGGTGCATAGATGAACATTCTGCTTGCCGAAGACGATCTGCGGCTGGCGCGTGCTGTCCGGCGGGTCTTCGAAGAAGAAGGCTACGACGTGACCGCCGCCGCGGACGGAACGACGGCGCTTGAACTCGGCTCCGACGCGAAATTCGACGTGATCGTACTCGACATCGGTCTGCCGGAACCGAATGGCTTCGAGATCTGCCGCCGACTCAGGCAACGGAACGTCCAGACGCCCGTACTGATGATGACAGCGCGCGTCGAGGTCGACGATCGCGTGCGCGGGCTCGATTCAGGCGCGGATGACTATATGGTGAAGCCATTTGCCGTCGCGGAGCTGCTCGCTCGCGTACGCGCGCTCGGTCGCCGCTCCGTCCGCAACGGTGCGCACCGTGACGAACTGCGCGCTGGAGACCTCATGCTCGATATCGGACGCCATAGCGCGATCCGCGGCGAGAAAGAGATCGAACTGACCGTGAAGGAGTTCCAGCTTCTCGAGCTGTTGCTTCGCCATCAGGGACAGGTGCTGAGCCGGAGTCAGATTCTCGATCATGTCTGGCAGTACGACAGGGAATTCGCCAGCAACGTCGTCGACATCTACATCCACTACCTCAGGAACAAGATCGACCGCGGCTTCATCTCACCGCTCATCCATACCGTACGAGGCGTCGGCTACACGCTGCGAACGTAAGGCTCCCATAGGGAACGCGTGAGTTGCATCGGTAACGTTGCATTTGCGCGTAGATGAGCTATCATCCCCGTCACTATGGACGACTGGCGCAAACGACTCTTCGATGCGCGAAAGCGGCTCGACCTCGGGCGCGGGCGCCTGGGTGCGCTCGCGGGCGTCTCGGCGGAAACGATCCGCGGCTATGAGATCGGCCGTCGCCACCCGAAGCACGACACGCTGGAAGCGTTGCTCGCGCTGCGGCTCGAACGGGGCGAGTCGAACGCGATTCGGCAGGGAGCCGGATTTGCACCTGTCCGTACCTTGTTTGCAGACGTGCCCGCGTACTTTTACACGATCGAAGAACTGCAGGAGACTGTCGAAACCGTCGATTGGCCGCAGTTCGTGTCGAACGATGCCATTCGAGATCGTCGCGGCGAATCGCGCCGCCTGCGCGCTGTGGGGAGTCGTCTCGTTCAAGGACGAGCGGCGCAAGCGGTCGTCTCCGCTTCAATTCAACTTGCTCGCCGTCGCCAACGAGCGCGACTTCCCGGCCCGCGTCGAAAATTGGGACGAGATCATCGAACTCATCGCGTCGCGCATCAAGGGCAGGCCGGACGACAGCGATGACATCGACGCGCCAAGTCCGTACCTGGCCGCCGTCCTCGGACACTTCACGGCGCAAGATCACGCGTTCCTCTCGCGCCTGATCGAAGCCTGGACGCGCGCCGTCCCCGTGCCACCGAAGGTCCGATGGATGTACCGAGTGGCATGGGACCACCTGACGGTTGGCCGAATGTCGTTTCGCGGGATGGTGAGCACGGCGAGCGAGCGAGAAGGTCTATCGTTCAACGACTGGATCCCGGAAGATGCCGATACGTGGACGCGACTCAAGACGTTGACAGCTCGCTGAACGATATCGGCAGGCGCATCGCTGCCGTGAGAACGCGCATCGCCGCCGCCTGTGAGCGTGCCGGCCGAGCGTCCTCCAGCGTTACGCTGATTGGCATCTCAAAGACGCATCCTGCCGGGGCCGTTGCTCTGGCGCACGCCGCGGGGCTGCTCGATTTCGGTGAGAACCGCGTACAAGAGGCATCAGCAAAGATCGATGCGTTGCGCGCGCAACAGATCGCGCCGCGCTGGCATCTCGTCGGCCATCTACAGACCAACAAGGCGGCAGCAGCCGTCGGACTCTTTGATATACTCCACAGCGTTGATTCCGGACGACTTGCCGACGCCATCGATCGGCATGCAAGGCGCCGCGTGGGCGTGCTGATCGAGGTCAACGTCGCGGGAGAAGCGTCGAAGTTCGGCGTAGGGCCGGGCGAGGCGGACGCGCTGGCGCAGCACATCGCGTCGTTGCCGCAGCTCGAACTGCTTGGGCTGATGACGGTAGCGCCGCAGACGCCGGACGTGGAGTCGGTGCGGCCAGTGTTCCAGCGGCTTCGGGAGCTGCGCGACGCGCTTGGGCTGCGCGAACTGTCGATGGGTATGACGGACGATTTTGAGGTCGCCGTCGAAGAAGGCGCGACGATGGTACGCGTGGGCAGAGCGATCTTCGGTCCCCGGATGGGGTGAGCGCCGGGCAGGGCCGCACGTGAAACTCGGACTCATCGGCTGCGGATTCATGGGCGAGGCGATGCTCAGCGCGACGATCGCAAAGGGCATCGTTAAGCCGAGCGATGTCCACGTCGCCGAAATCAACGACGAACGCTGCTCCATCGTCAACGGCGCGTACGGTGTCCAGACAACGTCCGACGCGACGCAAGCCGTCGACGGCGCGGATCTCGTCATCTTCGCCATCAAGCCGCAGGAATTCGACGCGGCAGCGCACGTCTTGCGCGGGCAGATCCATCGCGACCAGAACGTCATGTCGATTATGGCCGGCGTGCCGATCGACAAGATCGCCCGCGCGCTGAGCCACGCCGCCATCGTCCGCGTCATGCCCAACACGCCGGCGGCGATCGGCGAAGGCATGAGCGTCTGGACGGCGACACCCGAGGTCGAAGAAGCCGGCCGCGCGCAGATCGGCGCCGTCCTCGGCGCGATGGGCCGCGAGGTCTACGTGGACGACGAGAAGTATCTTGATATGGCGACGGCGCTGTCCGGCAGCGGTCCCGGCTTCGTCTTCATGCTGCTCGAAGCATTCATCGACGCGGGCGTCCACGTTGGTTTCAAGCGCGACGTCGCCGAAATGCTGGCGCTGCAGACGTTCATCGGCTCAGCGAAGTACGCCGAGGCGACCGGCAAGCACCCCGCGCAGCTCCGGAATGAAGTGACATCGCCCGCGGGCACAACGGCCGCCGGGCTGATGGCGCTCGAGAACGCCGGCGTGCGCGGCGCGATCATCGATGCGATCGAGGCGGCGTATCAACGCTCACGGGAACTGGGGGCGTAGGTGTTCGGAATCGGCCGGTGTGTAGGGGAGAGCGCCGCGTCGGAGGTCGTCTGCCTATTTTTCACGATACTCACGATCGCCGTCTTGATCAGGGTACTCCTAAGCTGGTTTCAGATGGATCCTAGAAGCCCGCTGATCGAAGCGCTCAACTCGATCACCGACCCGATTCTTGTGCCGCTTCGCAATATCCTTCCGCGCGTCGGGATGTTTGATCTCTCGCCGATCGTGGCAATGATTCTATTAAGCTTCATATCCGCTGGTTTGCAGCAGTTCGTGGACGACCTAGTTCTCTGATCAGAGCCAGCGCGCCGCTTCCTCCGCGCGCGCGCACCACCACCGCAGCTCATCCGGTTCGCCTTCCTCCGCGTCGAGAGCCTTGCGCCAGCCGCGCAGCAGGAGCCCGCACAGCACCGTCAATGCGTCGTGTCGCGGACGCGCGTCATAGGTCACGCCGGCGGCGTGCGCGTACCCCGTCAAGACATCGTCGAGCGAGATCGTCATCCGGCGCGAGTTGATCGCCATGAACCAGCCGAGATCGACCGCGGGGGGCGCCAACAGCGTCATGGACCAGTCGAAGAGGCAGAGCCGGCCGTCGGTGTCCAGTCCAATGTTGTCGAACTTGAGATCGCCGTGGAGCATGACGTAAACGTTGTCCTCGATCGCCCGGAGGAGTGGCGTCACATCGGCGAAAAGTCTGTGAACTATTTCGACAGCGGCGGGCGAGGCGTACCGTTCGAACAGCGCCCAGCCGCGCGTCACGTCGTCGGCGACGCGCGCGCCGTATCGGGCTGCGATGCGCGCGGTGTCGGGTGTCAGCAGCGTGAGTCGCTTGCCGAGGTCGCACCACGGTACGCCGTCAGGCACATGCACGCTGTCGTGCAGCGCGGCGATCCGCGCGATCACCTGGCCAGCGATGTCATCGCTGATCACGCCCTGCGGCAGCAGATCGTCGCTGATGTCATGCATCAGCAGCGTGTACTCGTCGCCGTCGCGGGCGGCACCGATGTTTGGTGTGAGGATCGAGGGCAGCCGCTTCCTCGCCTCCGCGAACGCGGCTTCGCGGCAGTGGACGTCGTCCGTCGCGCGCATGATCCAGTCACGCTCGATCGACATCCGCTTGAGTACGAACGACGCGCCGTCGTCGCGCCGCAATCGCGTGATGTTGGCGCCGGAGAAGCCGGTGTGCTGGAGCAGTTCCTCGCGAACACCGGTAAGCCCGTGCGCGTCGAGCAGCGCGGCGATCTCACTCACGCCGGCGGCTGCGGCGCGCCGTCGGCGTAGTGGACGACGGATCCGTCGCAGTTGCGCGAGAGCAACACGACGAGTTCGTCCGAATCACTCGCGTTTTCTTCGACGTGTACCTCGAACGCCGGCACATAGACGAAGTCGCCTTCGTTCGCCTCGACGATGTCCGAGAGGTGGTCGCCGGAGTAGAAGCGCGCGTGGCCGCGCAGAATGTAGATGCTCGTCTCACACTCGCCGTGATGATGAACTTCCGTGCGTCCGCGCGGCGCCGTCGTGACGATGCTGGTGTACAAGCCACGGCTGCCCACCGTATCGCGCGACACGACGATCGTGCGCTCCATGCCGGCGTTCTGGCCGGTATCGCCGCGCAGCGTCGCGCCGTCGATGCGTGTCACCATGTGTCAGTCCTCAGCGAGCGCTCGCAGCCTGCCGCGCTGCCCGAAGCGGTCGCAATGTCGTAGCATAGCCGCGGTGGATGCATACCGACACTTCGTGCCCGATTACCCACGCTTCTCGCTGACGACGCTGCCGTCGCCGCTCGACCGCGCCGCGCGCCTCGAGCAAGCGCTCCGCGACGAGGGCGTCGCAGCGGTGCCGCGCCTCTACATCAAGCGCGACGACATGCTCTCGCTCGCGCTCGGCGGCAACAAGATCCGCAATCTCGAATTCATCATCGGCGACGCGATCGAATCCGGCGCTACCGATGTTGTGACCGCGGGCCGCGCGCAGTCGAACCATTGCCGGCTGACAGCCGCCGCGTGCGTCCAGGCCGGGCTGCGTGCGCATCTCGTCCTCAGCGGCAGCGAACCCGCCACCGCGACCGGCAATCTCGTGCTCGACCGGCTGCTCGGCGCCAGTATCTACTTCACCGGCTCGAACGATCGCGCCGTTCGGGAAGTTCTGGTGCGAAAGGTCGCTGCGGACATCGAAGGACGCGGCAGCCGGCCATACGTGGTGCCCGTCGGCGGTTCGGAACCCCGCGGCGCGCTCGGTCACGCGCTCGCCGCCTTCGAACTGGCCCAGCAGCTCGAGGCGATCGACGAGCCGCTGACCGCGATCGTACTCGCGACGGCGACGGGCGGAACGCAGGCCGGCATGCTCATGGGGTTCCGCAAGCTCGCCAGCGACGTCCGCGTATACGGCTTCGCCGTCGCCAAGTCGGCCGGCGAGTTGCGCGCCGAAGTACGCCGTCTCTGCGACGCGCTGGCACCCGAACTCAACGTCACGCCGCTGCCTGACGGCGACATCCGCATCGACGACACGATGCTCGGCGGTGGCTACGGCGTGCCATCCGCCGCCGGCTACGCTGCGACCGAACTTCTGGCGCGGACCGAGGGCGTGCTCGCCGACCCGGTGTATACGGGCAAGGCGTTCGCCGGGCTGATGTCACTCGTCCGCTCTGCCGTGTTCACCCAGGAAGACATCGTGGTGTTCATCCATACCGGCGGCGCGCCCGCGTTGTTCGCTGACCTCCCTGCCACGTCGCTGTAACGCGGCCGTCCGTGCTGCCACGCGCGCGACATAACTGCGAGCCTGATACGTGACATCGCTCGGTATACTGCACCTGTACCGATGCACCCGCACGCAAGCTCGCAGGACGCGGACGACAGCTTCTGGACACGCTCGCAAGCTCCTCCGCTTTGACGGCCTGGTGATGGTGCTGACCCTTGTCGGCCAAACGCGCCCGTAAAAACCAAGGCGGGCAAGGCTGTAGAAAGAGCGCTGCATGACCGACCCCAGTAGCGAGTACAAGCTCGACGAACTGTGCGTGAATACCATCCGCACGCTGTCGATGGACGCGGTCCAGAAGGCGAACTCTGGCCACCCGGGCGCGCCGATGGGCGCTGGCCTGATGACCTACGTGCTCTGGGATCGCTTCCTCAAGCACCACCCGGCCAACCCGCTCTGGCCCGACCGCGACCGATTCGTGCTGTCTGCGGGACACGCATCGATGCTGCTGTACAGCCTGCTGCACCTGACCGGCTATGACCTGTCGCTGGACGACATCAAGAACTTCCGGCAGTGGGAGAGTCCCACTGCCGGCCACCCGGAACGCGGCCTCGTCCCCGGCGTCGAAGTGACGACCGGTCCGCTCGGTCAGGGCTTCGCGAACAGCGTTGGGCTGGCGATGGCGGAGCGCTTCCTCGCCGCGACGTTCAACCGGCCCGGTCACAAGATCGTTGATCACCACACCTACGTGCTCGTGAGTGATGGCGACATGCAGGAGGGCATCTCGCACGAATCGGCGGCGCTCGCCGGTCACCAACGCCTCGGCAACCTGATTACGCTGTACGACTACAACCTCGTGCAGCTCGACGGACCGACGAGCATGGCCTACAGCGAAGACGTCGCGATGCGCTTCGAAGCGTACGGCTGGCACGTCCAGGCGATCGACGGCATGGACTACGGCGAAGTCGACGCGGCGATCCGCGCGGCGCAGGCAGCCGACGACAAGCCGTCGATGATCATCGGGCGCACGCACATTGGATACGGCGCTCCGAACAAGCAGGACACCTCGAAGGCGCATGGCAGCCCGCTCGGCGAAGAAGAAATCGTGCTGACCAAGCGCGCCTACGGCTGGCCCGAAGACAAGAAGTTTTACATCCCCCACGAAGCACTCGCGCATTTCCGCCAGGCGCTCGACCGCGGCGCGGCGCAGCAGCGTGAGTGGGAGCAGCGTTACGACGCGTACGCGAGAGCGCACCCCGACGTCGCCGCCACGCTGAAGCAGGCACTCGCCGCGCGCCTGCCCGACGGCTGGGATCGCGACCTCCCGGCGTACACGCCCGACGACAAGCCGCTCGCCACGCGCGTCGCGTCGGGTAACGCGCTGAACGCCATCGCCGACGCGATTCCGTGGGTGATCGGCGGCTCGGCGGATCTCGTCGAGTCGAACAACACTGAACTCAAAGAGAAGGGCGTGATGACGGCCGAGACACCCGAAGGCCGCAATATTTTCTTCGGCGTGCGAGAGCACGGCATGGGCTCGGCGCTCAACGGCATGGCCGCCCATGGCGGCATCATCCCCTTCGGTGGCACGTTCCTGGTGTTCTCCGACTACAATCGCCCGTCGATCCGTCTCGCCGCCCTGAGCGAGTACCGCTCGATCTTCGTCTACACGCACGACAGCGTCGGACTCGGCGAAGACGGACCGACACATCAGCCGATTGAGCACCTGATGGCGTTGCGGCTCATCCCGCAGCTCACCGTCGTGCGTCCCGCCGATGCCAACGAAGCCAGCATGGCGTGGAAGATCGCCGTTGAGCGTCAAGGCCCCACCGTCCTCGCGATGTCGAGGCAGGCGCTGCCCGTACTCGCCGGCACGGCGAACGGTGGCGCGACGGGTGCTCTGCGTGGCGCCTACATTGTCAGCGAAGCTCCGGGCGGACGTCCCGACGCGATCATCATCGCCACCGGTTCGGAGGTCCACATCGCCGTCGAGGCGCAGGCGCTGCTTGAAGAGCGAGGCGTGCGGGCGCGCGTCGTCAGTATGCCGGCGTGGAACATCTTCGAGGAGCAGGACAGCGCGTATCGCGACGAAGTGCTACCGCCGGTTGTACGTGCGCGCATCTCGGTCGAAGCTGGCGTCACGCTCGGCTGGCAACGCTGGGTCGGCGGCGAAGGCGCGTCGATCGGCATAGACGGCCGTTTCGGCGCATCGGCGCCCGGCGCGACGGTCCTGCGCGAACTCGGCTTCACGGCAGAGAACGTCGCGGAAAAGACGCAAGCGCTGGTCGAGCGCCTGACGGGAGTGCGAGCGTAATGCGCATCGCCGTCGCCGCCGACCACGCGGGATTCCCGCTCAAGCAGGCAGTCGTCGACGAGATCGGGCGGCTCGGCCATGCCGTCGTCGATCTCGGCACATTCAGCACGGATCCGGTGGACTACCCCGATTATGCCGAGAAGCTTGGCCGCAGCATCATCGAGGGGGACGCCGACCGCGGCATCGTGCTCTGCGGCAGCGGAGTTGGCGCGTCGGTGGCGGCGAACAAATTGCCGGGCATCCGCTCGGCCGTCTGTCACGACACGTATTCGGCGCATCAGGGCGTCGAACACGACGACATGAACGTGCTGGCGATCGGCGCACGGATCGTCGGGGCGGAGTTGGCGCTCGAAATCGTGCGGGCGTTCGCGGGAGCGGAATTCTCTGGCGACGAGCGCCATCTGCGCCGGCTGAACAAGGTGCTGGCCATCGAAGAGCGAAGCATGGGTGCGAAGGAGATGAGCAATGGCTAAGAACGCGATGCAAAAACTCTACGACGAGCAGAAGCAGTCGCCGTGGCTCGACTACATTCGGCGCGACATGCTGAACGACGGCCGGTTGAAGCAGTACATCGAGCGTGACGGGATCCGTGGCGTCACCGCCAACCCGACGATCTTCGAGAAAGCCGTCGGCGCGGGCAGCGACTACGATGCACAGATCACCCAACTCCTCCGTGACGGCGTGAAGCGCGACGAGCTCTTCGAACACATCGCGGTCGCCGACATCACGAGCGCGTGCGACATCATGCGGCCCGTCTACGACACGTCTGGCGGCAATGATGGCTTCGTCAGTATCGAGGTCTCGCCCGACAAGGCGTTCCAGACGCAGCCATCGATCGACGAAGCGAAGCGCTGGTGGTCGATCATCGACCGCCCGAATCTCATGGTGAAAATTCCCGCCACCGATGAGGGCATCCCGGCCATCGAGGAGTGCATTGCCGCCGGGCTGAACATCAACATCACACTCATCTTCTCGCTCGACTTCTACGCTCAAGTGATGGAGGCGTACCTTCGCGGTCTTGAGCGCCGTATTGAAGGCGGTCTGGCCGTGAACGACTCGAACTCCGTTGCGAGCTTCTTCGTAAGCCGCGTGGACACCGCCGCCGACAAACTCATCGAAGCGAAGATCGCTTCGGCGACCACGGACGCGGAGCGCGCGAAGTTGCAGGCGCTGCTCGGCCGCGTTGCCGTCGCCAACGCGAAGGTCGCGTACCGCCGCTTCCGGGAGACGTTCAGTGGCCCACGCTGGACGAAGCTCCAGACCGAAGGCGCCAAGCTGCAGCGGCCGCTCTGGGCAAGCACCGGCACGAAGAATCCCGCGTACAGCGACATCCTGTACATCGAAGAACTGATCGGGCCTGATACGGTCAACACGATGCCACCCGACACGATCGACGCGTTTCGCGATCACGGCGTTGTCCGTTGCACGATCGACGAGAACTACGACGAAGCCGAGCGCGTGTTGCGCGATCTGGACGCGGCCGGCGTGTCGATCGACGAGATCACCGACGCGCTTCAAGAAGAAGGTGTCAAGTCGTTCTCGAAGTCATTCCTGGCGATCAGCGAGACGACGATGCGCAAGGCCGACGAGATCAGCAAGAAAGTAAGCGCCGCGTGAGATTCGTCCTCGGCCAACACGCTGGCGCGGTCGATCGACGCTCGCAAGCGCTTGTGGACGGCGGCGTCGCCGCCCGCGTCTGGCGCCGTGACGCAGCACTCTGGGGCGACGATGCCGCGCGCCTGAAGTCCGTAAGCAATCGGCTTGGCTGGCTCGAGATCGCATCGGCGATGCAGCCGCGGGTGCCCGAGCTGGAAATGTTCGCGCAGCGCGTACGCGACGACGGCTTCACCGACCTCGTGCTGCTGGGCATGGGCGGCAGTTCACTGGCGCCGGAAGTGCTGCGCCAGAGCGTACAACGCGATGAATCGTATCCGCGCTTGCACGTACTCGACACGACCGATCCGGCGACGATTCGCGGTGTCATGGACAACGTCGATCTGGCACGCACGTTGTTCTTCGTCTCATCGAAATCCGGCGGCACCATCGAGGTCGCATCGCTGTTCGCGTACGCGCACGAACGCGTTGTGGCGCTGAAGCGCGATCGGGCCGGCGAGAACTTCGTCGCGATTACCGATGCCGGCACGGCGCTCCAGGAGCTGGCGCGTGAGCATTCGTTCCGCCAGGTCTTCACCAATCCGGGCGACATCGGTGGCAGATACTCCGCGCTGTCGTATTTTGGATTGGCGCCAGCCGCAGCGAGCGGCATCGATATCGCGAAGCTGTTCGAGCGCGCGGCGCAAGCACAGACCGACGCACGGGAGGCCGAGTCCGACGCACTGCGCCTCGGCGCAGCACTCGGTGAGATGGCGCTCTCTGGGCGAGACAAGCTGACGTTCGTTGTTGCGGAGGAAATTCGCTCATTCGGGTTGTGGGCCGAGCAGCTTATCGCCGAAAGCACGGGCAAACTCGGACTGGGTATCCTCCCCGTCGCGGGCGAACCGCTCGGCTCGCCGCTGAAGTACGGTGACGATCGCCTCTTCGTGCAACTCCGCCTCGAAGCCGGCTCTACCGCCGGGGACGACGCCATCGTCGGCGCGCTGAAGGCCGAAGGGCAGCCAGTCATCGTCATCGATCTCGAAAGCGCGCACGACCTCGCGCGCGAGTTCTTCCGCTGGGAGTTCGCGACGGCGATCGCCGGTTACGTGCTCGGCATCAATCCGTTCGATGAACCCAACGTGCAGGAATCGAAGGACAACACGGCGCGCGTGCTGCATGAGTTCGAGCAGCGCGGCTCGCTCGACGCGCCTGGTGTGGACGTAAGCGCCGGACCGGTCGCCATCACGCCAGACGGGGTGGGAGAACTAACCGGTGCGATACCCGCGCTCGTCGCCGAGATCGGACAAGGCGATTACTTCGCCATCACCGCCTACGTCGAGCCGAACGAATACGCCGAGGCGACGTTCGCCGAGATCCGGCGCATCGTCCGCGATGCCACCGGCGCGGCAACGACCCTGGGCTACGGACCCCGCTTCCTGCATTCAACAGGGCAACTCCACAAGGGCGGCCCTGCGCGAGGTGTCTTCCTGGAGGTGACGGCGCGCGACCAGGACGACATCGCCATACCTGGCCGCTCGTACACGTTCGGCCAGCTCAAGCGCGCCCAGGCGATCGGGGACTTCGATTCACTCGTTAGCCATGGACGCCCCGTGTTGCGCGTCCATCTCGGCGCCGACATTACAGGCGGCCTGGCGACGCTCCTCGAAACTGTCAGGAGTGCGCTGGCGCCGCTGAGCGCGGAGCTGAGGTAGCGGATGGACATCGGAATGGTTGGCCTCGGCCGGATGGGCGCCAACATGACGCAGCGGCTGCTCAACGGCGGGCACCGCGTCGTGGTGACGGACCTCAGCCCTGACGCCGTCGCCACGGCGCAGGCTGCGGGTGCGGACGGCGCCTCATCGCTGTCTGACGTTGCGAGCAAGTTGTCGCCGCGAAGAGCTATCTGGCTGATGGTGCCGTCCGGCGATCCGGTGCAGTCGACGATTGATCAACTCGCGCCGCAGCTGGCCGCAGGCGACATCATCATCGACGGCGGCAACTCCAACTACCACGACTCGATGCGCCGCTCGGACGAATTGCGCGCGCGCGGTATCGAGTTCATCGACGCCGGCACGAGCGGCGGCATCTGGGGCCTCAAGGAAGGCTACTGCCTGATGGTTGGCGGCAGTGATGACGCATTCGCACACATCGAGCCGGCTCTGACGACGCTCGCGCCGCCCGACGGCTACGCTCACGTCGGGCCGAGTGGCGCCGGCCACTTCACCAAGATGGTGCATAACGGCATCGAGTACGGGATGATGGCAGCGTACGGCGAGGGCTTTGAGCTGCTCGCCGGCTCACGCTTTGACATCGACATGCGCCGCGTCGCAGCGCTCTGGAACCGCGGCTCGGTTGTACGTTCCTGGCTGCTCGAACTCGCCGAGCGCGCATTCGAACGCGATCCGAAACTCGACGGCATCGGCGGCTACGTGCAGGACTCCGGCGAAGGCCGCTGGACCGTGCTCGAAGCGATGGATCAGGATGTCCCGCTACCAATCATCACACTCTCGTTGATGCGCCGGTTCTCGTCGCGGCAAACGTCATCGTTCAGCGCGAAGGTGCAGGCCGCGCTCCGTAACGAATTCGGCGGACACGCGGTGCAGTCCGCAGACAGCGAGCCGCCCGCATGACGACGCTCACGCCGCCACAAGCGATCAATCCGCTGCGCGAAGGCCTGCGCATTCCACGCACGCCGGATCCGTGTGCTGTCGTCGTGTTCGGCGCGACGGGCGATCTCACCGCGCGCAAGCTCGTTCCCGCCCTCTACAACCTCGCGCGCGAACGGTTGCTGCCGGCCGGCTTCTCCGTGGTCGGCTTCGCGAGGCGCGACTGGTCAGACGAGCAGTTTCGTGGCGTCATGAAGGAAGCGGTCACGGGGTTCTCCCGCGAACCGCTCGAACCGGAACTCTGGGACAGCTTCGCGCGCGGCCTGCACTACGTCAGCTCAACCTTCGACGATGGCACCGGTTACGAGAGCCTCGCAGAGCGGCTGGAAAAGCAGGACAGTTCCCACGGTTCGGCCGGCAACCGCCTGTTCTACCTCGCGACGCCGCCAACCGCGTATGCGGAGATCGCGCGCCACCTCGGCGAAGCCGGGCTCGTCCGTGGCGGAAAGTCCGGTGGCTGGACGCGCCTCGTCGTCGAGAAACCGTACGGACGCGATCTGCAGTCCGCGCGCGAACTCGACCGCTCGATCGGCATGGTCTTTCGCGAGCGCCAGATCTACCGCATCGACCACTATCTCGGAAAAGAAACGGTGCAGAACATCCTCGTGTTCCGGTTTGGCAACGGCATCTTCGAACCGATCTGGAACCGACGCTACGTCGACAACGTTCAGGTGTCGGTCGCCGAAACCGTCGGCGTCGAAGGCCGCGGCGGCTACTACGAAGAGTCCGGCGCCCTGCGCGATATGGTCCAGAACCACCTGATGCAAGTGATGTCGCTGGTAGCGATGGAGCCAGTATCCGCGTTCCGCGGCGATGCCGTGCGCGATGAGAAAGCCAAGGTGTTCCACTCCGTCCGCCCGATCGAAGACATCGCCACCGAGACACTGCGCGCGCAATACACGGCAGGCGCGATCCTCGGGCAGCAGGTCCCTGGCTATCGCGAGGAGGAAGGCGTTTCCACCGAGTCCCAAACAGAGACGTTTGTCGCCATGAAGCTGATGATCGAAAATTGGCGCTGGGCGGGCGTGCCGTTTTACCTCCGCGTTGGCAAACGCCTGCCCAAGCGCGCGACGGAAGTCGCCATCACGTTCAATCGCGCGCCATTGCCGCTCTTCCGCCAGATGACGGGCAGCGAGCCCACGCCAAACTTGCTCGTGTTGCGCATCCAGCCAGACGAAGGCATCTCGCTGCGCTTCGGCGCCAAGGTGCCGGGCACGCGGATGGACGTCCGGCCGGTCAACATGGACTTTCGCTACGGCAGTTCCTTCGGTGTCGACGCACCGGAAGCGTACGAGCGGCTGCTGCTCGATGCGATGCTGGGCGATGCGACGCTGTTCACGCGCTGGGACGGCGTCGAAGCGGCGTGGGAACTACTGACGCCCGTCCTCGAGGCCTGGCAGGATGGTGTGTCGCCCATCCAGACGTACGAGGCCGGTAGCTGGGGCCCCGACGGCGCCCGCACGCTTGTGGAGCGGGAAGGACGCGAATGGCACCGGATGTAGCCCCAATCGAACGCATAGAGGAACGCCCCATCAGCGTCGACCCACGCGCGATCGAAGAAGAATTCGCGCGCATTTGGGCCGAAACGTCCGGCGCCGGCTTCGACGAGTCGAGCATCCGCCTTCGCGTGTTGAATTTCGTGGCGATGGCGCGTGGCGGCGCCGAGGCCGACCGCTTTGAACAGGCGATGCACGTCCTGCCTGAACGTCACCCCTGTCGCGGGATACTCGCACTCATCGCTTCGCCGTACAGTGTCCTCGACGCGACGATCTCCGCGCATTGCTGGCGGTCGGCCGGCGGCAAACGGCACCTCTGCTCCGAGGAAGTGGTGCTGACTGGCGCGACATCACAGGAACGGGAAATGGCGTCGGCGGTGCTGGCCCTGCTCGTGCCGGAAGTGCCGGTTGCCGTGTGGATCGTCGGCTCGCTCGACGGCGGCGGGTATCTCATGAACGAACTCCTCGAAGCCGCCGACCGCGTGTTCTTCGACTCAGCGCGCTCGGCGACGCCCCGGGCGCAGTACCGCGCCGCTCTCGACGCTCGTGACGAACACGATGTCGAACTCGCCGACCTCGCCTGGTCCCGCAGCGAGACCTGGCGCGTGTTGACTGCGCAACTCTTCGATGGCGAGGACGGCCCGCGCGAACTCTCGCAACTGCAGTCGATCGAGATCGCATCCGGTACCGGATACAGCGACGCATTGCTGCTCGCCGGCTGGTTCGTCTCACGTCTCGGGCTCACGCTCGCTGACATCACGCAGGATGGCGAGCGCATCGAGGCGACCCTGTACAAGCGATCCGGCGGCGTCCGTCTGTCCGTGACGCCATCCGCCGCGCAGGCTGCAGGCATCGACCAACTCCGGCTCAAGACGCTCGACGCTCAGTTCGTTATTGAGTGCCACGCCGAGAGCGGGCACATGCACGTCGAAGAACGCTGGGAAGGCGGCGATTCCCGTCGCATCGTGCAGCAGATGCCCGTCGACGATGCCGCCATCATCGAGCGCGAACTCGATAGCGGTTCATCGGAAGCAGACGTCTACATCGCCGCCGTCCGCGCGGCGCAGACGCTCGTCGCCCTGTAGCAGCGAGAGCGAGCGCGTCTACAGAAAGTCCTGCACGATCTGCATGAACCGCTCGAGTTGATCGTGGTGTACCCAATGGCCGGCGTCTTTGATCAGTTCGGTGCGGACATCGTGAAACGCGGACGCTTTGCCGTCTGACTCCGGATCCGAAGCCCAGCTCTCCGAACCGCGAATCAGCAGTACGGGACACTGGATCTGATTCCATATCTCGCGCGCCTCCGCGATGTTGAACTCGTACGGAGAGTGCAGGCGGACGTAGTTATCGAATTTCCAGCTCAGCGTGCCGTCGTCGTTCTTCTTCGAGCCATAGATCGTCAGATGCCGCGCCATCTCCGCGCTGAGATGCGGGTTTTCTTCGCGCATTCGGCCAACAGCATCATCGACCGACACGTACCGGCGTGGCTGCCGCTTGTCGAACTTGCTCATCTCCTTGATCCAGTTGCGCATCCGGACGGATCCCTGGACGTACTCGCGCATCGGCGGACCAAGCCCTTCGATCGCGACGACTTTCTTCACGCACTCCGGGAAGACGCCCGCGTACTCCAGCGCCACGCCACCCCCCAGTGAATGACTGATAATCGTCAGGGGATAGCGGTGCAGCTCCTCGCCCAGCATCGCGATGTCGAGGACGAACTCCGGCAAGCTGTACTGGCTGCCGACCGACCAGGCGCTGTCGCCATGCCCGCGTAGGTCGACGGCGTAGACGCAGTAATCGCTCTTGAGCCGCGCGGCGACCTGGTCCCACGTGCGTGCGTGGTCGCGGTTTCCGTGAATGAGCAGGAGCGGCGGATTCGCCTCGTTTCCCCAAACCGCGTAATGCAGCTTCAGCCGTTGTGACCAGTAGTATCGGGAAACGGGTTCGTCCGTCATGCACACTCCTGGCAATCGGCGACACGCGATGCCGGAACGCTACGCGACGACACATGCACGGTCAAGAATGACGTGTGGTTCGGGAAACCGGCTTCACCTACGTTGCCGCCCGCCGCCGCAGCCTCGCCTTCGCATAGCGGCGGCGGACCAGCGCACACGGAAACGGGGCTAGTGGCCCCGTTCATTCCCTCGCTATTGAGGGTGCGTCAGCGGCTGCCGCGAAGCCTCGGGTCGACGATGTCGCGTATCGAATCGCCGAGCAGGTTGAAGCCCAGCACCGTGAGACTGATCGCGATCCCCGGGAACAGCGGCCACCAGATGTGGTATGGCCGCACCCGGCCAGCGCTGATGTCGGCGCCCCATGAAGGGTTCGGCGGCGGAATACCGAGACCGAGAAAGGAGAGCGCGGATTCGGCGAGAATGGCGGCCCCGAGTCCCGTCGTCATCAGCACGATGCCGAGTGGTAGGACGTTGGGCAGCAGATGCCGGAACAGGATGCGCACGGCCGGTGCGCCGACCGAACGCGCGGCTTCGACATACTGGTTGTTCTTCTCGGACAGCGTTGCGCCGCGAATGATGCGCACGGTGGGGAAGATCGTGATCAATGCGATCACAAGAATCACGTTCCTGATACTCGGCCCAAGCACGGACACGATGATGAGTAGCAATACGAGGCCCGGGAAGGCGATCACCGTGTCGACTCCCCGTTGGATCACGTTATCCACCCAGCCGCCGAAGTAGCCCGACGTGATGCCGATCACCATGCCGACGCTGATCCCGCCGATGACAGAGATGAACCCGACGAGCATCGAGATCCGGGCGCCGGCGATGACGCGGCTAAGCATGTCGCGACCGAGGGCGTCGGTACCGAACGGGTGGGCGAGTGAGGGATCTTCTCTGACGCCCGCAACGAAGTCATCGTACGGGTACGGCTGGATGTATGGCGCAAGAATGCCGACGACGAGCAGCGCAAGAATGACAACCAGCCCAAACGTGCCGAGTGGGTTGTCGCGCGCCATGCGCGTGTACTTCTTCGTTGCGCTTGGGCGCGGTCGCTGGAGTGACTCCTGTCGCAGGATTTCGTCCAGTCCGGGTCGCAGCGTGGTAGGCGTACTGCTCATGAGTATCTGATCCGGGGGTCGATCCAAGCGTACGTGATGTCGACTGCGAGTTGTGTCAGCACAACAACTGCGCCGATATAGAGCGTCATCGACTGGACGACCGTGTAGTCGCGGCGGAGGATCGCTTCATATGTGTACAGGCCCAGGCCCTTGATACTGAAGATCAGTTCGATGAAGAGTGCGCCGCCGAGCAGTCCTGTGAACTGCAGTCCCAGGACTGTGATGACAGGAATCATCACGTTCTTCAATGCGTGACGATACACGACCGCGCGTTCCCGCAAGCCCTTGGCGCGCGCAGTACGGACGTAGTCAGCGCGCATCACTTCGAGGAGCGAGGAGCGCGTGAGGCGCATGATCGTTGCCGAGGCGGCGACGCCAAGAACCAGTGCTGGCGGCACGAACTGGCGAAGGTTGTCGATTGGATTCTCCCAAAGGGAGATCGTAGTCCCGATTTGGGGCGGCGCGTAATCGAACAGTCCTTGCGGCACGATGAAGACCATCGTTGCCAGCCAGAAGCTTGGGATCGACAGCGCAAGAATCCCGATGAACCGGACACTCAGATCGATCGGCGAATTTCTGTACAGCGCCGAAACGACACCCGACGGAACGCCGATCAAAATCGTGAACAACATCGTTAGCGCGAGCAGCTCGATTGTTGCCGGCAGGCGTTCCTTGATCGCGGTGGTCACGGGAATCTTCGTCAGTTGTGCACTTCCGAGGTCGCCGGTGATGACACCGCCTGCCCAGTCCCAGTATTGGCTCTGGGAGTTCCAGTGCACAAAGGGTGCATCGAGATCCACGGATATGGGAAAGTAGGGATCGTTGAGTCCGAGCGCTTCACGTCGCGAGTCGGTCTCCGCTTCCGTGATAAACCCACCACCGGCGCTGATGAGCGCGGCATCGCCTGGCGTGATGCGCAACATTGCGAATGTCACGATCGACAGAAGCACCAGAATGAACGCCGCGATCATCAGCCGCCGGATGATGAAGTTCGTCACGAATCTACGCCTCGATCCACGCGGAACTGCTGACGAGTCCGCCCGTCGCCGGTCCAAGGCCGCTCGGGATGTTGTGTACCTTGGTGGAGTACACCGTGTAACCAAACGGCGTCACCAGCGGCAGCCACGTCGGGCCCTTGGAGTAGATCAGGGTCTGCGCGTCGCGCACCGCCTGCACCCGCTCCTCGAGGTCGAACGTTGCCTTGGTCTTCTGGATCGCTGCTTCGATCTCCGGGTCGTTGAGACCGATGAAGAACGAGCGGTCAGCCAGCGGACCTAACGCAGCGTGGGCATCCAGCGGCACTTCCGGGTTCTCGTACGACTGATTGAGCGAAAGGCTCATGTCGTAGTTCAGCGTCTGGTAGTTGGAGTACCAGGTTCCGAAGTCCTGCGGATCCTGCTGGATGTTGATACCTGCGTCCTCCATCTGCTTGAGGAAGATCGGCAGGTGCTTGTCATGCTGCTGAATCGATGAACTCGCCGGGTACATCATCTTGATCGTGATGCCGCCCACGGCCTCGACAAGCTTCTTCGCTTCGGCGATGTCGAACTTCTGGATCTCGGCAAGCTCGTCGCCGCGGAACGCGTACTCGCCCGTCGGCCAGTGGACAAGGCCGTTCGCCTCGGCATCACCTTCGTAGACGAGATCAACGAACTGCTGGCGGTTGATAGCAAAGCCGATCGCCTGGCGGACGCGGATGTCCTCGAACGGCGACTTTTCAGGATTCATCGCGACCGCAATGAAGGTCGTCGCCGGATCTTTGGCGACGAAGTACTTGCTGTCGCCGAGGAACGTGTCGGCGTCGGCCTTGCTCTGCGCGCCGTAGACGCTGATCTGGCCGTCCTTGAACGCAGTCGCGACCGTCGTGATGTCACGGATGACGCGCAGGTCAATGCCGTCCCAGTACGGGAGCTGCGCGTCGTTGTTGAGCTCATCCTTGCGGTAGTAGCTCGGGTTCTTGTCCAGGGTTGCGACTTCACCCTCGGTCGATGAACTCAACCGGAACGGGCCGGCACCGGCGCTCTTCGTGCGCATCAACTCGATGCCCGCCGCATTGTCGACGAGTTCCTTCGGCGGAATCGTGCTCGTGAAGATGCCGCAGCGGTAGAGGAACCAGGCGTACGGCGTCGTCGTCTTCATCGTCAGCGTGTCGCCGGATGCCGTGATCGTGTCGAGGAAGGGCTTGATGGCGCCGTTGCCGGCCATCGGCTCATCCTTGATCCGCTGGTACGTGGCCGCGGCGTCCTCGGCGGTCATCGCACGCTCTTCGATGCCGAGGTCGTTCGGGCCGATCATCACGCCCGGGCGGATCTTGAAGTTCCACGTGAGTCCGTCATCCTCGGCGACCTGGGACTCGGCCAGATCCTGGTAGAAGAACTCGGGATTCACCTGCGACTGGTTGACGAGCAGATTATAGATGCGCGGGAAGTAGTTCGCCGCCGCCGCGACGCTGACGTGGGCGTCCCACGTGCCGAAATCGGCTCCGGTCGACGTCACGTAGCGCCCGCCCGCGACCGGGGGATTCTTCTGGTTCAGGTAGACGACGCCGTCGGCCGCTGGCTCGCCGCCCGCGGTCGGCGTGTTGCCGCCGGCTGGTGCTGTACCGTTGGCCGGTGGATCGCCGTTCTCATCATCGCTGCCGCAGCCGACCATCCAGATCGCGCCGACAGCTCCGCCGGCCATACCCGCGCGTTGAATCGCCCGCCGGCGCGAGATCCGCTGGTGCGTGATCTTGTTCCAGTAGCTACTGCCCATTTCTCGTGTCTCCCTTCAAGAGAAAACCCCTCCAACTAGCGAGGTGAGATTCAAATAGCCCCTGAACACCCTTTGTGTCAAGCGATACCTGAAGTGATCCTCACGATTCACACTTCGCGTGAGCCGATCCAGATTGTACTCTACCGTAGCCCCTCTGTGTCATCTAGACTTCACCGTTCACACTTGTCAAAGAGGCGCGTCCCTTGCTGTTCATTTCGCGGCTGCTCCCGTACGTCCTGCGTTATAAGCTCCGGATGGCCACCGGACTGCTGGCGCTCGCCGTCGCGTCGAGCGTGGCGATCATGGCTCCCCTCGTCCTCGGCCGGGCCATCGATAGCCTCAGCGACGAGGTGACGACGGGTCGCCTCCTTTTCTTCGCCGGCCTCACGATCGGGATTCAGTTCGTCGATGGCGGCCTCCGCTACATCACCCGGGTGTTCGTCAGCGGTTCATCCCGGCGAGTTGAATACGATCTTCGGAACGATGTGTATGCACACATCCAGTCGCTCGACCAGAAATTTTTTCACGACAACCAGACAGGCGACCTGATGGCCCGGGTCTCGAACGACGTCACGACCGTCCGCGAGTTCCTTGGCCCCGGCCTGATGGACTTGTTTCGGTCGATCGTCCTCTTCGCCGCCGGCTTCGTCGTGATGCTCACTCTCGAATGGCGTCTGGCGCTGATGGCGGCCGCCCCGATGCCGCTGATCACGCTGATGTTCGTCTGGGTGGGTAACGTGGTCGAGAAGCGCTACTACGCCGTCCAGAGCCGCTTCGGTGATATGTCAACGTTCGTCCAGGAGAACTTCTCCGGCGCGCGCGTCGTCAAAGCGTACGTGCAGGAAGAGAACGAGGCTGCCGCCTTCGAGCGCGCAACGCTCGAATACGAGCAGGCGAACCTCCAGTGGGCACGCCTCTCGATGGCGCTCTGGCCGCTGCTCTCGGTGCTGGTCGGCATGAGTACCGTCATTGTCCTCTACGTCGGTGCCCGGATGGTCCAGTCTGGCGCGATCAGCGTGGGTGATTTCGTCGCTTTCAACGGCTACGTCGTGCTCCTCGCCTTTCCGATGGTGGCGCTCGGCTGGACGCTCAATTCCTACCAGCAGGCGGCCGCGTCGATGCAGCGCGTCGAGGAAGTACTCTCCCGCCGCCCCACCGTCGCCGATAGCCCCGATGTGCAAGCGGCGCCGCCGCTCCGCGGCAGCATCGGCTTCGAGCGCGTGAGCTTCGGCTACTTCAACCGCCCCGTGCTGTTCGATGTGACGCTCGATGTGCCCGTCGGTACCACGATCGCCGTCGTCGGCCCGACAGGTTCCGGCAAGACGACCCTCGCCAATCTCATCGCCCGTGTCTACGACGTGCGCGCCGGCCGCGTCACGGTCGATGGCATCGATGTGCGTGATCTTCCGCTCCAGCAACTGCACGAAGCGGTGGCGTTCGTGCCGCAGGAGTCGTTCCTCTTCTCGGCGACCCTCCAGGAAAACGTCGCCTGGGGCGGTGATGTCGATGAACAGCAGGTCGAGAAGGCCGTCGCGCTTGCGCAGCTCGCGAACGATCTGCCGCAACTGCCGCATGGCATGGACACGATGGTCGGCGAGCGCGGCGTCTCGCTCTCTGGCGGCCAGAAGCAGCGGGCTGCGATTGCCCGCGCGCTCGCCCGCGAAGCGCCCATCCTCGTGCTCGATGATGCGCTCTCGCACGTCGATGCCTATACCGAAGAACGCATCCTCGCCGGCGTCCGCCAGTACATCGCCGGCCGGACCGCGGTGATCATCGCCCACCGCGTCTCGGCCGTGCGCTGGGCGGATCAGATCGTCGTGCTCGAAGACGGCCGCATCGTCGAGCGCGGCACGCACGATGAACTCGTCGCCCGCGACGGCGCTTACGCGCAGCTCGACCGCCGCCAGCGGCTCGAGGAGCAACTCACCGATGACCAGGACGAAGCAGTCGAACGGGAGCTGTCGTGAGCATCTCGGGCTACAACGAAGACGACGACGTCATAGGCAAAGCCTACGACTCCGTCCTCGTCGGGCGGTTGATGGAGTACATGCGGCCGTACGCCTGGCGCGTCATCGGCGCGATCCTGCTGCTGCTCGCCACGACCGGCCTCGCCCTCGCGCAGCCCCTGCTGATCCAGCAGGCGATCGACCGCGACGTCGTCGACCGCACGACGGACGACTTGTGGTGGATCACGCTCCTCTACATGGCAGCCGTCATCCTCATGTTCGTCTTCCGCTACATCCAATCGATGTTCATGGTGCTCGTCTCGCAAAAGGTGATGAACGACCTGCGCATGAAGCTCTTCCGCCATCTGCAGCGGATGTCGATCGCCTTCTACGATTCAAATCCCGTCGGCCGGCTCGTGACGCGCCTGACGAACGATATTTCAGCGCTCGATCAGCTGCTCACAGCCGGCGCGATTACCATCATCGCCGATCTCTTCATGATCGTCGGCGTCGCGATCGCGCTGCTGTTCATTAGCTGGAAGCTCGCGCTGATCACCTTCTTCATCATGCCGATCCTTGCCGTGCTCATGCGCTGGTTCGCAGTCGTCATGCGCAACTCCTTTCGCAAGCAGCGCCTTCACGTCGCGCGGCTCAACGGGTTCGCCGCCGAGCACATCGGCGGCATGCTGCTTGTCCAGTTGTTCGGACGTCAGCGCAAGGACTACCAGGAGTTCCGCGGACACAGTGAACGTCTCCTTGGCGCCAACATGGAAGTCGTCCATTCGTACGCGATCTTCGAGCCGATCGTCGCGATGGTCGCCGCCGTCACGACGGCGATCGCGATCGTGTACGGCGGTAATTTGGTACTCGATCAGTCATTGAGCCTCGGCCGGCTCGTCGCGTTCCTGACGCTTGTCACAATGTACTACCAGCCCGTGCGCGAAATCGCCGACCGCTTCAACATCCTGCAGTCGGCGATGGCCGCGCTCGAGCGCATCTTCACACTCCTCGACGAGCCCGAAGGGGTGCAGGATGAAGCGGATGCGCTTCCCCTGCCGGACAAGATTGAGGGCGCCGTCACGTTCGAGAACGTGTCGTTCGCCTATAACACTGGCACCTGGGTGTTGAAGGACATCTCGTTCCGCATCGAGCCCGGTGAGCGCGTCGCGTTCGTCGGGGCGACCGGCGCCGGCAAGACTAGCCTGATCAATCTCCTGCTGCGCTTCTACGACATCCAGCACGGCCGCATCTTGCTCGACGACGTGGACATCGCGCTCGCGCGGCAGCACGAAGTGCGCCGGCACATCGGGCTCGTACTGCAGGATCCGTTCATCTTCACGGGCACGATCACCGAGAACATCCGCCTCCGCGACGAAACGATTCCGATGTCGCAAGTGCGGAACGCCGCGCGCCTCGTTGGCGCTGATCGCTTTATCGATGGCTTGCCGGATGGCTACGAACACCGCCTTGTCGAGCGCGGCGCCAACCTCAGCACCGGACAGAAGCAACTGCTCGCCTTCGCCCGCAGCGTCGCCTTTGATCCCGAAGTGATGCTCGTACTCGACGAGGCGACGGCGAACATCGACTCCGAAACCGAAGCGTTGATCCAGGACAGCCTCGAACGCCTCACCGCACGCCGTACGAGCATCATTATTGCCCACCGGCTTGCGACCATCCGCGGCGCCGATCGCATCATCGTGCTCAACCGTGGCGAGATCGCCGAGCAAGGCTCGCACGATGAACTGCTTGCAGCCCGGGGCCGCTACTATCGCCTGTGGCTGCTCCAGCAACGTGAAGTACCTGCCGGAGTCGAAGCGCTGCCACCCGTCGATACGCACTGATGCTGTTGCTCAGACTGTCAGCGCGTCGGCATCTGTGACCACGCCGGGTGCGAGCGCCTCGGCGTTCTCCGTCGGGGCTCGACGCGGAACGAGTCCCGTCAGGATCGCGAACGGCCATGCGAGCAGCACGGAGACCGGCACGTACACGCCGACGAGAAAGATCCACCACGGCACGTCGTCGATGCGGTGTACGCGGAGCAAGCTCGCAACCAACCGCATCGGCTCGTTGATGATCAGCACCGCGAACGAGATCGTGCCGACCCATGCGATGAGTCGCACGGGCGCTTGTAGCTCCATCCGCGATGGCCGCCTTGCGATGAGCGGCAGCGCGAGCAACGTCAACCCGGTGATCACCATCGGCGCGCCGGCCGCGTTGGCGTACCCTTGCCGGTCGTCCAGCATCGTGCCGCCGATCTGGAACAGCAGCCCCAGCACAACGATGCTCGCGACATCGAACGGCGAGGTCGCGTACTCATCCAGCAGCGCGCGCCTGTGGACAAGCAGATAGCCAACCGTCATGCCGAGCGCGAAGTCGTAGAGCCGGAAAGGCGCCCAGCCACCGTCGAACCGCGGCGCGGATTCGAGCTCCAAACCGCCGAACGTCGCGATCAGCACGCCCTTTGCGACGACGGTGAGCAGTAACACACTCGCGATAAACAACGCCGGCCCCACGCTGTCGAGCACCCTGCGCAGCATGGGAAACAGCAGGTAGTACTGCACAAGGATTGCGACGAACCACAAGCCTTCGGGATAGGCGCCGAAGTAGTCGTCGAACAGCAGCCGCGGCACGAGCAGCAGACTCGCCGGCGCGTCGTCCCAACCGACGTCGATGACGTGGTACGCCGCCAGCGAAACGCCGTGGTGGTACTGGTAGGAGAAGCTTCGGCCGTCGAGCCACATCTGCACCAGGGCGATCGCGCAGACCACCGCCAGGAATACGAAGAAACCGGCCCAATACGGCACGAGTACCCGCCGCAGCCGTGCGTAATACCAGCGGATGAGTGACGGCGCTTCGCGGCGGCGCGACGCCGACAAGTACAGCGCGAGCCCGCTCAGCATCATGAACAAGGGCACGCCCTGGAAGCCGATGCGCGCAATAGCGTCGATCAGCGCCGTCGGAATCCGCGCGAAGTCGCCATCCGTGATCCGTCCCCAGAACGTGCGGTACTGGTCGGCCGGCGGCGGCGCGACGAGGTTGATGTCGATCCAGAGGTGAAAGATGATCACCCACAAGATCGCCAGCCCGCGCAGGATGTCGATCGACGCGAGTCTCCCCGGCGGCGTGTCCGAAACGTCAGCTCCAGGTGCCAGTTCGCTCACGCAGCGTCTCCGGTCGTGGGTGCGGGAACGGGTACGTTAGCACATCGGATCGGACGCCAGCGGGGATCTGTGCCCTGAGCGTCGTTTGGAATTGCCGGCTCGGTCGTAGGTTTTCAGGTCAAGGCGTCTCGATCGGATCGAGCAGCACCGTCGCCTCGCCCTTCACGACGAACTCGCCGTTTTGATTCTTGCAGTCCGTGCGGATCGTCAGGATGCGCTTCTCGTCGTCGATCGCAGTGACTTCCGCCTCCGCGGTGATCGTGTCGCCGATGTTCACCGGCAGCCGGAACCGCATCTGCTGGCTCAAGTACACAACCACGTAGCCGGGCGCCAGTTTCGTGCCGAGCGCCGCGGAGATGACGCCCGCAGAAAGCATGCCGTGCGCGATCCGCTTCTTGAACCGCGTCTTTGCGGCGAAGGCCTCGTCGAGATGCAGCGGTTGATCGTCGCCCGTCACGCGCGCGAACAGCACGACATCGTCGTCGCTCACCGTCTTGGTGAAGCTAACAGCGTGACCAACGGCGAAAGGCAGTGATTCGGGGATCGATCCTCACAGACCTGCGCCGCGACGGTGATCCGAGCCGGTTCGAGATTCCGGCGCGTTCGCGCATGATCCAGTATAGAGCGATGTCGGGAACCTGATTCGCGTCGGCTCGACGACGGTCGGGAGAACACGAAAACTGACAAAACAACATGGCACCGCGCCAGAACGCCGAATCTCAGTGCGATGCCGTCGCGGCGTCAACATAACTATTTGATGTATGAGCGCGTAAGCGTTTGACAGCGCGGGACGCCTGCCATACGCTGACCACGAGGGAATCGAGGCACTCTTTTGGCGATGACTCGGGACGCAGCGACTACGCCGCCGGCCCGCCGCACCCGCAAACTCCGGCACGGACCCGTCACCCGGGAGCAGATTCTCGACGCGTCACTGCGCCTCTTCTCCGAGAAGGGCTTTGCCCGCACCAGCGTGCGCGATATCGCCCAGGCGGCCGGCATCACCGACGCGGCAATCTACTACCACTTCGCTTCCAAGCGTGACCTTTTCGAAGCGCTTATCGAAGAGCGGGGATTCACCGCCGCCCTCGAAAACCTCGAGAAAGCCGAGATTACGATCGGGCCGCGAGAGGCCATCCCCGCCATCGCCATCAACGCGCTCAGGTTCATCTACTCCAACCGCGACCTCATGAAGGTACTCATGGTCGAGGCGATGGCCGACGATCCGGTAGCGACCGAGGAGTACCAGATACTTTCCGAGCGCTGGAAAAAGGCCGAAGCGCGCATCCTCCGCCAGTATGCCGAGCAAGGCCTCGTCCGCACGGAGGCCGTCGATGAGCTGGCCGCGCAGCTCGTGATCACGGTACTCGGCGTCTTCGCTGACCATCTCATGGCGCCCACCATCGTCCCGGCGAGCGAGGAAGTGCCGCCCGAGCTGATACGGCACGTAGAGGTGGCGATGCAACACATCGTCCAGGGCATTACGTCGCCATCATGAGGAACGCTTAGGCAAACATGAACGCTCGACCGCTCGTCATCAAAGCGCACCCTCCCTCCTCCATCGAGGACGCGCGCTTTGCCCACGAGAGTGAAGAAGAGTTCGCCGGTGTGCTCGACTTCTACGGTGTCCGCTGGCAGTACGAACCGCGCACGTTCCCCCTCAAGCACGCCGAAGACGGCCGCATGATCGAGGCGTTCTCGCCGGACTTCTATCTTCCCGATCTCGATCTCTACATCGAGATAACGACACTTAAGCAGGGGCTTGTGACGGACAAGCATCGCAAGCTGCGGCGCCTGCAAGAGTTGTATCCTGACGTGCAGATCAAGCTGCTGCACAAGAAGGACTATCTGTCATTGCTGTCGAAATACGGCATCGGCGCCGCGCGCGATGCAGAGAGCATGGGCGTCCGCGAAGTACTATTCAGCGCCTCCGAGATCGAGCGCCGCGTGAACGAACTCGGCACCGAAATCGGTCGCGACTACGGCGGGAAGCAACCGATCTTCATCGGCGTGCTCAAGGGCGTCACGTGCTTCATGGCCGACCTGATGAGGCACACCGCATTGCCCGTGACTATCGATTTCATGACGATCTCCTCGTACGACGGCGATCGCAGCGGCGCCGTACGCATCGTTCAGGATCTGACCGAGAACATATCGGGCCGCGACGTGCTGATCGTCGAGGACATCATCGACACAGGTATGACGCTCAACCATCTGCTCCTGCAACTCGAAGCGCGCTCGCCCGCAACGCTCCGCGTCTGCACGCTGCTCGACAAGCGCGCGCGACGACTGGTGGAACTGCCCCTGGACTACGTCGGCTTCGAAGTGCCCGATGAGTTCGTCGTGGGCTACGGATTGGATTACCGGCAACGGTTCCGCAACCTGCCGTTCATTGCCACGCTTCGCCCTGACGTGTTACAGCAAACGTAGGCGCACGGGCACACCGGAGATCATTCATGCCTGACGAACCGAAGCAGCCACGGGCGCCGCGCCCACGCGCGCGATTGCCGCGGGTCAGCGACCTGCTCGACGTGACCGACGAGATGATCGCGTTCGCCGACAAGTATCAGCAGGTCTGGGAGAACGAAGCGAAGGCGACGCTCGCGCTCGGCGAGTTTCTGAGCGCGCGCTCCGCGTCGCTCAAAGCACAAGTTGATCTGATGAAGATGGGCAGCGAGTCCTTCCGAAAATACAACGCCTGGTCCGAAGCGCTGTTCGGCGTGCGGCCCGAGTCGTTCATGCGTGGCGTCCTCGACACGATGGACCGCATGCGCCCGCGTGAGAAAGACGGTGCCGAACAGTGACCTCGCGCGGCGCGTTGCCCAATGATCAAGTCGAACTCCGCCCGTCGCTGCGAGGCGCCTTCCATCTGGTGGCGGCGTTGGCGGCGCCATTCGGGCTCGTCTGGCTGTTGCTGCGTTCTGACTCGCCACGTGAATACGTCGGCGCCGCGATCTTCGCCTCGAGCCTGATCGCGCTGTACGCCACCAGCGCCACCTACCACCTGATCCGCTGGCCGGCTCCGTTCCGCGGCATCGTCAATCGGCTCGACCACTCGATGATCTACGCGCTCATCGGCGGAACTTACACGCCGTTCTGCATCATCGTTCTCGGCAACGGGTGGGGCATTCCGATGCTGTCGGTGGTATGGACGCTCGCCGGCCTCGGCATCCTCGTTACGATCGCCTGGCCTACGGCACCGCGCTGGCTCGGCGTCGCGCTGTACATCGCGCTTGGCTGGATCGGCATCATCGCCGCCGCCGAAATAGTCACGCGCCTCGATATCTGGCCGCTGACTCTGCTGATTATCGGCGGCCAGCTCTACACGATCGGCGCTATCGTCTATGCGTTGCGGCGACCCAACCCCTATCCCACGGTGTTCGGCTTTCACGAGATCTTTCACCTCCTCGTGATCGCCGGCAGCCTCACGCACTTTTCGCTCATCGCGTTCTACGTGTTGCCCGACTGAACTACGCGCGGTAGGGCCACCATCAGTACCCACCGCCGTCGCTGCTCGTTCAAAACGTGCGCACGACGTATCATCCAGCGCCATGCAGCATGAAGGAGCCCGTGTGACAATCGAAGCGCAGGAACAGAGCTTCACGGGCGCCGACGGACGGTACCTGTTCGAGCGGCGTTGGCTACCGTCCGGCACTGCACGCGCAGCGCTGATCATCGTTCACGGATACGCCGAACACAGCGGCCGGTACGCGCACGTTGGCCAACACCTCGCCGAGGCGGGCTACGCCGCGTACGCTTTCGACCTGCGCGGCCACGGTCTGTCCGATGGGAAGCGCGCATCCGTCCGCTCGTTCGCCGAGTATCTAGCCGACCTGCGACTTTACGTCGCGCGCGTGCGGGCGCATGCACGCGACCTTCCCGTCTTCATGCTCGGCCACAGCATGGGCGGTGGCATCGTCGCGCTGTTCGCCGCTATCGACGCGCCGGCGGTGCGCGGTGTAATGCTCAGTGGCGCCGTGCTGCCCGGCGGCGGCGCCGCTGGCTGGATCGCCGCCCGAATGGTCGAACTATTCGCCCGCTTGGCGCCCGATCTGCCCACGTTTCCGTTGAGCGCCGCATCGGTCTCGCGCGACGAGGACGTCGTGCGTCGTTACGAAGAGGATCCACTCGTGTATCACGGCCGCGTCCGCGCCGGCCTCGCCGCCGCGATGAGCCGCGCCGCCCGCCGCATCGCACGCGACGCACGCACGATCGACCTGCCGCTGCTGATCATGCACGGTACCGAGGATGTCCTTGCCAGCCCGGATGGCAGCCGCCGCCTGTTCGAACGCGTCGCGTCGCTCGACAAGACGCTCAAGCTCTACGATGGCCTGCATCACGAGATTCTGAACGAGCCGGAGCAGCTGCAAGTACTCGCGGACATGGTCATCTGGCTCGACGCGCGCTATTGATGTGGCCTGGCTACGCTTCGTCGAACGCCGGCGGAAAGATGACGTGTGCGCGATACGGCGGATCGTACGCGTTGAGCGGTCGCAGCATCCAGATGCTATCCGGGATCCGGGCGTCCGGCGGCTCGATGCCATGCGCCCGCGCCGCTTCGAATCCAAAGCGCGGGTAGTACTCGGCATGCCCAAGCACGAGCACGAACGGTTCCCCGAGTGCGTCGGCACGTCTCAGCACGTCGTCGATCAGCGCGATGCCCACGCCGCTGCGCTGATGCTCCGGCGACACCGACACCGGCGCTAGTTCGAGGAAGCGCCGTTCGTCATCACCGACTGTCACGTAGCTGATCATCACATGCCCGATGATCTCGTCGCCGTCCACGGCGACTAATGCCAATTCCGGCAGGTAGTGTTCGGACGCGCGAATACGCTCGACGACCCGCGCTTCGTCAACGCGGCCAAACGCAACCGCGACGACGCGCCCGATCCCGTCAAAGTCCGCTGGTTCTTCGGGACGAATGAACATCGTCGCCAGCGTACCGCTCACGACACCGCGTCGCTCAGTCCAGCGTGAAGTGCTCGACCAGCGTGTCGAGCGCGAGCGCGAGCGGCGGCCGCAGCGCCGTGCCCGCGAACGAATCGGCGAGCGCGGAGGCAACAGCCGAACTGCGCGTGTAGTGTCGCCCGCCGGCGAGAGCGAACAATTCGGCGCAGAGCTTCGTAGATTCCTGCGTCACGTACGTCTTCGTCCGCAGCACGCGCATCGCGTACGCAGGCCCGGCGGCGGGCCGCCATTGTTCCGCCGTCTGAGCGAGGTAAGCCGATAACGACTCGTATCGCATGAACGCGTCAGTGAAGCGCATCCGAAGCGCGGGCGACCGCGGCGGCGGCGTGGCCAACGCGCGCAGCATCGCACCGGCGCATCCGAGCGGTATGGCGGCGAACAGGCAGTACCAGTAGCTCACCGGTTCCACGATCTCGATGAAGTCAGGAAAGCCGATCATTGCGTGCGCGCGCGCGTCGCGATAGATGACGCTCTGGCTTTCCGTCGACCGCATGCCGAATCCGTCCCAGTCGTCCTTGATGTCCACGCCGGGCGCGTCGGTTCTTACCAGGAAGAGCTCGACGCCGTTGTCGTTGTTCACGACCTTCGCTGTCGAGAAGAAGAATTGGGCGTAACGCCCGGACGACGCGAGGATCTTCTCGCCGCTCAGCAGCGCCGTGCCATCGTGATCGTGAATCGCGACGGTCTTGATGTCCTTGAGCGAGCCACCTGCCCCCTTCTCGGAGTTGCACGCCGCGTAGAGCTTGCCCGCCCGATAGTCTCCGGCGATCTCATCGGCCTGCGCGCGCCATTCGGCTTGATGCGCGTCCGGCGCGATCGCCGGGGGTAGCGCAAAGATGCCGGCCAGTCCGATCGGCATCGACGCGATGAGCGCCGTCGAAGCCGACGCCGCCGCGATGATCCGCGTCGCCTCCACCATCTCCCCAAGCGACGCGTTGCAGCCGCCCGCGCCCGTGGCGAATGGCGCCGAAAGCACGCCCGCGCGCCGGAGATCCGCGATGTTCTCCGAGGGATAGGCGTCCGGAGCGCGCGCATCCCGCTCAGCAAAGGCGGCTGCGGCGTCTGTGATTGCACCGATCAAGCTGGAACGCGGCATGCGGTCTCCGAGAGCTTTCCTAGAATGACGACCCATTCTGTATCCGGCGGCACCCGCGGTGCAATGACGGCATGTGCGCCTGCCGCGCCCTCGCACGCCTCTTGGCGAGTGAGAAATCGGTAATGTGCCCGGTCGGGTACTTGCGTGTTCTCGAATACGGCTTGCGAGGTGCCGTTATCCTGACCAGGTCACACATCCCTATGGATGAAACGGAGAGAATATGAACCGGCCCCTAACCGAACGGATCAGGACGTACCTCGCTGCCGCGCCTGTCTGCCGGATCGCCACGGTGCGCTCCGATGGCGAGCCGCACGTCATACCGGTCTGCCAAGTGTTCGATGGTGAACGGACGGTCTACGTCGACATCGGCCCAACTCCGTCACGAGCGTCGCGCTCCAGGCGAACCCGCGCATCGCCGTGCTGTTCGACGAGTACGACGACGATTGGACGAAGCTTCGGAGAGTCTTGCTGCGCTGCAATGTGGAACGTGTTGATGGTGCCGAGCAGGCCGCCGCGTGGGATCGTATTCGCGCCAAGTTTCCGCAGTACAGCAGCGTCGACTGGAGCCCACGCCTGAGGTTAGCGCTGCGCCCCTACGACTGGGTGTCCGAGGGATTCGAATCCGCCTGATACGATTGCCGCTGCTCGCTCGCGATATCCAGCCCTCCGGGATTGTGCCGTCGCCACGTCGCGCCGGCGATCACACCGAGAATGAGCGGAGGTCCGACGGTCAGGAACCGGTAGACGAGTACGGCCGCCACCACCTCAGATGTCGGCCCGCCGAACAGCACAAGCGCGCTCGTCAGCCCCAACTCGACTGCGCCGAAGCCACCGGGCGTAATCGGTATCGCCGCGATGATGCGGGCCACCGTCCATGCCGCGAATGACTCCGCCAAACTCACCTCGTCGCCGCTCACGCCGAGTGCGCGCAGCGTCACGATCAGCACCAGATACACCGTGAGATGCCCGAGCAGCGTCGCCATCGTCAGCACATGCCAGCGCCGCCGCAGTAGGTCGAACGTGTCGGCGCGAAACCGGACGAACGTCGCACCGGACCACGTGACGCCGTCACGCCTGCCGAGGCGCAGCAACGCGCTGGTTGCGCGCGCGGCCAGGTCGCCGACGGTCCGCGCCTGCCGAGCGCTACTGAGTACGATTGCGAACCCGCCGACCGATGCGAGAAATACGACGAATCCGATGAGCGCCGCCGTTTGCAGCAACGGCTGCCGCCCTCCGCTGAGCGTCAGCAGACCGAGCGAGACGGCCGGCATGCCAAACGTCACGAACTGGTTCCAGACCGCGGTGACCGTCACGGCGACCGTCACCGCGCGGGCGTTGAACCCCCAACCGCGCAGCATCGCGAACGAGAGCGTCATGCCGAGCGCTGGACCGCCCGGCGCCACGTACGTCGACGCGGTCGATGCCAGCGTCACCGCCAGCGCCGGCCGGAAGCGCATACCCGGAAGTGCCGCCATCAACGGCGGCGCAAACGTGACCACGTTGATCGCCGCCGCCCCGAGCATCACGGCAAGCCACGGCCACGACACCGACCGGACCGACCGCCAGACGTCTCCGTAGTCAGCGATGCGCGGGAGGACGACGAGAAATACCACGGCGATCACGCCGATTCCAGCGGCTGCGATGAGCGCGTCGAACCAACGCTTGCGGAGCCGCCGAAGCGCGTTGTGCATGACGAAGCATGACCGGAACACCCCGATGATGTCGAGCGGCCGTCTGACGCTTGCGTCGCGCTTGTGAGTCGCTACTGCGCCCAGCGCACCTGGTACAGCCTTGGCGCGTCCTCGAGTCCCTTGAACAGCACCTCGCCCCGGTCAGCAAAGAGCAGACCTTTCCCAGCGACGAGCTGCCGCACGATATCGGCGACCTATATCTCGCCACCGCTTGCATGCTCCAGCACGCGCGCGGCCGTGGTAACGCCGTGCCGCGCAGGTCGTCATCTTCCTCGACCGGTTCGCCCGCGTTGATGCCGCGCGAGACGCGAGCCAGCACGCGTATGCAGAGGCCGAAACCTATGCCGATACGCACGCGCAGGGCGCCGCTGCTGTCCTGCCGGCTCAGGGTTCCGGCTTGGCTGTTCTGCGTAGGAGGGAGCGACTCTACAGCGGTCGCACCATCGCGATCTCGTTGCATCCTGGGAACTTCGGACAGCGGTAACATTCGCCCCACACTTTTCGCGGCAGAGTCATCACGTCTGCTTGTGCGAAGCCCAGCTTCTCGAAGAATCCGGGCCGGTACGTCAGCGCGAACGCTGTCGACAGCCCCAGTTCGCGCGCCTCATCGACGCATGCTTCGACAATGCGTTGCCCGAGTCCGAGGCCCTGCATGTCTTCGCGGACGGCGAGCGACTTGATTTCGCCGAGATCCGCCCAGAGGATGTGCAATCCGCCGCACGCAACCATCACGCCCGCATCATCGCGTACGACGTAGAAGTCGCGCAGATTCTGGTACACCTCGGTCATCGTTCGGGGCAGCATCTCCCCGCGCCGCGCGAACGTGTTCACGAGGTCGCAGATCGCCTGCGCGTCGGCGATCGAGGCGCGCACGAGTTGATGTGTGGTAGTTGTCATCTCAGCCACCGTTCGCCAAACGACAAAGCGGGCCCGCAGCCCGCTCGTGTGCCAACTGTACCGATTGGCGCGTTACTTCGCGAGTTTGCCGTGTATTCTCTCCCACGGCCCGGCTCGCTCACCGCGCGCCCGCACCGAGATCGCAAGGACGAACGCGTTCTCTGGATCGGTAACGACCACTTGCTCCTCGACCCCTTCCTCCGGCATGGCAGGATGATCGTCGTCGCGCGCGATGATGAATTCGAGCCCGTCGATGCCGGGTACCATCCAGGCCCACGTGGCGTCGTAGTACACATCGGGATGGACGCTCAAAAATTCGAGCCACGGCATCCCGGGATACGCGCCCTGTAGCGTCTGCCCGAGATATCCCATCTCGGCTGAGATCATCGCCGCGCGCCGTTCGGTGAAGTACACCATCACCTCGCCGTAGTTCAGCGAGTCGAAAGGTTCGTCGCCCCCACCGCGCCGCTCGCATGGCTCACCGTGGCGTGCGATCACGTCGTCAACGCTGTCTCCCAGGCTGATCCCGCCAAGGCCGATGCCGGCCAGAATCGGAAGCTCAAGCATCGATTCGTCCACGGCGGTCTCGTCTTACTCGCTAAGCCAATTCAGGCGGCGACCCACGCGCGTATAGAAGTCGCCGGGCGGCCCGAGGCGAAGAAAGCGCGCCTCGTGCGAGTTCGTCTTCACCGAGACGACATCACCGCCCGCAAGTTCCACATCCGGCTGTCCGTCGACGCTGAGTATCGCCTGCTGCGCCGGCGCGATCTCGACCTCTACAAGCGCGCCCGCCGGCAGCACGAGACTGTTTGCCGGCGAAAGGTGCGGCGCTACCGGCGTCACGATCACCTCGCGCGACTCCGGATGCAAGATCGGCCCGCCGACGCTCAGCGAGTACGCCGTGCTGCCCGTCGCCGTTGCGACGATCACGCCGTCCGCGCGATAGCTGCCGATCGTGGTCCCGTCCATCCGCACCATGAACTGCACCGTGCGTCCGAGCGCCGCGCGCCCGACAATGGCGTCGTTCAGCGCGTGGAAGTACTCGCCAGAGGTGCCGTCTGCCCGCATTGTGTGCGTCTCGATCATCGCCCGCGTCTCGATACGGCCACCGCCGCCGACGATCTCGTCGAGCCGTGCCAGCAGATCGCCTGGCGCGATCTCCGTCAGAAAGCCGATACGCCCGAGATTGACGCCCAGAATCGCGACCGGATGCGGGATCACCGCACGCGCCGCCCGTAGCACCGTGCCGTCGCCGCCGCAGCAGATGACGAGATCGGTGCCTGGTACGTGTTTGTCGCGGGCCGCCTCGTCCCACGCCGACGCGAGCCACACCTCCGGCACGCGACCCTTCAGCCGGACAGTCACATCCTCGGCTACGCCGCGCGCCGCCTCAGACTTCGGGTGATACGTGATGCCAATCTTGTTCATGCGTCAACTCGCTGTGCCGGAACTCACCCGGCGCCGCAAGCACGATAACACGCCGCACCAGGCCGATCCCCAGTCCCTACGCCCCAGCCAACGCCGGTGCTTCCAGTAGCAAGAAGAACTCACGATTGCCCGCGGGTCCGACGAGCGGCGATGTCGTGAACCCGCGTACGCGCATCCCGTGGTTCACGCACCACCACGCGACGCGTCCGATCACGGATGCGTGAACGAGGGGATCGCGTACGACGCCGTCATGCTTCACTTCGTCGCGTCCCGCCTCGAACTGTGGCTTCACCAGCGCGATGACGGGTGCGCCCGGCGCAACCAGCGCGTTCACGTTCGGCAGCACCTGCGTCAGCGAGATGAACGCCACATCGATGACGGCGATCGCCGGCCGTTCCGGCAGCGAAGTCAGCTCGCGGATGTGCGTGCGTTCCATTTCCACCACGCGCGCGTCTTCACGGAGGCGCACGTCAAGTTGCCCGTGCCCGACATCCACCGCGTAGACGCGTGCCGCGCCGCGCCGCAGCAGGCAATCCGTGAACCCGCCCGTAGAAGCGCCCACGTCGAGCGCCACCACGTCCATGACATCAAGCCCGAACACCGTGAGCGCGTGCGCAAGCTTCTCGCCGCCCCGGCTGACGAAGCGCGCCGGCCGCGCGACGGCGACCTCGGCGTCACCACCCACCGGGGCGCTCGCTCGCATCTCCACCTGCCCGCCGACGCGCACGTCGCCCGCCATGATCAATGCGCGCGCCTTCTCCCGCGAAAGCGCCAGCCCTCGCTCGACGAGCGCGAGATCAAGCCTTTGCCGATTTTGCTTCGGCCGAGGAGTTGGCACGCCCGCATTGTGTCCGACGCGCCGAAGCGGGGCCAATCGCCGTTAACCTTTCGGCGCGCCCGGGCGTTCTGCATTGAGGGAGGGATCCACATGCGTATCGCGATGCTGCTTCTGGCGTGCGCGGCCGGCGCCGTTGCTTCGGCAACGAGCGCCGGCGCCCACGACTTCGACGAACCGACGATCGCCGTCGCTGTTTCCGTGCTCGAACCGGGTGGCCACCCCGATCTGCAAACGACCATCGACCTCGCCACGGGCACACCGTTCGACCAGACGATGATCGTCGGCCCCGCGGGGAGCGGCATTGCCTCCGACGCTGATATTCCAGATGGCACGGTCGTCGGCCGTCTCGACGCGGTCGCCACCACCAACGCCACCACTCGTCCCGAATGCGACACGACGGCGCCGTTCACGGTGCCAATCATCGAAGCCACGACTGACGAGACCTCGCCAGGCTACCCGGCCTACTTGCCTGAGCTAGCGCCAGGCCCGCACCGGCTGCGCTTCACCGCGGACGTCTCGCCGTCGCCCGACATCCCGGTGATCATCAACTACCTGTTCGACCTCGACGACGCCACCGGCTCCGTCATCTCGCGCGTCTTCGTGGGCGACCCCGACAACCCGCCGTCGCAGCTCATCACGTGTACGCCGCTGCGGAGCACGAACACCATCTTCGGCGAGCTCCTCGATGCCACGCCCGTGCTCACGTCGCCCGACCCGCTACCGGCCGCGCCGCTCCCGTTTCAGTTCACGCTCACCAGCAAGGCCGATGCGGATGGCGAACGCCACGAACAAGCCGTCGAGGTCATCGCAACGACGCAGGTCGCGCCTACAGTTGCGCCGGAGCTGACGCTGTTCCTTCTTGGGGCGACGAGCCGCATCGACTGGGCGTACGACGGCCTCCCGGAATCGTTCATTGTCGAAGTTGTACTCACGCCGATAGGGGGTGGTGCTCCTACGGTGCAGACGTTCTCCGTCTCCGGGGGCCGCCGCGAGTTTTCGTTCGGGCCCGACATCATCCCGCCTTTCTGCGACCGTCCTCTCGTGCGGTTCCGGGTTGCCTCTGTCGCGAACGGAGTCACAGGTCCGTTCGGCGAATCCGAATCGATCGGGGGTTGCGTGGAAGGGCCGGAGAATCCGATGCCCGTTCCATCACCAAACGCGAGTGACATCTCCGGGCCAAATGCCGGCAGCGGGCCAGCGGCCGAGCATCACGGCGCGGCGACAACACTGGCGACAACACTAATGGCGATCGTCGCGAGCATCGCCGTTGCGGCGGTTGCGTTCGGCATCGCGCTGCGGTCGCATTCAGCCGCACGACGGGTCGATTGAGACAACAGTAGGGGCGGACCCATGTGTCCGCCCCGGTATTACTGGCCAGCGTTTCGTGCCGCCGAGCGATGCTAAAGGCAGGCTTGCGCGCGCTACGCCGGCAGCGGCTACAGCTTGTCCAGCAGCTTCTTCGTCGATACGACGTGGTGGTCGAGGCGCATCTCCTTCGGTTCGACGCCGAACGCCAGACCCATCATCTGTGGCAGGTGCAGGATCGGCAGGTCGATGTCGAACTGCGTGACGGCTTTTGCTGCCGGCTGTTGGGCGTCGAGGTTCAGGTGGCAGAGCGGGCACGGTGAGACGAGCGCGTCGGCGCCGAGATCCTGCGCTTCGTGGATGTGGTTACCGGCCTGCTTCAGCGAGTTCTCGCGGTTGATCGTCAGGAGCGGAAAGCCGCAGCACTTCTTCGAACCCTCGTAATCGACGACCGTCGCGCCGACGGCCTCGATCACCATCTCCAGATACTTGTCGCGGTCAGGATGCTCGTCCTTGCCGAGGATCGCGCTCGGGCGGAGGATGTAGCAACCGTAAAACGGCCCTATGCGTATGCCGGTCAGCGGCCGCTTCACCATCGCCTTGATCTTGTCGATGCCGAAATCCTCGACGAGGATCCAGAGGAAGTTCTTGATCACGAGGCCGGGCGTGTAGTGGAGGCCCTCGTCGGCGAGGATCGCGTTGACCTTCGCCAGGTACTCCGGATTCTTCGTCAGTTTGTCCTGCACCATGCTCTCGATGCCCTGGCAGGTCGAGCAGATGTTCATCAGCGGCAGGCCGAGCTGCTGCGCCATCGCAAACGTGCGGGCGTTGAGCGCGTCGGCCATCTCCGGATTCTGCTCCTGGATGACGCCCGCGCCCGTGCATGTTGCCTGATCGAGCTCGACCAGCTCGATCCCCATGTCGCGCGCCACGCGGATCGTCGACTGGTACAGCTCAGGCGCCGCGCCCTTCGAGACGCAGCCGGGCCAGAAGGCGTATTTCATTGCAGCCATCAGTTCGTTACCTTTGCCTTCCTCGGTTTCAGTGACGCCGACTTGCGCACGACGTTGCGCACGCGGTCCATCCCTTGCATGCGGTGCGCGCCCGGCGCTCCCGGTGGCGCGAGCTGGTTGAGCGGCAGCTTGCCGGCGCGGAACATTCGGAGCGCGCCCGGCAGTTCTTTCGCCAGCCGCGGCACGTTGAACATGCCGACGGATCCCGGCACCATCCAGATCTCGTTCAGCCGTCCGCCGTCCGTGATCGACTTGGTGAAGATGTTGGTGTGCCGCGCGCCCGCGTTGTTCGTGATGCCGTTCTCGATCGCCATCTCGCGCAACTGCAAAATGCGGTTCATCGGCGCGACGCCCTTGGGGCACACTTCGACGCAGATGTTGCAGCGCGTGCAGTCCCAGATGCCGCTGTACTCGCTCAGCTTCTCGAGACGCGCGTGCTCCTGATCGTCGCGCGGGTCGGCGACCACGCGGTACGCCTTCGCGAGTGCGGCCGGCGCGATGAAGTTCTTGTCGACTTCGAGCACGGCGCAGTCGCTGACGCAGGCGCCGCACATGATGCAGTTCATCGTGTGCGTCAGGTCGATCATCGTCTCGTTCGGAACCCGGTACTCGCCGTCCGGCGGCGTCCCCGCGGGCTGGATGTATGGGTCGACCTGGCGCACCTTCGACCAGAACGACTCCATATCGACGACGAGATCCTTAATGACGGGCATGTTGCCCATCGGCGCTACCGTGATCTCGTGCGCTTCATCACCCTTCGTCAGGGCGATTACCTTGGCGCGGCAGGCGAGGCGCGCCTGACCGTCCACGCGCATCGAGCACGAGCCGCAGATGGCGCTGCGGCAGGAGCAGCGCATGGCCAGCGTGCCGTCTTCGTACTCGCGCACCTGGATCAGCGCGTCGAGCACGGTCGTGCTTTCGGGCGCCTCGATCTCGTACTTGCTGAAGCCGCTCTCGCCGGTCGTCGGGTCGCTGCGTTTGACGTTCAGCTTGATCTTCATCAGTACTTCCTCTCCTGGGGCTGGAACTGCGTGATCGTCACCGGCGTGTACGTCATCTTCTCGCTGCCGTCGCGTTGGCGCGTCAGGACGATGTGCTTCAGCCAGTTCTCGTCGTCGCGGTTCGGGTAGTCAAGGCGGGTGTGCGCGCCGCGGCTCTCTTTGCGTTCGATCGCGCTCTTCACGATCATCTCCGCGCAATCGATCATGTAGCCGAGCTCGATGTGGAATAACAGGTCGGTGTTGAATACCTTGCCCTTGTCCTCGACGCCAACCTTCTCGTAGCGCGCGCGGATCTCCTTCAGCACGCCGATCTGCTTTTCGAGCTTCTCTGGTGTGCGGAAGATGCCGACGTTCTCGCTCATCGTCTCGCCCATGTCGCGGCGGATCTTCGCGATGCGGTCGCCGTTGAGCGGCCGGTCGAGGATGTCGCGGATCATCTTGCGGTCGTCGTCGACGACCCTTTCGTCGATGCGGTTGAACGTTTGCGCGCGCAGCCACGGCACCGCGTGTTCGGCCGCGCGCCGGCCGAAGACGAGCGTGTCGAGAAGCGAGTTGGCGCCGACGCGGTTGGCGCCATGCACGCTGACGCACGCCGCTTCGCCCGCCGAGTAGAGGCCCGGCATTGGCGTCAGGCCGTCGACATCCGTCTTCACGCCGCCCATGATGTAGTGTACGCCCGGGCGCACGGGCAGCAGTTCCTTGCTGACATCGATGTTCACGAGATCGCGCGCGATCTCCCAGATCTCCTCGAGCTTCTCCTTGATCACGTCGACGCCGAGGTGGCGCATGTCGAGGAAAACGGAACCGTCGACGCCGCGCCCTTCGTCTATCTCGGTCTGCTCGGCGCGCGTGACGACGTCGCGCGACGCGAGCTCCATCAGGTTCGGCGCGTACTTCTCCATGAAGCGGTCGCCGTCTTTGTTCAGCAGGTAGGCGCCGTCACCGCGCGCGCCTTCGGTGATCAGCACGCCCGAGCCCTTGAGCGTTGTCGGGTGGATCTGCACCATCTCCATGTCCATGATCGGCGCGCCCGCGCGGTACGCGAGGCTGATGCCGTCGCCGGTGCAGATCAGCGCGTTTGTCGAAGGCTCGTACACGCGACCGAGCCCGCCCGTGGCGACGATCGTCGTCTTGGCGCTGATCGCGTGCAGATCGCCGGTGCGAATGTTCATCGCCACGCAGCCGCGGCACTGCCCGTCATCGACGATCAGGCTGGTGACGAACCACTCTTCGTAGTTGCGCAGCGCCTGGAACGACGCCGGCTTCATCAGCTGTTCGTACAGGACGTGCAGGATCGCCTGGCCCGTGATCGCGCCGACGAAGAACGTGCGCGCCTTGCCCATCCCGCCGAAACGGCGCACGGCCATGCGCCCGTCAGGCTTGCGGCTGAAGACGACGCCCCAGTGCTCCGCCTGCATCACTTCCTTGCCGCCCTCTTTCGCCAGCACTTCGATCGCGTCCTGATCGCCGAGGTAATCCGATGCTTTGGTTGTCTCGTAGGCGTGCTCTTCCCACGGACCGCCGTCTTCGCCGAGCCCCGGACCGTTGATGCCGCCCTGCGCCGCGTTCGAGTGCGAGCGCACCGGGTGTACCTTCGAGATCATCGCGACATCAGCGCCCATCTGCTGCGCGGCGATGGCGGCGCGCATGCCGGCGAGGCCGGCGCCGATGACCAGAACGTCGTGTTCGTAGACAGCCATGCGGAGCCTACACCTTTCCCGGTGAGCGCCACAGCGAGGGCGATGGGAACGATGCGGATACGTGAGTTGAGGCCGAAAACGGTAGATTGCCTGTGCTGCCAATACGCGTCGCGCGCTCGGTGCGCCCGGCAGTTGAGCGATCCGGATCCTTGATGATCATTCCTTCTCCGTCGGCATGTGAAGCCTATCACACCCCCCTCTATGGACAAGCTGGATCGTGCGTTTCACGGGGCACTGGAAGCTGGAGGATGGAGGATGGATGGCTTGTACACGGATCGCCGGCGCCGCTATTGCGTGTGTGCGCGGTTCGTTACGCTGCGCCCGTCAGTCGCGCCGTCGAAGGAGAGCTGCATGCGTATCGGATTGCAGGTGCCGTATCTGACGTGGCCAGGCGGGCCGGAAGCGATGGGCGAGAGCCTCGCGGCTACGGCGAAGCGTGCCGAAGAGGCGGGGTTCTCATCGTTCTGGATGATGGATCACTTCTTCCAGATCACCGGCGTTGGACCGGCGGAACTCGACATGCTCGAAGGCTATACCGCGCTCGCGTTCGTCGCCGCGCACACGTCGACGATCAAGCTCGGGACGATGGTGACGGGCCTGACGTACCGGCACCCTGGCGTGCTGATCAAAACAGCCACGACGCTCGACGTGCTTTCGGGCGGACGCGCGTACCTCGGCATCGGCGCGGCGTGGTTCGATCGCGAGCACGCTGGCCTCGGTGTGCCGTTTCCGCCGCTGAAGGAGCGCTTCGAGCGCCTCGAAGAGACGCTGCAGATCGCGCACCAGATGTGGTCCGACAACGACGGCGTGTTCGACGGTAAGCACTACCAGCTCGCGGAGACGCTGTGCGTGCCGCAGCCGGTCTCGAAGCCGCATCCGCCGATCCTCATCGGCGGCGTCGGCGAGAAGAAGACGCTGCGCTTCGTCGCCAAGTACGCCGACGCGACGAACATCTCGATGGGTTTCAGTGACGACGGCGTCGAGATCGCCCGGCACAAACTCGCCGTGCTGCGCGAACACTGCGAGCGCGAAGGCTGCAACTACGACGACATCGAGAAGACTCTGCTGTGTACGCTCTGGCTCGCGAAGGAACCGCAGTCGCGCGGCGCGTGGGTGACTCCCGATCAGGCGATCGCGATGTTCGAGAAGTTCCGCGCCATCGGCATCGACCAGCCGATCATCAACATGGCGAACGTCGAGCGTCCGGAGACGCTGGAGCTGCTGGCGGAGCGCGTGTTGCCGGTGGTTGGGCGGATGTAGCGTGTTGGTCGTTGGTCGTTGGTCGTTGGTCGTTGGTCGTTGGTCGTTGGTCGTTGGTCGTTGGT
>CAZRHH010000002.1:0-13144 GCA_964599885.1 uncultured Dehalococcoidia bacterium | reverse complement strand
CGTTCTACTCCCTGTACCTCTTCCCCCTTTGCGTTCCTCTGCGTCCTTTGCGTCTTTGCGGTGAACCGACGATCATGAACCCGCAGCGAGGAGGCCACGCCATGCGCAGCAAGAAGACCGATCCCGAACTGCCGATCGTGCTGCCGTTTACGCCGGGCCAGGCGAGTAACGGCGAGTTCGTCCCGAAGGCACGCACGCGCAAGCACCTCGCGGCCGAGGCGCTGGCGTTCGAGATGGCGGACGACATCGCCTGGCGCCGGGGCATCGACCGTCGCCGCTTCTTGATGAGCGCGGGTGGCATCGCCGTCACGCTCGCCGCGATTAATCTCGTCGGCTGCGATGACGGCGACAAGGCGAGCGTACCCGAAGGCTCGCCGTCGGGCGGCACGTTCGCCGTCCCGACCGACGCCGACCCCGACGAAGTGTGCGCCGCGCTCGAAGGCGACGAGTTCATCTTCGACGTGCAGACGCATCACGTCGATCCGCAGGGACCGTGGGTGACGGAGAGTCCCGCGAACGTCGGCTTCTTTCGCACGTTCCTCGGCGGCGACCCCTCGTGCGCGGAGGGCGACAAACTCGACTGCCTGAGCCGCTACTACTACGCCCACGACATCTTTCTCGAAAGCGATACGACCGTCGCCGTACTCTCTGACACGCCGACCGCGAACGACTCCAGCGATCCGCTCAACTTCGACGAGATGAAGCGTACGCGCGACATCATCAACCAGCTATCACCGGCGGATGCGGGGCGGTTACGGCTGCACAGCGTCGTCGTGCCGAACGCGGGCCCGGTCGAGGCGCAACTCGAGCGCATGCAGGCGCGCGCGGAAGCGCTCGATGTCGCCGCGTGGAAGGTGTACACGCCATATGGCCCGGACGGCAACGGCTGGTTCCTGGACGATCCGCTGCTCGGCATCCCGATCATCGAAAAGGCGCGCGAGCTTGGCGTGAAGACGATCTGCGCGCACAAGGGCTTGCCGCTGTTCGGGTTCGACCGCGAGAACGCGTCGCCGCGCGATATCGGCGTCGTCGCGGCGCGCTATCCCGATGTGAACTTCGTCGTCTATCACTCGGGCTGGTACCCGGGCACGCGCGAGGACGCCTACGATCCGGCGACGCCCGAGGGTGTGGACGTGCTGATCAAGAGCATGCAGGACAACGGCGTGCAACCGAACACGAACGTTTATGCCGAACTCGGATCGACGTGGCGCAACATCATGAGCGATCCGACGCAGGCGGCGCACCTGCTCGGCAAGCTGATCCGCTACGTCGGCGAGGACAACGTGCTGTGGGGGACGGACTGCATCTGGACCGGCTCGCCGCAGCCGCAGATCGCCGCGTTTCGTGGGTTCCAGATCGACGCGCAGTTCGCGCAGCAGCACGGCTACGGCATGCTCACCGACGACGTCAAGCGCAAGATCTTCGGCCTCAACTCAGCGCGTCTGTATGGCGTCGATCCGGTCGTGCAGGAGTGCCGCATCGCCGGCGACGAGATCGAACGCCTACGCATGTCCTGGGCCGACCTCGAAGGCGACACCCACGAGATGCGCTACGCCTCCCGCGGCCCGACGTCGCGGCGGGGGATGCTGCGCTGGTTCGCCAACAACGGCAAGCGCTGGCAGCTGGGGTGATCGTGGAGCCCGTGCAATCTCTTCGTAGCGGCGGAGCTTTAGCTCCGCATCGAACGGCTGATTCGCGCGCCGAATTGCGCCTACCGCCCTGCGTCCCGGTCGGCGCGCCTGATGCCTTCGCGCACCGCATTTCGGATCGCGTAGTAGAACGCCACGAGAATCACGAGCGGTAGGAAGTCGAGCACCTTCAGCACCCATGCGGCGCCCGACGAATCGCCGCTGAAGTCCAACTCGATCCCGCTGTCTCCGCCAACCTCGATGTCCTCCGCGGCAAGTGCCGCGCTCAAATCCGTATCAAACCCCATGTGCGACTGCCACTCATCAGGATCACCTACAATCTTGATCTCAAGACGAGCCCCGTAAATCTCGATGCGCTCGATGTCACCTTCCCGCCCCGCCGCGATCATCTCGCTGAAGGTGATCTCGCGATCCGAATCATCGGTGCTCCCGAAGAACGAGAGCACAAACGCGAACAGGGCAATCGCGCCCAGCACAACCAGCACAACCTTGAGCCACCTCGGCATGAGATTCCTCCATATCACCAGGACGCTACGAACAGCGTCGGGCGATCGCGGAGAAACGCGCATAAGGGAAGGCCATAGAACGACCGCAGAACTTGCGGATGCCGAGACTCGCCCGCGCTATACTCGCCTCGATGCCACCCTTTTCCAGCTTCCAGCTTCCATCCTCCAGTGTTCGATCCGAGCAGCGGACCCCGAGCCGATGATCGCCCGCCTCCGCGGCCTGGTCGACGAGAAGGGCGAGGATTGGCTGATCGTTAGCGTCGGCGGGATCGGCATGATGGCGCTGGTACCGGCGACGACGGCTGACGCGGCGGTTGAGGGCGCGCACATCGCGCTGTTCACGCATCTGCACGTGCGGGAGGATGCGCTCACGCTGTACGGCTTCTCGTCGCGCGAGGATCTGCGGCTGTTCGAGCAACTGATCGGGGTAAGCGGCGTCGGCCCGAAGGCGGCGCTCGGACTGCTATCGGCGCTCAGCTACGGGCAGCTCGCGACGGCGATCGCGTCCGCCCAGCCGGAACTGCTGCGCAAAGTGCCGGGCATCGGCCAGAAGACGGCGGAACGCATCGTCCTCGATCTGCGCGACAAGGTGACGCCGCCGCTCGACGGTGATGCGCCGGCGCCGCGCTCGGCGCAGAAGACGGCCGATGCGGAGCTGATCGCCGCGCTGATGGGCCTCGGGTACACGCAGGCCGAAGCATCGGATGCGGCAGAACGCTTGCCAGTCGACGGCGACGCGCCGATCGAGGAGCGCGTGCGACTGGCGCTGGGGTTGTTCGCGGCGCCGTGAGTCACATATCCGGCGTCTTGCGCGGCCTCGCTTACCAGCGAACCATCGTCATCGCACCGAACGACAACCAGATCACGGCGTAACTCACGAGCAGCACAAGTCCTTTCGATTCGAACTCAACGACGAGCGCTCCAGCAAGCAGTGAAGTCACTGTCGCTAAGCCATACGCGATGAGAAAGTTCCGACGCGACCATCGGTCGGTTTGCTTCAGAAGCAACAGCGCGACGAAGAGTGCCACGATCGTAGCGGCGAAGAGCGCGATTCCGATGGCCGGCATCTCTTGGACTCCAATGCGGTGGCGCGGATCCCGTTTCTCGCCTCCGGCTTCCAGCATCCAACTAGTTACATGTACTGACCGCCGTTGGGGTTGAACTGCTGCCCCGTGATCCAGTCGCCTTCCGTGACGAGGTACCGCACGAACGACGCGACCTCTTCGGGGCGTCCGAAGCGGCCGAGCGGGATGTTCGCGAGCAGCGCCTTCTTCACGTCGTCGCTGAGCGCGGAGACCATGTCTGTTTCGACGAAGCCGGGGCACATGGCGTTGACGGTGATGTTGTTGCGCGCCAGCTCCTTCGCGGCCGACTTCGCGAAGGCGATGAGCCCCGCCTTCGCTGCCGCGTAGTTCGACTGCCCGACGTTCCCCATCTGCCCGATGATGCTCGACATGACGATGATGCGGCCGTAGTTGCGCTCCGTCATGTTCGGGATCGCCGCCGACGTGCAGTAGAACGCGCTGCTCAGGTCCGTCGTGATCACTTCGTCCCACTCGGCGACGGATAGCCGCTTGATCATGCGGTCGCGGTTGACGCCGGCGTTGTTCACGAGGATGTCGATCTGGCCGTACGTCTCGATCGTCTTGTCGATCAGCGCCTTCGCTTCTTCGGCGACGCCGACGTTGCCGGCGATGGCGCTCGCTTTGCCGCCAGCGGATTCGATCGACTTCACGACGTCGTTCGCGGCGTCGGGGCTTGTGAAGTAGTTGACGACGACGGTCGCCCCTTCGCGCGCCAGTTCTTCGGCGCACGCTCGCCCGATCCCGCGTGACGCACCCGTAACAACGGCCACGCGCCCCTCAAGTCGCTTCTCCGCCATGAAGTCTCCCCCGTTTCAAGCCCGCAGTGGCGAGCGATAGCGCGATAGTCGGCGCAGACTAGCGGATCAGGTGGCATGAAACTAGAACGGCGTCCTCACCTTGACGCGCAACCATAGGTTCCAGGTTGTAGGTTCTCCGACGAAGTCAGACCACCGTCGGCGGGCGGTACTCTCCCCAGGCGGTGCGGAGTTCGCCGCAGATCTCGCCGAGGGTGGCGTACGCGCGGACAGCGTCTAGGATCGACGGCATGAGGTTGTCTTCGCCGCGGGCGCATTCGCCGAGACGGGCGAGCGCAGCCTGCGCGGCGGGCGTGTCGCGCTCGGCACGGACGCGGTGCAGCCGTGCGACCTGATTGCGCGCGAGCTCCATGTTCATACGGAAGATCACCGGTTCGGGTTCCTCGTCGCTGCGGAACTTGTTGACGCCGACGACCACGCGCTTGCCGGACTCGATGTCCTGCTGCTGCTTGACGGCCGCTTCCTGGATCTCCGACTGCATGTAGCCAGATTCGATCGCCGCGACGGCGCCGCCCATGTCTTCGATGCGGTCGATGTAGTCTTGCGCCGCATTCTCGATCTGGTTCGTCAGGTCTTCGACGAAGTACGAGCCTCCGAACGGGTCGACCGTGTCGGTGACGCCGCTCTCGTGCGCGATGATCTGCTGCGTCCGAAGGGCGATGCGCTGCGCTTCGGTCGTCGGGATCGCGAGCGCCTCGTCGTAGCACGACAACGCGATCGACTGCACGCCGCCGAGCACGGACGCCATCGCCTGCAGCGACGCGCGCACGACGTTGTTCTCCGGCTGCTGCGCCGTCAGCGTCGCGCCGCCGGTCTGGATGTGCGTGCGCAGCTTCCACGAGTTCGCGTCTTTCGCGCCGAAGCGTTCGCGCAGGAGCTTCGCCCACATGCGCCGCAGCGCGCGGTACTTCGCGATCTCCTCGAAGAAGTTGTTGTGCGTGTTGAAGATCCACGAGATACGGGGCGCCACCTCGTCGATGTCGACGCCAGAACGCTGGCACGCTTCGAGATACGCGATGGCATTGGCAAAGGCGAATGCGATCTCCTGCGCCGACGTCGAACCAGCGTCGCGGATGTGATAGCCGCTAACGCTGATGCTGTTGAACTTCGGCGCGTACGTCGCGCAGTGCGTGATCAGGTCGGCAGCGAGCCGCAGCGACGGACGCGGCGGGTAGATGTACGTGCCGCGTGCGACGTATTCCTTCAGCACATCGTTTTGCGCCGTGCCCATGATGTCGCCGGCCGGCACGCCCTGCTTCTCGGCGACGACCATGTACATCGCCACAAGCACGGACGCCGGCGCGTTGATCGTCATCGACGTGCTGACGCGGTCGAGCGGGATGCCGGCGAACATGTCCTCCATGTCCGCGAGCGAATCGATCGCCACGCCGACCTGGCCGATCTCCGCCTCGGCGAGCGGATCGTCGGAGTCCATGCCGATCTGCGTCGGCAGGTCGAACGCGACGGACAGCCCGGTTTGACCCTGGCTCAGCAGAAACTTGAAGCGTTCGTTCGATTCGAGCGCGGTGCCGAAGCCGGCGTACTGGCGCATGCTCCACAGCCGCCCCCGGTACATCGTCTCCTGCACGCCGCGCGTGTACGGATACTCGCCCGGGTGCCCGATGTCGCGGTCGAAGTCTGTGGTCGCGGTGTCGAGGGGTGTGGCGAGCCGCGTTACGGGTGTGGAGGTTGTCCGGAACTCCGCCTCGCGCTCGCCGCCGCGTTCAAGCGCCTTCGCGAGCGCGCCGGCTTCCCAGCGCTCGTACTCCGTCCGGATGTCGCCCTTCGCGCCGTTCGCATTTCCGTTCGTCGCCATCGCCGTCACCTCACGCAGTAGATGCGGGTACGTCTTGAATGGTACTCCAGCCTGAGTATCGGCGCACACGCCGCCGTTCGGGCGTCAGCAAGCCCCAAAGCGGGTTGCGAAGGTCAGATGTTGCGCGCTCATGGCTGGGCCGTTCGGCTGGCGCGCTACGTCTTCATCCAGTATTTGGGGCGCTTGGCGCCGTCCAGGATGCGCTTGCGGATGCGGAGGCTCTTCGGCGTCACTTCGAGTGCTTCGTCGTCGCGGATCCATTCGATCGCGTGTTCGAGCGAGAGCTTGCGAGCAGGCAGCAGGTGCAGCGCCATCTCGGATGTCGAGGCGCGCATGTTGGTGAGCTTCTTCTCTTTGGTGATGTTGACGTTCATGTCTTCGCCGCGCGCGTTCTCGCCGACGATCATGCCCTCGTAGGTGGGGTCGCTGGGCTCGACGAAGAGTTCGCCGCGGTCCTGGATGTTCTCGATCGCGAACCCGGTCACCTTGCCGGGGCGGTCGGCGACGAGGGCGCCGGTGAGGCGATGCGGAATGTCGCCCTGCCAGGGCTCGTAGCCGTCGAAGATGTGGTTGAGGAGGCCGGTGCCGCGCGTGTCGGTGAGGAACTGGCTGCGAAAGCCGATGAGGCCGCGCGACGGGATGCGGAACTCAAGCCGCACACGGCCGGTGCCGTGATTGGCCATGTTCGACATGCGGCCCTTGCGCGACGAGATCATCTGCGTGACGACGCCGACGAACTCTTCGGGGCAGTCGATCGTCAGATGTTCCATCGGCTCGTGCTTCGCGCCGTTGATGGTCTTCGTGATCACTTCGGGCTTGCTGACGGTGAGCTCGTAGCCTTCGCGGCGCATCATCTCGATCAGGATCGCCATCTGCAGTTCGCCCCGGCCGGAGACTTCGAATGTGTCGAGGCTGTCGCCGGTGTCGACCTTGAGGCTGACGTTCGTGAGGATCTCGCGCTCGAGGCGCTCCTTGATGTTGCGGGACGTGACGAGCTTTCCGTCCTGTCCGGAGAACGGCGAATCGTTGATGCCGAACTTCATGCTGACGGTGGGCTCGTCGACGGTGACGGGCGGCAGCGGCCGCGGGTCGTCGGCGTCGGTGATCGTCTCGCCAATGTTCACTTCGTCGAACCCTGCCAGCGCGACGATGTCGCCGGGTCCGGCTTCGGGCACCTCGACGCGGTCGAGACCGTCGAATGCGTACAGGATCGAGACGCGCGTGCGGACGATCGTGCCATCGTGACGGGCGAGGCCGACGTCCTGCCGCGGTTGCACGGTGCCGTTCATGATGCGGCCGATCGCGAGGCGTCCGACGTAGTCCGAGTAGTCGAGGTTGAGCACCAGCATCTGCAGTGGCATCGCGGGGTCGTAGCGGGGCGCCGGGATCGTCTTGATGATCTGGTTGAAAAGCGGCTCGAGCTTGTGGTCTTCGCCTTCGGGCTCGAGCCGGCAGATGCCGTCGCGGGCGATTGTGTAGAGCACGGGGAATTCGAGTTGCTCTTCGGTCGCGTCGAGGTCGATGAACAGATCGTAGATCTCGTTCAGCACTTCCTGCACGCGGGCGTCCTTGCGATCGATCTTGTTGACGACGACGATCGGCGGCAGGCCGAGTTCGAGTGCCTTCTTCAGCACGAAGCGTGTCTGCGGCAGCGGGCCCTCGCTGGCATCGACGAGCAGCATGACGCCATCGACCATCTTCAGCGTGCGCTCGACTTCGCCGCCGAAGTCGGCGTGGCCGGGGGTATCGACGATGTTGATCTTGTAGTCGCCGAAGCGCACGGCGGTGTTCTTGGCGAGGATCGTGATCCCCTTCTCGCGCTCAAGGTCGTTGGAGTCCATGACGCGATCGACGACCGCCTCGTTCTCGCGGAAGACGCCGCTCTGCCAGAGCATGGCATCGACGAGGGTCGTCTTACCGTGGTCGACGTGGGCGATGATGGCGATGTTCCGGATGTACTCCTGGATCGCCTCGCCGGCGCCGTGCTGCGTCTGGGTCGGGGTTTCGGTGTCGTTCACGGTTGCTCCTTCGGGCGCTCCGCATCGGCGAGGCGCGACGATCAGCGTCGGCGCTGTCACGGCTATATCGGCCGGGCGGAGCCAGCGGCGTATTGGGCGGGACTCGCAACGTTCGGGGGACCGAGTGCGGAGCGGATGCGCCATATCTGCGACCCAAGGGGCCGGAGCCCGCTCGCGCTGACTCGTAGTTATGGTACCAGATTCGGGGTTGCGGCTTCGCCGAGAGGACTATGGCTCGGGCGGCCGCAGTCGAAGGAGGTAGATCTCCGCATGCTCGATCGTGGCCCAGTAGACGTAGTGCTCGGAAAGAAGCGCATCGATCTGCTTGCGGTAGGTGGGGCTGAGGTCGCTTTCGCCGGTTCGGACGTACACGTCGTCGGCGGCCTTGAGGTCGACACGGGCGGAGTCGACGAAGACGTAGGGGGGCGCCGCCCGGAGTTCGCGCATGGTGCGCTCGAAAGTCGCCGGATCGACAGTGAGCGCTGCGAGAGGGCGCGTGAAGTACGTTGCCGGACGGCGATCGGCGAGTACGTAGAGCTGCGACTCGCCGCCAAGCACGAACAGCCGGTCGCCGGGCTCGCTGTGATCCGCGATGAACGCGGCGATCGGCGCGCTCTCGACAGCGCGCTCGGCGCCCAATTCGCGTTCGTACTTGAGGAGGTGCGCCGCGTCCGAGCCTGCCACGTAAAGCGGTGTGAGAGCCAGCACCGAAAGCAGCACCACGCAAGCCAGCGCATTGGCAGCGATGTGGCCGCGGCGCTCGTGCCACGTATCCATCACTCGTTCGACAGCGATCGCCGCGAGCAGGGCCGCGAAGGGCACGATCGTCACCCAGTAGTGAGGCGACTCGCGTCCGGTCGAACTCGCACCAACGAATGCGGCCACGGACACGGCGAGCAAGCTCGCCGTGCCGGCTTCGGCACGGCGCGTCACAACCAGGAACCCGCCGAACGCCGCAAGCAACCAGAGCCAGAGCGCGCCGCTCAGCACCTGCCGATGGACTTCGGAGATCGCGAACAGCTTGTCTACGAAGGGCACCTGTTCGCCGTAGAGGTAGTTGTATTCGATGTTCGCATAGGCGAACTCATGCCAGTGGCCGCTCACGACGAACGGCGTAACCACGAGCGCTAGCGCCGATGCGAGCCCGGCCGTAAGTGCCAGCGCGTTCCGTGAAAGGCGGCGCGGTTCACCGCCGGCCCCGCCCAGGCTCGACCCGAGTACAAAGAGTAGGGCCGGGTACTGGAGAATCGCGACGCTCTTGGTCATCGTCGCGATGCCGAGGAGAGCTCCGGAGAGCAAGAGCCAGTGTCGCCGCTCGGTCTCTACGCCCCGTAGGAAGCAGCCAAACGACAACGTTAGCGGCAGGATCGTGAACACTTCGGTGTTCGCTTCAAACTGCAAGTACTGGTTCGACACTGCGAGCGCCATCGCCAGCCCGCCGAGCAGACCGAGGCGACGGCCACCCAGCAGCCAGCCGCACCACGTTACGGCCAGGGCCGTCGCCGACAGGTTGAGCGCCGCCAGTGTCCGGATCGCGACGATGGAGGGTTCGCCGGTGATGAGAAGGCTCAGCTCGTACCACGCGTAGACAAGCGGTGGCTTGTGGTCGAACACCGCTGTGTACGGCAGTCCATCGAACATCGCCATGCCGAAGTAGACGCCTTCGTCGCGTTCCATCGGGCCGCCCAGGAATGGCATGCTGAACAGCAACGGAAGCAGCACGATCGACGCGATCGCAATCACGCCGGCGTACGGACGTACGAGCGCCAGGATGCGCTCGTTCGAGAGCGGGTTACCTCGGGCAAGTTGCGTCTGCATGCACAACCATGATCGGCATGCGGGTGCGGTGGCTGTACATTGGGATTGCAGGCGTGCGGTTCCGGAATAGGGGTTGGTGTTGCGAATCCGGCGCCTGGTGCTTTGCGCGGAACTGAGGGAGCGGATTGCGTTCGATACGGGGTGGCGCCTAGGGAGACTGAACGTGCTGCTGTGCCGTGGTGGCGGAGTTGGTGGTCGGGGAGACAGGATTCGAACCTGCGACCTCACGGCCCCAAACCGCGCGCGCTACCAGGCTGCGCCACTCCCCGCCGGTGTCGCGAGCATGATAGCGCAAGCGCACTCGTCGATCGGACGTCGTGTGTGAGCGGTGACAACGCCTCAGAAGATCCGGCCTGGCGCGTGTAACATGACATAAGGATTACGCGCGGGCTGCCCCGATGATGTCTCGCACATCGCCGACGCCTTCGTTCCGGAGGTACCGCTCGACGCCATCGAGCACCTCGATCGGCGCGTTGGGATTGCGGAATGTGGCCGTGCCGACCTGTACGGCCGTCGCGCCCGCGAGCAGAAACTCAATGGCGTCGGTGCCGGTCATGATGCCTCCGCAGCCGATCACCGGAACATCAACAGCTCCGGCCACCTGCCACACCATGCGTAGCGCGACAGGTTTCATCGCCGGCCCTGAAAGACCGGCGAACACGCGCGCGATCCGCGGCCGGCGCGCGTGCGCATCGATCGACATGGCCTGCAACGTGTTGATGACGCAGAGTGCGCTCGCGCCTGCATCGACGACAGCGCGCGCAATCGGCACGATGTCGGTGACGTTTGGCGTGAGCTTGACGATGATGGGCAGCGTTGTGGCCCGCACGCACGATGCGGTGACCGCCGCCGCCGTCTGGGCGTCCTGCCCGAACTCCATGCCACCTTGTTGCGCGTTCGGGCTGCTGATGTTCAGTTCGAGCGCGGCGATGCCGGCGACGCCTTCGAGCCGCGCGGCGCACTCGCCGTACTCCTCCACGCTGCCGCCGAGGATGCTGACGATGACCGGCGTCTTCCAGCGCTCCCACGCGGGCGCCATATCGCGGATTAGCTTGTCCATACCGATGTTCTGCAGCCCGATGGAGTTGAGCATGCCCGCGGGCGTCTCGTCGATACGCTGCGTCGGGCTGCCGGCCCGAGGGCGCAGCGTCGTCGTCTTGCTGACGATCGCGCCGAGCCGCTGTATGTCGATGATCTTCGCGTACTCCAAACCGTAGCTGAAGGTGCCGGACGCGACCATCACGGGATTCGCGAGCGTGAGCGATCGCTTACCGCCGGCGATGTCGACGGCAAGCTGCAGTGATCCTGAATTGCGTTCTCGCATGGAATTGAAGCGAGTATACCGTTGCACCCGTCCGCGCGCCGCATGCACGGGGTCGTGCCATACTTGTCGCAGACAGTTCACTCGAGGAGGAGACCGTGGGCCGCAAAGAACTGGAAGCGCTCATCGCCGTACTGCAGAAGCAGCTCGCGTCCGGCGAGAATCTGCTGATTGGCACGTGGTCCATCGTCTATTCGAAAGACTTTGGCGCGTTTCAGTTCGACAAGTGCGAACTGGGCGGCTACTGCGAGGAACGCCCCAGCGTCATCGGTACCGATGGCAAGGTGCTGGATAGGGGCGGCCCCCTGCTCGGCGGGCCAGTGCTCTAACCGCCCCCGCGCCGACAGATCAGCGATACGGCACGCTCCACGTCCGACAGGTCAGCGAGTGCAACGTCGGCCCCCGCGTCGAGCAACACTTCAACGGAGTCCTTACCGGTAGCGACGCCCAGCGCGAAGGCGTCGTTCGCGAGCGCTGCGGTAACGTCGTGCGGCGTGTCACCGATGACGACGACGCGCTCACCATTGCGGTCCGCGCCCAACAAACGCTCAATGCCGCGGCCGACCATCTCGGAGCGCGATTCGGTATCCTCGCCGAAGCCACCGACGCAACCGGGAAAATAGTTGTCGATCTCGTAGTGCTTCAGCTTCAGCTCGCCACCTGCGCGAAAGTTGCCCGTACCGAGTCCCTGTACGACATCCTCGCGCGCGGCCAGTGCATCGAGTACACCGCGCACGCCCGGCATCAGCTTGCCTTCGACTTCGGCGAGGGCGGTAGCCAGGTGCGGCACGTAAGCATCGAGGAAGCGTTGTTGTTCGCCGGCCAGCGCAGCTTCAGCGATACCGTTGGCGCGGGCGCAATCACGAAAGATTGCCGTGTCCGTGCGTCCGGAAAACTCGACGCTGCGAAAGGCATCCGGCACGCCGTATAGATTTTCGAACGCGCGTGCCATGCCAAGGCTGCCCGCGCCGCCGGTGTAGAGCAGCGTGTTATCGATATCCCAAAGCACGATGGTCCGCATACCTGTCCTCGCCGAGCGACACCTGTTGAGCAGGGGCCGCAACCTGTCGTCCGTCTGGCGTCGTCTGCCGGGCTCTACTCGACGGGTTCGCCCGCTTTGCGCCACGCGTCGGTGCCGCCGTCCATGCTGAAGATCCGGTCGGCGGTGAGTCCCCCGGCAGCCGCCATTTCGGCGGCCAAGGCACTCCGCTGGCCAACGGCACAGACGAAGATGATCTTCTTGTCACCAGGCAACTCCTCGCGTCGCGCGAACACGCTGTTCACCGGGATCAGCGTCGCACCGGGGAGGTGGCCGGACTGGTACTCGTCGGGGTTGCGCACGTCGATCACAACGGCGTCGTCCCCCGCCATCATCTCTTTCGCTTCAACGACCGTGATCCGGTGAAACGGCTCTCGCTCGTCCTTGGTCGGCATGGCGATCTCCTCGCGCTCTTCGTCAGTTCATGTTCGCATGGTTCGTCGCCCAGCCGCAAACGGCTACGGCGCGGCGCGCATCCGCTCGGCCTGTGTGCGGGCGAGCGACACGACCAGCGCGACATCATCCGGATTGCCCACCTCACCGGCGTAGCGGAGCACGATCTGGCCGGCGTAGTGGCCTTGCGCCCACGTGTACTCCAGCGTCCGCGCGCCGGTCAGTACGTAGAGCATCATCTGCGAAGCTTCTTCGATCGCCTCTGCCTGGACGCGCTCCACGGTGTCGGCGGTGGGATAGTCGGCGGGTTGTAGCGCGCTGAGGGTCTCGACGAGACCCGTCGCGCCCGCCGCCGTCGCAAAGTCGTAGACGATGCTGCTCACCGCGCGGTCTTCCTGCGTGAAGAACGACGCCCACGCCCCCGTAAGGTCGCTGCCATCTATGAAGCGGGCCAGCGGCTGGATGCCGATGTTGGCCACCGCCGCATCCCGGGCGCCAACAGGCTGGTTGTTGCGAAGGGTGAAGCCTGCCGGGACATCGGCAGCGTCGAGCACGAACGGCGCAAGGTACTGCAAGTCCACGGCGAGCGCTTCGTCGGTCGCGTCTGCCGTCGGGTCCGCCTGTGGTTCGGCGGACGCCGATGCTGTCGATGCGCCGGTGGGCGTCGCGGCCGGGTCGTCGTCG
>CAZRHH010000001.1:0-149744 GCA_964599885.1 uncultured Dehalococcoidia bacterium | reverse complement strand
GTCTACGCCCGTACCGCCGCCGCCGCCACCGCCGCCGCCACCGGCGCCCGCGGCGCCATCAGGTCTCGATACATCACCGATGGACGGCTACGCGCAGGCGCTGTTTGAGGCGACGAACCGGCGCCGCATGTCTAGCGGCTTGCCGCCCCTGCGCGCCAATGGCCACCTCAACGGCATCGCCCGCATCCGCTCGCAGGAAATGGCACAGCACAACTACTTCGCCCACGAAAGCCCGATCACCGGGCACACCGCCTTCAGCCTGATGGACCTCTACGGCGTGCCGTACGCCTGGGCCGGCGAGAACCTCGCGAAGAACAACTACCCGGACGACCAGGCGGTCGGCGTCGCCGACCAGGCGCTCTGGGACAGCCCCGGCCATCGCGAGAACATTCTCGGCGCCGAGTACACCGACGTCGGCATCGCCCTCGTCATCGACCACACCGGCATGAAGTACTTCACGGTCGTGTTTACCGGGCCGCTGTAGCGGCTGGTCGCGGCGCCACACGATGCACCGTGGCCGGCAACGATCTGCGGCCCCATGCCCGGCATAACTGATGCGGTGACACGAAGCGCTTCGATGTCTGGCCGCCCGCCGTGCAAAGTGACGCGTACGGCTGGTTTCAGTACCGCCCACTTCCCTGAAGCGACTGCGGACGGCGGCCTGGGGAGACACCAACGCGGACTCCGAATAGTGAAATTACGAAACGAACTCCGCTGCTGGAACGTCCAACAATGCTGAAGAAACGAAAAATTACGAAACGAACTCCGCTGCCCGAACGTCCAACGAAGCTGAAGAAACGAAAATTACGAAACGAACTCCGCAGGATGAACCGCACGACGGACGTCGCAGCAACGAACGGCAAGCGAGCCGGACTTCGACGTTCCTCGCTGAGGGAACACCATGAGAGCGCTAGGCCGCGAGTCCGCCGAAGCGTCCAACGGTAGACGGAACATTGCCGTCGAGCGCCACGAAGTACGACTGGCAGGCGGCGTCGAGATGCTGCCGCGTGAAGCCCGGCGTATCTCCGTGGTACTGGCAAATGTCGATCACCAGATCGAGAATATCGCGCGGGTGGCAGCCTTTGAAGCCGCGGCCGGTCCGCGTGTAGTACATGTCGATCAGGTAGCTCGCCGCCTGCATGTCCAGCGGCACTTCACGCTGCTGACAGACGCGCGCGAGAATCTCGATGAACTCCTGCTGCGTCGGATCGGGAATCTCGATCTTGTGACGGATGCGGCGGAAGAACGCCTCATCGCCCAGCTGCGACGGGTGCAGGTTCGTCGAGAAGATCAGCAGCACATCGAACGGGACCTCGACCATGTCGCCCGTGTGCAGCGACAGGTGGTCGACGCGCTCTTCCATCGGCACGATCCAGCGGTTCAGCAGTTCCTTCGGCTGGATCATCTGCCGGCCGAAGTCGTCGACGATCAGGATGCCGCTGTTCGCTTTCCACTGCAGCGGCGCGATGTAGAAGTTCGACTGCGGCGTGTAGCGCAGCTCGAGATCCTTCAGCGTCAGCTCGCCACCGGCGGTGATCATCGGCCGCCGCGCGACGACCCAGCGCCGGTCGCGCCTTCGTTCCCCGTTGGCGGCGAGATCGCCGTTGGCGCGGCGGTCCACCTGCTGGTCGGCGGGGATCTCTTGATGTATGCGCTGGTCGAACACCTTGACGATCGTCCCGTTCAGGTCGACCGCGTACGGGATCAGCACTTCGCCGGGCATCATCCGGCCGATTGCGGTGGTGATCGTGCTCTTGCCATTACCGGAGCCGCCGTAGAGGAGCATCGAACGGCCGGAGTTCACGGCCGGTCCCAGGGCTTGCGACACGCTCGGCGACATGACGAGGTGCGAGATCGACCGCTCGACGTTCTCTTTGCTGATGCGCATCGCGCGGATCGATTGCAGCTGCAGCACCTGGAGATACATCTCGAACGGCACCGGCGCGGGCCCGACGTAGTGGTTGCGGTTGAGCGCCTCTTCCGCCTTCTCGATGCCCTTGCTGGAGAGGGAGTATTGGTAGAGTTGCTCGCCCATGCCGGAGCTGCCGACGACCTCGGCCATCTGCTCGCGCTTCATGAACGACAACACTTCATCGATTACCGGAAAGTTGAGCGCGAGCTGTCCGGCGATCGTCCGCGCCGAAGGCCGGCCACCGAAATAAACCGCCTTCACCACCAGGTCGAGCAACATCGAGAAGTCGAGCCCCGTCTCTTCGACGGTCTGCGGCTGCGCGACGAACGGCGCCGCCAGCGCATCGTTGCCGCCAGGAGATGGATCCGTCTCGTCCTGCGTCAGTCGCAGCCGGTCGGCAGCCGTTTCGGTCGTCATCGTCGCCCCCCGGAATTACAAGGATCGGTCACAGACTGGCTCCTCGACGCCGGCGGGCGCAGATGGCGACGTTCGTCGAGGCACAGGGAAGAACGGCGCTTCCCCCTCTCCTCGCTAGGAATATCGGTACATGTCGCGAAAAATGGAGCGCCCCGCCGCGATGATTGTCGCGTGCCCATCCACGGCTTCGAATGGCACTGTGGAAAAACGGGTTGGGGCCAGAGGACGCCAGCCAGGCCCCGCCTCCTGAACGCGCGTCCCCTGGACCCGTAGCCCCAACGTGACCTTCCGCGGAAGCGGAAGCAGTGCGATGCGCGCGGCGATCCCGCGCGCGGGCGTGAACTCGAAAGCTTCTGCCTCGCGTCCGTGCGGGCTGACCGCTCAGCGCGGCCGGCATTTTGTCGATACTTCCGGGTGAACGTGCCTTACGGTACCACCTGACGCCGAACGACGCCTCCGCAAGGTGGGACGATTCTGCCACGGGGCCGCAGGGCTGTCAAGGGGTTGAAAGAGCCAAACCGTACACCTAAACGCGACGCGCCGAGCGCTGCGTGAGCCGACTCGGAGAATCCCTGATGAACGTGCTGCGGATCGGCCCCGTCGTCCTCGCGTCCCTCCTCCTCGCTTGGGGAGCGACCGCGCACGCCCAGGACGCGTCGCTCGGCGTGAACGTCGTCTCCGTCACCGACGGGGATTACCCGAACGTCGTCGCGACGCTGAACATTGAAGATACGGGCGCCGCCGCCGGTGAACTGAGCGCCGATGCCTTTGCTGTCACGGTCAACGGGTCGCCGACGACGGTACTCTCCGCTGAACTCGCGAACAGCGAAGACGAGCCGCTCGACGTCCTCATCACCATTGATACGAGCGGCAGCATGTTGGGCGCGCCAATAGCGAGCGCCAAGGAAGCAGCGAAAGCGTTCATCAACGATCTTGCCGTGAACGACCGCGTCGCCGTCCTCAGTTTCGGGGACGACGTCGTGCTCTTGCAGGACTACACCGCCGACCGCGCGCTGAGCCTCGGTGCCGTGGACAGCCTCGCTGCCTTCGGCAACACGGCGCTCTACCAGGCGGTGACGGTCTCAGCGATCAAAGCCGCCTCGTCGACGGCCAGCCGCCGGGCGGTAATTCTTCTTAGTGATGGCGCCGACTTTGGCGGCCGCAGCATTGCGACGCGAGAGGAATCGATTGGCGCGGCCATGAATGCCGGCGTGCCCATCTACACGATCGCGCAGGGTAATACGCCGCTCGCGATTCGAGCGGCGGAACCGCTTGACCGCGTATACCTGACCGAGGTCGCGAATGTGTCGAGGGGTCGCTACCTTGAAGCCCCGAATCCGGAAGACTTGCAAAGCCTCTACGCGAACGTCGGCCGGCTGTTGCGCAGCCAGTACCTTGTGACGTTCGATGCCTCCGGCGCAGGGGCCGAGGCGCAACTCGCCGTGACCGTTGTTTCCGGCGACCGCAGCGCCACCGGAACCGCGTCCTACCGTCCCGGGAGCGGGTTCGCGCCGGCGATCGTGATCGCCGGACTCGATGCGGGCGACGACATCACGGAACCGCGTGACATCGCCGTCATGCTGAATACGCCGGCTACCGCGACCGTCACATGGTTCGTCGATGACGTCCACGTGTTCGACGCGTCCGCGCCGCCGTACGTCTACCGCTACGACCCGGCCGGGTTCGGCGCAGGCGAACACGCGCTCCGCGTCACCGTAGTAGTGGGCGCCGGTCGGACCGAAGCCTCCGTGTCATTCAGTTCTCAGCCGGTCGCCGCCGGCGGTGGGTCAGGACTGCCCCTCGCCCCGATCGCCGCTGCGGTCGCCGTAAGCTTTCTTGTCGTCGGCGGCATCGTTCTGTTTGTGCTGAAGCGACTGCGCGCGAGCGAGGGGTCGGCGTCCATCGACTCTGCTCAGCGCATCACGCCCTGGTCGGCGCAGATTGCCCAGCGCCGTACCGATGCGCTTCCGCCGTCGGATGATGACGAGATCGCACCGGTCGCGGAGGCGATCGGGGAACCGCTCGGCAAGCTGATCGCCCGCGCCGGTCCGGATCTCGGAAGCGAGTACAAGATTGGCGGCCGGCCCGTCAGCATCGGATCCGGGCGTAGTTGTGGCGTGTTCGTCGACGATCCGGAGTTGAGCATTGAAGAGGCACGCATCTGGGTGCGCGATGGCCACCTGATGCTGCACCGCATGACGAGACTGAGCATCGTCGCCGATGACGGCGTTACGGGTGGCTGGTCCATCCTTGAGCCGGGGGACGCGTTCGAGGTGGGTCAGCACGCATTCGAATTCCGGCTCCTGCAGGAACCTGCCGCCTCACAAGCGTCCGCCGACATCCCGAACATTCTCCGCGACCCCAGCACGCCTCGCGCCGGCGTGATCTGGCCACGCACCGACCCGCCAGCGCCGGCCTCCTCGCCGAGTATCTCCGATTTGATGTCGGGCTCCGACGAGTCCGCCGCGGAAGCGGGCGAGCCCGTTGCAGACGCGGGTGCGCCGTCGCCAGACGCGGACGAACTCTCCGCCTAGACGCGCTCCCGGCCCACATCGGCCTTCCGCCCCTCAAGAGTGGGGCGCCACCTGCCGATCTTTCTTGGGACATAGGGAGCATCCGTAAGGGAACCGCCGCGACTCACGTTGCGGATTCCCCACCGGTTCTCCAAGCCCGCCGTCCCGGAAGAGCTTGGGGAGTGGTTAGCCGATGGTCAGCGCCAACACCGCCGTCCCGCGCGCAAACGATGACACACCGCTCGTCCTCCGTGCGATCGGGCGCGACCAGGAAGCGTTCGGCGAGCTGTATGACCGCCACGTGGTCCGCGTCTACCGCCACATCTACTACATGGTGGGAAATGCCACAGAAGCCGAAGACCTGACAGCCCAGGCGTTCATGAAGGCGTGGGAGGCGATTGAACGCTACCAGATTCGCGGAGCCCCCTTCGTCTCGTGGCTCTTGCGCATCGCCCACAACTTGGGCGTGAGCCACCTTCGGTCGCGCAAGGAGACATCCGAAGTCCACGAGGGCATCGTGGATACCAAGTCGCGCCGCGACCCGGAGTCGGCATACGAGCAGACCGCCGAGGAGGAACTCGTCCGCGAGGCGATCATGCATCTTCGCGAAGAACAGCGCCAAGTCATCATCCTGCGCTTCATCGAAGATTTAGATTACCGGGAAGTTGCCGACATTATCGGCAAGAGTGTCGCGGCCATCCGCGTCATTCAACACCGCGCGCTCAATTCGCTGCGTAAGCAAATGAAAGTGCTCGACCCGGCGGTCTGACCGGGCGCCGGTGAAGGGTCAGGGAAAACCCGCTCAAGACCAGGGAATGTGGCGGGCGGTGAAATTGCACGTAAAGCGGTGCGGCGCGCAGCCGATACCTATACAGCCTTTGATGGCCGTGCGGCCAGAGTACGCGTGGGAGAATTTGCCATGGCACGAACAATTGCGGGTGCAGCGCCGGGACGAACCAACCGGCGATTCCTGATCATCGCGGTGCTGCTTGCCGGCCTCAGCGCGACTCTGATGTACGCCGTGCTGGCTCGAGGCGACTCCGGGACCACGGAGCCAGTCTCGGCCGGCTCGACTCAGGTCGTCGTGGCCAAAGCGCTGATCCTCCAAAACACGGTCATCCGGCCCGAACAACTCGATCTCAAGAGCGTGCCGACGAACCTCGTGAACGTCGGCGCCTTCGTCACCATCGAAGATGTTGCCGGCACCGTCGCGAAATACCCGCTCGATATCAACCAGCAGATCACATCAACCGCGGTGATCGACACGGACAATCCCGTCGCCGAACAGGGTCTGTCCGTCGTCGTGCCGTCGGGCCAGCGGGCGATGTCGATTGCCGCGTCGCAGGTCGGTAACGCCGGCGGTCTCATCTTGCCAGGCGACTTCGTCGACCTGATCTGGGTAGACGCTGGCGGTGTCATCGCGAAGACGTTGATTCAGAACGTCCAGGTCGCCGCCGTGGCGCAGACGGTCGGTCTCGGTCCGACGGACCGCCCGGCAGCCGGCGAACCGGGCGCGCCCACTGACCCCGACTCGGGTCCCGTCGCCGTCGGCGAGCCCGAGCCGCTGCCCGACGCCGACACGATCACGCTGCTGATCACGCCGCAGCAGGGTCAGACCATCTTCCTTGCATCGCAGATCGGCACGTTCCGCGCCGAGCTACGCGGCCCGGGCGACCTTGAGACGCCTGACACAGGGACGACCCGCTACATCGACATCGTGACGCCGGAAGACGTAGCGCCTCTGCCCGAAGCGCTGAAGCCAGAGGGGTACAAAGCCGCACAGTAACCGCCGAACCGATCCGTACCGTAACCGCCACGTAGGAGACGCAGTCCATGGCGCGAAATCCTGAGATCGTCACCATCGACCCTGACCTGGGGAGCCGGGCTGAGACCAAGCGCGCCGCGCAGCTTGCCCACTTCACGGTGGTCGGGGAAGCGGGTTACGGAGTCGAGGCGGTTACCGTTGCGAAGGAACACACACCGGACATCTTCCTCGTGTCGGTGGAGGAGCCCGTAGCGCTCGCGCTGCAAACGATCGAGCAGCTTGCCGATGCGGCGCCTGGCGCACCCACGATCGTCTACTCGTCGCTCGCGGACGCGCAGTCGGTGCGCCGCGCGATGATCGCCGGCGCGCGCGACTACATCATCAAGCCGCTGAAGCCCGAGGATCTCGGCCGCGCCGTCTACGGTGTGCTGGAACAAGAAGAACGCAAGCGCCTGCGTGCCGACGGCCAGTCGAGCGAGGTCTCGGCGCGAGGCACGGTGATCACCGTCTTCGGCGCCAAGGGTGGCATTGGCAAGACAACCATCTCGACGAACCTCGCGGTCACGCTCGCGAAGATGACCGGCGCCAATGTCTGTCTGCTCGATATGGACACGCGCTTCGGCGACGTCGCCATCATGATGGACGTCGCGGTCGAGGCGAGCATCGCCGACGTAGCCCGCAAAATCGACGAGATCGACCGCGACAAGATCCGCGACTTCCTGGTGAAGCACCACAGCGGCGTGTCGATCTTGCCTGCGCCGCTGCACCCGACCGAATGGCGGAACATGACGCCGCAGCACATCGAGAAGATCGTGGAGCTGCTGGCGCAGACGCACGACTACGTCGTCATCGACACGCCTGGCACGTTCAACGAACTCATCGCCACGACGCTGGAACTGGCCAACCTTATCCTTCTCATCACGAGCATGGACATCGCCAGCATCAAGGACACAGCCCTCGCACTCGAAATGCTGCGCGCCGCCGCCGTGTCGGAAGACAAGGTGAAACTGACGATCAACCACTCAACGGCTGCCAACAGCCTGCGCGAGGAAGACGTCTCCCGCGTACTCGAATACGACGTGTTTTGGCGCATTCCGCACGACCTGAGTGTCTCGAGCAGCACGCAGCTCGGCCAGCCGATCGTCACCGCGAAGCCCTATGCGCGCGTCTCCCGTTCGATCATCGATCTGGCGCACGCGCTGACTGGCACGCGACAGGAAAAGCGCGGATTTCTCGACCGCGTTCTCGGCCGGTCTGCCTGAAGCGGCCGGGAGTAAGGGGTAGTAACACATGAGCCAGTTCCAGTGGCAATCACGCAAGATCGCTCCCGCGGGCGGCAGCGGCGGCGGCAACGCCGGCGCCAATCGCGCGGGTCAGCTCTCGCAGAATGTAGTCGCGCTCAACGAGCTGAAGTTCACGCTGCACCAGCGCCTTATCGAAGAACTGGATCCGGGCAAACTCGAAGGCCTGGGCAAGGACAAGGCGCGCGAAGCCGTGGAGCAGGCTGCGCGCACGCTCATCGCCCAGGAGATGCCGGGCATCGTTGGTACGACGCGCGATGAACTCGTCGCGGCCGTCGCCGACGAAGTGCTCGGCTTCGGCCCGATCGAGCCGCTGCTCCGTGACGGGGCAATCTCGGAAGTCATGATCAATCACCCGGACACCGTCTTCTACGAAAAGGAAGGCCGTCTCTACCTGAGTTCGGTGCGCTTTCGCGATGATACGCACATCATGCGCATTGTCGAACGCATCGTCGCGCCGCTCGGGCGCCGCGTCGACGAGTCATCGCCGATGGTGGACGCCCGTTTGCCCGATGGCTCGCGTGTCAACATTATCATTCCGCCGGTGGCGCCGAAATCACCGACAGTCACGATCCGGAAGTTCCGCACCGACAAGATGACAATCAACGACCTTGTCGCGACTGGCGCGCTCACGAACGAACTCGCGGAGTTCTTCCGCGCCTGCGTGCAGGCCAAACTGAACATTCTGATTAGCGGCGGTACCGGCTCCGGTAAGACGACGATGCTCAATGCGCTGTCATCCTTCATCCCGGACACCGAACGCATCGTCACGATCGAAGACCCGACCGAACTCCAGCTCCAGCAGGGCCACGTCGTCACCCTGGAAGCGCGGCCGCCGTCGCTTGAGGGCAAGGGCGAGGTGACGCAACGCGATCTCGTGCGCAACTCGCTGCGCATGCGGCCGGACCGCATCATCGTCGGCGAGGTCCGCGGCCCGGAAGCGTTCGACATGCTCCAGGCCATGAATACCGGCCACGAGGGTTCGCTGGGTACCGTCCACGCCAACACGCCGCGCGACGCGCTCGCTCGCATCGAAAACATGGTGATGATGGCCGGGTTCGAGCTGCCCGTGAAGGCGATTCGCGAGCAGATGCAGTCCGCCATTCACCTGGTCATCCAGATCGCGCGCTTCCCAGATGGCACGCGCAAAGTGACCGCCGTCGCCGAGGTGTCGGGCATGGAGGGCCAGATCGTCACGATGCAGGACCTGTTCCGCTACGAGCAGAGCGGCGTTGACACCGATGGCCGCGTACTCGGCGAACTTCGCACGACGGGCATCCGCCCGCGCTTCACCGAAAAGTTCGAGGTCTCGGGCATTCACCTCCCGGGCGACCTGTTTGCGATTGCGGGGATGTAAATGGATCTTCTGGCCGCGGTTGCGGCGATCTCAGTTATGGCGACGATCGTCGCCGTCATGTTCGCGTTTCTCGGCGCCTCGGTGCCGTCGGCGGCCGTGCGCGGTCGTCTCGAAGGGCTCATGGCCGGCACGTCCGTCATCGAAGGTCAGGGCGGTCCTGCGGCAGCCTTGCGGCAGTCCGGCATAGGCGTCGGCATGCTGGCCGGCTTCACGCGTGGCAATCTGGGCGAGCGCCTCTCGCTGCAACTCGAGCGAGCGGATCTGTCGTTGCGGCCCGGCGAGTACGTCGCGACGCGGATCCTTATGGCGATGTTTGCCTTCGCTGCCCCGGCTGTCGTGCTCGGTGGATGGAAGGGCCTCGTTCTCGCCTGTGTGACAGGCGTGATTGGCTACAACGTTCCAAAGCTCTACATGAACCACAAGCGCAACGGTCGCGTGGCCAGGTTGAATGCGCAACTACCAGAAGCACTGACGATCGTCGCCAACTCACTGAAGGCCGGGTTCGGCCTCCTCCAGGCGCTCGATAGTGCTGCCGATCAGCTCGCACACCCGATTGCGACGGAATTGCGTCGCACGATCCATGAGATGAACATCGGCTCCAGCGCGGAAGAGGCGCTCGTCGCTCTCAGCGAACGCTCCGGCAGCTACGACCTGGACATCGTTGTCACGGCGATCCTGGTACAGCGGACAGTGGGCGGAAATCTTGGCGAGATCCTCGATACCGTCGCGCACACGATGCGGGAGCGCATTCGCATTCGTGGCGAGATCCAGACGCTCACCGCGCAGCAGAAGCTGACCGGGTTCGTCATCGGTGGCCTGCCGATCGTCCTGGGCGGCCTCTTCCAGGTCATGAGTCCGGGCTACATTGCGCCCCTCTTCACGACGTTCACGGGACAGGCGATGTTGGCGGCGGCGGTGCTGATGGAATGCGTCGGGCTCCTCGTCATCCAGCGCATTCTGAAGATCGAGGTGTAGACGATGGGCGTGGATCTCCTTGCAATCGTCACTGCGGTCGTCATTTTCGGCGCCGTGCTGACGTTCCTTCTCGCGGTAGTGGGCGGAGGCTCAAGCGCCGGATCAGCCATGGCTCGCCAGCGCCTCGAGTCCTTCACGCGCGGTACGCCCGAGCCCGAGCAAGTGGGCGCGGCGTCCGGGTTTGGCAAGCGCATCCTCGGGCCAGCGTTGCACAACGCGACGCGGTTACTGGGTGCGCTGTTGCCACGTTCGCTCTTGAGCGGCGTAGAAAAGAAGCTGATCCTCGCTGGTGAGCCGATGACGATGAACGGCTTTCTGACGATGGTACTCATCGCCACAGGTGTGGGGCTTGGTATGGGCATGCTGGTTGTCTTCGCGATGGGTGCAAAGATCAGCATGATGACGATCGGCGCGTTTGCGGCCCTCTCGTTCATCGGATTCTACATGCCGTTCTACATCATCGGGTCGCGCGCGCGGCAGCGCCAAAACGCCATCATTCGCAGTCTGCCGGACGCGTTCGACCTGATCACCACGTGCGTCGAGGCTGGACTCGGGTTGGACGCGGCGCTCGCCCGTGTGGCCGAGAAGGTGCAAGGCCCCTTCGCCAACGAACTCTCTCGCGCACTGCGAGACATTGCGCTCGGCAAGGCCCGGCGTGACGCGCTGAAGGAGCTTGGCGAGCGGACTGGCGTGCCGGACTTGATCCAGTTCACCAACGCCGTCATCCAGGCCGAAGCGATGGGTTCGTCGGTCGGTACGGTGCTCCGCGTGCAAGCAGAGCAACTGCGGGTACGCCGGCGTCAGCGTGCCGAAGAGCAAGCCTACAAGGCGCCTGTGAAGATGCTGTTTCCGCTCGTGCTGTTCATCTTCCCGACGCTCTTCATCGTGATTCTCGGGCCGGCTGCGATCTCGATCATGAACGACTTCCCGAGCAGCTAGCTAGAGCCCTCCTGCGAACCAATGCCGAAGACGGCCGCCAACGGGCGGCCGTCTTCGGCCGCGCCCGCTCGGCCAGTGCGGCTGGTAGGATGAGCGCATACACGTACAACTCACAACCGGAGGGTGCCGCATGTTCGTCGCCATGAACAACTTCAACGTCGTAGCCGGCAAGGAAGAAGACTTCGAGCAGATATGGAAGACGCGTGAGACACACCTGAAGGGCGTCCCCGGCTTCGTGCGGTTCGCCCTGCTCCGGGGCGATGCCGGCGACTACATCAGCCACAGCACATGGGCCGACCGCGAGGCGTTCACGGCATGGACGCAGAGCGAGGCCTTCACGGCCGGCCACCGTCAGGCCGGTTCGCTCATGGGTGTGTTGCAGGGACCGCCGGCGGTCAAACTCTACGACGCCGTCATCGAACAGGAACTCGCGACGCGTTAACGGTTCGTAGCGCCCGTGGCCACGGTTCACGCCACCGATCCGGGTTGGTCTCCCCGGCCTGGTGCGCGCCCGGCGCGGACACGCCGGACAGGCTTTGGCTTCGCCGTGTAGAGGCGTGCCAGTCTCACGGCTTCGTCGCGCAGTTCCTCGCGAAGCGCAGGCGGTGCCAGCACTTCTACCTTGTCGCCCCAGCCTCGCACCCATCGGCCCAGCTCCATCATGCTCGCGACGCTGATCGTGAGTACCACACCGCCATCCGCCAGCTCCTCCACTTGTTGCGAGGGATGCCAGCGCGTCTCGCGCACTCGCCACGCAACGTCCGGCGCGAACCGCAGGCGCACATCGATACCCTCGCCCCAAATGATGCCCCACGCCGACGACAGCAACTCCTCGATGTTCAGCGTCGGTGGCAGCTCGAAGGCCCGCGGGAGCATCTCCGCCGACACGACGCGCTCGACTTTGAACGTGCGCATGGCGGCGTGTGTCTGCGAGTAGCCAATCACGTACGTAGCGAATCCGGCCGCGCTCGGTTCGAGAAAGTACGGTTCCATCAGCACTTCCTTGGGCCGCTGCTTGCCGGCGGAGCGATAGCTCAGCCGCAGCACGCGCCGCCGCGCCCACGCGTCCGTCACCGCCGCCAGGTTTCGCGCGAAGTCCGGATTGAACGGCCGCCGATCCATCGACGCCGCGGCCATCATCACCTGGTCCCGCACCGGTTCGGGCATGATGCTCGCCAACTGCTCGAGGGCACCCGAGGCGTACGGGTCTCCCTCGTCGCTGTACCGCAGGAACAAGCGGGTGGCTACTAACAACGCGCGAGCCTGCTGCAGATTCAGATTGAGCGGCCCGAGCCGGTGCTCGCGCATCAGCGAGTACCTTCCGTCCTCCTCGTGCAGCGGAATCCCCAGTTCGAGTTGCAGGACGAGCAAGTCACGCTGGATCGAGCGAATGTGCATGCCCGTCGTCTCGGCGAGTTCGCGTGCCGTGTAGCCGTGGCGCGTGCTGCGAAACAGCTCCTGCAGGCGATTGAGCCGCACGGACCGTCGTTGGGGCGTCATCCGAGGCATCGTACTCCCGTTGAAGCACCGCCGGAAGCAGCGCTTCTTGACGACACGGTTTGTCGCCTCGGCCGCCTACCGTTAGGAGTGTCCGCGGTGCACCGCGAGTACTTGGCCGGGAGGAATGATGAATGTGACCGAAGACCAAACCCAGTTTGCGTATGGCGTCGGCGAAGACGTCGTCGTGCGTCTTAGCGGCGTCGAGGTGTTCGATGTTTCCGGTGGTGGCCCGCTACGCAATGCCCACGCACCGCCGTGGACGATCGCCTCGGTTGCCGGCCGCGTGCTGAGGCGCGGCATCCCGCACTACGCGCTCCGCTTCACGCACAACGGCGCGGCATGCCTGTGCGTCGCCGATGAGCGCGCAATCGAAGGCGTCGCGTAGCGCCCCCGCTAGAAGACGATGACGCCGCGCGCGACCTCCCCGTTCTTCATCGCAGCGAACGCCTCGTTAATTCCGCTGAGCGGGTGGCGGGCGCTGACGAGTTCGTCGAGCTTCAGCTTGCCGGCCATGTACAGATCGACCAGGCGTGGCATATCGACGCGCGGCCGCGTCGACCCGTAGAGGCAACCGCGCAGCACTTTCTCGTCGAGAAACGCGGTCGCGCTGACGGTGACTTCCGAATTGAATGGCGCCATCCCGACGACGATCGCCTCCCCGCCGCGCCGGATCATGTTGAACGCCTGTGTGATCGCCGCGGGGAGACCGATCGCCTCGAAGGCGTAGTCGGCCCCGCCTCCGGTCAGTTCCTGTACGCGCATGACGGCGTCCTCGCGTGAGGCATCAATGACGTGGGTTGCGCCGAATTCGCGCGCCATCTCGAGCTTGTTCTCACGCATGTCGATGCCGATGATTTTCTCTGCGCCGGCCAGCACGCATCCCTGGATCACGTTGAGCCCGACCCCACCCGCACCGATCACCGCGCACGTGCTTCCCGGCGCAACCTTCGCCGTGTTGATCGCCGCGCCGACACCCGTCATGACGCCGCAGCCGATCAACGACGCGCGGTCCAGTGGCATATCCTTGCGGATCTTCACTACGCCACCTTCCGGCAGCACCATCTGCTCGGCGAACGCGGACATGCCGAGGAACGGCACCGTCGCCGTGCCGTCGATCGTCATGGTGCGCCCTCGTAGCCGTCCGTTCTGGCACAGATTCGGTCGGCCCGTCGTGCAGAAAGCACAGGCGCCGCAAAACGGTACGAACAGCACCACGACGTGGTCGCCCGGTTCTACGTAGGTGACGCCCTCCCCTATAGCTTCTACGACGCCGGCCGCCTCGTGTCCGAGCACGGCGGGTAGCCTCATCGGCCACACGCCGTCGATGAAGTGCAAGTCGCTGTGGCAAACACCCGCCGCGGCGGTGTTCACAAGCACCTGTCCGTAGGCCGGTGGTTCGATCGTGACGTCTTCGACCTTCATCGGCGTGCCGATTTCGCGCAGAACTGCGGCCTTCATGCGGTCTCCTTATCTCCTCGTGTCACGCCCACGGCGCAACCTGCTCAGTTCGGATCATATCGATCAGTTCGTTGGTGCGAAGTCCCGAGATGCCACCATCCGCGCCGCGCAGGAACGTGAGCGGTACGGGATCCGCGCCGTCACTCTGCACCAAAAAGAACGACGGGTCGGCGATATCGGCAGGCAGCAAGCGCGCGCCGTCCTTCCACGCCCCGCGCCGCGAGTGTACGAACAGCGCGCCATCCCGCGCGGTGATCTGCAGCCGCCCTAGCCTGTTGCTCGGCCGGAAGTTCGTCAGATACCCGGACGTGAGTTCGAACACGCCGGACGCGCTGCGTGCAATCTCTGTGTTCAGCGGCACGTCTGGCGGCGGTGGAATCGAGAGATCGAGCAGCGCGCGCAGCAGTTTGCGGCCAATCGGCGCCGGTTCATCGAGCATGACGTTCGTTGCGACGAGCAACACTAGATTTTCGGCGGGCAGCACCGTGAGAGTCGTATTCCAGCCGCCGAAGTAGGCGCCGCTGTGGCCGAAGGTCCGGCGCCCGTACTGTACGTTGCGACTGATCGACAACCCCCAGCTGATGAAGCGTCCGTCGGGGCACCACTGCGGCGCTACCATCGCATCGAACGTCTCGGACCGCACGATGCCGGCGCCGCGGCGAAGTAGCGCAGAGGCGTAGCGTGCCATGTCCGGCATGTTCGACTGCACGCCGCCCGTCGCCAACATCGCACGGTCGAACTCGGCCCGCTGCGCCCCGCGGATGTTGTATCCATCGACGGTCGGCTCGGACTTCGGCTCCCGACCGGCGCGCCGCAGAAGTTCCACGTTATCTTCGTTCGGTGCGCGATGATATCCCGTCGTCAAGGCGTCGTGTGATGCGTCGATGCAATCCGTGTCGCGCATGCCGAGGGGCTCGAAGATGCGCCGCGTCATCACATCGTTGAGCGATGCGCCTTCAGCCCGGACGATGATTTCGCCCAGCAACGCGAAACCATGGTTTGCGTACGCCCACTTCGTGCCCGGCTCGCACTCGATCGTAATCCCATTTGGATACATATCCGGGAACTCGCGCGGACGGCTTCCCTCCGGACGACTCGGATCGACGGTATCGGCCAGCGTCTCCGCGGTGGGCGCCTCACCGATACCGGACGTATGCGTCAGCAGGTGCCGGACCGTCATCGACTCGGCGGGCCCGTTGAATACGACATCGGGCAGCAGCGTTGTGACGCGTTCGTCGAGCGACAGCCGCTCTTCGTCGGCAAGCGACATCGCGCAGAGGCCGACCATCGTCTTCGTTACCGAAGCGATGCGGTGGCGCCGCGCCGGATTAAGTGCCACCGCGCTTTCGATATCCGCCAGTCCAATCGACTCGCAATAGATGAGATCGTCACCTCGGATGACGCCGACGGACAGGCCGGGCAGGTGATGTTCGTCGCGGGCTTCCGACGCCGCGGCGCGCAGACGGTCAAACGCGGCGCTATCCACCGTAGTCATCGATCTCTCCTGCGAACTGTGTGATCCATACCATCGGCCAGCCCAGCGTGGAGCGCAACCACCCTCTACCGGCGCTTGCCCGGGCCATAGACGGCGCGTCCGGGCAGGGCGCCGGTACATTCACCGTCCCGCAGCGCCGCGACGCCGTTGACGATGACGTCGCGCACTCCCGTGGCGTACTGATGCGGCTGGGTGAACGTGGCGTGGTCGGCGATCGTCGCCGGATCGAATACGACGATATCGGCAAAGTATCCATGCTCGATACGGCCGCGTTCGGCCAATCCAAGGGTATCGGCGGGCATCCGCGACAGCCGCCGGATCGCCTCCGGCAGTGTGACGAGTTGCTCGTCCCGCACGTACGTCCCTAGCAGCCGGGCGAAGTTGCCATAGGCGCGAGGGTGTGTCGAGCGCTTCAGCCAGATCCCCTCCGTGGCCCACGAAGGCGAATCCGAACCAAACGACATCCACGGCAGTTGCACTTCCTTGCGGATGTTGTCTTCTGACATGCTGAAGTACGCCGTGGTGACGCGTGAGCGATCCGCAAGCACCAGATCCATCAGCGCATCTATCGGGTCCACGCCCATCATGCCGGCGATGTCTTCGAGCGTCTTGCCTTGATACTGACGGTGTTCCTCGCGTCGCGTCTCGAGTACGAGCACACCGCTCGCGGCGCCCGCAGAACGGTACAGATTTTCCCAGCCGTCGGTCGAGCCCTCGATAGCGGCATGGATCTCTGCGCGGGCGTCGGGATCGGCGAGACGTTCAAATAGCTTGCGAGGACCGCCATCGTGAAATCGCGGTGGGATAGAATTCGAGAGCCCGGTCGCGCCGGCCGTGTAGAGATACATGTCGGCGGTGATCGGCTCGCCCTGCCCGCGCGCCTCCTCAACCATCTCTATGACGGTGTCCATCTTGTGCCAGTTGTCGCGTCCGGCCGCCTTCAGGTGGTAGATCTCGGCAGGCACGCCACCCTCGCGGCTGATCCGCAACAGTTCATGGACGGCCTCGACGAGCGCGTTGCCTTCGTCGCGCATGTGCGAGATGTACTTGCCGCCGTAGGGGGCGGCCGCGCGGCACAGTTCGATCAATTCTTCGGTCGATGCGAAGAACGCGGGTGGATAGATCAGCGACGACCCGATGCCTAGCGCGCCCGCAGACATCTCGTCGCGCACGAGCCCGCGCATCGCGTCCATCTCAGCGTCGGTCGCCGGCCGGTCGTCCTGCCCCATGGCGTGGATCCGAAGCGTGGTCGCGCCGATGTATGACGCGACATTCTGCGATACGCCCTTCTTCTCCGCGTATGCCAGGTACTCAGCCAGCGAGAGCCAGCACACCTCAACATCGATGTCAGGCTCGATCTGCTCGTTCATGCGGTCGCGCATGTGCGGCGTCAGCGGCCCCATCGAGTGGCCCTCTCCGAAGATCTGTAGCGTGACGCCCTGCTTCAGTTCGCCGAGACTGCGCGGGTCGTGGAGCATGCTGAGGTAGGAGTGGCTCAGCATGTTGATGAAGCCGGGTGCCACTGCCATGCCGGTCGCGTCAATCTCCACCCCGGCCCGCGCGTCGGGGAGGGCGCCTATCGCGGCGACGCGATCGCCGATCACCGCGACATCGGACGCGTACGGCTCGTCGCCGCTGCCGTCGTAGATCGTGCCGTTGCGTATGATTAGGTCAAAGGCTTGGTTGGCGTCGGCCGTGGCGTCAGCGATCGTGCACCTCGCGCCACGAGACCTCGTAGAGCCGCACCGGATCTTCGAACCCGCGCAGCTCGGTCTCACCGCGGTCGGCGAACAGGAAGCCCTTGCCGGCGACGAGCTGCCGTACCACATCGGTCACGAGAATCTGCTGTGGCTCCGCCCGGGTGCAGACGCGCGACGCGAGTTGCACCGCGGTGCCGAACAAGTCGTCGCCCTCGATCACTGGTTCGCCAGCGTTCAGTCCGATGCGCACGCGCATCGGCGCCTCAAGTTCGTGTTCGATTAGCCCACGCTGGATCGCCACCGCGCACGACACGGCGTCGGTCGTCGATGTGAACGACGCCATGATGCCGTCACCCGTGTGCTTCACTTCGCTGCCGCCGTTGGCGTGTAGCGCCTTCCGCACCACCTGGTTGTGTACCCGAAGCATCTGCTGCGCCGCGTCGTCGCCGAGGCGCTGCGTTGCCGCAGTCGACTCCTCGATGTCGGTAAACATGATCGTTCGGAACCCCGCAGCCCCCGCGGTCCGCGTGTGCGCAGTCCGGGCGCCGCTACCGATACCGAGGAACTCGTCGATCACCTGAAGCGGCTGCTCCATATCGCCGACGTACGGCGCCAGTGACGCGCCGTCGACGACGGCAAGCCTCGCGCCGGGAATCAGCGCGGAAAGTTCGCGGGCGACACTCAGGTCGATGCCGGTGAATTGGCGCCGGTGAATAACGAGGGTTGGACACGCGATATCAGCAAGCCTGTGCTTGACGTCGAAGTGGGCGTGCTCGATCCATGACGCACGGGCGTTTTCGGGCGTCATGCTGGCGCGAGCAAATTCGGCGAAACGGTGCGCGGCAGCGCCCTCGGACCAGCCGAACAGCGTGTGCGCCATCGTTTCCGTAAAGAGGTTCCAGTCGACTTCCCGAAGTGCGTCAAGCGCTGTTTGCGCTAGGGCATCGCGATTGGTGTCGGCGGCCGTGGCGAACGAACACCAGAGGATAAGGTGCGACACGCGCTCCGGGTGCCGTGCGGCGTATTCGATGACGATCGGACCACTATAAAACAGGCCGAACAACGCGACTCTCTCGAATCCGCTCGCGTCGATCACGGCTTCGAGATCGCTGACCTCAGCGTCGAGCGTGCGGTCGGTGACATCGTGATCCGACAAGCCCGCCCCGCGCGCGTCGTAGCGGACGAGACGCAGGTGGTCGCTGAGATGCTCATACCAGTGACGCCATTCAGGGATCTCCAACTCGTGTTGCAGGTGGCTGAATGGCAGCGCTGGCGGCGGCACGAGGAGCGGCATCCCGTCGCCGCTAGCGACCCAGGCGATGCTGACACCGTCGCGGCTCGTCGTGTACTGGATCTGAGGTTCGTCCATGCATCTATCCTACCGCAACCGGGGTGGCCGTCCCGAAGCGAGATTCTACGATCTGGCAGCCGCGCCATGCTATGATTCCGCGCTTCGACGCGTTCGTCGGGGCAGCCGCACAAGGAGCTTCACATGAAGACGCTGCCCGCTCAGGGATCCACGCTCGAAGACGTGATGACCAGGCTGCGTGCACTGCAGATCAACGACGGCGACTATCACAACGCGCGGACCTGGGGCCTCATTTACAACGCCGGCCCGGATGTCGATGCCGTACTGCAGGCCGCCGGAGGCCACACGCTGCTCGAGAACGCGCTCAATCCGTTCGTCTTTCCCAGCCTGAAGGAGATGCAGCGCGACATCGTCTCGATGGCGACCGGCATCCTGCATGGCGGTGATGACGTCGGCGGCGCCATGACATCGGGTGGCACCGAATCGATCTTTCTGGCCGTGAAGACGGCCCGCGACCGCGCCCGCGCCGAACGTGGCATCGACAAGGGCACCCTGCTCGTTCCGAGGACCGCGCACCCGGCGTTCGTGAAGGCTGCGCACTACCTGGACCTCGAACTCACGCATCTGCCGCTCGGCAACGACTTGCGAACGCACGCGTCGGCGCTCGAAGGCATGATCACCCCCAACACAGTACTCGTCGTCGGCTCAGCGCCCGCGTACCCCTTTGGCATGATCGACCCGATCCCGGAAATGGCCGCGATCGCGGCGGCCGCCGGTGTCCCGTTTCACGTCGATGCCTGCCTCGGCGGATTCATGCTGCCCTGGCTCGAAAAGATCGGCGTGGACATTCCGCCATGGGACTTTCGCGTGCCAGGTGTCACGTCTATGTCCGCTGACCTGCACAAGTACGGCTACGCGATTAAGGGAGCATCGGTCGTACTGCATCGGCCAAAGACGAACATGCGCTACCAGGTGTTCATGTTCAGTGACTGGCCGGGCGGCATCTACGGTTCGCAGGGCTTTCTCGGTACAAAGCCTGCCGCCCCGATCGGCGCCGCCTGGGCCGTGATGCAGTATCTCGGCGAAGGAGGTTACATGCGCCTCGCGCTCGAGACGTACGGCGCCGCGCGGACACTGATTGACGGCGTCCGAACCATCGATGGGCTGCGCGTCTGGGGCGAACCCGACATGACCGTTGCCGCAGTCGGTTCTGATGCTCACGACATCATGGCCATCGGCGATGTACTGAACGAGCGCGGCTGGCACTTCGACCGCCAGGAGAATCCGGCGGCATTGCACCTGATGGCAAGCCCCCGTCATGCGCTGGTCGTCGATGAGTTTCTCGCCGATCTGCGCTATGCCGTCGAACACAATACTGGTGCAAGCACAAAGGCAGCTACCTACGGAGACGACGTAAGCGCCGAAGCGTCCGCGCGGAGCTGAATTCCGGCAGCTTGACCGAGTTGCACCTCTACATCATCTGCCCGGACGCTTGCGAGACGTTTCCCAGTCCGAGCGCGGCGCATCCGTATAAGTAAAGGAGGGGCGTGTAGTGCACGCCCCTCCGTATCGCGCTGAGTCCAGGCTCTACGGAGCCGTGCAGTGCCCCTGGCGCGCCGCGATCTGCTGCAGGTCGACGACGTTGATGAAACCGTCACCGTTGTAGTCGAAAGACCGGAACTCTGGCGGTAGTGATCCGAAGTGCGCCGCCACCTGCTGCAGGTCCACGACGTTGACCGCACGATCGCCATTGATCGAGGCGACCTCGCGTCCGTCAGCGCAGTTGTCACCATCGGTGTTCCCGGACAAGGGGTTCGACATCCAGTACTTCACTTCGGCGCCGTCCAGTACGCCGTCGTCGTCCGAGTCTGGATCGGCGGGGTTCGTCGCGTACACAAGCTCACAAGCGTTCGGGAGCTTGTCACTGTCGGTGTCCGGCCCCGAGAGGTTGCTCGTCGCCTGGAGAGGATTCGTCCCGCAAGCGATCTCCGTGCCGTCATTCGTACGGTCGCCGTCCGTGTCCCAGATGAACGGGCTGAGGAACGCTGGCGTCTCGTTCACGTTCAGCACGCTGTCGCCGTCGATGTCAGCGTCGCACGCGTCGCCGAGGGCGTCAGCGGCCGGGTTGGTCGCGTCGTTGTACACGGGCGACGGCTTCGGCAGAAGCAGCGGCTCGCCATCCAAATTCGCCTGCCCCGGGTTGAACACCGTCGCGCAGTTGTCGAACGGATCGTTGATGCCGTCGCCATCCCCGTCCGCCGGAACAGGGCAGCCGGCCACCGGCGCCACCAGGAAGGGCAGCGCATCGATGGTCGAGGCCGTGTCGAGTGCGTCGCCGTTGCCGGGCGGGTTCGGGCCGTTGACCTTGCCCCACCAGTTGTTCTCCGCATCCACCGGTCCGCCCACCTGCGTGCCGGCCGTCGCCATACCAGCCGTGAGGTTGCCGGCGATGCAGTTGCCGTCGAAGTTACTGCCGGTCGGATCTCCCGCACTGTAGTCGACGATCACTCCGTACTCGTGATTGCGGAACGCGTTGCCGGTAAAGGCGTTGTTGGCCGAAGCATCGTACAGGTACAGGCCCTGCGAGCCTGCTTGGCCAAGGGTCACGTTCCCCGTGTACAGCCCGTTGCTGCTGAGGAACGTGAAGATCGACGCGTCGTAATTCGCCGTGAAGACGTTGTCCGTGATGATCGCGCCGTTCGTCTGCTGGACGTACATGCCTTCCATGTTGTCGTGGACGTCGTTGCCATCCACCGTCACGTTTCCAGCCTGAATCAGCAGGATGCCGATTGCCGCTGCCGTGAACGGCGTGTAGTCGTGGCCGCTGATGTCGTTGTCCCTAATCGTGGCTGTTGCGCCGCTCGACACCTGGACGCCGTTCTGCGCAATGTAATTGATCGGGCCCGACCCGGTAACGGTATTGCCGTCGATGTCGGCGTGGACGGACGTACCACCGTACGGGTTGAGAATCACCACCCCACCCTTCTGCGAGAGGGTGACGACGTTGTCGGTGATGTCGACGTCCGTCGAGGCGCCCGATCGTGCGCTCACGCGGATGCCGACGCCGCTTTGGCTACCGTTCGCTGGGCCGTGCGTGATATCCGTGATGTCGTTGGTCGACACCGTACCGGTTGAGTCGGTGACCATGATGCCGTAGTACCGCGTGTCGGTGTCGGGATTCGTACCGATGGCCGCCGTCGTACCACCGCCCTGCCCATCGATGATGTTGCCGTCCACGAGCACGGCAGTCATCCCGTCGACATCGATCGCGCGTTGCCGATGGTTCGTGACGGTGTTGCCCGTCACGCTCACGCCACTCACGGACGTTGCGCTGCCCTTCGTAAGACAGATGCCAACCTCGTCCGTTGTCGAGCTGTTGCCGGTCACCTGCAACGCACCCGGCGCCGGATTGCCGACCGGGAAGTACAGGATGCCGCACGAGAACGTCGGCTCCGGCGTGTAGCGGTGACCGCTCGTCACGTTATCGTCGATCACCGTCGTGCCGGTGGAAGTCACCGTGATGCCGTTCATCGCGATGGCCGTCGTCGGTCCCTCGCCGGTCGTCGTGTTGCCGTCGATCGTCGAGTTCACCGTGTCGCGCACGATGATCCCGCTCTTCTGGTACGTGTCGATCGCGTTGTTCGTGATGGACATCGTGCCCGCGCCCTTCACTTCAACGGCGCGGCCTTCCTGGCAGCCGGTTGTGAGGCCGTTGCCGATGCCCATGACTTCGTTGTCGTCAATCGCGCCGCCTGAGTTGCTCGTGTAGATGCCCCAGAACCCGCCCACGCACGAGCCCGTGTGACCGCCATCCACGTCGTTGCCGGATACATCGATGCTCGTCGAGTCGAGGACGCGGATACCCATCGGGCAGAGATCCGCGCCCGTGCATGCCCCCGAGAACCCGGACACGTCGTTGTCGACAATCACTGGCGTCGTGGCGCCACTCACGTCGATGCCGCGGAAGTGGCCGGTCGTCGTGTTGTCGTGCATGTTGAGTCCGGTCGAGATGCCGCTCGTCGTCGCGCGTACCCCGTAGGCCGTGGCAGCGCCGGTGCCGCTCAACGTGTTACCCCCGACTTCGATGTCGCTGTTGGGACCAGCGAAGTCCTGCGTGATCCGCACGGCGGTGAACGGCGATGCTGTCACGCTGTTGCTCAGCACATCAATGTTGGTGTTGCCGCCGCCAAGGTAGAACGCGGAGCCGTTCGGGTTGGTGGTCGTGTTACCGCTGATCGTCGCGCCGGTCGTCTGGAAGAGGACGATCGAGCTGTCGTTCAGCATTTCGTTGTTCGTGATCGTCAGCCCGGACTGAGTGCCCGCGAAGACCATCGCGGCCGACGAATGTGCGGTGAACTTGTTGTTTTCCGCCGTTCCAGAAGACAGGCCCTGGTCAGAGTAGATGCCGTTGCCAGAAGCCGCGCCCGGTTCGTTGTTTCGGATGAAGCAGTTCGTCCTAACGATCGAAGGGTTGGCGCCGTTCGCGTTGAAGTACACGCCGAAGATGTTGTCGCGGATGATGTTGTTCTGTACGCGGTAGCCCGATGCCGACGGTGACAGGAAGATACCCGTGCCCAACACGTCGGGGTTCGCGGGGCCGACCGGTCCCGGCGCCACGCCGTCGCTTCCGACCTCTGCGATCGTAAAGCCGTCGACGATCACGTCGTTTCCGGTGACGTTGATCGAACGCCGCTGCACCGTCTCTGATGCCGCCGTACACGTCGGGCGCGGGTCGATGCCAAACTGCGCGCCGCGCAGCTGAAGGCCGGCGGCGCCCACCGTGAGCGGCTCGTTCCAGGTGCCCGCCTGCACGTTAACGATGCCACCCGCGGAGCTGACGTTGATGCCGCGCTGGATGCTCGGCGTCAGAGTGAGCGGCGGTGCGAAGCTGTTGACCGAAACGTACACGTTGTTCGCAACCCACGTGACAATGCCACCGCCGGGTGCGTCGATGCCGTGCAGCACACGGTCCTCGATGACGAAGTTGTTCGCCGCGCCAACGAACGTCGCGCCCGTCGCGTCGACAGCACCTGCCGACACGTTACCGATCGAGGCGACGATTGCAGGACCGAGTACTGTGTTGCCGATGTCGAGCGTCGTGCCGAGGTTCTCAAGGTACAGCGCCCAGTTGCCGGTGGTCTGGATGTCCACGTCGGTGAGGCTCATGCCACTGACATCGCTGAAGCCGATGATCGACATGCCGAATCGCGGGTTGCCCGTGATTTGCACGTTATCGAGTGTCACGCTTCCCGTCGGTGTCACCACCGGGTCGTTGCCGCGAATCTGCAGACCAATGTGCGAATCGGCCGCGATGGTCACGTCTTTGATCGTCGCGTTGCCGTTGAACTTGAACAGGCTGATATCGCCATCTCCGCCCGATGTTGCCGTACCGTTCCCGCTGAAGGACGTCCCGTCGATCGTCACGTTCGTAACGTTCGGCGAGCCGCTCGGGCCGGTTTGAATACCGTTGATGGAGTTGTTGTTGATGGTGCCGCTCGTGACGTCGAGGCCATCGAACAATGCCACCGACGTTGGGATTCGCAACCCCGCATTGCCGTTGTTCGACAGATCCGCGCCGCTTACGGCAACATCCCCGATGCTGCCGGTGTGATCGAACGCGATACGCTGCCCGTGTTGTTGATGATCGCGACGTTGTCGAACGTCAGGTGCTCCGTCGTGCCGGAGCCGCTGATCCGCACACCGCTATTGATCGCGCCGCTGCCACCGGTGGCGCCCTGTACCCGCAGATCCTTCAGCACCATGCGGTCGCTGACGGACGCGCCGCCGGCGACGTTGCCATCAATCGTGATCACCGGCGTGTTCGCCGCGACGGACGATACGACGGTACCAATGCCGGTGCTGCCGGCGCCATCGAGGATCAATCGCTTGTCGATGACGACGTTCTCGTTGTACGGGCCTGCTGCGATGTCCAGCGTGTCGCCTGCGCTTGCCGTGTCGACACCGTGCTGAATCGTGTCGCACGGGTTCAGTACGTCGCCGCAGACATACGGAAATGAGCCGTCAGACGTCGAAAACGGGTCGCCGACGAGAATCGTCGTTGCGGCGACGGCGGGGCCGCCTCCGTTGAACACCGCGAGCAGTGTTAGTGCTGCGATGATCCCCAAAGTAGCCATTGTGCGCTTCATGCGTGTGCTCCCCTTCCCTCTTGCTTGTGCCGTCTACGCCGTGATCTTGGACGCGGGCCTGAGACGCATATGCGTCTGCGGCACGCATGACATAACCAGCGTTATCGTGATCGTCTGCGCGGAACGCGTGCGTACGGCGCGCGAACGATTGCCCTCCCTCACGCGCTTGCCGTCGTTTAGGTGTCCGGAATTAAATGCATGTCGCGGCGACAACGCGTGTCGCAGCGACTCATCCGCCAGCCTGCGGGGTGAGCTTCGTGTCGGTTGCGGGGGGTGCGATCCGACTATTGCTGCCGATGGGGGTTCGGTAGCGAGTCATCAGCGGAGCGAGCTTAGTTCAACTTGACAGCGGTGTCAACAGGAATAGCGGTACAAAATGTACCTGTTTTATTCGTCCCGGGTCGTTCGCTGTGCGGCGATGCGTTAGCCCTCGACCACCTGCAGCACGCCGACCATGCCGTACGCCTCGTGGCCAGGCAGGTGACAGATGTACGTGTACGCACCGGCTTTCCTGAACGTGATCGTCGTCACCCGCGTGGATAGCGCCGGCACCGTAACTTCACTGGGGCGCGTCGCGTGGAGCGGTTCGGCGCCCGTGCGGTGAGTAGCGTGTACCGCGTCCGTGCCCACGATCCATTCGTGGTCGATCGGATCATCATTGCGAAGCGTGATCGTCACCGGTACGCCCGCGCGCACGATGTCCAGAGTCGCGGCAAAGCGCGAGAAGTGCATCGCCACGGTCGTTTCGGTGGCTGCCACGGCGTCCCCGCCACCGCAGCTACTCGAGCCGAGCAGGAGTCCCGCCAGCGCTGGCAATGCCAGCAGGGCACGCGCGCGCTTCACGATCGTCGTACCGCAACCGTCTGGTACCTGACGGCCGCCGCGACGATCGCTGCGATCAGACCGGTGACAATGATCCACGCCACGGGGAAATCGCTTCCTTCGGCGCTCGGCAGGACATCCGAGCGGGCCATCCCCGCAGCGACGAGCGACGGCCGCGCTTCCCCGCTCGCATCCACAGCGAGGTCATAGCGCATTCGTGACGCCGTGCTATCGATGCTCACCTGCGTCAGCCAGGCCGATTCCGGCACCCAGCCCATGCCATCGTCTGTCCGCAAATCATCGAGCAGCAACGGCGTCGCGCGCTTGCTGTGGCTCAGTTCGAGTCCTTCGCGCGGGCCGGGAAGCAGTGATGGCCTGCGATCCGTCAGCAGGAACACTTCGGCATTGACCGGATCATCGGCCTTCTTGCCGAGCGCGAGAATGCGCAGGGGCACCCACGGGTTGCTCGTCGGAATCGTGATGTGAACAGGCGTGCCGTCGCCGACCTGCTGGCCGCGCGCGGTGGCTGCTTCGCCATCAAACACGGCGGCGAGGAAGATCGGGCTGCGCTCAGCGTAAAAGTCGAGCACTTCCGGCGCATCCGGCGAGAGGCGAAAGCCGTGCTCTTTCGCCCAGACCGCGACGTCGGCTCCACCACCCTTCAGTACGGTGATGTCGAGCGCGTCGATGCGCACTTGCTGAAGCACCTCCGCGCCCTTGGCGGCGCTCGCCGAATCCGCATTGAAGAGTGCTGCCGGAAACTCGCGCTGGGTCTCGCGCACGAGCCGCTGCAACGTCCAGCCGCCGCCACGTTCGACCTTCGAGGGCACGTCCGGCAACGGGATCAGCGTGCCGAACTCGCCGCCGCCCCCCTGGAATTCGAACGCCGTGACGTAGTGTTCGATGCCGTCGTGATAGGCGGCGAGGGTCGTGGTGCTGCCGAGATTGACGGCGCCGTTCGAGCCGATCAGCCCGGCGCAGGCGCTGGCCGAACTGGGACCCGTGATCAGCGCCGCGGCGGCGAGCGGAGCGGCTACGACGATCAACGTAAGAAATGCACGCATCGTATTCCTCCTCGGGACACTGAGTCCCTCATGCGAATACGACGCTACGCCCGCCGGTCTTGTTCCACCGTAGCCGGGAGAGCCGTCAGCTTGTCATGCCCTTGAGGCCAACGAGCGCCCGGCCGTGCTCGATCTCGCCCATATGCCGCAGACCGTGCTGGTAGACGAAGCACTCCAGCACGTCGAGTTTCCGCAGCGGCGCATCCGGGCCGATGACCATCGCGCAGAAGATCTGCTGCATGTTCGGCGGCAGCTTCGGCATCAGCACCTCGGCGAGCACGTCCTCCGTCAGCGACGCCAGCACGCCATCAGTGCGAGCGATCACGGCGGTCTGATACGAACGCCACGCGCCGAAGTCGCTGAAGCTCATGATTTCCATCTCTTCGACGGACTCCTCGCGCCCCAGGCGATCGACGCTGACGCCGATCTTCGCCGCCCAGCCGCCCGCATCCCACGCCGTCGGCTCGCGCAGAAACGGACCGCTGATCGATTGATCCTGCGCCCGGATGTAGTGGCTGAGGCTGAACGCAATCGGCAGCACACCGGCGCGCTCATGGTGATTGACGTGTTCCAGCGTCATATCGGAGACGGCGCGCTGCCAGAGTTCATTCAACGCACGGATTCGGTTCTGCAATGATGCAACGAACATGCCTAACTCCCTCGATTGTGCGGCCGGATGTGAGCCGATTGTACGTTCGAGCGTGCCGGAGTGCCATCGGCCACATCACCCGGCGAGCTTCGGGCTGGAACCTGTCTTGTCGCGATGGCGCGCGCGCGTCAGATCGATCGTCTCAATCACGCCGATCTCCCGTCGCGATAGCGCGCTCACCACCGTCTAGTGTCCAGGGGCGGTTCTGACCACGTGCGCGATCGTCACCAGACGGTGATCTTCCTCGGGTATTTGTGGCCACGAAGTCGCTCGTCCTTCGTGACGAGCGGCCACCCCTGCTCGATCGCCGTCGCGTAGATCAGGCGGTCCGCAGGATCGCTGGCGAACGAGCTTGGCAACGACACCGCCGTGGCGGCGATCGCGGGCGTTACGCAAACAGTTCGTACGTCGTGGGAAAGGGCATCGAGCCACGATTGGACCGGAATCGGCGCCTTAATCCGCCCGTGCTGCGCGAGCCAGGCGAGTTCGAACCAGGTGATCGACGCCACTGCCAGCTCATCGGCCCGGGAAATCGCGCGGACTGCCGGCTTGCTGAGTCGCGTGGAGTCCGATGACCACCAGAGCAGTACATGCGAGTCGAGTAGTACCGTCGTCACTCGACATTCCAGCGCACACCCGTGCTGAACAGGTCGTAATCGACAGCCGAGCTCACCACGATCCCGGCGAATCGATCCTTCAGCGCGTGAGGTCCGCGAGCGGAAGTGAGGCGCGCTACGGTAACCCCGTGCCTCGTGATCTCGATGTCCTCCCCCGCCTCGACATCGTCGAGCAGGGCGAGGAGCTTCGCCTTCACTTCGGTAACCGCCAGTACTCTGGTCATATGGTCATTATACTGGTCAGTACCGCACTTCGCCACTGCCGCGGAACCCGCGTCCCGAACCTCCCGACGGGCAGCAACGGGCTGGCCGAGTGATAATCCCACTCCGGCGGAGTGAGACCGGTGGCGGCGTACGCAGGAGGCACGAAGCAATGTCAGACAGTGAGATCGGGATCCTCGACCTCCTGCAACTCAAGGGTCTCGACGTGACGAGGCGGATCAAGTTCGTGCGTCACAAAGACGCTCGCGTAGATGTGCACGACTTCTTGCGGCGCGGATGGCTGGAAACGTACCAGTCCTATCAAGGCAAACCTGTGTTTGCAAAGGCCGACGTCGTTGTGGCATTCGTAGGTCTCGGCGGGACGCGGGCACGGCTGGAGGGCGTCTACGAGGTTGTGACGTGCCAGCCGTTCGCGGGCAAACCGAAATTACCTTTGGGGATGCCGCACGAGTGGGCAGGCGGGTCGGGGTACCACTACGATTTGCGACGGTTGAATGGCTTCGAGGAGCTTGAGAATCGCGTTGTCGTCGACTGGGGCGCCGGGACACTAGCGTGGGTGCAGTGGGCGACGAACAAGCGCGTGATCGAGATGCTGCCAGCGGGTCAGCTTCTGCGTCCCTTCACTGACTACCTCGGATTCACCCTGACCCGCTCAGAGCTTGTGTACCTCTGTAGCGACCCAGAGGCCAACAAGGAGTGGCGTGCTCGCCTGAGCGCCGTCGCGGGCGTGTACTTGATTCTCGCAACGACGACGGGAGCGCAATACGTCGGATCCGCGCATGGCGTGGATGGATTCTGGGGTCGCTGGGCTGGGTACGCACGCAGCGGGCACGGGGGAAATCTGCTGCTCCGAAAACTCATGTCGGACGACAAAGGGTATCCAGAAGCGTTCTCCTACTCGATCCTCCAAATATTGCCCCGAACGGCGACGCACAACGAGGTGCTCAACTGGGAGCGGTTGTACAAGCAGAAGCTCGGCAGCCGAGCCGTCGGGCTCAACGCGAACTAGGTCGTCGTGGCAACGACGGACGCGGAGCGTCGTCCCAAAACTGGTTGGCAGAACCTTGACTAAGCCATTAGCACTTCGAGCAAAGAACGAATTCTTGGCCCGCACGCGGTGGCGCCGTGCGCGGCTCGGGGATGCGAGCCATCACCACATTCTGAAGCCCGTAGGTCCGATGACCGCGCGGCGGCGACTGAGTGTCGATTCCACACATGGTTAAGCCATTCCCGGCGGCGACGTGGACTCGAGGCTTTGGATCGGGGATCGGGCTGTTGTCGGGACCGGTCGTCACGACGAAGCCTGCGGCTTCTCGCGGAACAGGCTTAAACGCCCAACCGGGATACGCTTTGCCGCTCTTAGGAATGGGAAGTCCCACGAGTTCCTCGGACATCCGTTGCAAGGCAAACTGGAAGTGGCGACCCCGAAGGGATTCGAACCCTCGATCTCCACCGTGACAGGGTGGCATGTTAGACCGCTACACCACGGGGCCGCGCGATGTGAAAGACGCCCGAAACGGAGCCTCGGTGGCGTCTTCGGGCGGAGTCATTCTATGGACGCGCGTGCGCGAATGTCAATGCGAACGCGAAGCCGTCAACCTACGTCGGCCGTTCCTCGGCGGGCAGCGCCAGCCACTGCTCGTAGTTGTACTGCGCCAGGCTCCCGACGAGCTCCGGCTTGCGGTCGCGCACATACGGCCACGCCGACGAATAGCCGGTGCCCGTGAACAAATGCACCATCGGCCGCGCCTCGATCATCAGCCGCTGCGCCGACAGCAGCGTCTCGAGACGCGTCTCGCGGTCCGTCTCCGTCCACGAACGCTCGATCAGCGCATCGATCTCCGGATCCGCGAAGCCGAAGACGTTGCCGCTACCGTCGACGCCGCCGCTCTCATAGAGCCGTGTCGGCACGTCAGGTGTCTCGTACGGCTGATGGCTGATCAGCGTCGCCTCGAAGTCACCGCGCCGGAAGGCGACGAACCACGCGAACAGATCCAGCGGTTGCAACACGACGGTCAGTCCGATCCGGCCGAGTTGATCGGCGATGAACGACGCCACATCGCGCAGTTGCGGCACATCCGCCACCTGCAGCGAGATCGTGGCGTCCGCAGCGCCCGCCGCGTCAAGCAGTTTGCGCGCTTCTGCGCGCCGCTCTTCGATTGGCATTGCGCCCTCGAAGGCGGCAACAATTTCGCTCCGCGGTAGCGACCAGTAGCCGTCGGCCATGTGCGGATTCACCGGCCCCAGCACGTCGCCGTCGCCAAAGGCGATCTCGCGGATCAACGCCTCTCGGTCGATGCAGATGTCGATCGCCTTCCGCACGCGCACGTCGTTGAACGGCGCGCGATCCACGCGCAGTCCGATCGACAGGTACGAGAGGCTGTCCTCAGCCGCGACGTTGAGGTCGCCTGACAACGCGCGTGCGGCTTCCGCCTCCGCTTTATCGCGGTGCGGCGCGATGTCGATGCGGCGCTCCTGCAGAGCCGTCATTTTTTCGTCGTCGGTGTCGAAGAGCAGCCACTCCATCGCGTCGAGATACGGAATGCCGTCGCGATAGTACGCGTCGTTTGAGGTGATTCGCACGCCTTCGTCGAAGTCGACGCGCCCCGCCACGAACGGACCGCTGCCGGCGCTTCCGCGTGTCAGATCGAGATCGTCATCGATCGCCTCGACGGGGATAATCGCACCGCTGCGCAGTCCGCCGATTTCATGAAGCGAGTAGACGTTTACACCGCGCGTCTTCACCACGATCGTGCCATCAGGCGGCGTCTCGACGCGATCGAGTATCGTCTTGTGCCACGCTTTGCTTACGACGAGCGGGTTGTCGCGATACCGCTCGATCGATCGCGCCACGTCCTGCGGCGTGACAGCGCGTCCGAACGCCGGCGCGACGTCGTGAAATGCGAGCCCATCGCGCAACGTAAAGATGTACGTCTCGTCATCGGGTTGTTGGACGTTGACCGCGTGGTCATACACCAGCGATTCGTCCCGCGGATCGACGTGCAGGAGATACCCGTAAACGCGGGGCACGATCGCCAATCCAGTCGCCGCTTCGACTTGGGGATCGAGTCCGTACGACAACGGCAGCGACGTGCCGGTACGAAGCGTGCCGCCGCGCCGTGGCGCCTCGGGCGTCGGCGGCCGGACGCCGTCGTCGCCGAAATCACAGCCGCCGATGCCGAACGCCAGCGTACTCGCCGCAGCGCCGATCAGCGCGCGCCGCCGCGACAGCCGCCACGAGGGTGCGCCTTGCCCGGAATAGGGCGTCATGCGCGCCAATCGCGAGCTGGACGCGCGGCGGAGATCCAAATGGACTGTTCGTTCATAGAAGCGGCATCATTCATCCGCATCGCGCCGTGGGTGTCAAGAAAACGCCGCGATCGGCGCGAGCCGCTGCTTGACACTGCCGAGAGAGCGGGCCTATCGTTCCGTAACGAAACCGGCAGTGAAAGGTGCTCGCGTTGACGTTTCAGAAGCCGGACGCAATCGATCACCACATTCTCAGCATCCTCGAGGAAAACGGCCGCGCCACGAACCGCGAGATCGCGGAATCTGTCGGCGTCTCCGAAGGCACCGTCCGCAACCGCATCGAACGCCTAATCCGCGACGATGTCCTGCGCATCGTTGGCGTCACGAACCCTGCCCGGCTCGGATTGAACACTGCCGCGGTGATCAGTATCTCCGGCGAACTGGCGCGCATCACCGATATCGCCGAGCAGATTGCCGGCGCGCAGGGCGTCGTATACGTCGGCTACACGACGGGCAACGCCGACATCATCGTGCTTGCATTCTTCCCCGGTAACGACGAACTCACGACGTTCATGACGCAAACGCTGGCCGCGATCCCGGGCATCGTGAAGGCGGAGACGAACATCATTCTGAAGCCTGTGCGTAGCCTCTTCCCCGGCGCGACCGCCAACGTCACGAACCGCGCGGCGTCGCTCGCCGCATCAGGCGCCTGACCCGGCAGCGATGAGCATCGATCGCGTCGCGAAGGAGCCGGTGAAGCGCGTCACCACGTATGATCACACCGGCGCCGAGAATGGCTGGCTGGTCGAACTGTTCAAGGACGGCGCGAAGACCACGGCGTACCTCACCGCCGCGAAGCCGGGTGCTTTCAAGGGCTACCATCTGCATCGTGTGCGCGCCGCACGCTATGTCTGCGTGCGCGGCCGAATGAAGATCATCCTCTACGTCAACGGCAAGCGTGAAGAGCACATCCTCGATGCGTCGTCGCCCGAACGCCTCTTCATCCCGAAAGACGTCGCCACCGGCCTCGAGAACATCGGCGACGAAGAAGCGTGGCTCGTCAACTATCCCGATCCACCGTACGATCCCGAACTCAAGGACGAGCAGGTCGAGTACACGGAAGCAGAACTGGAAGCCGGAGTCGTGAAGTGAGCGGCGACGTTCTGCAACGTCTGGACGAAGAACTGCACGCCATCGGCGACCGGTACAGCGGCGCCTGCACGTGGGCGCTCACCGACCTCACGACTGGCGCCCACATTGCGCACAACGAAAAAGCGGTCATGCCTACGGCCTCACTGATCAAGGTGCCTGTGCTCGTCGCGCTCTACCAGGCCGTTGCCAGTGGCAAGCTCGCGCTCGACGACCGCCTGACATACGGCCCCGAGCATCGCGTGCTCGGTTCAGGCGTGCTGTCCAAGCTGTCGCCCGGCGTCGAGATGTGCGTTCGCGACGCGGCCGTGCTCATGATGACGATTTCCGACAATTCTGCCACGAACATGTGTGTCGACCTGCTCGGCGTCGACGGGGTGAACGCCACTATGCGCGCGCTCGGCTTGCGAGAGACGACGCTGTTCCTGCGCCTCGGCGATCGCTCGGCCGGAATCGACGCGCGCAAGATGTCGGTCAGCACCGCCGGCGAGATGACCCGGCTGTTTAGTTTGATCGCCAATCACGAAGCGGTGTCAGCCGAGGCATCGGAAGACATGCTCCGCATCATGCGGCGCTCGGACTACCGGCACGAACTTTCGGGCCATCTCCCATGGAACGAGATGAACATGCTCGACGAGGATCCGTCGAAGGCGTGGGTCGCAGAAAAGGGCGGGTCGTTCCTCAATGGCGTGCGAACGGGCGGCGCAGTTTTCAAGGGCCCCAACGGCTACTCCGCGATGTCGAGCTTCTGCGAGGGCGGCACCCTACCCGGTACCGGCCGCAGCTCCGAGGGCAACCGCGCACTCGCCGATCTGGGCAAGGCGGCCTGGGACGCCCTCGCCGCTTAGTTGGCTTCCGTTACTGGCTCGAGTGCCGCGCGTATCGCCGCGTCGAGTGACTCCAGCGCCCCGACAACCGGCGCCGTCGGATCGTCCCCGGCAGCGGCGGCGGCTTCCAGAAATACGAGGTCATCCGCACAGTCGCGCTCGACCACCTGCAAGCGCGCGGAGCCAAGCTCAAAGCATCCGACGAGGGTGTCCACCAGCGACGTCAGCGACTGACGGTTGAGCCGATACTCCAGCATCGAAGCACGCATGTGCGCGACGAGGCGGTCGTCGCGCCCGTCACCCTCGCCCGCCGCCTCCGCCACGGACATATGGTCGCGTACGGCGCGTGCGGGGATGCCGACGACGGTGGTGTTCGCTGCCACGTCGCTGACGACGACGGCGTTTGCGCCGATCCGCGCGTGGCTGCCGATCGTGATCGGCCCGAGGACTTTCGCGCCGGTGCCAATGTGTACGAAGTCCCCGATGGTCGGTCCGTCCACGCTGAAGCCGACTCGCTTGCTGTTCGATAGCCCGATCGTCACCCACGGATTGATCTGGCAGTGCCGTCCGATCGTCACGCGTCCATCGATCACGACGTTGCCGTGCGTGATCATCAGACCCTCGCCGGCCCGTACCTGATCGCCGATCTGCACGCTAAAAATCGCCCGCGAAAGCGTGTCGCACACGCCGGGCAGCAGCGGCACGTGCATGCGCCGCAACAGACACTTCATCCGGAACAACGCGATCGCCAGCCAACTCTCGACGAAGGCGATAAGCAGCCATCGCTTCAGGCGCGCGTAACGGTTCGCGAAGCGCGGCCGCGCCGGGATCTCGGCGAACGTGAACATCACGTGCGCGTTGAAGTCCTGGGTTATTTCGTTCAAGTCCGCGGTGTTCGCCATGCTGCCGCACCGGGCTTTCGCCAGACCGAGATGATCATGTCCGAGTCTTGCGGGCGCCGCCGCGCGATGCGGTCAAGCGCGTGCCACACGCCCGATGCTGCCCGCTCAGGCATCAGGTCGAGGACATGCCCGTACCGTGAGAACAACCAGAACATCGAGATGCCCCACAGCCGATCGACAACGAGCGCGTCGCCGCCGAGGGATCGCACATAGGGCAGATCGCCTTTCACGTTGTGATCCTCCGGCGTCTGCCAGTACAGGCGCCACTCTGGCCGGGGCCGGCCTAGCCGCCGCTTGACGCGGTCGACGCCGCGCCCCAGCCGGCACGACACGCTCTCGAAGTTCGCGAGTGCGATTACCACGCGCCCATCTGGTTTCGTGATCCGAGCTGCTTCGCGCATGAACTTCTCCGGATCGGCGAAGTGGTCGAGCGAACCTTGACAGATGACTCGGTCGAACGATTCATCGCCGAACGGCATGATCTCGGCGATGCTCCGCAGCATCACCGCTTTGCTTTCGGGCTGTAAATACCGCCCTACGCCGATCATCTCCATCGAAGCCTCAGCGCCGATTGCCAGGCACCCGCGCTCGGCAATCCGCATCGCCTGCTTGCCCGTACCGCACGCGACGTCGAGCACGCGCCCGCCGCGCACCTCGGTCGCCAGGTCAACCATCGTGTCCTCGATCGCGCGGTACAGAAACGTCGAGTCTCGGTGCGTCCCAGCCTCGAAATCTTCGATCGAATACGTCAGGTCGATATCCGGCTGTTCGGTTTGCGTCGTCATCGCTCGTTCGCGCTCCCATGATCACCCGCCGGCCCGGTCGCGAGCGGCGCCCCCGAGTCCAATGGCAACACGTCCTCGGCAGCGGTGTCGACCGCCGCCGCCTCACGCGCCACGTCGCTCGTCACGCGCAGATCGGTGCGATCGGCGGACACGGCGGCACGTTCGTCTCGCGAAGGCGGCGTCACCGGGCGTTTGGTGCGCGCGTTCTCCGCCGGTTTGACGACGGATAGCACAACATCGAACTCCTCGAATCCGCCGATGAGGTTCGCGAACCAGCGCTCGAAGCGATACTGGCTGCTGCGGCTCCCGTTCGCCAGCTTTTCGACGAACTGTGCGAACGGTCCGCGTGCCAGTGCCAGCCCGCTGTCACTTTCCCGCTGGCCGGCCACCTTGAGCCGCGCACGTTCGATCGAGAACGCCGTTACCGGCGCATCGGCGGGCTTCGTGCGCGGATCGTAATAGTTGAACGTGTTCAGGGTCAGCGCCGGACGCGAGCGCGGGTCGCGCGTCATTGCCAGCGTCGACGACGCATGCGGCAGCGTCAGGTGGATCAGCGCGCCCGGCTTGCTGACACGCCATAACTCATCGAGCGTGGCCGCAACGTCATCGCGCCACGCAATTGCCCTGCCGACGAACAATTCGTCGACGGCGCCGTCGCGCAACGGCAGATGCGGCCCTGCTTCAGCGATGAACGCGAGCCCTGGTACGCGCCGCGCTGATACGTTCAGCGCTCGGGCGGCCTTTTTCGCGCGTCCGCTGAAGTCGATTCGCACCATCATGGCGCCGCCACCTGCGCGATCTTCAACTGTTGTTGCTCCTCGGTGTGCAACGCCAACAACTGCTCGACACGCGCAAGATAGTTGTGGACCACCTGCTGTGGCGCTCCCTCGTCGGTGATCGCGCCGCGTTCGAGCAGAATCGCCCGGTCGCAGAACTTCGGCATGCTGAGCATGTCGTGCGTCACCAGGACCATCGTCACGCCCTGCTGCCGAAGGCCATGCACGTGATCCATGCACTTCTTCTGGAACTCCGCATCCCCCACGGCCAGCACTTCATCGATTAGCAGGATCTCGGGGCCGACGTGGACGGCGACCGAAAACCCCAGACGGAAGAACATACCCGACGAGTATGTCCGCATCGGCTGGTCGATGAAGTCGCCGAGTTCGGAAAACTCGATGATCCGCGGCAGCACGTCCCGCGCTTCCTGCAGCGTCAGGCCGAGGAGCACCGCGTTGAGTATCGCGTTCTCCCGGCCGGTGATCTGCGGGTGAAATCCCGAGCCCAGTTCGAGCAGGGCGGAGATGCGCCCATTCACCGTCACCGTTCCCGCTGTCGGTGGTGTGATTCGCGACATAACGCGCAGCGTCGTGCTTTTCCCGGACCCGTTCGGCCCGATGATCCCCAGGCTCTCGCCACGCTTCACGCGCAGATTCACGTGATTCAGCGCAACGAATGGACGCCGCGCGCTCGAGATGAAGCGCGGCAAGTGCAGCAGCATTGTCTTGAAGTCAGTCGCCTGTTTCTGAAGGGACAGCGAGTAGTGCTTCGACACATCGTCGAACGCGATCGCCACGTCGCCGCCGATGTCAGAGCGCATCGGCGAACCCGCCTTCCATCTTCCGGAACGAGAACGAACCCAGGGCGGCTGCTCCTACGGCGAACACGAGCGCCGGCCATAGCTCAAGTCCGGGGATGGAGTTGTGTAAAAACAGGTCGCGCCAGCCTTCGATGAGCGATGCCATAGGATTCAGCAACACCCAACTATGATACTCGTCCGGGACGATCGAGAGTGGGTAGATGACCGGCGTCAAGTAGAACCAGATGAGGCCGACGAAGACATCGGTCAGGTGCTCCAGGTCGCGAAAGTACACGTTCAGCGCAGCGATGAACAGGACGATACCCATGATCAGCAGCGCCTGAACCGCCAGCAGATATGGGACGCCAATCAGCCACGTCCAGTTCGGCGTATACCCCTCGATCAAGAGCAGCACGACAAGCACGGGAATCGACAGCCCGTACTGCACGCCGTTGTTCAGCACCGTCGCGAGGGGTAGCACGAAACGCGGAAAGTAGACCTTCTTGATCAGCGCACCGTTCGTTGAGAACGAGCCGACGGCGATCACGAGTGACGTCTGGAACCACGTCCACGGAAACAGCCCCGCGAGCAGCACGAGGTGATAGTCCTCCACCTCGATGCGGATGAATTTCCTGAGTACGACGAACAACACCGCGCCCTGCAGCAGCGGACGGATGAGAGACCAGAGGAACCCGAAGACCGTGTCCTGGTACCGGAGCTTCAGTTCGCGGAATGTGAGGAGGTAGAGCAGTTCCCACGCTCTCCGTACCTGCCGGCTGATAGACCCTCACCCCCGTCCCGGTGCGTCGTTCGATGGCGTAGGTTAGCACGGTGACGACAGAAGCGGGAGACGGAGCCGTTGAAGCCGGCCGGCGGGCGCTCGAGTCCTCATCTGGGAGTCACCCGCCGAACGATCGGGATCGACCAGAGGTGACGTAACGTCCGAACCGATCATTCCCGTCGTGACGAACGTCAGCGGGTGGCGTAAGCGGGTCAGCAGGTCGCCGTCGCCACGACCTGTTCGCACGTCGTGACTTCCTTCACGTCCACGGACCCGACCATGCCGAACGGCTGCATGAAGCTGTCGATGCTCTCGCGCTTGTCCGCTTCGAGCACCATGTTCATCCTGTGCTCGCCGGGATGCACCACATCGGCGTGAATCTTCACGCCGAACTTGCTCGCGCTCTCCTGCGTCACATGCTGACCCAGCATCAGCATCATGTCACGGTTCTGCGTCGGACAGGTCTCGGCGCTGTGCTGGTGTTCGACGAAGTAGAGCGTCATGTTGCGCCTCCGTTTCGGCCGCATCTCGCGTGCCGTCTGCCTGCAGTGTCGCGCATCCGCGCACACTCAACAACGCGATGGCGTCACGAGCGAATCGGGCAACCACTCATCCACGGCCACGGTACGTCAGGCGTCCCCGGTTCTCGCCCTTCTCGCGCCGCGTCGCGCCATCTCCACCTCCGCCAAGCCGTCGAGCGAACCCTCCAGCACCTTACGCTGGCGCTCTTCGGTCACGTGGAGGTATATCTGCGTCGTGTTCGGGCTGGAATGCCCCATGAGTTCCTGCACGACGCGCAGCTCCGCGCCGCCATCGAGCAGATGCGTGGCGAACGTGTGGCGCAGCAGGTGCGGATGCACCCGCTCGTCAATGCCGGCTTTGAGCGCGTACTTCTTTACCAACAGCTGGATGCGCCGCTGCGACATACGCGCGCCGTTTCGGTTGAGAAAGAGCGCCCGCGTCGCACTTTGTTGGATCGGCATTGGCGACCGCGCGGAGGAAGGTGTCGCGACGTTCGGACCGGCTCCATCCTTCCCGCTCGGTTCGCCAGTACTCCGATGGTTGCGCAGTAGCCTCGCCCGCCCAGCCGCGGCCAGGTATCGCTTCAGCGCCGCGCGCGCCGGTTCGCCAATGACGACGAGGCGCTCCTTGTTGCCCTTACCACGTACAAGAAGTGTCATCTGTGCCAGGTCGACGTGTTGCACGTCGAGCGTCGACGCTTCGCTGACGCGCAACCCCGACGCGTACATTACCTCGAGCAGCGCGCGGTCGCGCAGATCCGCCGGCTTGTCGCCGTCTGCTGCGGCGATGAGGTCCGTGATGTGCGCCAGCGTCATCGCGTGGGGAAGCCGCCGCGCCTGCTTCGGCCCGCGCACGTTAGCCAGCGGATCATCCGTCATCACGCCGCTCAGCCGCAGCCAGCGATAGAACGACCGCGCCGTGCTGACGCGCCGGACGATGCTCCCCTGCGCCACGCCCGCATCGATCATCGATGCCAGATACCCACGAAACGCCAGCCGCGTCAGCGAAAGCGCCTCGATGCGTTGCACGTCGAGGTACCCGAACAGGTGCCGAAGGTCATTCGCGTAGTTTCGTCGCGTGAACGGCGAGAGGTTCTTCTCAGCCGCCAGCACGTCGATGTACCGCGCCAGCAGCGAGTCGGTGGGCGACGCAACCAAGGCGTCGTGAGCGGCGGAGCGGGCGTTCATAGTGCGATCTTTGCATATCCAGCGCGCAGCACGCTATTCGGGTAAACCCTGACGAGCTGCGAACATCGATGAGACGATTGTGCGAGCGATCGATGCATGCTTGGCACCACGCGGAGACCGCTTCACCGAACTAGAGTGTGGCAGGCTAGGCGGGGGCCACCCGCCGTCCCGGCAGATCCAGGTCCGGCGGCGGCGGCGCCGGGTTGACGAGACCATACATAAGCTGCGATGGCACGAGCTCGCGCAGCTCGTCGATCGTCCACATGCCGTTCTTGCTGATCTGCCGCATCGCCGACTCTTCGTGGGCAAGCGAGATGCGGCCACCAGCCACGTAAAAGATCTTGCCGTTGATGTTCCACGCCTCGTCGCACGCCAGAAACACCGTCATCGGCGCGACGTACTCCGGCTCACGCATCGGCGGCACCGTCGACTGCCGCGGCGCCTCCGCGACGACCGGCGCGGTGCCGGCGCGCGCGCGAAGCTGTTGTGTGTTCTGCGGGATCGTTGCCGTCATCCGCGTGGCCGCGCCGGGCGAGATAGCGTTGCACGTTACGCCGTATCGCCCGAGATCGCGCGCGACAACGCGCGTGAAGCCGGCGATGCCCGCTTTCGCCGCCCCGTAGTTCGATTGGCCGGGCAACCCGCCAAGCCCCGAAATCGATGAGTAATTGATGATCCGACCCGAGCGCTGCTGACGCATCACGATCGCTGCCGGCTTCGTCGTCGCGAAGTGCCCCTTCAGGTGGACGGCGATCACGTCGTCCCACTCCTGCTCGCTCATGTTGAAGATCATCCGGTCGCGCAGGATGCCGGCGACGTTCACCAGAATGTCCAGCCGGCCGAAGTTGTCGAGCGCCATCTGCACGAGCGCCTCGCCGCCCGCGACGGTCGCGACGGTGTCGAAGTTCGGTACGGCCTTGCCGGCGCCCTTCGCGTTAATTTCGTCGGCGACTTCAGCAGCCGGGCCGCTGCTCGGAGCCGAGCCATCGACGGCAACGCCGAAATCGTTCACGACGACGTTGGCGCCCTCCACAGCGAGGAGCATCGCGACGCCGCGCCCGATGCCGCGACCGGCGCCCGTCACGATCGCCGTGCGCCCTTCCAGGCGGCCGCTCATGATGCGCCTCCCGCCGGAGCGCCTTCGGGCTGCTTCGCTGGTCGCCCCGCCACATCGAGGTCGGGTGGCGGTGGCGCAGGGTTCGGAACGCCCGCCATCAGTTGCCCCGGCACCAGCATCGCCAGTTCGTCGAGCGTCCACATCTTGTCGCTCCAGAGCGTCCGCATCGGCGTAGGGTGATGCGCAAGCCCGACTGTGCCGCCCGCAACGTGAAAGATCTGTCCGTTGATGTTCCACGCCTCGTCGCTCGCGAGATAGCCGGCCATCGGCGCGACGTACTCAGGATCCCGCAACTGCGGCACGGCCGGTGGGCGGTTCGGCGCCGCGCTGCCGATACCGGCGCGTGCGCGCAACTCGCGCGAGTTGTCGCTGACGGTCGCTGTCATGCGCGTGGCCGCTCCGGGCGCGATCGCGTTGCACGTCACGCCGTACCGCCCGAGATCCTTCGCCACGACCCGTGTGAATCCGGCGATTCCAGACTTCGCTGCGCCGTAGTTCGCCTGGCCCGGCATGCCGATCAGCCCAGATCCGGATGAGAAGTTGATGATGCGCCCGTACCGCTGTTGCCGCATCACGATCGACGCCGGCTTCGTGCAGTTGAAGTGCCCCTTCAAGTGGACCGCGATGACGTCGTCCCATTCCTGCTCGCTCATGTTGAAAATCATCCGGTCGCGCAGGATGCCAGCGTTGTTGACGAGGATGTCGATCCGGCCGTAAGTGTCGAGCGCTGTCTTGATGATCGCTTCGCCCCCGTCCGCCGTCGCGACAGAGTCGAAGTTCGATGTCGCCGTGCCGCCCGCCGACGTGATCTCCGCGACGACCTGATCCGCAGGCCCGTTGTCGTGCCCCGAGCCATCGACGCTCACGCCGGGGTCGTTGACCACCACCGTCGCGCCTTCGCGAGCAAAGAGCAGCGCGATGCCGCGCCCGATCCCGCGCCCGGAGCCCGTAACGACGGCGACCTTACCTTCAAGTGCGCCCATGGTGGTCTCCAGCAGCTATCCGCGTGACGGGAGCGCGACTTCAGCCGTACCGGGCGTCGTCTTCTTGCCATCGACGTCCTGCGTCCAGACATCGAGTTCGACGATGTTCTCGCCGTTCTCCTGCTTCTTCGCGGTGACGACGCCGCCCGCGGTGATCTCCTTGTTGGGCGTATCGATGCCGCGGTAGCTCACGCCCACTTTCTTCAGGCGCCCCTTGTAGCCCATCCATTCGGTGACGAGCCGGCCCACGACGGCGTACTTGAAGCGCCCGTGGACGATCGTCTCCGGCATGCCCATGTTCGTCGCGAACTTCTCGTCGAAGTGCAGCGGGTTGAAGTCGCCAGAGCCGGCCGCGAACTTCACGAGTTGCTGCTTGTCCGGGGAGATCTTGATCGGCGGCAGCTCCTGCCCCTCGCTCACGTCTTCAAAGTAAATCTGGTCTCCCATATTCGATCCTCCCGGGCCGGTAAGCCCGCACGTTCTAGAAGTGGATGCTTGTCAGCTTCTGCTTTGCGACGACCTTGCCGCTTTGCTTGTTCTTGTACACGGATTCGTTCGTCACGAAGACCATCTTTCCCATCGCGCCGTCGCGCGTCTTGATGTCCGCAAGATGCGACGTTTCTTCCAGCACGTCGCCAGCGCAAATCACGTCGAAGTACTCCGTCTCCGTACCGCCATCAAGCAGTCCCTTCGTCGGCACGTTAAGGCGCGGCCCGCCGGCGCGACGCGGAAAGCCGAACGTCGGGTCATTCGTACCCGGCACGAAGACCGGAGTACCCAGGTAGCCCGCTGGCGCGACGATGCTGCGGTATCCCTCCGCCTTCGCTAGATCGACGTCGTAGTGAATTGGGTTGTCACTCCCAATGCCGCGCGCATACATGCGCACGCTCGTTGTCGTCACCTCGTACGTCCAGGGATCGCTTTCCTTGCCGATCTGCGCGCGCATCTCGTCGGTGATCTGGAACTCTTCAGCCACGGTGTGTCCTCTCTCTGCCGGTCGCCGCGGCGACCGATCCGCTAGCTCTTCGTGGGCAACGCCACGAGCGCGTTGCCGGGCGATGTCTTCTTGCCGTCGGGCTTCTCGGTCCAAACGTCTAACTCGACGAAGTTTCGGCCGCCCTCTTGATACTTGTTCGTCACGACACCTCGGCAGAGGATGTCCTGGTTGGGCTCATCCATGCCACGATACGCGCAGCCGAACTTCCGAACCTGCCCCTTCTCACCCGCCCAATCGTGCAGTAGCTGCCCGAGAAACGCGTTCTTCAGCGCGCCGTGTACGATCAACCCCTGCAGCCCCGTCTTCTGCGCGAACTCCTTGTCGTAGTGAATCTGGTAGAAGTCGCCGGACCCCGCCGCCCACTGCACAAGCTGTTGCGTCGAGCAGTTCTTCTTGAGTTGTGGAATCTCTTCGCCAACGCTCACATCTTCAAAGTGCACCTGTTCAGCCATAGGACCTCCCGCTCAATGCAGCCATCTAGTATTGAATGAGCGTGCCGTACATCTTCGCGACGAGCTTGCCGTCCTGGTTCGTGTACGTTGTCTGGCGCTTGGTGATCAGCATCGGCCCGAGGCTGCCCTCTGTCTCCTCGAAGCTCAGGATGCTCGAGCGTGCCGTGATCGTGTCGCCCGCGCAGATAGCGTCGCCGCCGGGCGCGTCCGGGAAGTATTCGTAATCCGTGCCACCGTTCAGGATCCGCTTGTACGGCACGCTGAAGTTACGGCCGCCCATCTCCCCGGGCGCACCGCCGCCGCCGCCCGGGCGGAAGAGAGGCGTGCCCATGAACCCCGGCGGCGCCACAACGCCCCGAAACCCGCGCCCCTTTGCAGCAGCTTCATCGTAAAAGATGGCGTCGGTGTGGCCCACGGACCGCGCGTACATGCGGCAGTTCGTCTTTTCGACCTCCAGCACGGCCGGCGGCCCTTCAACCCCGATCGCAGCGCGCATCTCCTCGGTAATGACGGATGGCTTCGCTTGCGTCATCGGCATACCCCCCGCGGCTCGCCGCTTCGGCGGCGACGCAAAGTCTTACGTGAACGTGAGAGTTCTGTGACTCGAATCTAGCACCGCCGAAAATCAGTGTCAACGCGAGCATCGCCGCTCGAATGCCCGTGGCGCCGCGCCCACGGGCGGGAGCCTCATCGCTGGCCCAAGCCCTCCGCTGATGCCAACATGCGGCGAGGCTAGGAACGACCATCGGAGGCGCCATGGATGTCCGCGGCAAAACAGCAATTGTTACCGGCTCGGCCGTCGGCGTCGGACGCGCCACAGCGCTCGATCTCGCCCGCCGCGGTGCCAACGTCATCATCAACTACTCGCGCTCGGAGAACGATGCGCGTGAAGCGATGAAACTCGTCGGAGCCACCGGTGCCGGCGCGCTGCTCGTAAAGGCCGATGTGTCGAAGGACACCGAAGTGCAGGATATGGTGGCGCAGGCGGTCGCCAGGTTCGGCGGCGTGCACATTCTCGTGAACAACGCGGCGATGACGCACTTCGTACCCTTCGCCGATCTCGACGGCATGAAGGAGGAGTACTGGGACGACATCTACGCCGTCAACGTGAAGGGCGCCTTCTTTTGCGCGCGCGCCGCAGCCAAGGCGATGCAGCAGAGCGGCGGCGGCGCCATCGTCAATGTCGCCTCCGTCGCCGGCGTCCGCGCCATCGGCAGCTCGATTGCGTACGCCGCATCGAAAGCCGCCGTCATCAACATGACGGTCGCCCTGGCGCGCGTGCTCGGTCCCGACGTGCGCGTGAACTGCGTCGCCCCCGGCTTCATCGACACGCGCTGGCTGCGTGCCGGTCTCGGCGACCGTATCTTCGAAGCGGGCCGGGCGGCTGAGTCGAACAAGGCGCCATTGAAGGATGTCTGTTCGCCGGAGCACGTCGCACAACTCATCCTCAGCCTCATCGAAGGCGCCGACATGGTCACCGGCCAAACGATCGTTATCGACGGCGGCGTCGGCATCGCGAACTGACGTCGGCACGGCTAACGAACACCGGACGTTCCCGCATCCCGCATCCCGCATCCGGCTTCTCGTTCTCCATCTTCCACACTCGAGCCTCCAGTCGCCGTGCAACGCGCAAACGTGCCAAACTAAAGGTGGCCCTGCGGCCGGAGATCGCGTGCAGGACGTCCGTTCAGCGTCGCCATTAAGGAGACGTCATGGACAACTGGCAGTACAAAGTTGTGTACGTGGATTTCAGGGGCAGGATTTCGGCAGAAGGGGTGGAGTACATCCGACAGGGCGGTGAGCACCGCACCGGGTTCGTCCGCGGCTACCTCGACAAACTGGGCGAGGAAGGCTGGGAATTGACCGGCATACTCCCCCTCATGCGACCGGAGAGCAGCTACTTCATGCTGAAGCGGCCCGCGCAAGCGGCCGAGGCAGCGACTGAAGGTTAGCGAGTAAGACGCTGAGGATTTCCTGAGCGCGCTCCGGCCTAAGGGTCAACGTCGCACCGCTCCCGTCAGGCGGCGGTCTGGCTATCCGCGCGCACTGCCACCGCAAGCTGCTCGACCATCGTTTGATCGAGCGCGTCGTCGCTGCGCAACGCGTTGATCGCGTCGCGCGAAGAAAGCTGCGGCTCCGCGCCCGGCATCGTGCGCCGCGCGTACGCCTCGCTCACCGCGAGGATCCGCGTGAACTGCGTGTCGCCCGCCGGATCTAGCGCTGAGATCGGCCGGTGGTGATGGTGGACGGCCTGTACGGCCCGGTCGAGGCCCGGGGAGGCGACGACGAAGAGCCGGCCAAGCTTCAGGTACGTCGCATCCAATTCCGGGTCCAATCCCCACGGGTTGTCGATGTTCCAGTTCTCAGGGTCCTCCTCGGGGAAGATACCCAGAGCGTGCGAAAGCGCCGCGACGCGAAGAATGCGCTGGTCCGCTTCTGCCATCGATAGCTGCTCGGCGATCTGCACCGACGCTTGCGCCGTGAACGACGCCAACGTGCGCATCCGGCTACCCGTCTCCGCCATGCGCGTCACGACCGTGTTCGCCAGCGTTTCGAGTACACCGAATCGCACCTGGCGCGGGCCGTCGGCGGTGTCAGCGTCATCGACGATACTCGATGCGAGCCGCGTCTGGCCGCCACCTGCCGCTTTGGCCTGGTACATCGCCGTGTCGCCTCGGTTCAGAATCGCCTCGTGGTTGTCGGCGTCACTCGGATAGGTCGCCACGCCGATGCTCGTCGTGACAGGCATGCCCTGTCCCGGATAGCGCCAGCCCGCCGCCGCCAGCGCGTCGTGAACGCGCTGCGCCACCGTGAACGCGTCTTCGCCCCCCGTCTCCGGCAGCAGCACGGTGAACTCGTCTCCGGAGGGCCGGCCGACGATGTCGAAGTCGCGGCACGTGCTGCGGAGCAGCCGCCCAAAGTTCACGAGCAACTCATCCCCGGCCTGGTGCCCGAGTGTGTCGTTGAACACCTTGAAGTTGTCGATGTCCATCACCAGCACCGAACAGACGCCCTGGTACCGCGCACACCGCGCGATCTCCGTCTGCAGATATTTGAGGAGTGACCTGCCGTTGGGCAGCCCGGTCAGCCCATCACATTCCGCCATGTCGCGCATCTCCGCGTACAGGCGATTGTTATCCAGCGCCAGAGCCAACGGCTCCGCCATCCGCTCCATCAGTTCGACGTGTTCGGCGCGGATCGTGCCTCGCGTGTCCGAAACGACGTTAAACGAACCCAACAGCACACCCCGCGCCGCGATCGGCACCGACGCGCCACAGACAAAGTTGTTTCGTAGCAACCACTCGCGCTCACGAAAGTCACCTTGCGCTTCGATGTCTTCGAACAACGATGGCACAAGTGACGCCTGGATCGACGTCGCTGCATCAAGTTCGTGCTGTTCGCCGGCGAGCCTGCCATCGACTTCGTGAACGCGCATCAGCCGCAGCCTCGCACGGTCGGGCGTGTACACAGCGATCGATGCCTCGTCGAACGGGAGCAGCCGCCGCGCCTCGGTGAGGAACGCTAGATACACCTGTTCGATGTCGAGGCTCATGTTGACCGTCGTGGCGATCTGCGCGAGGACGCCGAGCTCAGCGTTCTCTGCTTCGATCTCCCGTGTGCGCTCACCGACACGTCCGTCGATCTCAGATTGCACGAGTGCCAGCTCAGTGCGCGCTTTACGGAGCGCATCGTCAGCAACAGCCAGCCGCCGGCGATCCGTTCGTGAGGAGGCAGCCGCCGCGAGCGCTGTCAGGAGACCGGCCGCCAGGAGCGGATATACAACGAACGGAACGCCAGCGCCGAACGCCACATCGACGACCATCACGGCGAGCAGCAGCGCCCCCGCCCCCTCCGGCGCGAGTCGATGCACGCGGCTCGCGGGCACGCGCTGAGGTTGGACTGGGCGCGGTGCTTCCAACACTCTCCCCATCTCCCGATCGTGGCGTTCGCTGCTCGAAGTATCGGCACCCCCGATGGCCGGTCTTATGGGCGCGAGCGCTGTGACTGGGTAGAATGTGGCCGTGGAACGACCTGCTGAAGCCGAAAACGCCCTTTCTGAGGCTGATGACAACGAAGAGTTCGACTATCTGCCGGAGCTCCCAGAGCCCCAGCCACAGGTGTCGTCCTACATCGCCATCATCCGTATCGTCGCGGTGCTGGGCATGGGCCTGTGCGTGTCCTTCGGGCTCTTCATCATGCTGGTTGGCGTGAAGGGCATCCTGGTCGGCATACCCATCGTCTTGCTCGCGGTTCCCTGCTACTACGGCATGCAATTCGCCGAGAAGCTCGCCACCCGCGAGCAGCGGAATGCAGCCGCGGACAACTGACCCAGCACACCCTCTCTTCTCCCGACGAGCCGTGCGGTGATATCGCGATCGCACCGCGCCGTGGTAGAACGAGGCCCTAGCCTCGGGAGGGTGTGTTGGCGGGTGCGCTCGAAGTCCTGCGTGTCATAGACGTGTCGGACGGCGTCGCCGGCGGATACTGCACGAAGCTGCTTGCTTGCCTCGGCGCCGACGTGTTGAAGGTCGAACGCCCGCGTATCGGTGATTCCCTCCGGCGCGCCGGCCCGTTTCTCGGCGACATTCCGAACGCCGAGACCTCCGCGCCACACCTTCATCTGGCCGCCGGCAAGCGCAGCATCACGTTGGACCTGGCAACGGCGACAGGCGCGGTGCTGCTCCAACGTCTCCTCGCACACGCAGACATCCTCATCGTCGACGAGCACGAGCTGAGAGATCCTCGATTCAACCTGCACGCGATCGAAGCTATCCACGAAACACTGGTCGTCACCACGATCACGCCGTTTGGGCTCGACGGACCGCGCGCCGCCTGGCGCAGCACCGAGATCGTCGACCTGGCGCTTAGTGGCTACCTTTCGCTGAATGGCGATCCCGACCGCGAACCGGTCAAGCCGTACGGCTCCCAGGCGCAATTCCAGGCGGGCGCACATGCCGCGCTTGGAACGTTAGCCGCCCTCCGTGCTCGTGAAGCGGACGGTGATGCCAGGAGCGCTGGCCAGCGCGTCGACGTCGCACGCAGCGAAGCGGCCGGCTTCTTGCTCGCCGGCGCCCTGCAGCGCGAGTCCATGATGCGCCGGCCACAGGTGCGCAATGGAGCGCGCCCTGCAGGCTTCGCGCCAAACCGCCTCTATCCGTCGACCGTGCGTTCATGCGCTGATGGCTATGTCCATGTGCATTGTCACAACCGCTTTCACGATCTCATTGCCGTACTCATGCAGGATCCGCGGCTCGACGCGCCCGACGTTCAGGCGGAACCGCTCGGCCACGCCGAAGAAATCGACGCGCACATGGACGCCTGGCTCGCCACCCGAACCCGAAGCCAAGCCGTCAGCGAAGCCCAGGAACTACGCATCCCGATGACTGAAGTGCTCGATCCGGGCGAGGTGCTCGCCGACGCGCTCGGACAACACAACGCGCGGGGGTTCTTCGCTCACGTGGAACATCCTGGGGCCGGTACAGTGGTCCAGCCCGGCGCTCCGGTTGTGATGCCCGCTACACCGTGGCGTACCGCGCGTGCGCCGCTGCTCGGCGAACACAACGTCGATGTGTTCTGCACCGAACTAGGGCTGAAGCCACGCGCTCTTGCCGTTCTTGTCGCCGCCGGTATCGTATGAAGCCGCTTGAAGGCGCGCGCGTCATCGACCTCACCGTCGCCGTCGCCGGGCCGGTAGCCGCGCACCTCCTCGGCGATCTCGGCGCTGACGTGATCCGCGTCGAACCTCCATTCGCCCGCCCCGTCGCGCATCTCGATGTGGCGCCGCCGATTGATGGCGCGCCCGACCATCCGTACAACCGCCTCGTCGGGTACAACGACCTCCATCGCAGCAAACGCGCGATCACACTCGACCTTCAGAAGTCCGCCGGGCGCGACGTCTTGCTCAAGCTCGTCGCCACAAGCGACATCGTCATCGAGAATATGTCGCCCCGCGTGCTGCCCTCGCTACGGCTATCGTACGAGGATCTCCGTGACGCAAAGCCCGACATCCTCCTCGTATCGATGCCCGCATTCGGCCTCACGGGTCCGCTGCGTGACCGTGTCTCGTACGGCCCGGGCATCGATGCGATGAGCGGACTGGCGCACCTCACCGGTTACCCCGATCGCGGCCCCATGAACGCCGCCAACTACTACTGCGACTACAACGCCGCCACGCTCGCCGCGACGGCGACCATCGCCGCCCTTCGGCACCGCGATCGCACGGGCGAAGGCCAGCATGTCGAACTCTCGATGCTGGAGGGCGAACTTCAGCTCGTGGCCGATGCGCTGCTCGACTACACGATGAACGGACGCGTCGTGCAACGTACTGGCAACGCGCATCCATCGATGGCGCCTCACGGCGTCTACCGTTGCGCGGGGCAAGATCGCTGGCTCTCCATTGCCTGCGAGGATGACGTCCAATGGCGCGCCCTCTGCATAACAATGCAGCGTCTAGATCTTGCTCGAGAACCCGGTTACGCGGACGTCGTCTCACGCGTACACAGGCGGACGGAACTCGATGCGGTGGTGTCCGCATGGACGCGCGAGCGCACGCCGTCTGAAGCCGCGGAGGCACTCCAACGCGCAGGCGTCCCCGCCGGCGCGGTCCAGACCGTAGCAGAACTGTTCGACGACCCGCAGCTGCGTCACCGGGGTTGGATTCAGGCCACGCAACACCCTGAAGCGGGCCAGACGCCGCACAGTCGCGCAGCGTTTACGCTCTCGCGTACGGCAACTCCGATCGAGCGCCCCGCCCCGCTCTTCGGACAGCACAACGTCGAGGTGTTGCGCGATCTGCTCGGGGTCGGCGAAGACGCGATGCGTGACCTTCGCGACGAGCGCGTGATCCGCGACGAACCACCGGCGCCGCGCTAACGGCGAATAAGCGGGCGCAAAAGCGGCATCGCCGTGCGGGTCACCTCATTGAAATCGCGCGGCTAGTCGGTCTTCTGACGCTTCTGGATGCGCACGAATACCAGAGCGAGAACCAACCCCGTAACGGCGATCGGCATGACGACGGCGAGTGCGATTTCCATTGTGACCCCTTCAAGGCTGAACTGGGTACCTTCCCTAGTTCAATCTCGGCCACGCATCGGAATGCTGGCGCCAAAACGCGCCCGCTTGAGGCTAAATTGTCGCCCCTCCCTTCGGCGCGACGAGTCCCTTGGCGAACTCAACCTCACCGAGGTGACGATAGCCGTGCGTCATCCCCATCCCCGACAGGCACTGGAGCACCGTCATCTCGCCCAGCGGTTTCACGGTAATGACGCGCGATACGTCTTCCAATGCCACGGTCTTGACGAACGCTTCGGTGCTCGCGAACACGTCCGCCATGTACCGGCGAAAGTCAGCGAAGCCTTCGATGCGGAAGTTGCGCGCGTCGTCGTCGCTGAATCCGGTACCCTGCGACTTCGAGTCAAGACCGAACTTCTCCGGCCAGCCACCCTCCAGCCACACGGTCGGCTTCCGCTGGATGACGAACTGAATCACGTTGTCTTCCGTGCGCACGTAGTGCCACAGACAAAAGGCGATGCTCTGATGCCCGCCGGCCGGCACGCTGTTCGCCTGCTCGTCCGTGAGATCGGCAGTGACGCCATCATATAGCCGATGCATCGCACGAAATTCGCTGCTCAGATACTTCAGCAGATCAGCGCTCATTCAACCGGCCTTCTCGGCCGGCGGCACGGATTCGTACGAGCCGAGCGCCGCTTGATCGCGATACTGCTCTTTACCCTGGAGCAGCAAATCGCCACCGTACATGTCGCAGCAGACGATCGCCGGAAACCCTTCGACTTCAAGCTTCTTCACCGACTCGGTGCCCAGATCTTCATACGCGATCACGTCGAGCTTCTTGATCGTTTTGGACAGCAGCGCGCCCGCGCCGCCGATCGCCAGCAAGTACACCGCCTTGTGCCGCTGTAGCGCCTGCTTGACGAGCGTGCCGCGCCCGCCCTTGCCGATGATCACCTTCAGCCCCTGCTCCAACAGCGGCGGCGTGAACGGATCGAGCCGCATCGAGGTCGTCGGACCGGCCGAGCCGATCACGCGTCCCGGCCGCGCCGGAGATGGACCGACGTAGTAGATCACCTGGCCGGTGATATCCATCGGCAGCGGTGTGCCGTCGCCGAGACCGGCGATCATGCGCCTGTGCGCGGCGTCGCGCGCCGTGTAGATCGTGCCGTAGAACTTCACATGGTCGCCCGCGCGCAGTTGCGCGACGTCCTCGTCCGTAAACGGCGGCGTCGCTTTGATCTCGCCGTTCTCTTTCACGATACCCATCGATTCCTCCTGCGGCGTGTTCTACGCGCCAGCATTCTTCACGTTGACTACGATGTTGTCCCCGCCGCGCGCCACGATCGCGACCACCGTCTCTCGCTCCGAAAGATTGATCTCCTGATGTGGACGTTCGCCGGCACGTAGATGAAGTCACCCGCCTCCGCGTCAGCTTCCTGCGCCATACCGTCGCCCCAGCGCACCCGCATCGACCCGCTGAGCACGTAGATCGCACTCTCTACGTCGCCATGATGATGGACGCCGGAACGAAACCCGGGCGCGTTCGTGATTTCGCCCATCCAGACGCCCCTCGCCCCGCACGTCGACGCCGCTACGCCGGCAAGCCGCACCATCCCGGGCGTCTGCGCCGTCCCCGCATCGCGTTCCGCCCGCCGGACGACGCGTACGTCGGCGGTCACAGCAGATCCTTCTTCATGTAGACGAGCGTAAACGCCCGCAGCGCGTTCCACGGTTGTCCGTACTCTTCGCGCTCGATCGTATATCCCAGCGACGCGTAGTACGGCGGCAGCCCTGTATCACGAACGCAGTCAAGCCGCATCTGCGCATGTCCTGCCTCGTGTGCGCGTGCTTCGGCGTGCTCGATGAGCACAGTGCCGATCCCGGCGCCCTGCGCGTCGACGGCCGTCGCCAGCAGCCCAAGCTCCGCGCGGTCGCCGCTCAGGTCGAGGCCGAGATGCCCGACGATCCGGCCATCTAGTTCGGCCACCACGCCCTCAAAGTCACGCCGCGCCATCTCACTCGGATACGACTCCTCCGAGGTGCGCAGCGCCCGAAACAGCTCCCAGTCGCGCTCCCTGTACGCCGCGTTGATGATTGCCACGATGGCTGGCACATCAGCCTCCGTCGCCGCGCGGACATGCAGCCGCGCACGCAGCTGTGCGCCAGGCTGCTTGGCGCGCGCCCCTACAGCGTCGCGTGCTTCGAGCGGGCGCTGTGGCATTGCAAGTTCACCGCGACCGGCAACGACGTGATGTGCGTCGGATACGTCTCGATGTTCACGGCCAGTGCCGTGTTCGATCCGCCGACGGCTTGCGGGCCGACGCCGAGCGCGTTGACCTTGGTCAGTAACTCGCCCTCGAATTCAGCCGTCTCCGGATCGTCGCTCGCCGCGCCGACGGGACGCGTAATCGCCTTCTTCGCGAGATACATGCAGTATTCAGCCGAACCGCCGACCCCGACACCCACGACGAGCGGCGGGCACGGGTTACCGCCCGACTCCTCGATCGTCTGCAGCACGAACTCGGTGATGCCGTCCTTGCCGCGCGACGGCAGCATGATCTGCATCTTGCTCATATTCTCGCAACCGCCGCCCTTCGGCAGGACGATGAAGTGCAGCTTGTCGCCCGGCACGATCTCCGTGTGAATCACCGCCGGCGTGTTGTCCTTCGTGTTGATGCGCGACGAGAACGGATGCGTCACCATCGACGCGCGCAGATAGCCTTCGGTATATCCCTTCGAGACGCCCTTGTTAATCGCGTCCTGCAGCGCGCCACCGACGATGTGCACGTCCTGACCAAGTTCGACCATCACGACCGTCGTGCCCGTGTCCTGGCACAGCGGCAGCATGTCGCGCTTGGCGATGTCCACGTTCTCGAGAATCTCGATCAGCACCTGCTTGCCGAGCGGCGACTTCTCGCTCGCTTCCGCCTTCTTCAGTCCGGCGACGACATCGGCAGGAAGGTCGTGCGCCGCCGTCTGGCACAACTCGGCGATCGTCGCCGTGATGTCGTCGGCGTTGATGTCGCGGACGCGTGTCCCCGTATCCGTGGTCATGTCGTTGTCCCTTGTGTTGGCGTTACTTCAGCAGCGCGATCAGGTCTCTCGTGGCGTCCGCGGCGATGCGGATCTTCGCCAGTTCGTCGTCGCTTACCGGCATCTCGTAGGTCTTCTTGATGCCGCCCTCGCCCAGCTGGCACACGACGCCGCAAACGATGTCCTTGATGCCGTATTCGCCCTTGCAGAGAATCGCCGACGGAATCAGCCGATCTTGATCCAACAGGATCGCTTCTACCATCTCCGCAGTCGCGGCCGATGGCGCGTAATACGCACTCGAAACCTTCATTAGCTCACCGATCTCCGCGCCACCGCGCATTGTCCGCGCGACGATCGCGTCAATCTCGTCCTGCGAGAGGAACGATGAGAGGGGCAGTCCACCAACGCGCGCCTGCGACGTGATCGGCACCATCGTCGTGTCGGTGTGCCCCCCGAGTACGTAGGCGTGGACATCTCTTATCGAAACGCCGGTGCCCATCTGCAGGAAGGCCCGGAAGCGTGCCGTGTCCAGCGCGCCGCCCTGCCCGATGATCCGTTCCCGCGGGAAGCCCGACGCCTCGAGCGCAACGTGGCACATCGCGTCCATCGGGTTGGCGAACATGATGATCGCTGCCTTCGGGGAGGCTTTCGCGGCGTCCCTGATCTTCGACCGGACGATGTCGGCGTTGCCGTTCAGCAGGTCTTCGCGCGTCATGCCCGGTTTGCGAGGTGCGCCCGCTGTGCAGACGATGACGTCCGAGTTCGCCGTCTCATCCCAGCCGTCGGTCGCGCTAATTCGCGTCTCGAAACCGAGCCACGACGCAGACTGCGCCATGTCGAGCGCCTTGCCATGGTGAAGCGTCTGCGCGAACTGCGGATCATCCTGGATGACGACGTCGGCGATCCCCTTTTCAACGAGTCGCTGCGCAATCGCGCCGCCCGTCATCCCGCCGCCGATGATCGTGACTTTCTTCCGTGCGCCCAATCAAGCCTCCGCGGATTCGCAACGCGCCACAGCGGGCGCCAATCGGTCGAGCGGCGGGTCAAGGGTGGCCTGCGTGCCGCCGTTTGCGGCGACTTCATGGTAGACAGAATCAGCCCCAAGCGCGACCACACGATGCCCGCGGTACGATGCGCCGATGGAGACGGAACACCCCGCAGAGCCGCCGATCATCCGCCTCGCCGCCCGCATTGTGCTGCTCGACGACAGCGACCGGATCTTGCTATTTCGTGCGGATTCCCGGGTGTTCGGACGCTCGATTTGGATCACGCCCGGCGGCGGGCTGGAAGAAGGCGAGACCTACGAAGCGGGCGCGCACCGCGAGCTATGGGAGGAGACCGGACTCCGCGCAGAGATCGGGCCCTGCGTCTGGGTGAATCGGTACGAGTTCACGTTGGAGAACATTCGCTACGCCCAGAGCCAGCGGTTTTACGTCGTGCGCTGCGCGAACTTCGAAGTGAGCAGCGTGAACTGGATGGACGACGAGCGCGAGGCTCTCCTCGAAGCCCGCTGGTGGACGCTCGATGCGCTGGTGGCAAGCGAGGAGATGTTCAGGCCACCGAAGCTTCTCGCATTGCTCCCGTCGGTCATCGTAGGCGGCTACTCGGCCGAACCAATCGATTGCGGCGGGTAAATCGCATCCTCGTCCCGGGTTCTACCTCAGAACGGCCACCAGCGGCGCTTGCGCACCAGCCAGCGGTACCGCGCGTACGGCTCCGTCGGGTTCAGAGCCGGGTCGCCCATTCCTGCGGGCAACGCCTTTTGCTTCACGCGCAGCGCCCGACTCAGTGCCTCGGACAGGTGTTGCACCTGCTCTTCGAGCTGTTCGATCTGCTGGTCGCGCGCCTGTTCGTTGGGTTCGGTGCCGGCGCGCCTGCGAGCGTAGTCTTCGAAGCTCGCCGGCTCCCGCGACGGCGCTTCCTGGATGCCCGTGTGGCAGGCGTGAGCGCCCAGCGTCTTGTGACGCGAATCGGGCAGGTAAATCAGGTACGCGAAGCCACCCCGACGCGGCACGATGCGATTACGCAGCCGGCCCTTCCGGATCATCCTGCGTGCCGTACTCACCGAGATGTTCAGTTCGCACGCAGCCTGCTGGAGCGTAAGCCAGTCCGCCGCATCCGGCCGGGGCATGGAATAGCCCGCGTCGGCGCTGCCTTCGGACCCGCCCGGGGACCGCAGTGCGACCATGTTCCCCCCATGCCTCTCTCTGTGGAGATCATCGGCGTGCCGAAGCCCGGCTGAAGGTAAACGCCGTCCGATACACTCGTCCTCGTGACTGCTGATGCTGCCGAAATTCGCCCGGCGTGGTATCGAAGCATGGCTGACGCGCGCCTCGTCTCCGGCGTCCTAAGCGATGCTACGGAAATCTGCCTGGACAGCCGGCGCGTTACCCCCGGAAGCGTATTTTTCGCCATCCCGGGCCTCGTGCAGGACGGCAACGCCTTCATCCCGCAGGCGCTCGCAGCTGGAGCGTCCGCCGTCGTCGTCCAGGCCGACGCGCGCAGCCGCTGGCAGCCGCACCTCAACGACGAGTCTGCGATCGTCGAAGTGCCCGACGCGCGCGCCGCACTCGCCCAGGCCGCGGCGGGCTTCTTCGGCCATCCGGCGCGCAGCCTGGGCGTCGTCGGCGTCACCGGCACCGACGGCAAAACGACGACATCACACCTGATCGCACACGTCCTCAACGCCGCCGATCTGGCGTGCGGTCTGCTCAGCAGCGTCGAGTTCGCGGCGGGAGGGGCAAGCACACTCAACGCCTCGCACATGACGACGCTCGAGTCACCCGACGTCCAGCGCCACCTCGCAACGGTTCGCGCCGCCGGCGACCGCTACGCGGTCGTCGAAGCATCTTCGATTGGCCTCGATATGCACCGGGTCGGCCAGTGCGATTTTGATGTCGGCGTATTCACGAACCTCACTCAGGATCATCTCGACTACCACCGCACCATGGACGCCTACCGCGATGCCAAGGCGATCCTCTTTCGGATGCTGGGCGAGTCGCCGGAGAAGGGCATCCCGAAGTGCGCGATCCTCAACGCCGACGATCCAGCCTCGGAAACGATGCGCGCGGCCACGAGTGTGCCGGTTCGTTCGTACGCGCTCAGGTCGCAAGCCGACGTACTGGCACGCGACATAACGCTCGATGGCTTCGGTACGGCGTTCGCCATCATCGCAGACGGGGAGTCCGTGCGCGCGCGTAGTGGCCTCCTCGGCGACTACAACGTCGCGAACTGCCTCGCCGCGACCGCCGTCGCCCTCTCGCAGGGCGTCCCTCTGGCCCGGGCCGCCGCAACATTCGAGAGCTTCGCCGGCGTGCCGGGCCGGATGGAGCGCATCGAGGAAGGGCAGTCATTCCGCGTCATCGTCGACATCGCCTCGACGGAGCAGTCGATGGCAAACGTGCTGCGCGTGCTGCGGCAGGCCACAAAGGGACGCTTGATCGTCGTATTCGGTGCCGCTGGCGAACGCGATGTCGAGCGCCGGAGCGGCATCGCGCGATCCGTCGCAACGGCGGCAGACTACGCCATCGTCACCAATGAAGACCCCCGCAGCGAGGACGCCGAGGCCATCATCGACGAGATCGCCCGCGCGCTCGTTGGCGCGGGGTTCGACGAAGGTCGCGCATTCGAACGCACACCGGATCGCCGCTCGGCGCTGCGACGCGCGTTCGAACTCGCGGCCGCCGACGACACGGTGCTGCTCGCAGGGAAGGGCACCGAACAATCCATCGTCATCGGGACGACACATCACCCCTGGGATGAGCGTGTGGTCGCACGTGCGTTGCTCCGTGGGCCGATACCGTATAATCGACCCGGTGTTTAGCTGAGGTGCATATGCAGTTAGACGAATCGGACGCGCAAGCGCTCGCGACGTACGACATCGACCATATCATCCATCCGCAGTTCAACGTTGCGGACCACCGCGATGCCGTCATCTACGCCAGCGGCAAGGGTGCCGTCGTCACTGACATCCACGGCAACGACTACATCGACGGCCTCTCGTCGCTCTGGAACGTCGCGGTTGGCCACGGACGGGTAGAGCTTGCAGAAGCTGCGGCGGCGCAGATGTCGCAGCTCGCCTTCTCCAACGCATACACCGGCTATGCCAACGTCCCGTCAATTCGACTTACCGAGAAGCTGCTGAGCCTCGTCTACCCGAACATGTCGGGCGTCTTCTACGCCAACAGCGGGTCCGAAGCCAACGATTTCGCGATGAAGGCTGCCCGCTACTTCTGGTTTGTCTCGGGCCAGCCGCAGAAGACGAAGATCATCTCGCGTGCCGACGCCTACCACGGCGGTACGCTCGCCGCCACGGCGATCACCGGCATGGCACCGTTTCATCGCGGCTTCGGGCCCGAACCCCCCGACTTCATCCAGGTGCCCACATGCTACTCCTACCGCTGTCAATGGTGCAGCCCAACCGCTTCGGAAGGGACAGCCTGTACACTCGAGTGCGTCGACAACATCGAAGCCACCATCCAGCGCGAGGGCGCCGACACGGTCGCCGCCGTCATCGCTGAGCCCGTACACGGCGCCGGTGGTGTAATCCCTCCGGATCCCGGTTACTGGCCGCGGCTTCGCGCGATCTGTGACCGCAACGACGTGCTGCTAATTGCCGACGAAGTGATCACCGGCTTCGGCCGCACCGGCCGCTGGTTCGCGCTCGAACACTGGGGCGTGCAGCCAGACATCACGACCATCGCCAAGGCCATCACAAGCGCCTACGTGCCGCTGTCGGCGTTCATCGCCTCTGAACGCGTCCACCGCGCCATCCTCGATGCGCCCGCCGATACGAAGTTCATGATCGGCTGCACGAATGCCGCCCACCCCACCGCCTGCGCCGTTGCGCTCCGCAATCTCCAGATCCTCGAAGACGAGCAGCTTGTGGCGCGCGCCGAGGCAATGGGTCGTCGCCTGCACGAGGGCTTGTCGCGCCTGATCGAGATGCCAAACGTCGGCGACGTGCGCGGTCTCGGGCTGATGGCCGCCGTGGAAGTCGTCGCCGACAAGCCGACGCGCCGCCCGTTCGCCGCAGCAGACGGTATTGGCCCCAAGCTTGCGCGCGCGATGCGTGACCGGGGCGTCGTAACCCGCGTGAAGGGTGAGAGCATCCTTTTCGCGCCGCCGCTCGTCGTGAGCGAGTCGCAGATAGACACCATCGTGAACGTCACCGCAGAAGCGATCGATAGCGTACTCGGAGTAGCCCATTGAGGATTGACGAGCGCCGCGTTCGCTATACTGCTCCCATGCAAATGGCCCCCCCTGCGTCGGTAGCGCTGCCGCGACCGGTCCAGAACAGACTCCAATCCCTCGTAGTGAAGAACTGGCGGCATCTCGCGGAGTTGCTGTTCATCATCCCTGCATACACGGCGTACCAGCTCGTGCGCAGCACCGTCGGTGGCGAAGCCGGCACCGCATTCGACAACGCACGCCACGTCATCCGCATCGAACAGCGCCTCGGCATCTTCCACGAAGCGTTCCTCCAGCAACTCATTCTGCCGAAGGAATGGATGGTCGACCTCTTCAACTACCTCTACATCTGGGGCCATCTGCCAGTCATCATCGCCGTCGCGCTCTGGCTGTACATATCGCACCGTGACCGCTACGCGCTGTTCCGTAACGCATTTCTCATCTCGGGGCTCATCGCGCTGATCGGCTTCAGCACCGTGCCGCTCGCGCCGCCGCGCTATATGCCAGAGTTCGGCTTCGTCGATACGATCATCCACGCGCAGTCGTACTACGCGTTCCAGAATCCGAAGATCGTCAACCAGTATGCCGCCATGCCGAGTCTGCACTTCGGCTGGGATATCCTCGTCGCGATCGCCATCGGCTACAACACGCGCGCCCGCCTCTGGCGGATCTTCGCGATGATCATGCCGTTTTTCACGCTCGGTGGCATCGTACTCACGGCGAACCACTTCTTCCTTGACGCGGCGGCCGGTGCGCTCGTTGCGGTGTGCGGTCTCGGTATCGCCGTGCTGCTGCGCCGCGCTGTCTCCCGCGAGCGCATCTTCAGTTTCCTCACATAAACTGGCGCAACCCACTCGCCTCCCAACACCGTTGACGGCCTCCGGGCGCCCCTGCTATGATCTCCGCAGGAAAGGAGGTGATGTGGATGGATCACAGTAGTTGCAGGGCCTACGTGCCAAGCGACGTCCGCATTACCTCGGAGGCTGCAAGCTAGCCTTCCGAGGGCGGCGGCTGGGCAGTAGGCCTGGCAACAACAGTCAAAGAGGCCCGGTCATATGACCGGGCCTCTTCTTTTGTTCGTCTCGTCCTCAAGCTTGCGGATAGGAAGCTGGCTACCGCAGCACCTTCGGCATCGGCATCAGCGTCTCGAGATACTCGTGGATCGCGCTCGCCGCCCGGCGCCCGTCGGCCAGCGCCGTGACGACCAGATCGGCGCCGTTCACGTTATCGCCGCCGGCGAACACGCCCGGCCGGCTCGTCATGAACGTGTCCTTGTCCACCTCGATGAGATTCCAGCGGTTCGTCGTCACACCCGGCGCTGCGTCGTTGATGATTGGGTCCGCGTTGTATCCGATTGCGATCGCCACCGAATCCGCCGGCACGATGAACTCCGAGTGCGGGATCGGGATCGGGCGCCGCCGCCCCGACTCGTCCGGCTCGCCGAGCGCCATGCGCTGGCACTCCACACCCGCCACGCGGCCGTCGTCGCTGCCGATGAAGCGCAGCGGGATCGTCAGGAACTGGAAATCAACGCCTTCATCGCGCGCGTGCTCCCGCTCCTCCGTCCGGCCGAGCATTTCGGCTTCCGTGCGCCGGTACACGCACACCACGTGCTCGGCGCCCGAGCGCACGGCTGTGCGCACGCAGTCCATCGACGTGTCTCCGCCGCCGATGACGACGACGTCCTTGCCCATGTCGAGCGGTTCGCGCATGTTCTCCGGCAACTGATCCGGTCGCAGATTTCCGCGCACGAGAAACTCCGTTGCGGAGTAGATGTTGCTGAACTCCTCGCCGGGGATCGCCAGCTTGCCACCCAGGCCGGCGCCCGTCCCGACGAACACCGCGTCGAAGCCCTGCGCGAACAACTCGTCTACCGTCACGTCCTTGCCCACCCACGTGTTACCGACGAATCCCACACCGAGCTTGTCCAGGTACGTGATCTTGTCTTCGAGAACTTTCTTGCTCAGCTTGAAGTTGGGGATGCCGTAGAGCAGGATGCCGCCCGGCTCCGGCCACGCGTCATACATCGTCGCCGAGTGTCCGGCCTTCGCCAGTTCCTCGGCGACAGCCATGCCCGCTGGCCCAGCCCCGACCACCGCCACCTTAAATCCGCTCGCTTCCGGCAGCACCGGTAGCGGCACACCGTAGTGCTCGCGCTGGTAGTCGGTGACGAACGCCTCAAGCTTTCCGATCGAAACTGGCGGCTCCTGGTGCATGTCGGGACGGATCGCGAACGCCACAACGCACTCGCCTTCGCACAACCGCTCTTGCGGGCAGAGGCGCCCGCATAGCTCGGGCAGATTGCTCGTCTCGCGGAACTTCTCGGCCGCGCCGTTGAAGTCACCAACTTCGAGCAGTTTGAAGGCGCCCGGAATGTCATTCCCGACGGGGCACGCCTGCTGACACGGCGCCGTCGGGCATTGGATGCAGCGCATCGCTTCCACTTGCGCCGCCTCGATATCGAACCCGAGGAACACTTCGTCGAAGTTGGTCTTGCGGATCTCCGGATCCTGCTTGTGGATCGCCACGCGCGAGATCGCCAGTCGTCGCTGAACTTCCGCGTCGTTTGGCATCGGCTCACCTCCGAGCGCCGAAGCGCTCCTTCGCCCGCGCGAAGTAACACAAGTCTATGGTGGGCCGTGGCCGATGTAAATGCCGCGCAGCAAGCCCTGCCCGGCACGGCGTTCGCTATTGGGTTGGTGCTTCGCTGAACGACGCCCGGAGGAAGTTGACGAGGTTCCAGATCTCCTCGTCGGAGAACTGGTCTTTGAACGCCGGCATCGCCGACCCGGGATAACCATTCGCGATGAAAGCAAAGAAGGATGTGTCCGGGTGCAACGGTGTGTGCAACCGGAAATCCGTCGGCGCCGGATTGAGATCCGCTGCGGCAGGGCCGTCTCCGCGCCCGTCAACCCCGTGGCAGACGATGCAGTTCTGCTGGAACAAAGCCTTCCCGGCGGCGACCGATTCGGTCGTGGCGTCAATCGGGTTTCCGGCGCGCGCGTCGATGGCGCTCGAGTGCGTGTCCACACCGAACGCCAGCACACCGCCGCTCACGAGCAGTACGAGCGCTGCGGTAAGCCCCGTGCGCCGCCCGTAATCCGGTAGCCACGCGAGCTGACGTCGGTACAGCACAGCGGTGACGCCCACGAGCGCCAGGAACGCGCCTGCCACCTCGTTCCACTGGAACGTATCGAACGGCAACGCGAAGGGGCCGCCGTCCGCGAGATCCTGCGGCGGATCAAGCACCGGGAGCACAAAGATCGCCGACACGTCGTCGCCATTGGAACGCCGAACCGACGCGGTAACGCGCCAATTGCCTGGCTGCGTAAAGTATGCGCCGCCACCCCGATAGTCTCCTGGTCCGAAGCGGTTGAGCGTAGTCTCCGACGGAGAAAGTGCGGTGTTGGGGTCATCGTATGAGAATCGCAGCCGCGCGAGCGTGACTGTGTCGACCGGCTCACCGCTGATGGTCTCGACAAACAGTTCGTAACGGTTGAGGCCCACGCGGTTGGGCGAGACGCTCAACGTCAGGTTGACACCCCCGGACTCGGCGGTTTGTTCGAACCTGGCCGCGGCAGCCGTTTCGGCGCGATCCGCCGCGATTTCTCCACGCGCCGTCGATGTCTGCGTCAGCACCGACACGGCTGCGAACACGGCGATCACGAACGCGATCTCTATGACGATCGTCCGCGGCAACCATGCACGCAGACGTGCAAGCCGCTCAGATGCCGCCGCCCGCGCCACCGCCTCATCGGCGCCGCCCTGCTGATACATCGTGTCGATTGCCGCGACGAACCGAGGTTTCAGGACGAACGCATTGAACCCCGCGATCAAAAGCGGCGGCGCGATAAGCACGAGCTTGGCGATGAGTACGCGGCCGTATGTAGTGTCAGTGAGAGCGGCCCATGTGGGCAGTTCCGCCAGGCCGTTGAACACGCCCGTGGCAAGAACAGCGATGACGCTCAGACCGGCGAGGATGGAGAAGCGGTCGAACATATTCGCGAGGACGAGAAAACGCTCGCCTTCGCCAAGGCTCTCATGCTTGCCTCGGAGCATTGGTGGAAGCATCGCCAACGCACCGAGCCACGCGGCGGATGCGGCAAAGTGAACGAAATCCGACGTGACGGACCAGAACTTGCCTTCGCTCGCAGCGCTATGGCCGACGAGGGAATACGTCAGCATCGTTCCAGCGAGTGCCGCCAGCAGCACGCCGATTCCAACTCGCCGCGCGCCCATCGATCGACCAAGAAAAAGGAGGTCGACGCCCGCAAGCGCCACGACCAAAAGGATGAGGCTGATGCCGCGGTACTGGCCGGCCCGCACATCGGTGAGATACGTCCAGATGCCTGTGTCAGTCTCGAAGCGCCCCACGATCATCAGTAGAAGGAACGCCGTCGCAACAAAGGCGAGCGGTAGCAACACGTGCGCCAGCGTGGTCAGCCAGCGCTCCCCGGCGTCAGTTATCGAGTTGTACCCATCACTCTCGAGAAACGACGCTGCTGGGCGCAGAACGACCACGAGGAACAGCGCCGCCCCCGCCACCGTCGCAACGGCAAGTAGCGCGATCCACTTCAAGGCAGAGTCGATATTCTTCGGGAGCAGTTCGCCACCGTAGGTATCGGCCGGCGGGATGTTATCGAACGACGCGCCGGGTGGCGTGCTTCCGTCGGGGTTCAGCACGATAAACGGATATGTGCCACGAAACGGGTGGCCATCGACCGTGGACACGTTGCTCCAGCGGACGAAGTAGAGCCCCGGTTCGAGCGCCGGAACGCCCGTTGACGCAAACGCACGATCGTTGTCGTCGAATGCAATATCGTCGTCGTCGACGCGATTCTCGTTTGCGTCGAAGACCTCGATCTTCGTCAGTTGCCGCTCCAGCGGCTCGCTGAAGCGGAGAATGATGCGCGTTGGCGAACGCACAAGTTCCTCGTTGTTCGTCGGGTTCGATGAAACGAGCGCCGCGTGCGCCTCCACGTCCCGGACTGCGTAAGGCACCATCGCCACGATCAGCGCTAACAGCGCTAACGCCGGGAGCGCAAGGAATATTCGTCGCCGCATCCACCACCTCATCGTCGCCTCCGCCTCCAAACGGTACGTTTCCACGCGGTCATCAAGATGGGTTCCTGCCACGTATTGCGAGCCAGATGCCGCCGGCAACGACCGCGATCACAACCACCGCACCGCCGACGATGACCCACGTAGCCGCTCCGTCGTCATCATCGCCATTCGTCTCATCGCCGACGCCTTGATCCGGTGTTGCCGACGCTGATTCGTCGATCACGGTCGGTTCCGGCGTTTCGCCCGCACCAGGATTGCTGGCCACGGACGTTTGCGTCGCAGAGATCTCCGGCGGTTCGAGCAAGGCGTCCGCCGCAAGCTGTTCCGTCGTCGGCTCGACGCCGACGTAGAACGCAAACCCGCCTTCAAACGGATCGCCGTCGGCATCCGAAACGTTCGTGTATGTGACGACGTATCGCCCCTGGGGAAGATCAGGTTGCAGTGGCACGCTCAGCAGCGACCGATCAGCTTCATCGAGCGTCGCCTCTTCCGCCGTCACGTCTGCGCCGTCTGGCCCCTGGACCTCAATCCCATAGGTGCCCTGAATTTTCTGAATGTCGTTAGAGAACGTGATCGTCACCGCGGCAGGAGCGGTTTGCAGAACCGCCCCCACCGCCGGTGAGGATTCGCTCAGTCGCGCGTGTGCACTCACCATCGCCGGGCCGGCGAGGGGAGCGATGCTAGCAACGATCAGCGCGAACGCGCCCAGCGGTATGCGCACGGTCACTGTGGCGTCTCGTCGGCCGCAGGTGTCTCCTCGGCTTCTTCGTCGTGGTCCGCCGCTGGGGTCTCACCTGCCGCGGGCGACTCCTCCGCTTCCTCTTCGTGCTCCTCGGGCCCACCCTCCTCCGGCGGCAGATCTTCGGCGATGTGCCCGAATACCTTCTCCATGAAGTCGTGCGAGCCCTCATGCACGTCCGTTGCCAATGGCTGCGCGGCTTCTACGTCCGCATCCTGAAGCGCGGCGAGCAGTGAGATGCCCGACTGCCGAACGGTTTCTGCCTCTTCGGCCAGCTCCGAGTCCCACTCCGTCAGCCTCATAAGGCGAACGAACTTGCGGACCTCTGGCACGTAGGATTCCTCGATCGCGCCGCCGTCGTTCAGCGTTTCATCGATGGCGTGCAGCTCGATACCGCCGATCGATATGTACGCGAACAGCATCTCATTTCGATCCACGCGAGCGGTCAGCGTGTCGACATCGGACTGCTGCGCGTTGTTGTCGGTTTCGACGTCGTCGCTGCACGCGACCGCGAGCGCTATAACGGAAAGGAGCGCCGCTGCGATGACGGCGTGCTTGACTCGGAACACGTTGTGCCTCCTGAGCTGATCAACTAACAGGTGTGTTAGAGAGCGATCAGCCGCAGCGGCACCGGGACATCTGGACGGCGTGTCACGCCATGCAACGTCGGCGCGGCGAGGAGCAGCAATACAACGATCAGCGACGGCACGACGACAAGCGGTTCGTTCGCCAGCATCTGCCCGAAGCCGGCCGCCACGGGCGCATCCGCGCACGCGCCAGGGGTGTCGTGACAATGTGAAGCATGGGCCACCGTATCGTGCGCGCCGCTCTCGGCGACAATGTGATCGTACGGCAGCACGGCCGGCAGCACGGCGAAGAACGCCAGCAGGCTCGCTCCCGCCCATACGGCGCGGCGCTGGGCCCGCCGGTGCGCCAGGGCGCGGCATGCCCGCACGATCGGCGCGCGCCAGACAACCAGCACGGCGATCGTGAACAACAGCGCAGCGACCAGCAACACGCGCTCGTCGAGCGTTACGCGGACGGCAGCGTCCGCGGCATGCAACAGCGGCAGACCCGGGGACATGCGTTCTTTACCTCGCGGCAAGTATACCCCTGGGCGTACCAGCAGGTGCCATGCGCCGCCGTTCTCTCTGCCCTGGCTAAAGCCGTGCGGAATCCGGTCCGGCGGCGCCCGCTGCCTCGCGCGTCCGCGCCTCCCTATTGCAGCCGGTGCAGCGCGAACGTAGAATACGCCCAACCTCAAGCCAATCGTCTCCACAGTCGGGAGGACTGACCATGGCTCACGAAGAAGCTCTCGCGTCCGTTCCGTTGTTCTCGCAACTGAGCCGAAAAGACCTCGCACGGCTCGGACGGGCGTTGGTCGAGCGCAAGTACAAGAAGGGCGAAACGATCGTCAAGGAAGGCGAACAGGCGGTCGCGTTCTTCGTCATCCGCAAAGGCCGGGTGGAAGCCGTGCGCGGCGCTGGCGGCAAGACGAAGCTCAACGAAATGGGCGCCGGCCAGGTGTTCGGCGAGATGGCCCTGCTGGATGGCCTTCCGCGCAACGCCACCGTGCGCGCTCTCGAAGAGACCGAGTGCCTAGTGCTGTCGCGCTGGGACTTTGTAGCGGAACTGCGCACAAGCCCGCACATCGCCGTCGGCATGCTGCCCATACTCAGCAGGCGTCTGCGCGAAGCCAACGACCGGCTGATGGAGACCCACTAGCGCAACACGCGTGAGCAGTCGCACCAGGAGCAACACGCATGAGCGAAGACTGGGTGCGCCCCGTCGTGGCATGGGATCTACATGCTCGCGATCCCGAAACGATCCGTAGCTTCTACTCGCAAATGTTCAATTGGCCCATCTCGGGTGGGCCGATCATGACCGTCCCGGCCGGCATCGGCGGACCGGAGCCGGGCCCCGGAGGCGTCATCCTCCAGGGCGAGAAGCCCGGACTGTCGCTCTACATCCAGGTCCGCGATATGCGCGCCTCGATGGAGCAAGCCATATCGCTGGGTGGCCAAGTCTCATCAGAACCGTTCGATGTTCCCGGCGGGCCGACGATCGTCGCGATTGCTGATCCCGAAGGTAATCGTGTCGTCCTCGTGCAGCAGTAACACGTTGAGCTTGGCCGCTACAGAACCAGTGTTACCGGCCGCTCCAGCACCCGCTGTATCTCGGCCAGAAACTGCGCACCCTGCGCACCGTCGGTCACTCGGTGGTCCGCCGAGAGCGCCAGTTTCATGATCTGCCGTACAACCACCGCGCCTTCGCGCACCGCCGGCTGCGGCATCACGCTGCCCGCACCCAAAATCGCCGTCTGAGGTGGCTGTATGATGCCGATCAGCGTCTCGACGCCGTAAGCGCCCAAATTCGTGATCGTGAACGTGCCGTCAGTGATCTCCGCCGCCCGCAGTGCGCCGTTCTTCGCGCGTCCGACCAGATCCTTCGCTTCCGCAGCGATCGTCGCCACCGTCTTGGATCCGACGTCGAGCAGCGCCGGTGCGATAAGCCCGTCGCCGAGCGCGATCGCGATGCAGACGTTCTGTGCGTCATGCCGTGTGATCGCGTCACCAGAGATCGTCGCGTTGAACGCGGCGTGCCGCTGCAGGGCCAGCGCACACGCGCGCACCAACAGGTCGTTCACGCTGACCCGCGCATCCTCACCCAGTGTCTCGTTGATGTGCGAACGCATTGCCATCGCATCAGTCATATCGACGTCGACTAGCAGATAATAGTGCGGTGCCTCGCGCTTGCTCTGCGACATGTTGCGCGCGATCGCCTGCCGCATCTTGCTCATCGGTGGTTGCACGCCCGACGTCGCGTCCGGCGGTTGCTGCGTAGCCCTTGCGGCCGGCTGCACGGCCGGTGCCTTGTTGGCTCCGGCATGTGCGGGTGCCCCTGCACCCGATGCGATCGTCTCAACATCACGCTTCACGATGCGGCCATCCGGACCCGTGCCCCGCACATTCTGCAGATCGATCCCTCGATCCTCCGCGATCCGTTTCGCTAGCGGCGACACGCGCACCCGCCCGCTCGAAGGCGCAGTGGACTGCACTTGCGTCGCCCCCGTCTGCGCCGCTGCCGCCTTGGCCGCGGGTTGCGGTGTTTGCACCTCCGGCGGTGGCGCAGGCGTCGGCGGCGTCTCGCTCGACGGCGTCGCCGCAACGGTGGGTGACGCATCCTTCGCCGCCGCTGCCTCGGCCGGCTGTTCCGTGGCGGCCGGTGGCGCCGGCTTCTCGGGTGCGACCGTCGTTCCGGGTTCGGGCGATGCGCCGGTCTTCGCATCTGTTGTAGTGGGCTGCGCCGTTACCTGCGGTGCGCTTGGCGAAGCGCCATTAGCGTACCTTGAGACGTCTTCCTCGGCGCCCGCGATCACCGCGATCACCTCGCCCACTTTGACGATGTCGCCCTCTTGCGCCAGCACCTTGCGAAACACACCGCCCTCGAACGCCTCGATCTCGACGTTGGCCTTATCCGTCTCGATCTCGGCGATCACGTCGCCGCGCGAAACGTCATCGCCTTCCTGTTTGAGCCAGCGCAGCAACGTGCCTTCCGTCATATCGGCGCCCATCTGCGGCATCACAACTTCGGAGATCATGCGCGCCTCCTACACCAGGCTCTTCGCCATGGCGATGATGCCGTCTTCCTGCGGCAGCGCTGCCTGCTCGAGCGCACCTGCGTACGGCATCGGCACGTCGGCGCCGGAGCAGCGCAACACCGGCGCGTCCAGGTCGTCGAACGCCTCTTCCTGGATGATCGCGACGATCTCGCCTGCGAAGCCGCCAAACTTCCAGTCGTCTTCGACCACGATCGCGCGATGTGTCTTGCGCACCGATGCGAGGATGCCGTCGACATCGAGAGGCCGCAGCGTGCGCAAGTTCAGCACATCCGCCTCGATGCCATCTGCTGCGAGCCGCTCCGCCGCGCGAAACGCCTGATGCACGCTGCCCGAGTATCCGATCAGCGTGATGTCGCCGCCCTGGCGGTACAGCTCCGCCTCGCCGAATGGAATCCGGTACGGCTCCTCCGGCACTTCACCTTTCGACGCGTATAACGCCGTGTGCTCGATGAAGATCACCGGGTTCTGATCGTCAAAGGCCGTCATCAACAGACCCTTCGCGTCGTATGGCGTGGCCGGCACGACGACCTTAATTCCGGGCACGTGCGCGAACCAGCTCTCAAGACTGTGCGAGTGCTGCGCGCCAAGCTGACTGCCGGCGCCACCCGCCATGCGAATGACCAGCGGCACGTTGATCTGCCCGTTCGACATATAATGCAGCTTCGATGCATTGTTCACGATCTGATCGATCGCCAGCAGGCTGAAGTTGATCGTCATCAGTTCGACCATCGGCTTCAACCCGGCCATCGCCGCACCGATCCCGGCGCCGACGACGACTGACTCCGCGATCGGCGTGTCTTTCACACGCTTCTCGCCAAACTCTTCGAGGAAGCCCTTCGTTACCGCGTACGAACCACCGTACGCGCCGATATCCTCCCCCATCAGAAACACGCGCTCATCGTTCTGGAGCTGGTAACGCAGCGCGTGCCGCAGCGCCTCCCGGTACGTGATCTCAGGCACCGGTACTCTCCTTGTAGACGTGGCGAAGCAACGTGTCGGTCGCCGGCACGGCGCTCTCCTCGGCAAATTGGGCGGCCGCCGTCGCCATCGCGTCCGATTCTTCTTGCATCTGCGCGAATGCGTCGTCGTCGATCTGTGCGTCTGCGAGCATCCGCGCCTTCAGTTGTTGGATTGGATCGAAGCGCCGCCAGCGCTCGACGTCTTCCTTCGAGCGATAGAACTCCGGATCGGACATCGAGTGACCGCGGAAGCGATAGCAGATCGCCTCGAGGAACACTGGCTCGCCTAGCCGCACGCGCGCCGACAGCCGTTCGACCGCCTCGTACATCGCCTCCACGTCCATGCCGTCCACTTGTTCCGAATGGATGCCGTAGGCTTCGGCACGTTTGTAGATCTCGACAAGCGCCGATACGCGCCGCATCGCTGTGCCCATCCCATAGAAGTTGTTCTCGACGATGAACAGCACCGGCAGCTTCCACACGGCCGCGAGATTGAGCGCCTCGTGGAACTCGCCTTCGTTCACCGCTCCGTCGCCGATGAAGTTGACGGCGATCCGGTCGGTGCCCTTGTGCTGTTCCGCCAGCGCCAGTCCACACGCGAGCGGCATGTGCCCGGCGACGATCGCGTACCCGCCCATGAACGACTTGCTCACATCGAACAGGTGCATCGATCCCCCGCGACCGCCGGTGACGCCCGTCTCCTTCCCGAAGAGTTCGGCCATCACCGCGTTCGGATCGAGACCGCGTGCCAGCGCATGGCCATGATCGCGGTAGTGCGTCACCAGGTAGTCGTCCGGACGTAGCGCGGCGATCGCGCCCGTCGCCACGCCTTCCTGGCCGATGTACAGGTGCAGGAAGCCGTGAATCTTGCCCCGCGCGTACATCTCCGCCGCCTTCTCTTCGAAGCGGCGGATGTGCATCATCGTGCGCAGCAGCGACATCCGGTCCGCGCGCGGTGAAGCGCTGTGCGCGGGTAGCGATTCGCTGTCAGTCGCTCGTGCCATGCCGCTACTCCGTCCAGAAATGGATCGCTTCGCCGTTGACGGCGAGCGCCGCTTCTTTCACCGTCTCGCCGAGCGTCGGATGCGCCGCGACGGTCCATCCCAACTCGCGTGGCGTCGCTTCCAGCGTCATCCCCAGCGTCGCCTCTGCCAGCATCTCAGACGCCAACGGCCCGATGATGTGGATGCCCAGCGTCTCCCCATACTTCGCGTCCGCGACGATCTTTACCATGCCATGAACGGAGTTGATCGCCTTGGCACGCCCGTTCGCCCGCACGGGGAATGTCCCCACCTTCACGTCGTGCCCGGCCTCGCGCGCCTGCGCCTCCGTCAGTCCGACGCGTGCCACCTCCGGCTGGCAGAACGTTGCCACCGGCATCCGCCCATAGTCGATCCCCGGCGTGTCGATGCCCGCCAGCCGTTCGACGAGCATGACGCCCTGCGCCGACGCCACGTGCGCGAGATTCATCCGTCCCGTCACGTCGCCGATCGCGAACACGTCGGGCGCCGTCGTCTGCAGCGCGTCATCCGTCTTTACCCAGTGCCCGTCCATCTCAACACCGATCTTGTCCAGCGCGAGCGCTTCGACGTTCGCTTCGAATCCGATTCCGATCAGCATCTTGTCCGCGTCGAGTTGCTGCTCCTTGCCCTTCGCCGTGAAGGTGACCGTCGCACGCCCATTGGTCGCCGTCGCGCCTGCAACCTGCGCGCCCGTGACGAACTTGATCCCCTGCTTCTTGTACGCTCGCTCCAACTGCACGCTGATCTCCTCGTCCTCGAGCGGCAGCAGGTGATCGAGAGCCTCCAGAATCGTGATCTCGACGCCGTACGCCCGCCAGAACTGCGCGAACTCCACGCCGATTGGCCCGCCACCGACGATCACCACCTTCTCAGGCTGCACACGCAGGTCGAGCGCCGCGCGACTGTCGATGATCGTCTCGCCGTCGGTCGCCAGCCCGGCCAACGTCCGCGGCCGCGAGCCAGTGGCGATGATCACGTGCGTTGCCTCGATCGAGTCGTCCGTCCCGCCCAGGCGCAGTCGTTGTGGCGTTTCGAACCTCGCTTCGCCGATGATCGTCGTGACGCCATTCTTCGTCAGCAGGAACTCGACGCCCTTCACCATCTGGTCGACGATCTGCCTGCTACGGTCGATCGCCTTCGCCATGTCAAACGTCACGTTGTCGAACGCGATGCCGTAGGTCGCCGCGTCGCGCACGAGATGTACCACCTCGGCGTTCCATAGGAGGGCCTTGCTCGGAATGCAACCCCAGTTCAGGCACAGCCCGCCGACACGCTCCTTCTCTACGAGCACGACGCTCTTGCCGAGTTGCGCCGCCCGGATCGCCGCCACGTACCCGCCCGGCCCGCCGCCAATGATCGCGATGTCGTACTTAGCCACGCCGCACCTCGTCGAGCGGTATCATGTCGGCCGCGGGCGCTCTCGGCGCCGACTGCTTCTCCGCGTGATACGACGACCGCACCAGCGGTCCGGCCTCGACGTGACGCAACCCGATCTCGCGTCCGTACGCGCGAAACGCCTCGTACTCCGCTGGATCGTAGTACCGGTCGACGGGAAGATGCTGCAGCGTCGGCCGCAGATACTGCCCGATCGTCACGATGTCACAGCCGTGATCGCGCAGATCCCGCATCACACCCAAGAGTTCGTCCTGCGTCTCACCCAGGCCCAACATGAAGCCTGACTTGGTGAGCATCCCCGGAGCCGCATCCTTCGCGCGCCGGATCAGCTCGAGCGATCGCTCGTAACGCGCCTGTGGGCGAACCTGCGGATACAGCCGCGCCGCCGTCTCGATGTTGTGGTTTAGCACGAACGGTCGCGCATCGACGACCTCCTGAAGCGCGTCCCAGTTGCCCTTGAAGTCCGGAATCAGCACCTCGACGCGCACCGACGGATCGTGGTGCCGTATCGCGCGAATACACGCCGCGAAGATCTCCGCACCCCCGCTCTCCAAATCATCCCGGTTCACCGACGTGATCACCACGTAATCCAGGCCGAGCGCTCGCACCGCCTGCGCCAGCCGGAACGGCTCCAGCCCATCAAGCTCGTGCGGCCGCCCCGTCGTGACCGAGCAGAAGCCGCACGAACGCGTGCACACGTCGCCGAGGATCATAAACGTCGCGGTGCCAGCGTTCCAGCACTCAGCGATGTTCGGACACTTCGCGTCTTCGCAGATCGTGTGCAGCGCGTTCTCACGCATCAGCGCCTTCAACTGCTGATACCGCTCTCCCGAAGGGAAGCGCACCTTCAGCCATTCAGGCTTGCGCGGCGTAGGTGGAGTTTCAGCGACCAACGGTCGCTCCAGGCAAGGTCGGCGCCGCTTCCTCGACCATCTCCACGTTGAAGATATTCGCGAACGCCGCCGCAATAGCATCCTCAACGTCACGCGTCGCGAACGGCGCGCCGGCGATCTGCTGCATCGACGTCACACGCGCGCCCACGATGCCGCATGGCACGATGTGCGCGAAGTACGCGAGATCCGTATTCACGTTCAGCGCGAACCCGTGCGTGGTGACACCACGTGAGACGCGAACACCAATCGCGCCGATTTTCGCGGTCTTGCACCAGACGCCCGGCCGCCCCGGCACGCGTTCGGCGACGACCACGAAGCGCGCCAGCGCAGCGATCATCGTTGCTTCGAGCGCTCGCACGTAGGCCACCGGTCCCTCCCCGTGCGCTCGCAGGTTCACGATCGGATAGCCGACGATCTGCCCGGGGCCGTGGTACGTGACATCACCGCCACGATCGCTGCGAATCACGTCAGCGCCCCGTGCGCGCAGCAATTCGTCGCTGAGGAGCAGATTCGTCTCGTCGCCGCGCGTGCCAAGCGTGTACGTGTGCGGATGTTCGAGCAGGATCAGCGTGGGATCGGCGCCATCACGCACGTCATCGGCGATGCGTCGCTGCAAGCGCCACGCATCCTCGTAGGCGACGATACCGGGCCGGAGCAGGGTGCAGCGGGTTCCCATCGGCCTGTCTTTCGCGTTCCTTGCGGTGTGCCGTTCGCCTGATGGTATCACGAGCGGACGGCCAGAAATTCGCTACCCACCTGGTGGCGCATGGAGAACCACGATGTAGCTGCGGAGCTTCAGCTCCGCCGACGCATCGCCGAACTTCACGCCTGCCCACGCCCGTCGCGTTTTCTGCGCCTCCACGTTCCCGTGGCCCCTGTTCTCTGCTCTCTGTTCTGCGCGGCCCGCGCGCTACTCCACCGTTACGGTCTTCGCCAGGTTCCGCGGCTGGTCGACGTCGCATCCACGGTGAATCGCGATGTGATACGACAGCAGCTGCATCGGAATCGCGCTCAGCAGCGGAGACAACAGCGGCGTCGTCCTCGGCAGCGCCAGGGCGTAGTCACATTTGGACGCAAGTTCATCATCTCCCTCGCTGACGATGCCGAGGACGATGCCATCACGCGCCCTCACCTGCTCGATATTCGACAGCATCTTGTCGCGTGTCCCGTCGTCAAGGGCGATCGCAACCACCGGCATCGCACGATCGATCAGCGCAATCGGCCCGTGTTTCATCTCGCCCGCCGGATATCCTTCCGCGTGGATGTAGCTCACTTCCTTGAGCTTCAGCGCGCCTTCCATCGCCATCGGATACTGCACGCCGCGCGCAAGGAAAAGAAAATCGCGGCACGACGACAGCTTCTGCGCCAGCGAGCGGATCTGCGGCTCCAACTTCAGCACGCGCCCCATGAGTCCCGGGATCAGCGCCAGCCCGCCGAGCAACTTTGCGAGCTCTGCGTCATCGACTGTGCCTCGCACCCGGCCAATCCGGCAGGCCAGTAAGTAGAGCGCAACCATCGAGGCCGCCAGTGTCTTCGTGCTGGCGACCGCTACCTCAGGGCCACAGCGTGTTAGCACGAATCCGTCGGCGACGCGCGTCGACGCGGCGCCCGGTGTGTTGCAGATCGTTAGCTGCACCGCTCCACGCCGCTGCGCGTCGGACATCGCTTCCAGCGTGTCCACCGTCTCACCCGATTGCGCGACCGACACGACGAGCGTGTCCGGCCCGACCAACGCGTCTCGATACCGGAACTCTGACGAGTTGTCGACCTCCGCAGGAATGCCCGCGATGCGCTCGAAGTACGTGCGCCCCACCATCGCCGCGTGCATGCTCGTGCCCATGCCGATGAGCATCACGCGCGTGATCGCTCGCAGCGCGTCGTCCGAAATTGCAAGATCCTCGAGTTCAACATCCGGCGGATCGAACAACGCCCGTCCGCGAAACGTGTCCATGATGCACTCTGGCTGCTCCATGATCTCCTTGAGCATGAAGTGCTTGTATGCACCCTTAGCCGCAGATACGGGGTCGAACGGCACGAACTGCGGACGTTTTTCGACCGTCTCGCCAGCGAACGTCACGTATCGCACACCGCCGCTCGTGACACATGCGATCTCACCATCGTCCAGAAACGCCACGCGCTGCGTTTCGGGTAGCAACGCTGGCAGATCGCTCGAAACGAACATCTCGCCCTCGCCGTACCCGATGACGACGCCACCCGCATTGCCTGCCCGAGCGGCGAGGATCATGCCCGGTTCGCGCGGTGACATGCAGACGATGGCGTGGGCGCCTTCGATTTCGCCCAGCGCCCGCCGAAACGCCGTCAGCAGGTCGTCGCCTTCGCCGATGTACGATTCGACGAGATGCGGTAGCACTTCGGTATCGGTCTCAGAGCGCAGCTGGTGTCCCCGCGCATTCAGCGTCGCGCGCAACGTCAGATAGTTCTCAACGATGCCGTTGTGGATCACAACAACGTCGCCCGCACAGTCGAGATGCGGATGCGCGTTATCCGTCGTCGGCTTCCCATGCGTCGCCCAGCGCGTGTGGCCGATACCCGTGCTGCCGGCCGGGTACACACCCTCCAAACCGCTGCGCAGCGCCGACAGCTTGCCGGCGCCCTTCGCGACGTCGATCACACCATCGTGGAGCACGGCGATGCCCGCGCTGTCATAGCCGCGGTACTCAAGCCGTTGCAGCGCGTCGAGCAGCAACGGCGCCGCGTCGCGCTCACCCGTGTACCCGGTTATCCCGCACATGGGTCTGCCTCCCGCGCTAACGATAGGGCCGCGGCCGTTGCCGTGGCATTGCAGCGCGCCCGCCGGTAATGTCGATTCCGTTCGTCGAACATGTTGTTTCCTCACTGATCGTGGCTACGCGATCACGCCAAAGCCGATCGCGCGACCCAGCTTCCGTCGTCCTGCCTCCAATATTCTGGAGACCGGCATGACAACTCAGAGTAGAAGGGGATGCACGTTGGCCGGTCTTTGTCGGACGCTCGCGCGTCACGGTTTGCCCCGCCCATTACGGCTGTGCTGCCGAGAGGTCATCCGCCGAGTAGTTCGATCGACCTCTTCCTCGTCATGTCGCCGCGGCGACACCTGGCGCTTTGGGTTCGTTCGGTATCCCCTGCCTCGCTAGCTGCGCACCTCCTCTCTCGCCACTTGAGAGTAATCGACCCACGCCTTGCCGTTGGTCGTCGCGCCGTGAACGTCGGCGCCCGTTAGCGGTGAGTCTAGCGGTTCACTGAGAATTTGCAACACCTCCCGCAGCGTCGAAGCAAACGCCAACGGCACTCCAAGCGCCCGCTGCAGATCCGCCGGCGTCCCATCATCGAGAAAGCGCCCGCCCGTATAGTCGAGTGCGTATCGAGGCAACACTGCCAGATCACCGAGGTCGCGCCCGCCCAGCTCGAGTTCCAAGTCCTGCGCCGTGAGCAACCCCGAGACATTCACGCGCGACCCGAAGAACGTGTTGGAAACTGCATGCACTCGTACATCGAGACTGGTGAGTGCCCCAAGCTCCGTACCCAATCGCTCCAGCGTCGGCGCGATCAGCGTCGCACAGACCAGGGTAACGCGTTTCAGATCTACCGCGACCGCGACACCACCGGTATGCTGTCGCCGGGTCTTGCTCCAGTCATCGATCAGCGAGCGCGCCATGCCGATGCCGTTCTCGTACTGCGGAAAGCCGTCATAGTGCGCCACGTTCGGCGGCTCGATTCCGGCGGTCAGGTAGTACTCGTCGGCCAGGTACACAGTCGTGCGCCCGTGCTCCTTGCGAAAGCGCCGCTGATACGGCGCGACTTGCGCCAGCACCGCGCGTGCGAAGTCCGGCGTGCAACCCTCGATCTCCGCCGCGTGCGCTCCGCGTTCGATGCGCTCCTCCGCCGTGGTCGTCGCTCCCACCGGCACAATCGATACGTTGCGCACGACCGGGTACAACGCCGTCAGGTCATCGATCGTCCGCGTCAGCGCTTCACCGTCGTTGACGCCCGGGCACAGCACCACCTGCGTGTTCGTTTCGATCCCCATCTCGCCCAGTCGCCGCAGTTGCTCGCAGATATCGGGCGCAGCCTTGTTGCCGAGCAGATATCGTCGCAACGCCGGTTCCGTCGCGTGCACCGATACGTTCAGCGGCGACAGGCGTTGCTCCGCCATGCGTGACCAGTCGTCTTCCGTGAGGTTCGTCAGCGTCACGAAGTTTCCGTGGAAGAAACTCAGCCGGTAGTCGTCGTCCTTCACGTACAGCGTCTTGCGCAGCCCCTTCGGATTTCCCTTGAGGAAGCAGAAGAAGCACGAGTTATTGCAGATCCGGACGCCATCGAACGCCGCGTCCTGAAACTCGACACCAAGATCCTCATCGGGAAACTTTTCGAGTTCGATCAGCTCAGGCTCGCCCGCGCGCACCACCTCAAGCCGGATCACTTCGTCCGCCGCGTAGAATTGAAAATCCACGGCGTCGCGCAGAATGCGGCCATCGATGGCGGTGATCCGGTCGCCCGGCTGCAGCCCGATCTCGTCGGCGAGGCTGCCGCTGCGGACCGCGTCGATCACGCCGCCCTCGTTCGGTCGCCGCATGCTCGCCTTGCGTCGAACCTCCACTACGCTGTCACTCCGGGCAGGTGATGCTCGTAGTGACCACCGTTGATGTCTTCAGAACACAGCCGCCCGAAGCGCTCCCATTGTTCGCTCGTCAGGCCGAACAGCAATGACTGCAACTCTTCGCGCGTCGTCAGGCAGCGTTCGCGCGCGGTCTCCGGCGACAGCGCTTGATCTTCATCGTGCCAGCGCGCGTTAATCGCGTCATCGTCACCATCGATGGGCTGCGGCGCTCTTCCGGCGACCATCCTCCTCACGTCTGCGATCGTCGCCTCCTGCCAGTGCGCGAGATGCGCGTACACGTCACGCCCGTTCCATTCCGACGCATCCGTCAACGGATCAAGCAACCGCGCGTCGAGGATCGCACGCAGCCGCTCCCACAGCGCGTCCCCGCGTGCGAGCAGCTTCGCCCGGTCGTCGTGTGTGCTCATGTGCGCATTGATCAGTTCGGCGCCAGCGAGTGCAGCTTCTCGACGACCTCATCGATTACCGTGTCAGGTGTCGATGCACCGGCCGCCACGCCGACGTTGTCGTGGCCCGGGAGCCAACCCGCCTCGATCTCATCCGCCGACTCGACCTGGTATGTCTCGACACCCTGCTCGCGCGCGACTTCGGCGAGATGCCGCGTGTTTGCGCTCTCCCGTCCGCCGACGACGATCATCAGGTCGACGTTTTGCGCCAGATCGTGCGTCGCCGCCTGCTGGCTTGTAGTGGCGTTGCAGAGCGTATTGATCACGCGCAACTCGCTAATGTTATCCATGTGTACCGTCAGGAGCTTCTGCACGAACCGCGCGAAGTGTCCTTCGGTCTCCGTCGTCTGTGACAGCACACCGATGCGAGATGGCATCCAGTCTGGCAGCGGCGCCTCGAGCTCGGCTTCGCTTCGCATCGTCACGATCTTGCCGTTTGCCCAGCCGAGGATGCCGCGTACTTCTTTGTGGTCAGGATCGCCGAAGACGATGACGCCGAAGCCCTCGTCTGTCAGCTTCTTCGCCCACTGCTGAGCGCGCGTCACGATGGGGCACGTCGTATCGACGATCTCCGCGCCGCGCTCGCGTAGCTGCTCCAGCACCCCCGGTCCCACGCCATGCGCCGTAATTGCGACGGGGCGCGCGTCGATCTGCTCGATCGTGGCGATGACTTCGACGCCGCGGTCCCGCAGCCGGCCGACGACCTGCGGATTGTGGACCGTCGACCCGAGGCTCGTGATCGGCCCCAGTTCGCCCGAAGCCGCCTCCATCATGTCGACCGCCCGCCGCACGCCCATGCAGAAGCCCAGCTCTTTGGCCTTTATTACGTTCATCGCTTCAGTATAGCGGCTGCCTCCGGAGCGAGATGCGCCCGGTGGATACCGCGTCGAAGCGCACGTTTCGCTTCGACCGACTGCCTCACGCCAGCCGACGCCACCGGCAGTCGCTCACTCTAACCCGACCCGACCTCCGACGTCCGGCCTCCCGCTTCCTCGGCCGCCAGGCGTTCCCGGTACTCGCCCCGATAGGACTCCGGCAACAGCTCGGCAATATGGCGCATGATGTCGTCCGTCGCGTCGCGAGCCGCCTGCGATGTAATACGCTCGGCGGCGATCGGGTAGAACGGCTTGCCAAAGCGAATCGTCAGCTTTGGCCCCATGAACGGCCGAAAGAACAGCCACGGCCACGACACGCTCTCCGACCCCGTGATCGCGATCGGCACGATCGGCGCGCCGGTGCGATACGCGACCAGCGCCGTGCCTGGAAACCCGCGCTTCAACTGTCGGTCCTTCGAACGCGTCCCCTCCGGGAACATCAGCAACAGCATCCCGCTGTTCACAAGCCGCTGCGACTCCCGCAGCGCGCCAAGATCGGCCGCCTGCCGGTCGACCGGGAACGCGCCGATCAGCCGGAACAGCAGGCTGATGATCGGCCACCTGAACATCTCTTTCTTCGCCATGATGTGAATGCGGCGCGGCGATACCCCGGGAATCACGCATGGGTCGGCGTTGTTGAGATGGTTCGAAACGAGAATCGCGCCGCCCGACTTCGGAATATTGTCGATGCCCCGCACGTCGGGGCCCTTCACGTACAAAAACAGGCACACCTTGATCAGACCAACAACGAACCAGTACGACACGGGTACGATTCGCCAGATCATCCTGCCAGCTCCAGTATTCGCTCGACGACCGCGTCGATGCTCATCTCATCTGTGTTGATGATCACCGCATCCGCCGCAGCCGTCAACGGAGATGTCTCGCGGTTGGAATCGATACCGTCGCGCCGCGCCAGGTCGGCGAGCAGCGCCTCGACATCAGGTTCGACGCCAGATTCGCGTAGCTGTGCTGCCCGGCGCCTGGCTCGCACGTCACGCGACGCGTCGAGATAGATCTTGAGGCCGGCCCCCGGGAGTACGACCGTACCGATGTCGCGCCCCGCCATCACGACTCTGCCTCCGCCGGCAAGCTCGCGCTGGATGCGGACGAGCGCCGCCCGCACCCCCGGTACGCGCGACACCAGCGAGACATTCGATTCCACTAGCGGCTCTCGCAAATGCGGTGTGGCGTCTCGGCCATCGACGATCACCGTCGTGGCGCCGGGATCGGCGTCCTGTGCCACCCGCACATCAATCTTCGCGTGATCAGCAAGCCGCGTCAGCGCCGTCGCGTCGTGTACATCGATCGCGCGCTCAAGCGCCAGCCACGTCAGCGCCCGGTACATCGCGCCTGTATCGAAGAAGCGATAGCCAAGCCGGCCCGCGACGGCGCCGCCCACTGCGCTCTTCCCCGAGGCGGCCGGCCCGTCGATCGCGATTACCGAAACCGGCGATCCCTTTGCGTGTTGCTCTCTCGTGACAGCCTCCGTTCGCCGCAGCGTAGATCGCACGCGCTCCTCGGCGTACCGTCGGCACGTCGGAACGAAGTCAGCGGTTCGGAAGCTCGACGGCGCGCCGGAGTTCCGTAAGCTCGTTGTCCGCCAGAGGACGCGTCTTACCCTTCGCCAGCCGCCCGAGCACGACGCCATCAATCCGCAACCGGACGAGCGTTCGCACCTGGTGCCCCACCGCCGCGCACATCAGCCGCACCTGGCGCTTGCGCCCTTCGTGGATCACGAGCCGCAGCCACGCATGATCGACGCGCGTGTGATATCCCTCCGGCGGGCGTGTGAACTCGACCTCTGCGCGTGCCGTGCGCCGTCCCTCAATCTCCACGCCCGTTCGCAAACGCTCAAGCGCATCGGCCGACGGCGTGCCGTCGACGAGCGCGTAGTACTCTTTCTCGATCTCGTATCGTGGATGCGCCACGCGATGCGCGAACTCGCCGTCGTCCGTGAACAGCAGCAGGCCTTCGGTGTCACGATCGAGCCGCCCGATGGGAAAGACGTGCGGTGGCATCGACGGCGGCAGCAGTTCCATGACCGTGCGCCGCCCCTGCGGATCACTCGCCGTCGTGACGAATCCGTGCGGCTTGTTCATCACGAGATACACGTTGCCCGCCGCGATGTGCAGTGGCTTGCCATCGACCTCGATGAGATCCGCGTCCGGGTCGGCTTGTGTGCCGAGTTGCGTTACCACCACGCCATTGACGCGCACCCGTCCCGCCGTGATCAGCGTCTCCGCCGATCGCCGAGAACCGTGCCCCGCGCGCGCGAGGATCTTTTGCAGCCGTTCAGCCACGCGCCACGGCTCGCTCTCGCAACATGGAAACGAGGCGCCATCCGCCGAGTACGGCGAGTGCCGACACGCTGCTCGCCGCTAGCGCCCACGGCAGCCAGCCGAATGGCGACGCGTCACCTCCATCAATGACCTCCACCTGCGAACCGCTACTAGTTTGTCGTTGTGGCTTGCCGTTGGAGGTGCCAATCGCCGCTCCCGGCGACGGCGATTCGTTGTCGACGAAGTCGGCGGCAGCGTTCGTGTCGGCGCCCGCAATGCGTCGCTCGATCGAGTGCCCGGCTGGCACGTCCGCAACAGCCGGCTTCAGCGCAGACTCATTATCGCCCCACGAGACCTCGTCAGCCGTTGCGCCTTGTCCATCAAGCAGCGCGAGCGCATCACCGTCGTTGTTAAGCGAGTTCCCGATACGCCCGTCCAATACGACCAGCGCGCCATCGAACTGCGCGTAAGTCGCGCGGAAGCTCTCCGAAGCGGCAACAACAGCGAACGCGCCCGGTTCGATGACCATGTCGGGCAAAGCGTCGGCACTCGTCGCGTCCGCGAGTGCCCACCCGCTCAGGACGGCGGGCGCCGGACCCGCGTTATACAGCTCGACCCACTCATTGCCCGTATCGGGACCCTCCCCGGCCGCGTCGTACAACACTTCATTGATGACGACCCGCGCCGCGCCATCTATTCGCGATCCCAAACGTGCCGCGGGGAGAACGGCGGACGTACCACGCGTACGTGTAATCGTGGCGCCCGCGACGGCGTTGGCAGAACCTGCAACGGTATCGACGTGCGGCACAGGGGTGGCCATTGGCACGGGAGACGCGACGAACTGCGCGGTCGACCACGAGGCATCATCGACGTAGATGACGGCGCGTGCATCCGATCGAGGCGCGAGCATCACCCGCAGGCGGGCGGTTCGAGCGTCTTGCGGTGCTGCGATCGCGGACGTCGTCAGGTGGCGGTAGTCGCTCCCGTGCGTGTCGAGGCGCGCCGTCGAATCTGCCGTCCCGATCGCCTCTCCACTGCCATCGTCGCTTGCATACCACGAGACGCGCAGGAATGCCGCGGCGACGTTCGGGTCATCGTGCATGATCCAGGCGTCGAACGAGTAAGCGCTCGTCCCATCAACCGACACGACTTGATGCAGCCACTTCGTCGATGTGGTACTGCTCTCCAGCCGTGCGGCGCGGCCGCCGCTACGAACGGGCGATGTCGCCGATGACAATGAACCACCGTACCGCTCCCACGCGAACGGCACGCCATCGCCGTCCTCGAATCCGCCGTTTCGCAAAGACCGGGCGATCGCATCGAGTACCGGAGTCGCCGACGCGCCGGGTGTCGGCGTCGTCTCCGTAATGCCCGCAGCAATCGTTGGCGACGTGGTGCTCGTGGCGGTGAATGTTGGTGTAGGCGTCCAGATGACCGGTGGCGCACCATCGAGCCGCACGTTGTCGAGATAGAGTACGTCCCCATCCGCGCCCCGTGCATCGATCCACATCGCAGCGGGCGCCGCCAGCGAAATCGTGACTGCGCCTTCGATCGTCGTCCAGCCGCTGCTTTGCGCGATGCCATCAAGCTCGATCCGTTCGTCCGCGGCCGTGAGAAAGATAGTGACTGGTAGGCCAACACTTTTTGCGCGAACATCGATGGACAGCGTGTAGTGGCCGGGGTTAAGCACGTCGTTCAGACGCTGCTGTACCGTAAAGCCGTTTCCGCCGACCGTCGCGACACCCACGTGGGTTCCCTCCGTCGGTTCGGCGCTCTCTGATGAAACCGCTTCAAGTGCGCCAGCGACTTGCTGCCACGCGTTCGTCCCCTCCTCAAAGCTGCCGTTGACGACGTGCTGATACGCCGCGGCGTCGCGCGGTTCCCCACCGAGCAGCCAGGCGGCGATCACGGCCATCAGCGCCAGAGAGAGGAGGACGTAGCGCCGGGCTTCCATGCCGTCGGTCCTGGGTGTGCTGCCCGTCCGAGCGTTTGTGCGTGCGTTGTGGCGAGGGTGCTACGGCTGCCGGCGGATGCGGATGCGGCGCATCATCACCGTCTCAGTGATGATCTGCGCGTCGTCGACCATGCCGTCATCGCCGCGTCGGCGCTTGATCGGCAATACGCCGCTGCGCCTCGAACCGCCGCTCGAACCGAAGATGCCGTTCACAGCGCGCCGGAACAGAAACTGCCCCACCGTGCCCGCGGCCATGACAGCGGCGCCCTTCACCACAGGGGAAACGTTCGGTTGCCAGACGGTCGTAGCCGACGTGGCGCGGACGGCCGGCAGTTGCGAGGAACCGATTGACGTGCCACAGCGGCGGCAGAAGTTATCGCCGGCATCCGAACCGAAGCCGCATGAAGGACAGAAGGACGTGTTCATAACCGCGACATCGTAGCGGTCACGCTTATAACGAGTCAATTGCGGAAACCGCGAATTGCGCGCTATGTCTATGCCGGCAACGCTCGCGACAGCGCGGCTTCGATCTCGGGCGTGAGGTCGAAACCACCGACGATCTTCGTGTCCCCAGCCATGATGCGGTCACCATCGAGGCGCAAACGCCCGTCGGCGAAGGCGCGCAGCGTCTCCACGAGGAGGGGTGGCTCGCGCAGTTCGCCGCGCCGTCGCATCTCCTGGAACAGCGGGTTCGACTCGCCGTCGGTCGCCCGCACGTCGTCGGTGCCACGCTGGTCGACGCCGCGCCACAGCAGGTCGATCGTCGGACCGCGGAGCGGGTATGTGCAGTATGTGACGATCGGGCCTTCGTCGAGCACACCGGTACCGAAGTGCATTCTGACGCCGCCGTGATCCACGCGCTGCTCGATCATCTGCCATGTGACGTCCTGCCACGTGCCGGCCGGTCCGCCGGGCGCCGCTGGATGGAGGTTCAACAATGGCTGGGATGCGTAGAGCGGTTCGGTGCTGATCAGCATGTAGCCTGCGAGCACGCCGAGGTCGTAGTCATAGCGCTCCAGCATCTCGACGACTTTGCGATCGTACTCGGTGCGCCACGCCGGCAGGGGCTTACCCTTCCGCGCCACCTCGCCGCCCTGCTCCTTGCGGAACCGCGTGTCCGACAGCGTGATCAGCGGGATCCCGTACGACTCGATCTGCCCGAAGAATGCGTCGGTCGCTTCGTACTGCCCTGGCTCGCGATTGGAGAAGGCGAACGCGATCTCGGCATCGATCGAGCGTTCGCGGATCGTGTCGACGACGGAGCGCAGCAACTTCTGCGAACCTTCGCCGCGTCCCGTTGAGAACCAGCCGATGCGCAACACTTCAGCGAACCTCCCGCCGATCTACGGTAGCCGCTGGCTCGTGGATCGGCAACCGTCAGGCGAACGGTTCGTCATCGGGCTGATCGTCGTCGCCAGCGACGTATTCGTAGTCGGCGATCTCGTCGCTCAGGCGCGTGCCGTTCGCGCGTTCGGGCAGTGGCGCGAACGACTCCTTGAGCTTCGTGATCTTCTGCTCCGCGCCATCCAGATGCTCCTGGCATTTCCGGGCGAGCGCCATGCCCTGTTCATACAGCGCGATCGCCTGGTCGAGAGGTAAGCCGCCCTGCTCAAGTTTTGCCACGCTTCCTTCCAGGCTGGAGTACAACTGCTCGAATGTGGGTTCTTTCGTGTCCTTCGCCATGTGGCCTCCTACGCCCGTTCTTCGGGCATCGTAAACAGCGGCGCCTGCGCTTCGGGCACGGAGCGCTTGAGTTTGCGGCGTTGCGGCGGCAACCCGCCATCGACACGGGCACCGAACGTACCGTCCTTCACGCGTACCTCGACCGCCGCACCCGGCTTCGCGTCGACGACAGACGAGAGGACAGCATCGCCGCGCTGGACGATGGCGTATCCGCGCTCGAGCGTGGCGAACGGGTCGAGTGCACGCAGCCGCCAAACGCAATTTCCGACGCCCGTCACGGCCTGCCGTTGCAGATGCTCGGTCGAAGCGAGGGCGCGGCGCGCCAGTTCATCGACTTGTTGACGCTCGCGGCCGATGTCAGGCACGCGGCGTTCGAACAGACGCATCGTCCCGCGCAAGCTTTCGCGCTCGACATCGAGCCGTTGCCGCAGGATCGACTCCATCGTGCCGGCCGCAATGCCGAGACGCACGGAGACTTCGAAACGGTCTGGTGCGACGATCTCAGCGGCGGCCGATGGCGTCGGCGCGCGGCAGTCGGAGACGTAGTCCGCGAGGGTGAAGTCCGTCTCGTGGCCGACAGCCGATACGACGGGCACGCTACTCGCGAAGATCGCGCGCACGACCGGCTCTTCGTTGAACGCCCAGAGTTCCTCCATCGAGCCGCCGCCGCGACCGGCGATAATCACGTCGATGTTGCCGCGCGCGTTGAGTTGCTGAAGCGCGCCGACGATCCCGCTCGCGGCCTGGGGGCCTTGTACGGGGGTCGGCGCCAGGACGATCTCGCACGCCGGCCAGCGCCGCTGCAGGACGTGACAGATGTCGTGAAAGACGGCGCCGGACGCGGACGTGACGACGCCGATGTGGCGCGGAAAGCGCGGCAGCGGCCGCTTGCGCGCCGGGTCGAACAAGCCTTCCTCGTCGAAGCGCGCTTTCAGGCGCTCGAACTCGGCGTTGAGGGCGCCGGCGCCTTCGGGCTGTACGAAGTCGACGTAGAGCTGCAGGTCGCCGCGCTGTTCGTAGAGCGAGATGCGCCCGTGCGCGACGACCGCGTGCCCGTGCTCGACGAGGCGCGAAGTTGCGCTCGAGGGCTGGCCGCGGCGGGCGAAGAAGACCGACCGAATCTGTGCGTCGCCATCCTTCAATGTGAAGTAGACGTGGCCCGACGCCGGGCGGCTGACGTTCGACACCTCACCGGCGACCCAAACATCGCTGAGGCGGGTGTCGCTTTCGAACAGCTCGCGCAGGTAGGTCGTGAGTTCGCGGACGGCGTACACGTGCATCGCAGCCATTGTCGAACATATGCGCGGATCACCGCAAACCGGCGAGGGGCGTTGTCTGGCCGAGCGGCACGCTACGAGTCGTCGTCCGGCTCTTCTTCCGGGATGGGCTGCTTGGAGTGCCCGTTCGAGCGGACGCACGCGTGCCCCGACGGGTCCATCGCCAGACCGCAGAGCGGGCACACCGGCCGGCCGCCAGTGATGATCTCGTCGAGCTGCTCGCCGAGCGATGCACATTGTTCTTGCGTCATGCGGACGCGCAGGGTCGGGTCCTCCTCGTCTTCGACGCCGATCTCGTAGGCATAGAGCAAGACGGTGCGGTCGGCTGCGTTGAAGCCCATGCCCATGCGTCCGACACGGAAGTCGTGTTGCGCCACGGTCGGGAAGTCGCCGGCGTCGGCGGCGGGCGGCGGGTCGCTGTATTCGAGCTGCGAGAGCATCTGTTTCAACGCCATGCTGAGCGCCTGCATCTGTTCCTTCTCCAGCCAGAGCGATCCGCTCTCGCTGGCGGCGCCGAGGATGCGCAACCGGAACGTGCGTTCGCCGGGCTGGCCGAACGTCTGCGCATCGATGCCGCGTGCGACGCCGAAGTCGGCCGTCACAGCGGGCAGCCGGGGGCGCTTGGGACTGATGCGGACGGCAGCGATGTGCGCAGAGATCGCTCCTCACAACGGGGATGACGTGAAGTAGCGTCAGGATCGATGGTGCGGGTATGGCGGTCAAGCGTACGGCGGCTGTGCGCGGGATGAGGCATTGGAGTGTTCGGGAGTGTTCACGAGTGATCTGGGATGGGGCGAGGGGACAGTCGGCGTGAGTACGATGTTTCGGCGGGAGGATGTGGCGACGGCGAGCGTAGCATAGCGCTGGGGTGATGCACACGGGTTGATGTCCACGGATGTCGCCGTACGCGACGTCCAAGAACATATGTTTCACGTGAAACATCAGGGGGTGCCTTTGATAAGCTGAGCCGTCAGGATGACGACACTTCCCCGAGGTACTTCATGCCACAACCGCCCGAACGCTCCGAGCGGCCGAAGGTCGACCGCAAGGCGCGTCTGCAGATTCCGGCGCAAAAGATTCCGAAGCAGGATCCGAACGTCCGCATCCTGAACTGGAGCGAGGTGTATCTGCCGCTCGACATCGCCACGGCGAAAGTCGAAGCGGAGCGGTGCATCCAATGCCCAGCGGCGCCGTGCCAGGCGGCGTGCCCCGTCGGCAACGACATTCCGCGGGCGCTGTGGCTGCTCGAGAACGACGACGTACACGGCGCTTCGGGCGTCTTTCACGAGACGAGCAACATGCCCGAGATGTGCGGGCGGCTGTGTCCGCAGGAGCGGCTGTGCGAGGGTCACTGCGTCGTCGGCAAAAACGCCAAGCCGGTGGCGATCGGGCGGCTGGAGGCATTCGTCGCTGATAGCCAGCGACGCGAGGCGCCAAGAACCGCGGTGCCCGTGACGCTCTCTGGCAAGCGGGTCGCGGTCGTCGGCGCGGGACCCGCGGGACTGTCCGTCGCGGAGGAGCTGGCGCTGCTCGGGCATGCGATCACGGTGTTCGATGTGTGGTCGGAGCCTGGCGGGGTGCTTCGGTACGGCATCCCGGGCTTCAAACTCGAGAAACACGTCATCGATGAGAAGATGCAGCGTCTGGAGCGGCTGCCGATCACGTTCGTGGGCAACACGTACATCGGCAAGGCAGGCGCGGGCGGCAAGCAGGGCGCGACGGGCGACAGCATGCGTACGGTCGACTCGCTGCTCGCCGAGGGGTACGACGCTGTGTTCCTGGGACACGGTGCGCCGGTTGGCAATCCGCTTGATGTCGAGGGTAATGACCTTGTGGGGGTGTACCAGGCGACGGAATTCCTTTCGCGGGGTAACCTGCCGCCTACGGAGCTGCCGGAGGGGATGCGCGAGCCGCTGCGGGCGGGGCGCAAGGTCGTAGTCATCGGCGGCGGCGACACGTCGATGGACTGTTCGCGGACGGCGATCCGGCTGGGGGCGCGGGAGGTGACGCTGGTGTACCGTCGCACAGAGCTGGAGATGGTCGGGCGGGAAGAGGAACGGCAGCACGCTCGCGAAGAAGGGGTGCGGTTCGAGTTTCTGGCGGCGCCGGTGCGGTTTCTGGGCACGCCGACGGGGCGGGTGCGGGCGGTGCAACTCGAGCGGATGGAGCTGGGGCCGCCGGACGAGAGCGGGCGCAGGCGGCCGCAGGCGGTACCCGGTTCTGAATTTACGATTGAGGCGGACAGCGTCGTGCTGGCGATCGGATACGGTGCTGATGAGGATGTCGTTGCATCCGCAACTGGTGTGACGGCTGACAAATGGGGGGTCGTGATCGTTGATCGCGCAACCGGTATGACAGATCTGCCGGGCGTGTACGCGGGCGGCGACAACATCAACGGCGCGGATCTTGTGGTGACGGCGATCAGGGATGCGCGCATCGCGGCGGGTGCGATGTCGGAATATCTGGCGCGAGATGTGCGGAGCGCTGCGGCTTCTTAGCGATTCTTTTCCACAGATGACACAGATGTTCAGGATGGGTTGGTGCGCTGCGCGTTGCGACACCCGGTTGTCCCGTCTCCAGCTAGCTTTTCCGAGCCAGACGAAAAAAAATAAGACCTGATCGTTTTCATAACGATCTTGAACTGAGCCTGAACCGCGCGTAGAGTAACCCCCTACCGACTGGTCAGTGCAGATTCTCGGAGGGCAAACCGATGAAGAAGCTCGTTGTTGCGTCACTTGCAGCGGCCGCGATGCTCGCCACCAGCGCTTTCCAGGCCCCAGCGATCTTTCCACCGCCCATCGCTCACGCTCTGCCTACGCCCTCGGGGGCAACGAGCGCTGGGCCGTTAAACAGCAATTTCACGACCGGTGACTTACTGGTTGGTGCCCCGACGAATTACGATTTTTCTTCAGGCCTCACAGGCTGGACCGTGACGGGAAACGCCAACAATGTGAGTACTGCTGCCGGGGGCCCGGCGGGAGACTATCTCCACATAGTAGGGAGTGGACTCGTATACGTGGCTTCGTCTCCGTTTACGGTGTCCAGTGGAGGCACTCGGCTCACCTACTGGGTGAGGACCGGCAGTACGGCGCTCATTCAGATCGCGACGGCTCCGAGCTACACGAACTGGACGAGTGCCGGAGGCGCGAGCACGGGAGGCGCGTGGCGGGAAATCAGCGCTGATCTAGCGTCCTACCTCGGTCAGAGCATCAAATTGCGGTACCGGATTCACGGTGCTGCGGACTTCGACGAGGGCGCGTGGCGCGACGTAACGCCAAACTGGACTCCGGGCGCTGGCGATATTACGTGGAGTCCAGCGGTTACGATTCCCGCGACCACCAGCTCGCTCGGCGACACGACGCATTGCCGCGGCGCCGGTGTTGGCGCCGTGACTGGGCCGGCGGTAACGCTTAGCGCGAACCAAACGATGACTTCAATGCCGTTTACCTTCCCGGGCGACGCGACGCGCATGTCGTTCTGGATGACTGGCTCTGGCTCCGGACCGGGGGCGAACATCAACTTCACGATGCTCGATGAGAATCCGCAGGTTGAGCGTAACCTGTTCTCCAAGGGCTTCAACGCCGGTCAAAGCATCTACACGACCTGCGATGTCAGCGCCTACGCGGGCCGCCCGGCGAAGATCAAGTTTCAAGGCGGATTCGGGAAACTGACCATTGCCGGTGGTGGCGACGCGCTCTCGTTCTTTAGGTCTCTCCACCTTGATCCGGCGGGAGATCCTGTTTCTCTGGTGAGCGGCGCAAACATCCACTCACACACCGATGTCGCCATCCCGGGAAGGGCATTCCGCTCGAGTTCACGAGAAAGTATGTCTCCGGCGCGGCGACCACTCAGGGCAATCTCGGCTGGGGATGGACGCACAACTACAGCACGAAGCTTGTCACGTTCCGCGATGGATCGGCACTGTTGCATCGATCCGACGGCGCGCGCGTGTTCTTCAAGAACAACGCAGGTACCTTCGCCTCGCCCCAGGGCGTCTTCGACACGCTCGTGAAGAACATAGACAACACGTTTACGCTCACATCGCCTGCGAAGTCGAAGTGGGAGTTCGATACTAGCGGCAAACTAGTTGGATTGAAGGATCGCAATAACAACACGACTACGCTTGCCTATGACGGGAGTGGCTTCCTCGCCTCCGCCACCGCACCTGGTGGACGGCAGCTGACCTTTACAGTGGATGGAAGCGGGCGCATCACGCAGATCACGGATCCGCTCGGCAGGACCGTCGGTTATACCTACGACGCTCAGGGTGACCTGACGGAAGTCACCGACGTCAAGGGCGGGGAAAGCACGTTCACGTATGCCAACCATCTCCTGCTCACGCTGACCGACTCGCTCGGGAATCTGCAGAACACGAACATCTACGATGCTGCCAGCCGCGTCGTCGAGCAGACCGACGCAGCCAACGGAACATTCTGCTTTTACTACGGGCACGGCCCTGCATATACGAGTACGAACTGTCCAGGTGTCTCGCCCGCGCCTGTCGCCGGCCAGACGATCACGGTGAATCCTCGAGGCTACAAGTCGACGCACCAATTCGATATGTCATTTCGCCCCACAGCCGTGAGCGATGCACTCGGCAACGAGACGGTCTACACGTACGAAGCGACGGGCGCGCTGTGCTCACCAGCAAACAAGGGCAACTTGTGTTCCGTCACCGACCCGTTGAACCACACGACAAGTTTCACTTACGACAGCAGCGGCAATACGCTGACGACGACGAACGCCGACAACAAGACCTGGACGCACACCTACAACTCGTTCAACGATGTACTCACCTCAACTGACCCGCTCACGCGCGTCACGACGAACGCCTACAACGGCAGCGGCAACCTCACGTCGACGACGAACGCTCTCACCCAGGTCACGACGTACGCGCCGAACAGTGACGGAACGCTGGCGTCCATCACGGACCCGCTCAGCCACGTGACAACGTTCGCCTACGATACGCACGGCAACCTCACGTCCTCGACCGATGCGCTTAGCCACGCGACCACGCACACCTACGATTCCGGCGGGCGCATGCTCACCGCGACCGATGCACTTTCCCACGCGACGACGTACACGTATGACAATCAGAACAACGTTCTCACGACCGAGGACGAGCTCGCCAATACCACGACGAACACGTACGACGCGAAGGGGCAACGCCTGACGACAGAAGACGCGAACAACGAGACGACGTCGTTCGACTACGATGACGCTGGCCGCGTTACGACTACCACCGATCCGCTGAGCCAAACGGTGACATACACCTACGACGCGAACGGCAATAGGACCAGCATGACCAACCCGCGTGGCAAGGTCACTGACTACACGTACGACGCGCTCGACCGTCTGACTAATGCGGAGGATCCGCTGAACCGTGACACGACCTACACCTACGATGCCGCGAGCCGACGCATCACGCGCACGGACGCGAAGAGCCAGCTCACGAATTATTCGTACGATGTCGTCGATCGGCTGACTTCGATCGACTACCCGTCGGGCACGACGGACACGACGTTCACGTACGATGCACTCGGCAACCGGCTCACCATGGTGGACGGGACCGGCACGACCACCTATACGCTCGACGCTCTCTATCGGCGCACGGCGATCACCGACGGCGCGAGCAATGTCGTCGGTTACGGCTACGACGCGGCCGGGATGATGACGACACTGACCTACCCGGGCGGCGTCGAGACGGTGACATATGCCTACGACAACGCCAATCGACTCTCGTCGGTGACCGACTGGCAGAGCAAGGTCACGTCGTACACGTACGACAACGCCGACCGTCTCACGAGCACGACGCTCGGCAACGGCCTAATCTCCGACCGCACGTACGACGACGCGGACCGCTTGCTGACCGTGCTGAACCGGAACGGCGGCGCCACGATCTCCTCGTATACGTACACCGTCGATGCGGTGGGGAATCGCGACCAGATGGTCGATACTTCTGGTACGAGCACGTACACGTACGACGACCTCTACCGGTTGACGGGCGTGACCTATCCGAACGCCGACGTGCAAAGCTACACGTTCGATGCCCAAGGGAACCGGCTAACGAAGGTGCATAACTCGGTCACCACCAACTACAGCTACGACGATGCCGACCAGATGACAGCTACGGGCGGCGTGACGTACGCGTCCGACGACAACGGCAACCAGACGGCCGCCGGGGCGGACACGTTCACGTGGGATGCGGAGAACCGCCTCACTGCGGCGAACATCGGCAGCGTTGCGAGCAGCTACGTCTACAACGGCGAGGGGCTGCGGATGTCTCGCACGAACGCCGGCAATAACGCCGGTTTCACGTGGGATCAGATTGGTGGTCTGTCGAAGGTCTTGAAGGACAGCACAGGCAACCGGTACGTGTACGGTCTCGGCTTAATCTCAACGACTGACAATGTGGACAGCCAAGAGTATCACCTCAGTGACGGCCTCGGATCGACCACGGGGCTTGCAACAGGGACGGGCACAGTCACCGACGCTTACACGTATGACGTGTTCGGCGCGCAGCGCTCACACACGGGGACCAGCGGTAACGAGTTCACGTTCGCGGGTGAGCAAACTGACAGCACGGGGTTACAGTACTTGCGCGCGCGCTATTACGATCCCGCGACCGGGCGGTTCAACAGCGTCGATCCAATGGCGGCACAGCCGGGTTGGGCGGGGCAGATCTTCGGGTACGCCGATGCCAATCCGGTTAACCTTGTCGATCCAAGAGGGCTCGATTCCGACGAGCCAGAAGCAGTGCCGCTGCCGCCGGCAGGAGAAACTCGAGAGGATCGCGAGCAGCGCTGCCTGGAAGGTTGGGCAGCATGTTACGAGTTGATTCCTACGCGGTTCAAGGGGAACGCTCCCAGCGCCCAGAAGGACATTTGCAACAGCCTGCTCAGGGTATGTATCCGATCTGCAGCGACCGATACCCGAGCTAGGTTTGACCTCGAAGAGGCCGGGCGACGCATGCGAAATTTGTCATCCACCGAAGCCAGCAGTTGGGTGCGCAAACTGCTAGAGGGACTCAAGCCGCCGCCATTGCAGCTACCCGACGGTGGCTCCGGAGGGTACTTGCCGCAACCCGGCTCTAAAGAGGGGAACAGCGGGAGCTGCGCGTGGTAGATGTGGAAGCGGAATTTTGCCAGCTCTTTGGACAATGGCTAAACGATGACCGCGCTGATGCGAGCTTGGAAGCGCGCCTCCTCCAGGCCATCCGCCCAGCTTGGATCAAGGGCGACAGGGATGAGAGGTATTGCGTCATCGACCTAGTCCGATTGACCACGTACGTGGCGGGGTTCGATCTGATTGTCGAAGGTATCGAGAGCGACGACGCCGGATTGGCGGCGCACGCAGCCGCAAACGCCTTGTATCTCCTGAGCGATGGCTATCGATTTCCTCCTCGCGCACGCTCGGCCTTTGAGAGATATGGCGAGCGTTTCCCCGACTGGGCCATTTTTCGCGATGTTGCGTTACGACGGCTAGATGCGATCGACAGTCGATCGAAAGACGGTTGAAGGGCCGCCTGCTGCACACCACGATACTTCTGGTACGAGCACGTACACGTACGACAGCCTCTACAGGCTGACGGGCGTGACGTATCCGAACGCCGACGTGCAAAGCTACACGTTCGACGCCCAGGGGAACCGGCTGACGAAGGTGCAAAACGCCGCGACGACCAACTACAGCTACGACGACGCCGACCAGATGACGGCGGCCGGCGGCGTGACGTACACGTACGACGACAACGGCAACCAGACTGCGGCCGGTTCCGACACGTTCACGTGGGACGCCGAGAACCGCCTCACCGGTACGACCATCGGCGGAACGACGGGCACGTACACCTTCAACGGTGCCGGGCTGCGCATGAGCCGGACGATCGGCGGGGTGACATCGGCATTCGTGTGGGATCAGAACGGCGGGTTGCCGCAGATTCTCAAGGACAGCTCCGGCAACCGTTTCGTGTACGGTCTCGATTTGATTTCTCGCACGGATAGCGGCGGTACGCAGGAGTACTACCTGACCGATGGTCTCGGCTCGACCACGGGACTGGCGACAGGCATGGGAACCGTCACCGATACGTACACGTATGACGTGTACGGTGCTGTGCGGACGCGCACAGGTACGAGCGGGAACGAGTTTACGTTCACAGGCGAGCAGACGGATGCTAGCGGGCTACAGTATTTGCGTGCGCGGTCGTACAATCCGGCTACGGGTCGGTTTGTCGGACTCGATCCGTTGCCGCTCATGCAGCGGTATGCGTATGTGGGAGGAAATCCGGTCAATCTCGTAGATCCGACCGGGCTCTGTGGCGAGCTGAACACAAGCTTCTTTTCCGGATGTAAGGACGCAGCCAAAGATGTTGCAGGCGACGCGCAGGACGTAGCAGGGGACGCAGTCGGCGTCGTCAACGACGCGGTTGGTGCAACGGCAGGCGTAGCGTTTGAGAACTACTGTTCCTTGGCACCTAGCGGGTCATGCCTTGTTTGGAGGGCGCTGGATCGCATCGCGACCAAGGGCGCATGTGCGTCCCCGCTTTCTGACAGCTACTTCGACCTCAACCTTTTCGCCGGCGGGGTCGGTCCCACCGTTGGCGTTCAGCTGTCCTGTAAGGAGGGTCTTCACCCATACGCGTCTATCGCCGTGGGCACGACGAATGTGTCGTTCACCGCGGCGCCCAATCAAAACATCAGTGAAGGCGGGGCTTGTAGTATGGGGGGCGCCGCAATGAACTTTGGTGGCCAGCTCGGTGTCGGTGGGGTGATTCAGCTAGACAGCGGTGGATTCGGCAGTGCTCCCAGCACCTTCCGGGAGGTGGGTCCCGGTTCGACAGGAGGTAACGCTTCATGCATTGTCGTTTTGGGCCGTCCATAACGCCATGACCGATATCTTCATTAGCTCGCTATTGGTCGTCGTTGGTTTGGTCTTAGCAGTACGGAGACGATCCGTACTAGAGGAGTCACGTTCGCGCTTTAGTCGATTCGGCGCTTACCGTGAGCCCCCGGGCGGAGAGCGTTTCCTGCTTGTCCTCGGCATTGCAATTGCTGCCGCAGCGACAATCAGCCTGCTGGTCAGCATCTAGGGGTGTTCCTGATTCTGGGATTCGAGTAGCTCCGAGCATCCGACGCACTCAACCACCGTGTCGCACAATCTATGTTATGCGACCGGGGTTGTTAGCCTTGGCTAGGCACGCGTTCGGCGCTTGGTTGTAGCGCGAACTAACTCATAGGCGCACGCCTTCAGCCTCGCGCTATCGGCGCGAATTGTGCCGTCTTGACGGGCGGTGTTTTCCGTGTGAGGTGTTGCGTCAGGGTGACGGCCGAGGCCGTCGCTATTGCTCGGTGTGGGGGTTCGCTACGATTTTTGGGCGAACTGATTCATGCACGATTACGTCGAAGGAGAGATGACGCATGGCTGACGTTGTTGTCGGGCAGGAGGCGCCGGATTTTACGGCGCGGAATGAGAATATGGAGAGCGTGACGCTGTCGGAGTTGCGGGGGAAGCCGGTGGTGTTGATGTTCTTTCCGCTTGCATTTTCGCCGATGTGCACGAGCGAGATGTGCGCGGTGCGCGATGACTATTCGGGGTTCATCGACAAGGGGGCGCAGGTGTTCGGGATCAGCCGCGACAGTATGTTCGCGCTCAAGGCGTTCAAGGAGAAGGAGGGGCTGAAGTACTCGTTGCTTGCGGACATGAAGGGTGATGTTGCGCGAATGTACGGGGCGTGGAACGAGGCGGTGGGGCTGGCGGAGCGGATGACGGTGATCGTCGACAAGGACGGGAAAGTGTCCTACGTGCAGCACAACGGGTTGGGGCAGGCGCGGGATATGGGGGATGCGATCGCGGCATTAGGGTAGGGCGGATCAACCACAGAGGCACAGAGGTTTTTCATTTTTCCCACAGATGGCTGGATGGGGTGCACGGGGGCGACAGTCGGCACAGCAAGCTGTTCCGCCACGAACGGTGATTCGTTCTTTTGGTGGGCGGTGTGCGACTCGGGTGGGGCCCGGCAAGCGGGGCCCCTACCATTGTTTAGGTCTTGATCCGCGCGGGTGGAGCGGTGGGAAGTACCGGCCTGATCCGCGGCGCGGAATGACGGGCGATACGGTTCCGTGCCATACTGTAGAAGGCGCTACAGGATGTATCGCACGGACGGGCGCTGTGGATGGGGCGGCAGGAGAACAGGATTTCACGATGGTCCTCGAACGCAAGCTCGTGCTGGATGACAATGATGTGTACTGTCCGATCCGGGCGACGCTGGCGCTGTTGGGGCAGAAGTGGGTGCCGCATATCGTGCATGAGCTGACGGGCGGGAAGCGTCGGTTCAACGAACTGGCGCACAACATCGGCGGGTGCAATTCGCGGACGTTGCGGGACCGGCTGAAGAGTTTGGAATCGCTGGATATCGTCGACCGGAAGATCGTGGCGGTGATGCCGCCGTGGGTGGAGTACGAGTTGACGGCGAAGGGCGAGCATCTGGGGCGAGCGTTGGCGGAGTTGGAGGCGTGGGGGAGCCGGTATATGACGGAGCCGTGCGTCTAGTGGATTGATGTTTCGTGGTGGCTTCGCGGGGGGGCTGGGAGATGGAGGGTGGAGGCTGGATGTCGTGAGGTGATGGGGTAGGCGATCTGTTGGGTGTGCATGCGCGGGCCGGCTGGGCTCGCGTTTTTGGTTTTTCCCGGGGAATGGAATTCGTGAGTTGTTGGCGATACGAGCATCGGCATAGCACGCTGTGCCGCCACCGGCAGAGCCGCGTGGTTGATGCGGCGTGCGCGGTTTGATGGGGGCCGTCGATACGCTATACCGGTAGCGTGACGAACGCATTTGTGCAGGGCATGGCCCGTAACTTCGAGGACGCGCTCCGGCTGATGGAGGCGGTGCTGCGGATTGTCCCGACGGGCTGTGGGAGACGGACTTGTGGCCGGACGAGGCGCCCGCGGGTCCGGGGCCGTACGGCGGATTGGCCGGTTCAGCCGCGTGGAACCTGGCTCACCACGCCCTGTTTTGCCTCGACTACGACCTCTCCGGCGGGTTTGCGCCGCATGAGCCGCCGCCGCCGCCGTTTGACGAGCACAGTGTGGGCTTGGCCCTCCCGTGTCTTCACCAGGGCCGAGCTGCTCGGGTATATCGACTGGTGCCGCGGCGGCGTGCGCCGAACGCTCGACGCCCTCACCGAGGACGCCGCGTCCCGGCCACTCCCCAGCGACCATCGATACCACGGCACGCTGTTCGGAGTGCTTGTCGGCAGCATCCCTCTGCACGTCGTTGAGCACGCCTCCCAGATCCGCCAGTTCCTCACCGCCACCGGCGTCAAGCCGCGACCGCGTCAGTAACGAACGCGCCAACGGACTTACAGGTGCGCGGTCAACGCCTCGAACGACTGCGCTGGTCGCGATGACAGATCGATAACTTCGCGACAGCCAATCCGCGATCAGGCGGAGAGTGGCATCGTTGGTGCGTGGTTTGACAGGGGGTGGGGGTGGACGTAGCCTCAGCTTTATGAGTTCAGATGTTCGGATTAGCATTTCGGCGCTGCCGCGGGGGCATGCGTTTTCGGCTTCTTCGTTTGTGATCTCGTCGGACGAGGTGGCGGCGTATGTGCGGGCTGTGGGGGATGCGGGGGAGTACGGCGATTCGGTGCCGCCGCTGGCGATTGTGGCACTGGGGTTGACGTCGTTGCAGGCGCAACTTTCGCTGCCGGAGGGGTCGTTGCACACGGGGCAGGAGGTCGAGCAGCGGGCGGCGGTGTCCGCGGGCACAGCGCTGACGTTGTCGGGGCGGATCGCGCAGCGGTCGGAGCGGCAGGGGTTCGTGATCAGCGTGATCGAGTTTGATGTGGCGTCGCCGGCCGGCCAGGTGGTGAGCGCGCGGACGACGATCATGGCGCCGGGGCCCGCGGCGTTGGGTCGCGTAGAGTCGAGTGCGGCGGGCGGCGGCGCGGCCGCGGATTCGGCGATCGACTCACGAGATGTGGCGCCGGCGGAGATGTCGGAGGGGCGCGTCGAGCGGACGATCACGCAGGAGCAGTTGCTGGCGTATGCGGACGCCTCGGGCGACCACAATCCGATTCACGTCGACCCAGCGTTTGCTGCGGGGACGATGTTTGGGGGGACGATCGCGCACGGGATGCTGGTGCTGGCGTTGATCGGGGAAGCAATGCATGACATAACGGGTGACGAATGGCTGTCGAGCGGGCGGCTGAAGGTGCGGTTCAAGGCGCCGACTCGGCCCGGGGATACGGTGGCGGCTGCGGCGGCCTCGGCGGAGGCGTCGAAGGCCGGGGAGTGGGCGGTGTCGTGCGTGAGTCAGCGCGGGGAGGTGCTAGTGGAGGGGAGGGCATTCGTGGGGCAGTGAGAGGTGGGAACTGGGAGGGTCGGAAGTCGGGAGCCGGGGGTCTCAGATTCACCGCAAGGGCGCAAAGGACATAGATAGCGCAAAGGGTTTAGGGGATTCAACACAGAGGCGCGGGGCGCGGAGGTTTTCGGATTCGATTGAACCACAGAGGCACGGAGGCACAGAGGTTGGGGTGGCTGGAAGGAGATGAGGCGCCTGTGTTGAAGGGGATCGTCTATGTACGGATCGTCGGAGTTCGGAGCGGGTGGCTGGACCCCCCAAAGCGTGAGGATTAGGACCAGAACTGCCTTCGCAGGTCTGATGCAGGGGCCGCATACGGCTACGCGTTGAGGCGCTACGCTTCGCACAGAGGTTCCGATGTGCGACGACACGCAGTGCTACATCCTGAGCACTCTGGCACTAGCCGCATTCTCCCTACCGCTGCCACTACTGTTGCTAGCGGGGATCGCCTTCGGCCGACATCTCCGGAGATGGGAATGGGTACTCGGCGCCGTCATGGTGGCGGTCGCTGCACCGATGTCCTTTCTGCTCACGGCGTACTTCTTCATCGGACTGCCGTTGGTGGCGATTATCGCAGCGTTAGCAGCCATCCTTGCGCGATTCCCGATAGTTTCGCGCGTGGTGCTTATCGCACCCATCTTGCTGTACATCTTGTGGTGGATCGTTGCGGGGGTTTGGGCGGTTGATTGCCCAAATTGTGGAGAAGGGGATGGCGATCGCAGCTATGCGTGGGGAGTAGGTGGACTTCTGCTCGCGAGTCCACTCGCCGCGTTGCTGTTGTCGCTAGAGTTTGGCCGCGTCGCCGCAGGCCGTCTGCTTTGGCGGCAGGCAGCACGGCCCGGATGGTAGAAGGACTCGCGCGGAGTTCGACTGTGCGCTTGTGTTGCGGGGGATTGATGGAGCCGTGTGTGAAGATGGTGGTGTTGTGAGTGACGCGCAGACGGGGCGGGGGGTGATGTGTTTTGCTTGCGGGGCGAAGAATGACCGCGGGCTGCACATGAAGTTCCGTCATGAGGGCGATCGGGCGGTGTGTGATTACACGCCGTGCGAGTATCAGCAGGGGTATCCGAACCGGATGCACGGCGGCGTGGTGGCGACGCTCATCGACGAGGCGATGGGGTGGGCGGTGTATGGCGGGTCGCGCTGGGGGGCGACGGCGCGGCTGAACATTCGGTTCCGGAAGCCGGTGCCGCTGGATGCGCCGCTGCGCGTCGAGGCGTGGATCGTGCGGGATCGGGCGCGGCTGCTGGAGTTGCGGGGGGAGTTGCGCGACGCGTCGGGAATGTTGCTGGCGGACGCGGAGGGGACGTTTATGAGACTGGACGAGCGGTTGGGCGCGGAGATGTCGGATGTGGCGCGGAGCATCGGGCGGGATGATGCGCCGTGACGCGCTGCCGCGTGGAAACGAGAGGCGGGAAGCGGGAAGCGGGACTCGCTAATGTTCTGATTTTGGCGCTCGGCATCGCGGTTGCGTTCGTTGCGTGCGGTGAGATCCAAGATCGTGAGGATTCGGCGTGCCTCAATGTGCTCGCTACCGACTCCCGCGTAGTCGATTCGCCAGACGAAGCCGTCGGCACCGCCGCAGACATGTATGCGCAGCCACTTCGGGTTGCGGATCCACTGCCAGTGACCGTTTCCAGCCATCCCGTTGGCACTTCGACCACATCTGAGCCAGATAGCCGACAAGTGCAAATAACGTACGGCGAAGATTCGCCGGAGCGGCCGGTGACTACGGTGCGGTACTCGTCAAAGCCGTATTGCATCGCGAATGAGAAAGGTGACGAGTCGACTCGCACGATCGATGCCGTTGCCGTCAGCATCTGGCGGCAGCAAACAATTCTCGATGAGCCGCTTTTCGAATCGTGGAAGGCTCAGTTTTCGCTCGATGGGGCGGTAGTCGAAGTCACGACGTCGTGGGAGATAGATCGGAAACCAGAACGGGCGGACGCGGAACGTGCGCTTGAGTTGTGGGCAAGTTCGATTATTCGCAGCGAATTGGTCGTTCAACCCGGTCGCGTTTGAGCCAACGAGAGAATCTGCGCACCAGGCTGGTAGACGGAGTCTCGTCGCATTCGACCGGGCCCATTCACTGCCGTGACGGGTCGTGCGGGAAACGAGGAATGGCACAGCAAGCTGTGCCGCCACGGCCGTGGTTGTGGCGATAGTCTTCGTTCTGTGATGCGTCGTTTCGAGGGAGTCGTTATGACTGCGTATGTCTCGGCGGAGTGGGTGGCGGGGCGGCTGGGGGATGCGGATGTGCGCGTGGTGGAGGCTAGCGTTGATAAGGCGACGTTTGATGCGGGGCATATTCCCGGGGCGGTGTGGGTGGACTTTCATGCTGATCTGCTGCTTAACGGGGACGATTCTTCGGGACACGTGATCACGCCGGAGCAATATGCGGCGCTGATGGTGCGGATGGGGATCGCGCCGACGTCGACGGTGGTGTGGTATGGGGACCGCCACAGTTCGTACGCGATACGCGGGTTCTGGATGATGGATTACTATCGTCACACCGGCGCCGTGCATGTGCTGGAGGGCGGGCGCGAGCGGTGGGTCGCTGAGGGCCGTGCGATGACGTCAGACGTTGTCGGGCCGGCGAGTACGTCGTATCCGGCGCCGGCGGGTCCGGACGAGACGAATCGGGCGACGTGGGAGCAGGTGCGGTCGGCGATTGATGATGATGCAAGCGTAGTGCTCGACGTGCGGGCGCGGGAGGAGTATGACGGGAGGCTGGTGCGGGCGGCGCGCGGCGGTCACATTCCGGGGGCTGTGCATGTCGAGTGGACGGACGCGACGGCGGGCGACAACGTGCTGAAGTCGTCGGACGAGTTGCGGGCGATGTATGCGGCGCGCGGGGTGACGCCGGAGAAGGCGGTGATCGCGCACTGTCAGTTGGGGATTCGGGCGGTGCATACGTGGTTTGTGCTGAAGCATGTGCTGGGGTATCCGGACGTGCGGAATTACGACGGGTCTTGGCGGGAGTGGGGGGATCGGGAGGATTTGCCGGTGGAGTAAGTGGCGTTGCTGGGAGTCTGCTGACGGGATGGCCGGCTCAGTTCGTGTTCCTGGTTCCTATTGTTGTAGAGACAACGGTGTGCGTTCGACCGGGGCCCGGCAAGCGGGGCCCCTACCGTTGTGGTGAGTACGGTGTCTGTGCGCGGGTTTGACGACGGCACAGCTTCTGGTGCCGCCATGGGTGATGGCTCATTCCGTCTTGCGGCAATGATCGAATCGAGGCGCGCTTCTCTTAGTAGGCGTCGAGTTCGTGGAGGCGGGCGTCGGAGATGCCGAAGTAGTGCGCTACTTCGTGCCGGACGACGTGGTGGACGCGAGCGGCGAGGTCCTGTTCGTCGTGGGCGAGACGCTGGAGGGGCTGCTGGAAGATGATGATCGTGTCGGGCAAAGCCAGGTTGTAGTGGGCGCCGCGCCGCGTGAGCGGGATGCCGCGGTAGACGCCGAGCAGGGTGGCATTGGGTGAGATCCTGGTGCGGGCGTAATCGTCGGGGCGCGCCCATTCTTCGATGCCGAAGTCGACGTTGGCGATCTGGGTGCGGAAATTGTCCGGGAGAGCGTCGATGGCTTCGCGGACCATTTCTTCGAAGCGATCGGTATCGACGGAGTGCATCGGGTTTGATTCCTGACTCAGCGGCCGTGTTGGGGCGCTGGAGGATGGAGGGTGGACGATGGAATCTGGATCCAGTCTTTAGGATTCGCGTGCGCAATGCCAGCTTTAGGCGGTGGCGTCGGCGCTGGCGGCCCAGAGCGTGCGCTGCGCGACGTCGGCGTCGGCGAGGCGCGAGCACTGGATGCCGAGCAGGCGGAAGCGGTCACCCTCGGCGACGATCTTGTCGAGCAGGGCGCCGCAGATGGTGACGATGCTCTCCGCGTCGTCGACTGGCGCCTTCACGCTGGCCTGGCGCGTGATCGTGCGGAAGTTGGCATAGCGCAGTTTCAGTGCGATCGTGTGGCCGCGCATGTTGACGCCGTGCATGCGTTGCGCCACTTCGGCGGCGATCTCGCGCATGGCAGCGCGCAGTTCATCGCCGTCGGGCAGATCGCGCGCGAAGGTGGTCTCGGCGCCGACGGACTTGCGCTCGTAGTTCGTCTCGACGCGCCGGTCATCGATGCCACGCGCCATGTCGTGGAGGAAGAGGCCGCGCGATCCGAGCAAGCGTTCGGCTTCGGGCGGGCTGCGTTCGGCGAGATCGCGCACGTAGCGCACGCCGGCGCGGGCAAGCGCCGCTTCGGTTTTCGGGCCAACGCCCCACAGCGCGCGAATCTTCAGCGGCGCGAGGAATGCCGCTTCGGCACCGTGCGGCACGACGACGAGACCGTCGGGCTTGTTGAAATCGGAGGCGATCTTGGCGACCGTCTTGTTGCCACCGACGCCGACGGACAGCGTCAGCCCTGTCGCATCCTTCACGCGGCGCTTGAGTTCGGCGGCGAGCGCTTCGCCGGCCGCGGCGTCGGGCGCCACCGCGCTTACATCGAGAAACGCTTCATCGAGCGAGAGGGGTTCGACGAGCGGCGTCACGTCGCGGAAGATCGCCATGACGATTCGGGATAGTTCGGCGTAGCGGGCGAAGCGTGGCGGTACGCGGTTCGCGTCGGGGCAGAGGCGCATCGCGGTGCTCATCGGCATCGCCGAACGCACGCCGAACGCCCGTGCTTCGTACGACGCCGCCGCGACGACTCCGCGCGATTCGGGCGAGCCGCCAACGACGACCGGCTTGCCTCGCAGCGCCGGATCGTCGAGCTGCTCGACAGACGCATAGAACGCGTCGAGATCGGCGTGGATGATGGTACGCATCGTGGACACAGAATAGCGCCGCGCATCGACGGTGTTGTCGATCATCCGAAATTGTGCGACTCGGGCGGGTGCATCGAATGCGGCACTGGCAGCGTCTCGAAGTTCTGTGCCAGTAAGTTGACGGTGTTCTCCTTGCGCTGCAGATCGCCGCTGATGATGACGAACGCCTCGCCGCGGACGAGCGCACGCTGACGTTCGTGCAGCCACGGCGGCACGATGACGTTGACCATGCCGAACTCGTCTTCGAGCAACAGGAAGACGAAGCCTTTCGCCGTGCCTGGCTGCTGGCGGCACACCACCATCCCGGGCACGCGCACTTTTGCGCCGTCCGGCATGCGCTCGAGGTGGCGGAGCGATGGCAGACTTTCACCGAGTCCCGGGCGGAGCAGCATCATCGGATGATGCGACGGTGAGAGCGACAACAGGTTGTAGTCCGCCGCCATGCGCTCCCACGTCGTCATGTCGTCGAGCGGGACGGCGTCTTGCTCGACCGGCAGCGGCATCGTGAGTTGCGCTTGCGGCGGGCGGTAGAGCAGCCCCAACTGCCAGAGCAGCTCGCGGCGGTTGAGCCCGAACGCGTCGAAGGCGCCGACTTGCACGAGATGCTCGATCGCCTCCTGCCGGAGCGTGACGTGCTGCGATTTGCCGCCGTATGAGGCGTGCGCCGCGACGCCCATGCGCCGCACGAAGTCCGCGAGCGACGCGAAGTCTCCGTTGCGCGTGCGATCGCGCGCGATCGTCGCCGCGGTGTCGCTGCCGATGCCCTGCACGTAGCCGAAGCCGATGCGCAGCGATCCTTCTTCGACCGAGCAGGTGGCGCCGCTGGCGTTGACATCGGGCGGCAGCACGCTGACGCCGTGGCGCTTTGCGTCGTGGATCAGCACGTGCGGCGGGTAGAAGCCCATCGGCTGGGCGTTGAGCAGCGCGCAGGTGAACTCGACGGTGTAGTAGCGCCGCAGCCACGCCGACTGGTAAGCGAGAAACGCGAACGCCGCCGAGTGGCTCTTCGGAAAGCCGAACTCCGCGAACGCGATGATCTTCTCGAAGACGATCTTCGCCACGTCGTCGCTGACGCCGCGGGACGCTGCGCCCTCGCGGAACATCTCGAAGAAGCGGCCCATGTTCTCGCGCGAGCGCTTGCGGCTCATGGCGCGGCGCAGCGCTTCCGCCTGCCCCTCCGTGAAGCCGGCGACGGCGATCGCTGCCTGTAGCACCTGTTCCTGGTAGAGGATCACGCCGAGCGTTTCCGCCAGTACCGGCTCAAGGCTTGGGTGATCGAACGGCGGCTTGAAGTTCGGGTCGGCGAGCAGCGCCTGGCGGTGGCGCACGTAGGGATTCACCGCGCCGCCAACGATCGGTCCTGGCCGGATGATCGCCACCTGGACGATCAGGTCCTCGATTGATCGCGGGCGCGTGCGTGGCAGCATCTGCATCTGCGCGCGGCTTTCGATCTGGAAAACGCCGACCGTGTCGGCTTCGCAGATCATGTCGTAGACCTCGGGATCGTTGAAGTCGATGCGGCTGAGGTCCTGGATGGTGCCGTGCTGTTCGGCGATGAGATCGCTGCACTCTTCGACGAGCGAGAGCATGCCGAGCGCAAGAAAGTCGATCTTGATGAAGCGCGCGTCGTCGACCGAATCCTTATCCCACTGACAGATGTAGCGTCCTTCCATTGCCGCCTTCTCGACGGGCACGAGTTCGACGATCGGCTTCGTCGAGATCACCATGCCGCCGACATGCTGGCTGAGATGACGCGGGAAGCCCGAGATCTGCTCCGACAGTTCGATCAGGTCGCGCCAGATCGGCGCGTCGATGCGGCCTTCGTACTCGGGATAGCGCGCCATCTCGGCTTCGATGCCGGCGCCGCTGCCCCAGCCGGCGCGCTTCGCCAGCCGGTCGAGTTCGCGTTCGGCGATACCAAGCGCCTTGCCGACGTCGCGGATCGCGCTGCGCAGCTTGTACGTGGGGAAGCTGGCGACGAGCGCGGCGTGTTCGCGCCCGAACTTCTCGTACACGCGCAGGATCAGCTCTTCGCGGATCTCACGCGGGAAGTCGAGATCGATGTCGGGCACGGACGCGATCTCGTCGCTAAGGAAGCGGCCGAGAAAAAGCCCGTGCTTGATCGGATCGACGTGCGACAGGCCGATCAGGTAGCAGAGAATCGAACTGACGGACGAGCCGCGGCCGCGTCCCGGCGGCAGGCCGGACTTGCCGCGCGCGCTGTGCTGTCCGCGCACGTCCCGCGCCACCTCTTTGCTCAGTTCGAGCAGGTCGCGGTAGATGAGAAAGAACCCCGACAACCCGTGTTTGCGGACGAGCCGCAGTTCCTCCTGCAGGCGCGCTTCGACGGCGTCCGGGATACGGCCGTTGATCATGCCGTAGCGTACGCGCGCGGCGGCGCGGCAGACGTCTTCGAGATGCTGGCCGGCGGTGGAGCCGTCAGGTGTGTCGTAGTTAGGGAACTGGTAGTCGAGTTCGCTCGTGATGTCGAACGTGCAGCGTTCGGCGATGCCCGCGCTTTCGTCGAGCGCGTCGGGCCATTCGGCGAACAACTCTTCCATCTCCGCGGACGACTTCAGGTAGTACTCGGAGTTCTCGCGCCGTTCGCGGTGGGACGCTTCGAGCGTGCTGCGGTGGCGGATCGCCACCATCACGTCCTGCAGGCGGTGGCGGGCGCGTTCGTGATAGTGCACGTCGTTGGTGGCGACGTAGCGCAGTCCGTGCGCCTGCGCCAGCGCGGCGAGACGCCGGCAGCGATCCGTGTCGCCGTACACGAGATTTTGCTGCAGTTCGATGTAAAAGTTCTCGCGGCCGAACCACGCGGCGTATCGCTGGACGGCCGCTTCGGCTGCGGGCAGATCGCCCGCCGCGATGAGCGCCGGCACTTCGCCGCGCTTGCAGCCGGACAACGCGATCAGCCCGCGCGCGTGCTGCGCGAGCGCCTCGAACGAGAGCTGCGGCTGCAACCGTTCGTTCGTCAGATGCGATGTCGAGATCAGCCGGCAGAGGTTGCCGTAGCCTTCGCTCGTTGCGGCGAGCAGCGTCAGGTGGTGGCCGTTTTCGAGCGTCACCTCGGCGCCGGTGATGGCGCGGATGCCGAACGCTTTCGCCGCCTGCGCGAACTCCATCGAGCCGTAGAGGCCGTCGTGGTCCGTGAGCGCGATCGTCTCGTAGCCGAGCGCGTGCGCCTGCAGCACGATTTCATCGGGGCTGGAGGCGCCATCGAGCAGCGACCAGCAGGAGTGGAGGTGGAGTTCGGCGCGGTAGCGGTGGTTGGGGGTTTCCATGTCAGTTATACTTCGGGAGAGAATGTATAACTGGAGGCGTCATGGCCAAGCGACCGGCGAAGAAGCAAGAGAAGCCAAAGAAGGAAAAAAAGCGAGAGATCGTCCAATTCAAGACGGCGAAGGGCAAGGTGTCATCGAAGGGCTGGGTCGTCATCCCGAAAGAGATTCGCGACGAGATGGGGCTGAAGCCGGGCGATGAGGTGCGATTTACGCTGTGGCCGCCGCCAGCGTATATGAAACAAATTCGTGCGTTAGCGACACTGCATGTCAGGCGCATCGATGAAGATCCTGTAGCTGTTTCAGCAGGGATGTTCGCGAATGCACCGGGCGCCTCATCCATGATGGAGCGGCTGCTGGAAGAGCGTAAGAAAGAACGCGAAGAGGAAGAGCGCAAGATAGAGGCATCGATCCGTCGCCACCGTCGCAATAGCGCTTGAGCCGCTACGTCTTTGACAGCTACGCGCTCCTCGCACGGTATTGGGAGGAACCCCCACTCACCCAGGTCGAGGAATTGATCGCTGATCGGGATAACGAACGCTGGATGGCGGCGATCAATCTCGGAGAAGTGTTCTACAAAATTGCGCACCAACTCGACGTGTTTGCTGCGCAGAATGCGATCGATGAAATTTTGGATTTGCCGGTTCGCATAATAGATGCTGACCTTGAGCTGACGCTGGCAGCGGCAAAGCTGAAGGCCGTGTACCCGATGTCGTACGCCGATTGCTTCGCTGCGGCGTTGGCGCAGCAGCTTGATGCCACCGTCGTCACCGGCGATCCGGAGTTCGAGCGGCTCGAACGCGACGGCATCATCGCGATCGAATGGTTGGCGCCGAAGCGGAAGCGCCGCCGCTAGTATCGCTGCAGCCACCACGCACCTCCGCACAGATCCCGGTACACCGTGACGATGCGATCACCTTCTAGCTGCAACTGGTAGTACATGCGCGAGACGGCTGGCTCGCGCCACCATTCGTCGTCGATCCGCCAGTAGTCTTGCATTGCTACGACCGCGCGCATTGCGCCCTCAAACAGCACGCCGCTCGGGTGGCCGTGAGCATCCAGTTCGACATCGAGCGTGCGGGGTGACGCTAGAGGTCGTAGTCGATGAGCGCGTACCGCCGTTCCGGGATCCTTGACCACGGCTCCACCTCCACCAATCGCGCGACCTGCGGCTCGCCGCCGAACTGCGCCTTCAATTGCCGCAGCGCGGCAACGAGTTGCGCGCGCCGCCGCGCCTGCTCGGCGAACAGCAGACTGCGCTGCTTGCCCGTCTCTTCCGTCAGCCCGATGAACTCCAGCGACATCTCTTCGACCGGCGCGGTCAGTTGCAGCGGTTCGATCAGCTTGTTCAGTACGAACGCGATCGACGCTTCGTCGGCGAGCGGCTCGCGGAACGTCAGCGTGCGCTCCCAACTGCCGCCGCCGAGCAGCGATAGCCGCAGCCGCAACTGCCGCACGAACCGGTAGCGCAGCGCCGGACGCTGCAGCAGCCGCCGGATCAGTTGCCGCGCTGCGATCGTCAGCGCGCCGCTGTGGACGGACGGCGACGGCATCGTCAGCGTGCCGGCGACGGGTTCGTGGCGCGTGCGCGGCAGAAACGGCGCGTGGTCGATGCCGTGCGCCAGTTCCCACAGACGCCGCCCCTCGCGGCCGAACTGCGACTGTGCGGCGCCAATCGGTAATCGCGCGACGTCGCCGATCGTCGAGAGTGCGTAGAGCGCGAACTTGCGCTGCGCCTCGTACGGCACCGGCAGAAACGACGTGCTGAGCGGCGCGACGAAGTCTTGCTCGCGGCCCGCAGGGACAACCGTCGCTTCGCCCGCCGCGCTGACGGTTGCCGCGCACCAGGCGACGAACTTGCCCTCGCCGGCGCCGGCGCTGGCCATGACGCTGGTGCCCTCGCGCACGGCTTCGACGAGACGCGCTGCGGCGTCCATCTGGGCATCGATGCCGGCGTGCGGGTCGATCGCGGCGAAGGCGATGCCGGCGTCTCCGGCTTCGACCAGCGGCTCGGCCGATTCGATGGCGTCGAGCATTGCGTCGAACGCGCGGGCGTAGAACACGGGGTCGGACGGCAGCAGCATGAGATCGGGCACGATCGTGCGGGCGTCGCGCAGCGTCATGCCGGCGCGGATGCCGAGCGCCGCGGCTTCGGGCGAGCAGTCGAGCACCTGATTTTCGCCCGGCGGCGGGTCGCCGATCGCGACGGCGTTTCCGGCCAGGTGCGATGCGCGGGATCGTTCGAGGGCGATCCGGAAGTTAGGGACGGTGACGCAGGCCAGGCGCATCTGCCGGCTCCGATTGGGAGATGAGCCCACGCTCCCGAGGGAGAGCTTTTCGCGGCGGGCGGGAAGGGGGAGACGTCCGCCGGGAAGGGCTACGGGCAGTATAGAACAAGTGTGCTAGTAGTCAAGTGGACGCGGCGTTCGGTGTGCTAGATCTGCCATGAACTGGCTACAGTTAGTTGCTGTGGCGCACTCAGGTCGTAGGAGGCTTCCCCATGACACCCGAAGAACGCAAGACGTTCCTTGCCGAGCATCGCCTGTGCGTCGTCGGGTACGAGCGGGAGTCGGGGCCGCCTGCGCTCTCGCCGGTGTACTACGTGATGGACGGGGACGACTTGCTGATTTCGACCACGGCGAGCAGGGCGAAGGCGAAGGCCGTGCGCCGAAGTCCAGAGGTGTCGGTCTGCGTGCTCGGCGAAGCGATGCCGTTTCCGTATCTGACGGTCTTCGGGCGCGGGAGTATCGAAGAGGACGGCGCGCCTGACCTGATGATGCGCGTCGGCGAGAAGATGAGCGGCAATCCGATACCGGAGGCGGCGCGACCGGCGATCGAACAGCGTGCCCGGGACGAAGGACGCGTCGTGCTGCGGGTTACGCCGGAGCGCTTCGTCCCGTAAACCTGATCACGTGCCCACTGCGACCGGCGTTACGATGCCCGTCAGTTGCTCGCTGATCTCCCAGAGCTGGCGGGCGATTTCGGGATCGCGCGACTCGGCGTTCGACGGCGTCTCACGTGAGAGCGAGAAATACTTGCCCGTGACGCCTTCGACTTCGTCTGATGACGCGAGATAGATCGACGTTTCAGCGCCGCGCTCGGCGCTGACGAAGAACACGCCGGCGACCCGGGCGCCGCACGCCACGAGGCCGCCGAGCAGCCCCGTGTTGTTCTTCGCGAAGCCGGTGCGGACGACGCCCGGGTGAAGGGCGTTTGCGGTGACGCCGGTGCCTTCGAGCTGTCGCGCAAGTTCGTTCGTGAAGAGCACGTTCGCGAGCTTCGACTGGCCGTAGACGCGCGACGGGCTATAGCCGCGCTCGGACTGCAGGTCATCGAACCGCATCGTGGCGGCGACGTGGGCGCGCGAACTGACGTTGACGATGCGGGACGGCGCGCTCTTCTTGAGTAGATCGAGCAGCAGGTTTGTGAGCAGGAAGTACGCGAGGTGGTTCGTGGCGAACGTCGTCTCGTAGCCGTCGACGGTGACGGATCGCGACGTGTGCAGTGCGCCGGCGTTGTTCACGAGGACGTCGAGGCGGTCGTAACGCCGATTGATCTCGGCGGCGAGTTCGCGGATCGACGCTTGTGACGAGAGATTGGCGATCAGCAGATCGATGTCGGCGCCTTCGGCACCGCGTTCGATCTCGGCGGCGGCGGCTTCACCGCGCGCGCGATCGCGGCAGACCATGATGACGTGGGCGCCGAGCGATGCCAGCGCCTCGGCTGTCACCTTGCCGATGCCGGAGTTCGCGCCGGTGACGAGGCACACCTTGCCGGACATCCTGGGAACGGTAGCCATGCATCCTCCTGCTGACTGTAGTGCGTGCGCGGAAGGGTATTCTGGATGATCGTCGCGAGCAGCGTCAATACCCACGAGTAGCTGATGTCCAGTGCCGCCAACCGAAGGCTGCGCCCGCGCGGAGATCGTCAGCGCTGCGATGTCCGGATCGCGATCAGATAGTGGCTGCGCAGGAACGGCGCCGCCTCCACCAAGCGGCACAGCGTCCACGACACGCGCGAGAGCCGTCGCGAGATCGGCGGCGCCAGCGTGACGCGTCGCGCGTCGACGGTGCATCCGGGATAGAGCGCGCGCACTCCGTTGAGGCCGATGCCGCGTACGTCACGATTGCCCGGGTTCCAGATGAAGTCGTACCAGATGAGCGTTCCGCCAGACCGCAGTACGCGCACGGTTTCGGCGGCGATGCGGCCGCGCGTGCTCTCGTCGAGCACGCTGCTGAGCACGGTGAATTGGAGCGCGATGTCGAACGCGCCGTCAGCGTAGGGCAACGCGCCTGCACGGCCTTCGCGGAAGTCGATGCCACCGTGTAGCGCACGCGCGGCCGAGATGCGGTCCGGCGGCAGGTCGATGCCGGACCGCAGCTCGGGGCGGGCGCCGTAGCCGGCGAACTGCGCGAGCAATGCGCCGTTCCCGCACCCGACATCGAGAATGCCCTTATCGCCGAGGGGCGTCAGCTGCCGCTCGCGTAGCAGGCGCAGGAGCGCTCGCTCGCGCCGCTGAAACAGGTAGAGGTTCGAGGGATCGAAGAGGCCGTACCGTTCGTCGGCGCCGCGCTCGGCGCGACGGGCGTAGGCCTCGCGGAGACGTTCGTTCTCGTCCATCGCCGGAGCGTACTGGAAGGCGTGGTGCGGGTCGAGAGTGCGGGGGCGGAACCGGCCCGCGAAGATGCTCGAAGCGGGCATGGACGAGCTTCCTAAGGGTGCGGTCCGCGCGGCTTCAAACCGGACACGAGCGTTAGGTGCAGGCACCCGTGGTGCCGAGGAGGGACGTTGCGGAGGCGCTGATTCGAGCGGTAGAACCTCTCGGCCAGCGGCGCCGGAACCGATACTTCTAACGAGTTGCCGCATCGATCGCGCTGCTTGCCGCCGTACACATCACACCGCCAATCAGCGAGGATCACATGTTTCTGTATATCGATGCAACGACCGGCGGCATCATGCTCCAGGTGATCCTGAGTGGCGCGGTGGGTGGCATCGTGTTCTTCCGGCTTGCCGCGGGACGCATCGTCAACTTTTTCCTTCGCCGCAAGGACGCACCCGTCGACGACATCGACGACGCATCCTCACCGGATGACGGCGAGGATTCCACTGCCAACGCCGCCTGACGTGAGGATGTCTACGTGAGCGCACTGCTGCACCTGGCGCCGCAGGAGCCGCCGGCGCCCGAGCCCGGCTCGTTCCGCGATCCTGCGGGCGGGGTCGTGACACAGTCGGGACGCGTGTTTCGCTATCTGACCCGCAGCGCGGGCGACGACGTACGCGCGCTGCTGGACGCCGGCTGGTACAAACAGCTCGTCGCCGAGGGGGATGTCGTGGATGGCCGTCCGTTGCAGGTCGCCGAGGCGCCGGAGGTGTACGCGCTCGATCCGGCGATCACTCTGGTCGTCGAACATTCGCGCATCGGCTTCGTCTCGTACGCGTACGAGTGGCCGTTCGCAATGCTGAAAGACGCCGCCGCACATCAGCTCGAACTGACGCTCAAGGCGTTCGCGAACGGCTACATCGTCAAAGACGCGACACCGTTCAACGTGCAGTTCGAGGGGACGCGCGCGGTATTCATCGATGTGCCGTCGTTCGAGCGTTACGAGCCAGGCAGCGGCTGGCGGGCGTACGCGCAGTTCTGCCGAATGTTTCTCAACCCACTGTTTCTCCAGGCATACGGCGGCCTTGCGTTTCACCCGTGGCTGCGCAGCTCGATCGATGGCATCGACACGGACACCGTGCGGAGGTTACTCCCGTTTCGGGCGAAACTCCGGCCCTCGGTCTTCATCGACGTCGTGCTGCAATCCATGCTCAACCACCGGTTCTCGGGCAACGATAAGGCTCTCACGTCGGCGTCGAAGCGAAAGATTTCGGACGACGTGGTGCGCGCGTTGCTCAACCGCATGGTGAAAACGATCGACAACATCGAGCGGCCGAAAGCGTCCTCGGCCTGGCTTGACTACACAACTACGAAGACGCACTACACGAGCGCCGCTGATGCGTTCAAGGAGAACGTCGTGCGCACGACGCTTGCCGCGGCGCGGCCGAACGTTGTGTGGGATCTCGGATGCAATACCGGGCAATTCAGCATGATCGCGGCGGAGTCTACCGGCCTGGTGCTGGCGGTTGATAGCGACGAAGCGAGCGTCGACGCGCTGTACCGGCGGGTGAAGACGACGCACACGAACATTTTGCCGGTGGTCATGGATCTGCTGAACCCGTCGCCGGATCAGGGTTGGGCGCAAAGCGAGCGGCGGGGATTCGCCTCTCGCGGGACGGCCGACTGGGCGCTGGCGCTCGCGCTGGTGCATCACCTCGCGATTTCCGGCAACGTCCCGTTCGGCAGGCTCGTTGACTGGTTCGCATCGATCACGCGCTGCGCGATCATCGAGTTCGTGCCGAAGTCGGATCCGATGGTGCAGCGGCTTCTGATAACGCGCAAGGATGTGTATCCGAACTACACGCAGGCGCACTTCGAGTCGGCGCTTGCGACGCGCTTCCGCATCATCGACCGGGCCGCTGTGCCGGACTCCGGCCGCATCCTGTACACCGTCGCGCGTAGCTGAGGCCGTGCGTACGACCGCCGTGTCCAGCGGCTGGCGTGAATTGCGGTTGCTGGCGGTGTACGTCAGTATCGTCTGCTTCGCGATCACGGCCTTTTTTGCCTACGCTGTGCCGTTCGACCACTTCGTCGCGATGCCGCCGGACGTGCGGTTCCACCTGATCGGCGTGCAGTCCGTGCTGACGGCGCTGCTGTACGCGCTGGATCGCATGCTGGAACGCACGAGCGAACGATGGGTCACGGCGTACCGCACGGCGATATTCGCCGCGGCACTCGTGCTCATCGCGCGCCGATTCGAGATATCGTGGCCGCTGAACGCGCTGCCGGAGCATCTGCTTTCGAACGTCAGCCCGGCGCTACCGGTGTTGTCGCGTGTGACGTTCGTGCTTGTGTGCGTGTGGATTGCGACGCGGTTCCATCGGCAGATCCGTGCCGCGTTCACATACCTCTCGGTCGTAGCGCTGGCCGTTACGTTGATGGCGTTCACCGGCACGTTCGCACCGGACAGTATTTTCGAGAACTACGATTCGGCAACCGTCACGCGTGGCGAATCATCGGAGCCGCCGGTCGTGGTCATCGTCTTCGATGAGCTTTCGTACGACGCGCTGCTCGACGAATCGGGCACGATCGATCGAGAACGATTTCCCAATTTCGCGCGACTTTCGAACGAAAGCCGCGCGTTCTCCAACGCGACGACGAACTATTTTCATACCTGGCTCGCGTTACCTCCGATGATTGACGCCGCGGTGGCCTTGGCGCCGCAACGGGACGTGATCCTGTACGAACACACAGTGCGCGTCGAGCGGTTGTACGCTGGGGGCTGCGGCGTCGAGTACACGTGCCGTGGCGCAGCCCACGTTGCGTCGGGGCGGCAAGGGGAGTTCTCTCGGCATGTCACCGTGCGCGCGCTTGACATCGCCGTGCCGGAGGATGTTGCCTCGCTGTTGGGTCCGACGCTGGACTGGGTGCGTGATTGGACGGGCACAGCACCGGCCGCGGCGGATCCGGCGGCCGTGCATACGTTTACGGACGCAATGGCGGAGCGGTTTCTGGGCGACATTCGTTCGGGTGACACGTCGGGGCGCCTGTACTTCTTTCACACGTTGCTGCCGCACGGTCCGTACATGTTCGACCGCGCGGGCGACATCGATTCGGATGACCTCCGCCAGTTTTATCCGGATGCGCCGGGGGATGTGGCGAGCGTCCGTGAGGCGTACCTCTCGCAGATTGAGTATGCGGACACGATTCTCGGGCAGATCATCGGCGCGCTTGAGGATTCCGGGTCGTACGACGATGCAACGATGCTCGTGACGGCTGATCACGGTGCCCGGCTCGAGAGCCCTCTTGCGGTAGCGGATGGAGGGAGTGTTGACGGGATGATGACGCGCGTCCCGTTGTTCATACGCGGCCCCGGGATCATCAATGATTGGACGGACGCCGATTACCAGCACGTCGACTTCGCTCCGACACTCTTCGACCTTGTGCGCGGGAGTGTGGAAGGCGCGCCGCCGTCTGGCAGCGAGCTTGCAGCCGTTCCGCGCGCGTCCGCGTTGGACGAGCAGCGGCCCGTGAGGTCGAAGACGTTCTTCATCGACGAGGAAGGCGAGGGGTACTGGAAATACTCCTACGAGGATACCGCCGCGGCGTGGGAGCTGAGCGCATCATTCGAGACGCCCATCGACGACCGCACCCTCTCGGCCGGCGACGATGCGGCGAGCGAGCACTGATCGCTCAGCGCGTGGCAGGTTGTCTCCGGTGGTACGCGCGCGCTACGCTCCTGCTTCGGTTGGCTGCACCCTGCCGTGAAAGGCGAGGAGACTATGACCGACGCAGCACCCGCATTCTCCGGGATCCACCTGTTCGCGCGTGATGTGGCCGCGAGCGCCGCGTTCTACCGGTTGGTCGGGTTGGATCTGCCCGACGCGCCGGATCATGTGGTCGCCCAGCTCTCGAACGGGGCCACTCTGGCGATCGGCAGCCACGAGTTGACGCGCGGCTACCATCCCAACTGGCAGGCGTCGCGCGGCGGGACGCCGAACGCGCTGCAGTTCGATCTTGCATCGCGCGATGCGGTGGACGAGATGTATCGTCGGCTGACGGCTGCCGGTTACCGGGCTGAACTTGCGCCGATCGATGCGTTCTGGGGTTCGCGTTACGCCGAGATCGAGGATCCGGACGGCAACCTCGTCGGCTTTCACAGTCCGAGGGACGACGCGCACCGGAGCGCGCCGCCTCCGCTGGGGTAGCTGCCGGATCTCGCGTGCGGCGCGTGGCGTTCGTGGCCCAAGTTTGCGTTCGACGCACGGCTCCGCTCGTCCATCGGGCGCCGTTTACTCCGAACGCATCCTGCGATGCAACAATGCGGAGCCGGCTCGCCCGCTGAATCGCGGGAAGCAGAGTCGACGATACCTTCGCAGCTCGGCGGATGTCCCCGAACGCGGGAGGGTGCGTTACGCCCTGTCGTGGCGCTCGCGGCTGTGGTGTGGCCGTGCTATCAAGGCGCGGAGGTTGGTCCATGTCGTATCCAGCGGACACGTACCTGGAGGATCAGGGCGAGGTCAGTGCTGTCTACCGGCCCGCTGGTCAGGAGTCCGAGCTGCACATCGGCAGCGCGACGGCGGCGAGCTATCTGGCGACGGGGGCGACCACGAAAGGGCAATTCGGGCTCTACCGCTGGGAGATGGGACCGCAGCCGGCGGGACCAACGGCGCACTTCCACAGGAGCATTTCGGAATCGTTCTTCATCCTGACGGGCACGGTCCGCGTGTTCGATGGACAACAGTGGATCGACACGAAGCCGGGCGATTTCGTCTATGTGCCGGAAGGCGGCATCCACGCGTTTCGCAACGAATCGGGCGAGCCAGCGTCATTCTTGCTGCTGTTCGCGCCGGGAGCGCCGCGCGAGCCGTACTTCGAGGCGCTTTCAGAGGTTGCTGCGAGCGGCCGTCAGCTCACGGCCGAGGAACTGGCGCGGCTCTACTTCGAACACGACACGTACGCGGCGTAACCCCTGCAGGGCGTTATGGCTCGACCCGGCGGGGGTCGGCGAACCGGGGCTATGCGCCCGCTTGTGGCACTGCGTCTGCAACAACCATCGGACGGGCGCGTTTTAGGGAAGGTAGCGCAGAGTGTCGGGACGAGTCTGGAGAGTGGATATGTTTGGACGCAACCGTCAGTCAGGCAAGGGCGTCGAGCAGCTAACGAAGGAAGTGCAGGCGCGGCGTCGCCAGGTGCAGACTGCGCTCGAAGACCTGATGGAGACTCCCGATGCCGAGGCGGCGAGTCCAATTCAGCGCATTTTTGCTTCGTTTCAGGGCGAGTTCTCGCAAGTGGAAGTTACTCCGACGCGATAATGCCGCTATCCGGGGCGCTCTTCTGTTCGCCGTAGGCACGACTGCCCCGGTCTATGCAGATCGGCGCGGTCGCGCCTCCGCCGCACCTTTCTTGCCGAGCGCCCCGAGAATCGGCGAACCGGCACCGACCAAAAACCCGAGGTCGTACCAGTTGCCGCCTCGCTCCACGTTGTAGAAGGGAAACCGCTCCCAGCCGCCGAAGACGTGGACGATCAACACGATCCAGGCTGACAGCCCGTTCCAGAAACCCCAGAGCAGATCCTGCCACCACATATGCTCGCTCCTTACTCCCTGATGCGGAGGACAATCTTGCCCGTCGCTCGCCGTTCCTCGATCGCGCGCAGGGCGTCGGCGCCGCGCTCGAGCGGGAACACAGCACCGACGATTGGCCGCACGTGACCGCTGTCCCACAGTCGCTGCAATCCCGCGGCCACCACAGGCGGCGCCTCGGGATGCGTGCGTACCCACTCGGGCCACGCCACGCCGATGACCGACGTGTTGTTCAGCAGCAGGCGGTTTACCTTCACCTGCGGGATCGCACCACCGGCGAAGCCGACGACGAGCAGACGGCCGCCGGGGGAGAGCGCGCGCAGGCTGTCGGTGAAGCGCTCGCCGCCGACCGGGTCGTAGACGACGTCGACACCGCGTCCATCGGTGAACTTCTTCACTTCGGACAGCCAGTCGCTGCCGGCATCGATCGTGTACTGGGCGCCAGCGTCGGTGGCGATCTCTCGCTTTTCGGCGCCTTGCGCGATGGCGAGTATCTCGGCGCCGAGGCCGCGCGCGATCTGCACCGCGGCGGTACCGACGCCGCCGGCCGCGCCGTGGATCAGCACATGTTCTCCCTCGCGTAACTGGCCGCGCGTTACGAGGCCGAAGTAGCCGGTCTGGTAGTTGATCAACGACGTCGCCTGTTCGAAGCTCATGCCGTCGGGGATCGGAAACGTTGATTCGGGCGTCGCGGCGGCGACCTCGGCCCAGGCGCCGAACCCGGACGCCGCGACACGGTCGCCCGGCGCGAAGCCGCTGTCCGGTGGCGCACGCCTAACCACGCCGGCAATGTCTGCGCCGGGCACGAACGGCGGTTCGGGGCGGAACTGGTACTGACCGCGGGTCATTAGCAGATCCGCGAAGGCGACGCCCGCGGCATGCACATCGATCAGCACGGCGCTCGGGCGATCGGGCACGGGCGCCTCGCCGATCTCGAGCGCGGAGGGACCATCGAGCCGCGTGAGCCGAAGCGCGCGCATTGTCTCGGTCATGCGCGCGCCCAGCCGTCGCCGAGCGTGAGGAAGTCGACGGCGATGCGTGTCATGAGGCGAGGGTAGGCGATGTTGGCGGGGACGATCAATGGTGGCCGTGGGGACGCGGCAGTGCCCGGCGCTTTGAGTCGCCGGGCACTGCCAGTGCGGTGGAGGATGCTATCCCGTTACGGGATCGATGTGAGCGTCATAGCGGTGTAGCTCTGGCCGGGCGTGTTCCGGCAGGTCCAGTTGCCGGTCGCCTTAGCGTTCATCAGCGCGACGCACTTGCCGAGCGCGCGCTGGCCGTAGGCGTTCGGGTGTACCGATTCCTGGGCGTCGCCCTGGCAGCAGCCGGTGTTCACCCAGCGCACCCATTCATGCGAGATCGGGTTGGGGCCTCCGGAACCAACGAGTGACGAACTCCGGTGGCAGACCTCGTGCCCGTTCAGCGAGTCGCGTACGTCCAGGAACTGCACGCCCTTCTCGGCGGCTACGGAGCGCATGCCATCGACGATGAAGGGTGTGACGGTGTTCTTGGCCCAGTTGAAGTCGGCATCGTAGAAGGGGCAGCCGCCGCTCCACCAGCGGTCGTCACCCGCGTACCGGACATCGGCCGCAGCCGGAACCGGCGACGAGTATCCGGCGATGACGAACTTCCACTGCGAAGGACTATAACCAGCGGCGGCCATGACGGCGCGCACTTCATCGATTGCTTTGCGGAGGCCGGCCTGTGCGGCGGGCATCTTGGAGACGACGTTGGCCTGCTGCGACTGGTTACACGTACCGGCGCCGAGTACCCAACCGGCGGCGCAGGCGATCACCATGTCGGCGAAACCGACGTCATTCGCCATGATCGTGAGGACGACGAGTTTGACGTTCTTCTGCTGGGCGATGGTTAGCAACTGGTCGGCCTGGGGCGCCTCGCCCTTGAAGCTTTGGCCGCCCTGTGATGCGCGCCAGATGTTGTTCGTCTTGGCGCCGGAGCAGGCGATGTTGATCTTCTCGCTGACCGAGATACCGGCGCTCTTGATCGTGGCGACATCGGAACGGTCGCAGCCGGTGTGCGTGTTGCCGTAGACCTTGGACGCCTGGTACGTGCAGTAGCCCCACCACGTGCAGGACGCGGCGCGGTCTGTGCCGTTGCGGGTGCCGAAGATGTTCGTGCTGTTGCCGTTCCAACGGCCGGCCTCGCCGGAGATGAAACTATCGCCGAGAGAAACGATTGCGGTCGGACCAGAACCCGGGCCTGCTTCGGACGATTGTGCGGGCATTGCCATGATTGCAAGTAGCGCGGCCGCCACGGCCACGAGGGCGACACGCAGTTTCACGTGCCTCGTCAACACCGTCCAGATCGTTGCCAAGATGCGCTCCCCTTTCATCGCGGCCGGTTTCCTCGCCGGCCAGCGTCGAACCTACGCCCGGCGTGTGTGCGCTGTCAAGAGGGGGAATCAATTTTCAGGTGTGTCGCGCGCGAGGTGTGTGGAGCGACTGCCGGACGGCGAACAGTCGCAACGTTATGATCGCATGACGGTGGAGCGCCGAAGACGCGCATCATTCGCCGCGCGTGAAGCGATGGACGATCAGCGGGTGATCTGCGCGGCGCGGGCGGGCAGCGTCTGCAACAGAGCGTCGGTGACGCCGCGGGCCATCGCATCGCGCGCGCCCTCGTCGGCGAGTATCGCGGCGTCGGCGGCGTTGGAGATGAACAGCAGCTCGACCAGGGCGCCGGGCATCTGGGTGGCACGCGTCGTCGCCGCCTGCTGACCCGGCTCGATGCCGAGGACATCCGGGTTAACGCCGCGCCGCAGCAACTCCTCGCGGGTCGTCGTGCGGGGCGGGCCGAGCAGGAACAACGGGAAGCAACGATCATCTCGCCGGCGGAAGCACGTATCGTCCTTGATGCCGCGGTCGAGCGCCGGGTGACCGTATGACTGCAGCTCGCGGACGACGTTGGCGAGGATCGCCTCGGCGAGGGCGCGGTTCTGGTCGCCGAACTCGCGATTCGGGTCGAACCACGCTTCGACGCCGTTTTCGCCGGCGCTCGGTGAGCCGTTGGAGTGGATCGAAAGGAAGAGGTCGGCCTGCTCTTCGTTCGCGAGGTCGATGCGCGCCTGCAGATCGAAACGTGTCGAACCGAACGATGGGACGGCGTCCGGCCGGGTCGCCGCGCGCTGGTCCTCGCGGCGCGTGAGGATGACGCGCACGCCGGCGGCCTGGAGCAGACGTTCGATGCGCAGCGCCATATCGAGATTGGAGTGCTTTTCGACGACGCCGTGATCCGATGCGCCGACCTCGTCGCCGCCGTGGCCGGGATCGAGCACGATGGTGAGCTGGCGTGGACCTTCGGGCGTCGGCGTTTCGGCGGGCGGCGCGAGTGTGGGGGTGTCCGCCGGCGATGTTGCTGCCTCGCGCGGATTCGCACTGCTGCTGGAGCAGGCGACCAGCGTACCGAGAAGGAAAAGCGTTGCGATCGAACTCAGCACGTGGCGCACGAACCACCTCCCCGCACTCGACCCACTCGAACTTCCTACGGCAACTTACACGGATGCATCGATCCGAGTTTCTGAACAGCCAGACGCACGGCGTTGGCCTGCACCTACCGTACGCGGGCGAGCGAACGCGGGATGGCTGTGGCGGGGGCGATCTGTGACGCCTACATGGCGACGGGGATCATGATGCCGATGACGTTTCCCTGCGGATCCTTGAACTGAGCGATCTTCGGACCGCCCGGGACGTCCATGGGCGGCATGACGATTTCGCCGCCCAGGCCTTTCGCCTTGTCGAGCATCGCCTGCAGATCGTCGACGACAACATAGACCGTCACCTGGGGCTTCGCGTCCTGCGCCGCGGAGATACCGCCCCCGATACCGCCGTCCTTGCCTTCGACCATGCCGTAGTTCATCGGATTGGCGGCGTCGATTTTCCATCCGAAGAGGTCGCCGTAAAACTTCTGCAGGCTGGCACCGTCGTTGCCGAGGATCTCGAACCATGTCACGGGGTTGGTGCTCGCCATCTGGGATGCCTCCTGTTGCGCGTGATTAGGGAAGGGACTGGGTTCGGATTGTAGGAGCCGTCCCGACCCGAATCAATGCCGTCCGTCGGCAGATGAGACGAAGCAACGTGTCGTTAACACGCACGCCGCTGATTCTCGTGGGCTGAGTCGAAGTCGCACCGCGTCAGCGTCATTCGTTCTCGGAGATTGTGAATGAATGCGCGTTGAGGTCGGTCTCGATCTGGATCTCGCCGCTGGGCAGCGTCCACCAGGTGCCGTACGCGGATCCATCGCGAGCGACGCGGCATGTTTGCGGGTTGCGGAGGTTTTCGATGCGGAACCACGTGCTGCGTCCGCGAGCGGCTTCGTCGCCGACGTCCGTGGTGAGGTGCAGCGTCTTCGTGGCTTCGTCGTACGATGCTTCGCTCATGCCGATCGCCGGAAAGTCGACGTCCACCACGGTCGGCTGATCGAACTTTTTCAAGTTCGGCTCGTTGAACAGGCGCCACCACGCGCCTTCGCCGCCGGCTTCGCCGACCATCATCGTCGCGTTCATTTGGCCGCGCGGGTGCAGCTCGTTCAGTCCGAATCCCCAGGCGAATTCGCTGCCCGTCCACGTGGGCTCGAACGCGCGCTCGGCGAGTTCGTCGAGACGCTTGCGGGCGACGGTATCGCCGAACTCCGTCGCCAGCGCGTAGGCGAGCACGTTACCGCGACGGTCGGGCAGCACCGGGATCTGACGCTCGCGCGCGCGCAGTCCGAGCGCGTTGGCGGCGAAACCGTAGAAGCGCTCCGCGATGTCGCGCCGCTGCGGCGCGAGATAGAGCGCGACGGGCACGCCACCCATCGGGCCGCCGCTCTGGACGTGGCCGATGATCGGATCGTAGTAGAGCGCGACCCACTCGGGATCGCCCGCGGGCGTGAATGCCATGTAATGCTCGAGTGCGTATCCCCACCAGGTGTCGAAGACGTCGTGATGTTTCGATTTGAGGAGGATGTCGTGCATCTTCAGGCCGAGTCCGGCGCCGGTGAGGCAGTACGGCCAGATCTTCGTGTTCTCGCAGTGGCAGCCTTCGGGGTAGGCGCGCCATTGTGTGGCGAGATGCTCGGCGATGCCGCTGTAGCTCCAGGTGAAGGTGTTTTCGCCGTCGCGGATCATGTCGAAGGGCTTGTTCCACTTGTCATCGCCGGAGACGTAGCGATGGAGGCCGAGGATGAGGAGGAAGAAGCCCTTGTAGAACAGGTTGCCGTCGGCGCCCACCGGATCCATCTGCAGACCCCAGGGCTCGATGCCGTTGGCGGTCCAGCCGGGCGCGTCGTAGTTACCCCAGTGCTCAGCAGGGATGAGGCCGCGGTACTCCTCCGGATACGACGCGCGTTTCGGGTCGTGCCCGATCTGCGTCAGCCAGTCGATCGCGGAGTGATAGGTCGTGTGACGCTGTACGAGTTGATCGAGGATGCCGGCGTACACCTCGCGCCAGGCGGGCGTCTTGTCGGCCATGAGTGCGAGCGCGTAGCTCGAATCGAGCAGATCGAAGCGGCAGAAGTTGAGCATGGGCGGCGTGCTGCGGTCGTCCCACCACTCGAGCGGCTGCCCGCCCTTGTTCCAGTTGTCGGGCGTGTAGGCCTTGCGGTGAAGGTAGCGCAGCCATCCGCGTGCTCGGTCCGATGTGGCGTTGTGATGGCCGCCGCTGCTCGGCATGCGTTCTTCTCTCCCGCAACCAGTCCGCGCGTTTGCGAGATTCTAACGGCGGTGCTGCGCGCGGCACAGTTCGACAGTCGAAGGCTCGACTACTTTAACGCGGAGGCGATATGCACCGTTGCACCGAGACGTACGCGTTCGCCGTCGTAAAACTTACCGAGCGCCGCGCGTATCTCTTCGCCGACATCCGGCGGTGCTTCGTCGAGCGCCTTGCGGACGTTTGGAAGCGTTGCGCGCATGAACCGGATGAACGTCTCAGGTGAACCCGGCCATGTCCATTCGACTTGCCGTTTGTCTTCCTGCACGTCACGGAACTCGCCCTCGCGCATCACCGCGGACAGCGAACCCGGTTCCGCGTACGTGAACGGCGTCGGCACAGCCGGCGGTGGCGGCTGCAGCAGCCCGTGCGCCTGCAACACGCTGTTGATCACCGTAAAGTTTGGGTTTTCGGCAGCCGTCGCCCACACCGCGAACGCAACACGGCCACCGGGCTTGAGCACGCGGCGAATTTCGCTGAACGCTCGCGGCGGGGCTGTTGCAAACATAACACCGAAGCGGGACGTTACGCGGTCGAAACGGGCGTCTTCAAACGGAATCTGCTCCATATCGACGGTCTGGAACGTCATGTTAGCCAGCCCGCGCTTTTTGGCATTCTCCGCTGCGGCGGCGAGCATCGGTTCAACGAGGTCGCTGCATACAACATTGCCGCCGGGCTCGACGCGTCGCGCAACCGTCAACGCCGGCTCCCCCGTGCCACCCGCGAGATCGAGGACGTGCAGCCCCGGAGACAGGTCGGCCGCATCAACGAGCGCCGCCGTCACGTGCTGCGACATCTCGGCGAGGGCATCGTGTTGTGCACCCCACGCTTCCGCGGCAGTCGACCATTGGTCGCGCACCATACCTTTGATTTGGTCTTGTTCACTGGTCGTCATGCTGGCCTCCATGCTGCCGGTCGAAACGAGAGCCTGCATTATCTGTCAGGTTGGCGCGCGGCGGCAATACGTCCGCCCGGATACGCGTCGCAGGCAGTCGCAGGAGATGGCGAATCGAGGCGGACTATCTCGTCGTCGGGGCAGGGGCGATGGGCATGGCGTTTACGGACGCGCTGTGCCGAGAGTGATGCCACGATAGTGATGGTCGATCGCTACAGCCGGCCGGGCATTCCACATGAAGGCTGCGTCTCGAAGCGGTGCTTGAGACTGCCTCAGTTGCGACCACGGCAGTTCGGAAGCCGCAGCACGAGGAAGATGTCCACTATGTTCACGCGACCATTTCGGTCGATGTCGTAACGGGCAACGTATCGCAAATCGCCGGCGCGCGTTCCGAATCGAATGAGCACGCCTACCAGCAGGACGATCCGTTGGCCGGGGGTGACGCACGAGGCCGGGGGCGTCGCCGTGGTGGTCGGCGAAGGCGCTGTTGCAGTCGGCGAAGCCGTGGACGTGCGTACGGGTGTTGGAGTCGCGGTTGCGGTCGACGTCGATGTTTGCGTGGGCGTTGCTGTTGGCGGCGTGCAGGTCACGGTGACGGACGAAGAGATGCCGCCGGGACCGTGTGCTTCGATCGTCGCGGCTTCCTGCCCGGCCGAGGCGAGGCGCACGGTCGTGCGTGCAGCGCCATCGGCGGTGGTGAGAGCCGTTGCCGGATCCGCGGTGCCGAACGCGGCGGGATCGAATCGTACTTGATGGCCGGCGACGGCCGCGTTTCCTTCTGCGTCGAGCAGTGCTGCTGTCAGGAGGACATCGACACTCTCGCCGCAGATGACGGTGTCAGGCGCGGCGGACAACCGCATCTCTGTGGGTGTGCCGACGACCGTGGCCAAGAACGTACCGCTGAGCGTCGGGAGATCGCGCCCGAAGCATTGGACGTCTCCGAGATCGTTGGTGCTGTCCTGCGAACGCGAACAGGCGCCGTTTGCTGCACGTTCGATGGTGGCGGTGACGCTCAACGGACCGGGGATCTGCCCGCCGCACAGAAGGTTCCGGCCGGCCGTGGCGTCGGATGGCGAGCCCGTCGCGCTCGTGAATCCGTGTTTGAACGCCGTTGAGCCGACGCCTTCTTCGATCGCGTATTCGACCGGAACGTTGCTCAAGAGCGTGCCGTCGCTATCGACGGCGTGGATGACGAGGAGCGCTGCGTCCGGGGCTTCGGCGCGGGCCGTGAGTTCGGCGGGGATCGAACGCGACGGTTGCGCGAACATCGGGAGCCGGCAGGGAGCGCCATCGCCGACTTCGATGCGGAGCGGGGTGCCGCCCGGGATTGTGAGGGCTACGGGGTCGCCGACAATCTGCGCCGTGGCCGACGCCGAAGGCAGGCCGACGGACTGAAGCTCAACCGTGACGCTGATGGGACCGCGCGCCGGAAACGGCCCGGAGAGCGGCGCGGCAACGAGACCGTCGCGGCCGAAGTCGAAGCCGTCGGGCGTGCAATCGCGATCGCCTCCGGCGCACAGGTAGGTCGCGCTTCCGGAGTTGGCCCACCTGCCGGCGGTGGACGAGAAGAGGAGCGACGCGTCGAGCGGTGCGTTGGCGATGGCGACGACGATCAGTGCGTCGTGGTAGCTGGCGGCGTTCTCGCTCAACTGATTCGCATCAAGATCGATGCTGGCGAAGTCGGCGGCGGTGATCTCGCCGGGCGGGATCACGTCACTGGGGCCGCAGGGAAGGTTGTCGCCGCTGGAATTGAGTCGCTCGGCCGCCTCAAACCCTCCGGCGGCGACGCGCAGTTGATGGGCGACGGTGCAGAGATCGAACCCAGAGGCGCCGTCGAGGTCGAAGACGCTCGGTTCGATATTGTCGTGGATCGCGTCCCGGTACCGCAGCAGTTCGCGCTCCAACGCGATCGGGCTCAGCATTACGATGTCGAACGCCGGCAGGGGGCCATCGCGTTCGATAGAGGCGTTCAGTACGAGATCGCCGCCTGCTCCACCGACCTGCAAATACACGGTTTCGCCGGCGCGCAGCGGGATGCGCAGGCGCGACGGCTTGCCGAGCGAGTCGCACGCGATGAGATTTTCGGCGGACGGAGGGCCACCGTCACCAACGGCGAAGGCGGCGATGGCGGTGTTGAAGGTACTTCCTTCCGTGTCGATCAGAGCGACGAGATCGCGCGGCGCGGTGAACTGGTACCAGACGGTCCGCGGTGCGCGGCTCGGGCACGGGATGTCGCCCTCGAATTCCTGCACAGTCGCGGCGGAGACGTCGCGTGTTTCGGTGAACGGGAGCGGGTCGATGGCTATCGCGTTTGCGATGTCATCGTTCGCCGGTGCGGCGGATTCGCGAATCTGCAGCTTGAGGCGGCCGGCGCCGTCAGCGCTGGCGGCCTGGATGTACATCGTCTGGCCGGCAGCGAGTGCGAATTGGATCACGCCTGGACCCGGGATGAGCGTGGGCGGCGGGAACGGCAGGAAGCGGGGGCCGGCGCAGGCGACCACGTCACGCGGGCGCGGCGGGATTGCGGAATTGGCGACTACATAGGCGGCGAGCAACGTTTCGTGGTCGCTGCCGAAGCTGTTGACGCTGAGCGAGATCGCTTCGTTCGCGGTGTACGTGTACCAGACGCTGTCATCGAAATCGCTCCAGCAGGCGCCCGTTTCGCCCACTTCGCGGGTGGCGCCGGCGGATTCGAACTCAGCGCTGAACGGCATCGAGTCGATGACCTGGGCGTCTGCGAAGTGATCGTTCGCCGGGACGGTGAGCTCGCGAATGTTCAGGCGGAGACGGCCTGTGAACGAGTAGTAGCCGCTGGCCTGGATGTAGATCGTCTCTCCGGCCTCGACGGGGAACTGCAGTTGTTCGCCCTGCGTGGGGTCGATCACGTCGGTGCAGCCGATCGTCCCGAGGCCGACGGGCAATGCTCCGTTAAGCCGGTAGGCGGCGAGCACCGTATCGAAGTCACTCCCCAGCGTATCGATGGAGATCGTCGCCGCGTTTTCGGCGGTGTAGCGATACCAGACCGTCGTCTCAATGCCTCGGCAAAACGCCGGCTCCTGGTACTGCAAAGACGCGTCGCCGGTGTTCATCTCGTGCGCGAAGGGCAGCGAACCGACTTCAATGGCGTCCTCTACGTCGTCGTTCGGCGGAGGATGCACTTCGTGCAAGCGCAGGGTGAGCTCGTCGGAAAAACCGGCGCCCCGCAGGTACAGCGTTTCGCCGGCCTCCACGCGCACCTGTTGCTTCGGGCCGCAGGCGACGAAGTCGTCATTCGCCGGCGCACCGGAGCCGACAACGAACGAGGCGAGCTGCGTGTTGGCTGACGCTTGGATGCGCACGGTCGTTGTAACGGCGGGTGTATACGCGTACCACACCGTGCGGAAGACGCCGCACGCCGTCGGTTCGTCCGGTTCGACGGTGGCAGCGAGCGTCTGAACCGTGTCTTCGTACGGCAGCGCGGAGATCTGACGCGCGTCCGCCAAGTCATCGTTGGTTGGCGGGATGAGCGGGATGATGTCGAGAGCAATCGAGCCGAGCGTCCCGCCGAGTTGGATGTAGAGCGGCGTGCCGGTAGTGGCCATGATCTCCATGGGTGGAGAGAACGACCTCTTGCAAGCGAGTTGCGTGAGGGCAGTTAACGAGCCCCCGGTGTAGACGGCGAGTGAATCCTCACCGACGAAGTTGATGTTGCGCGTGCGGACGAGGAGCTTCATGTCTTGCTCCGGCGTGAAGCTGTACCAGAGCGAACCGGGTGTAGTGTCGAATCCGCAATTCGCAGGCTCGCCGGGTTCGAGCGTGGCGCCGGGCTTGGAGGGCGTCGTCGTGAAGGGCAGGGACGTCACAATCTCCGCATTGGCGAAGTCGTCGTTAGCGGGCGATATGACCGATTTCACATCGAGCGCTATCCGTTGGGCGAAGCGCGAGGACGGCCCGACCTTGATGTATACGGTGCTCCCGGCCGCCATCTCGAACTGAGCATGACTCGAGACGCAGGCGACACGCGTCAAGCTCGCCAACTCGCTGCCGGTAAAGATGCCGATGCTGGTGCCTGTACCAGAGCTCACCGTGCGCGCGTCGGCGACGATGACGGCGTCCGTTGGCGAGGTGAGTTTGTACCAGACGTTGGAGTCTTCGGGGCCGCAGCCGAACGTTTCACCCGCTTCCTTCGTGGCGACATCGGTGTCGAACTGAGTCGAGAACGGCAGGGAGGTGATGGCCTCTGCGCTCGCAAAGTCATCGTTAGCGATCGGCGGCTGCGCCTTGATGTTCACCTTGAACACGCCACCTTCGAATTCGCTTGCCGCAGCCCTTACGTACGCGGTTTGGCCTGCATCGAGCGCAAAGAGGATGCGCGAAGACTCGCAGTTCGTTTCGGCTGGTGCGCCGGCGCCCTCGACGATCACCCTGAAGTAGGGCGATTGGTTTGAACCGTTCCCGTCGACGGTGACAACGACGTCTTCCGTTGTGGTGTAGCGATACCAGACGCCGGCACTGCTGCAGTTCTGTTCACCGGGTTCGTTCGTGGCGCCGAGTGTGTCGACGTCTGTTGTGAACGGGAGGGTCGTGACCTCTGTGGCGTTGGCGCGATCGTCGTTCGGCGGTTGCACGATCTCGCTGACGCGCAACTGTAGCGGCCCGCCATCTGCCCGGTCGCTGCCGGCCTGAATGTAGATTGTCGATCCGGCGGCGACGTCCACCTTGATCGCGCGGAAGCCGTCGCACGCGATCTGCGAAAGCGAATTGAGTGAGGATCCGACGTACACCGCAGCGAACCGGGAGAAGGGAGTACCGGTCATATCGATGTGCAGTTGCTGGTTGCTGGCGGCGGTGTAGCGATACCAGACGGTGTTACTCACGGACGGGCTGAATCCGGCGCAACTGAGTGGCTCGGCCGGCTGCGTGGACGCCGCCAGTGTGTCCTGCTCCGACGTGAATGGCAGCGCCGTGATCGGCTCTGCTTGAGCGAAGTCATCGTTCGCAGGCGGCGCGGCTTCGGTCACACGCAACAGCATTCGCGTGCCGATGAACCTGATCCCCGCCTGCAGGTACACCGTCTCGCCCGCTTGCAGGCGCACTTGCACGCGGGAATTGTCGTTCTCGCCGTCGTCGCAATCCAGCGTCGTCAGCGATCCGAGCGAGCTGCCCAAGTACGCGGCGATCATGGCGTCGTCGTTGAACTCGTCACCGATGGCTTCGGCCGCGATCACCATCTCGTCCGGCGCGGTGAAGCTGAACCATGCGGTGCGCGCCTGCGAGCCGCACGGCGATGGCTCGTCGCCTTCCAACTGTGCGGCGGTGAGGTCGAGTTCGGCAGAGAACGGCACGGCACCGATGTGCTGGGCGTTGGCGAAGTCGTCGTTGGCGAGGGGCTCGAGACGATCGAGATGGAGGACGAGGGTCTGCGCCGCGCCGCCAACCTGAAGAAAGACGCGCTGTCCCGCCTGTATGCGGGCGACGTCATTCGATCCCTGGCCGGCGCACGACGATGCAATCGGCGAGAGCGCGTCGTTGTAGAGCGCCCACGTGGGGAAGCCTCCCGAGATGGATGTATCGATGCCGATGGTCGTGTCGGCCGGTGCCGTGAACTCGTACCAGACCGTGCTTGCGGGTGAACACCCTGAGCTGCCCGGTTCGCCCGGTTCCGTCGTTGCGCCCCGCGTGTCGACGATATCGCCGAACGGGAGGTTCGGCACGACGCGCGCGTTCGCGCGGTCATCGTTGGCAGGGCGCTCGAAGCCCTCGAGATCGAGCACGAGCCTGCCCGGCGTGCCAAAGACATCGACACCAAGCCTGACGTACACAGTTTCGCCGGCGCTGGCATTGAACCGGATGCGAGATACGTCCTTGCCGCACACGAGTTCCTGCAACGACTCCAGCGAAGTGCCGGTGTACGCCGCGATCGCGTTGTACGAGTAGTTGTTATCGAGATGGGCGATAGATGCCTCGATGACGAGATCCGTGGGCGCGATGAAGCGATACCACACTGAGTCGCTGCCGCACGTCGTCGGTTCACCCACATCGACGGTTGCGGTCGACAGATCGACCGTGTTCGAGAACGGCAACGACGGAACGTCGAGCGGTTGCGCAAACGGATCGTTGAGCGGGGGCTGGCGCACGGCGAACTGAAGCGTGAACGGAAAAAACGCCGCGGCGCGGATGGAGATGGTTTCGCCGGCAGCGATCGCGACCTTCAACTCGTTGCGCTGAAAGCTGAGGACGCACGCCCTCAACGTGAGGGTATCGACGGTGTCGCCCGAGAACGCGCTGAGATTGAGGCTCGGGCCGTCAGAGTCGTTCACAATCAGGGTGCCTGCCGTCGTGGCGGTGTAGCGATACCAGATGGAAGTGTCCGGGGGCGAACCGCACGGCAAGGACTCGCCGGGCTCAGTGGTGGCGTTGGTAGGATCGGAGGTATGGGCGGACGGCACGCTGCCGACGATCGTCGCATCGGCGAAGTTGTCGTTGACCGGCGGGACGAGGCTCGACAACATGGCGCCGAAGCCGCTGTTCGGCGACGCGTCGCCAATCTGGACGTACACCGTGGCGCCAGCCGCGACCGGGAGGCGCAGTGGGGCCGAGTTGTTGCCGCAGGCGATGTTGGTCAGCGTCCCGAGTGTGGTGCCCTCGTATGCCGCGAGCCGGACGCTGCCAAATAGCGTGGAGCCGATCAGCACGATGCGTTCGGCGGGTTGGATTCGGTACCAGGTCGAGCTGCCCAGCGTCCCGCAGGGGGCAGGTTCGCCCGGCTGGATCGTGGAATCGTTTTGCGCAACCGCCACGCCGAACGGAAACGTCGTGACGTCGGTAGCGCCGGTGAAGTCATCGTTGGCGGTCTTCAAGTCGGTGGAAACGTTCAGCGTCAACATCGCGCCGACGCCGAACACATCGGCGGCCATGATGTAGACGGTGTCGCCATCGTGTACTTCGAGTGTTAGCCGGGATGGTTCGTAGTCGCGGTTGCAGGCGATCTCGGTCAGCGCACCGAGCGCGTCACCTGTATACGCGGCAAGGCTGGTGTACGTCTCGCTATCGAGCGTGTCGACTTCAAGCTGAGTGGTCGTGGTCGCGGTGAACCGGTACCAAAGCGTTGGCGTTCCCGGTCCGTTCGTACACGTGACGGGATCAAGCGGCTCGGCGGTGGCGCCGGCGAACTCGGCTGTGAAGGTGGTGGTCTCGGCAGGAAGGGCGAAGGCGTCCGCGAAGTCGTCGTTCCCGGTGACGGGTGTGGCCAGCAATGGCAACGCCTGTCCGAGAGCGCAGGAGGTTAGACCGTCCGGACAGGACGATGCCGCTGGCGTCGTCGCCGGCGCAGGCACCATCGCAGGGAGCGCTGGACTGGCGCCTGGCGCAGCAAAGCCGGACGACGATGCCCGCGTGCAGAGTGCGAGCGACGACGCCACGACGAGCATCAGCAACAGGCCAAGCCGAACCGGCGACAGCAACGTCATACGCGCATTTCTGGTTACGCGGTGTGTCGACGTCGGCTCGGAGGCGGGACGAGCCGGTGCCGCAGGATAGGGCGACTCGTAGCGGCAAGTCAACATAGTGTGTAGGGGGCGAAGCAAACGTGATGTTTGCAAGGTGATCGCTTGCGCCACGCACGAGAAACCAAAAACGACGGTTCGAACCGGGCAAGACGGCGGCGGAACGGCGCGTGACGACGCTGAGAGAGGGCATCCAAGTTGCCCCTGGGCATCGAGAGAATCAGGCGTTTGGGTGCGCCGAGCGCCACCAGGGTGCGACGCGTGCTTCGATGCCTTCGATCAGGGCGGGCAGGAAGTGTGGATTGTTACGGGCGTCGAAGTCGAGCTGCGTGATGGTGCGAACGGCTGCGAACAGCGCCAACATGTCGGCAGGGCAGGTTTCATGGAGGCGGTCGACGGCTAACTTCGCGATGGCGGGAGGGATCATGTATGTCGACCAGAACGCCAGCGTGAGCAGGTCGTAGCGCCAGTCGCCGATGTCCGCGAACTCCCAATCGAACACGCCGCTCACTTCATCGCCGACAGCGAGGAAGTTGCGGTGGTGGAAGTCATTGTGGACGATCCCATTGTCCAGCAGCGCGACATCCTTCGTCCGTTCGAGCACGGCACCCAGTTCAAGCGCAAGTTCGCGCGTCAACGGCGTTTCCGTGATGGTCCGCAGTGACATGCGGAGGTCGGGCATCTGGTGCCGGAGCCAGGCGCCGCCACCCTCCGGCACGGCACCGTTGTGGCGTTCGACGAGCGCGAGAAGTTGGCGCATGATCGATTCGGTGACGCCGTCGGGGACTGCTCCCGGCAGAACGCGCTGGAGTGACCAGGTCGCGCCGTGCCCGGCGCCGGTGCCGATGTATTCGGGCGCGGGGTAGCCGCTGGCGCGAAGGCGGTTGGCAAGCGATGCGCCGCGTGCGAACACCGCCGGCCATAGTTCAGTCGCCATCGTCTTGAGGACGAGTTCGCCGCCGCTCGCGTCGGTGACGAGTGTCGCGCCCCACACGCCGCCGGCGAACGGGCGTACGATCGTGAGGCCGAGGTCGGCGGCGATGCGCGGCAGCGCCGGTTCGGCGTTCATGGTCGCCAGTGTAGCTGCACCCCGCGCCGCTTTTGTCGCTGATCGTCCCGTGTAAAGCGTGGGATTCAGGGATGCAAGAGATACTAACGATAGGGTCATCGGCGTTGTGCGCGGTAGGGTATGCTCCCGACATGAATTCGAGCCGTAACGACATCGCCTACTATGACCGACGAAAAAAGCGACTCCGCTGAGCCAATCGCGGCAAGACACGCCGCCGTGATCGAACGCCTCACAGAGGCCGCCCGCGCGGACGACGACGCGTGCCCGATCCCCGATGGAATCGCGCGCGGAGAGCAGCAGGACGGGCGTGCGGTCGCCCTGCGATCGCGCATACCCCGGCAGACCGTGATTCCGTCGATTCGGGCAGCGTAGACGCCAAACCTGAACGCTCATGACAAACACTGGGAGACGCTTGACGCGCGCAGCAGTGACGATGTCCCAACGGGCGCGAAGCCCTCTGATAGCGAGCTCCTCCGCGCTATGCCCAGAGAGGAGCGTTGACCATTTGCCGCCTCAGGCGCAAAATATCAGTCTCGCCCAGACGTGACGTAGTTCGCAAAGGGACATGCGTGAAGATCGTATCAGTTCTTGTATTCCTTTTTTTCGTGGCGCTGAGCCTCAGCACGATGGGAACGAAGGCACACGCCGCGCCTACGTCCGCCGCCGCGCCTCCGTACGTCCAATTCCAAAGTTGCGCTGGTGGGAACCTCACCGCCTACATCGAATGGGCATCCACGAACACTGGCCAGCAGTGGCTCGACCTTTCGCTCTCCGACTACGGCTTCGCACCCGGGACCTTCCTCAGTGCCGGTCCGCTCACTGTGAGCCAACGGGCCTACCTCTGGGGCAGCGTCTTGCAGAACAGGACGCACTACGTACGCGTAAACACGCTGACCGCCGCCGGTTGGCAGCCGGGGCCGACCGCATCGTTCACGACGGGCGACTGTGGCCGGCCCGTGCCGGCAAGGCTCGATGTCGCGCTGACTACTGGATGCGAGGGCGGGATGCTCGTGGAATCGTTTTCGTGGACGACCGCGACACCGATCGGCCTGGCGCAGTGGTTGGATCTCAGCACGCAGAACAGCGGTTTCGCTCCCGGAACGTTTGTCTCGTCGGAGTTACTTGTTTCCGTCGCCGCAACGTTCCGCTGGGCTGGCCTGCTGCCGGACGCGACGCACTACTGGCGGCTAAACACATGGACCGGAACGCAATGGGTGACAAGTGCGACTGGCACGTTCAAGACGCTCGGCCTGTACGTCAGCGCTATCGACGGTACGTGCTCGCTGGTGCTCGATTAGTGCGGCTCCGCGATGGCCAACAAGCGGTGGCACGGCGAACCCGGTCAGCGCGTCAACTTCCGACGGCGTTGCATCGAGCATCGTGACTTCGCTCGTCCAGGGCGACGAATCGAGGCTCATGATTGTCGTCAGCGCCGGTCCGTGTGAGGCGCGAATACAGGTCGACCTGGCCCAATAGTAGTCGGTCCCGAGCCTTCTCGGCCCGGATGTGTAGCCGTCTATGATAGCTGCGCGTCCATGCGTCGTACGTCTCCGGCGAAATAGGCGCCACGACGCGTTCCGTCGGTGCCGTTTCCGTGCCGCCTTCGCCGACTAGTCGCCCCGGCTCGCCGCCCATCCTAATATTCGTATCTACGAACGACCGCCGTTTGCGGTCATCATCGCCGATTTTGAGCCATCGACGAAGGTTCGCGCAAAGCGCCGAACCGGGCATGACACCGCGGCGAGGGAACCGTACGGCGCTTGTAAAGCGACTCCGAGCGTGTGGTTTGCAAGGATGATGGGACGGTCGTCCGAGTAGCTGCGGCCCTATTTCGTTGAGTTCCAGCGGCGAGTTTAGGGCGGTAGACCTCAGCCTGACCATCAAGTCTGTCGATACCTCAGGCATGAGGACTTACGCGTTCCTAATCGCTTTTGGATTGGCATCGTTTGCGTTGTTCACGGCTTGCGCTACCAAGGTTGTCGTCGTGCAACCAACGCCAGCCGCTTCGCCAACCGCGTCACAGGAGCAAGCCGCCTCCACTAGCGCGGCGGCTACCTTAGTCGCGCAACCAAGCGCCACTACCGAGCCGAAGGTCGTCGCCACCCCAACGAGCGTGCCGCCGCCAGTGCAGCCAACGAGAGTCGTCGTGTCGATCGCTCCAACAATGGCGCCGCCACCGCCACCGCCACCTCCGGCTCCGCCACCGGAACAGGAGTCTGTTCCGCCGAGCCTCATGCAAGATGTACACGACTACTTTGTTACGTGGATCGACAACACCCTGGTCGCCTCTGCCCCGCCCGGTCAGGTTGGGTGCCCTTCTCAAGAAGTAAGTCAAACACCGGATGGGAGTTGGGCAGTATGGTGTTTCTATATGGACTACGCCGACCAAGTCTATTTCGCAGCAGTCATTCTGGCGAACTACCACACGCTAGAAGTCAGGGCAGCGGGTGAAGAGCTTGCGTGCGGATACGGCTTTAAGTCGGGAGTCGCTTGCACCGACTACGTCTTGAGTCTTGCGCCGTAGTCCCCTGAGTCGGCGGAAACGGCTGCTCCTTCGACGACGACGCATTTGCGTCAGCAGGGATACCGCTCATGCAGGTCAGGGCGAGCCGTTCGTACGACGTTAGTGAAATCGAGCGGCGTGTGAAGACAAGCATCGGAGGGTCGCCCATCGGTCAGGAGGACGTTGAGCGATGAGTCCCACGAAGCCGGATGAAGTCAAACAACGGCTTGCTTAACAGCAAGCCGCCGAGGTGAAGTGGTGGAGACGGGGGAGAATTGAACTCCCCGTCCAGGTGGGCGTCGCCCTGAGTTTGCTACAGGCTTATTTCTGCAGATTGATCTCGCCGCGGCGCGCGCTGAAGTCCGCTCGCACGTGGCCAGCCGATGATCTTAGACGCGCGTTATCGGCGTTATGCGCGCAGCACCCCGGCATTTCATCGCTCACATCCCGCCCGCCAGGGGGAGACGGGGGTGAACGTCACTGCCTAGGCAGCGAGGGCGAGTTGTCGTTCGCCATGTAGTTGTTGGCCGCAGTATTTAGGAGGTTACGACCGTCCTCCGCCTGCAACTCAGATCCGCCGACCCCTGTCGAGCCCTTTCGTCCCCGAGAGACCCGCGACCGGGCGCGAGACTGGTTCAGTGTACCGGATGGCGCGCCGTTCCTATTTACATAACCGCAAGTCTGTTGAAGACGGGGCGAGGTGCAGCGCCGGTAGGGCGCAGTACTCTCTGTGCGCCTAGTCGCCGGGGCTCCAGGCGATCTGGGACGGCATGGCGCCGTCGCTCAGCCGCGCGATCGCGCCCGATGCGACGCTAATATCGTACAGGGCGTGGACGCCCATGACGAAGAGATGCTTGCCATCGGCGCTGAACGTCAGCGATGGATCATCGTCATCGATCCGGGCGAATAGGCGCGGGGAGCCGCCGCCGCCGGCGTCGATCGTCCAGACGTTGGAGACGATGCCCCCGTGGCGCTCAGGCGCCGGCGCAGGCCTTGCGTGACGACGGCCGACGACGCGCTGCTCGCGCACGGCCTGCGGAACTTCGGCGGCGGTAAAGGCGATCGTCTTGCCGTCGGGGGAGAAGCGGGGCGACCGTATCAGGAACAGGCGCGCGCTCGAGTCCATCACCAGGCGGCGGTCGCTGCCGTCGATATCCGACCGAAAGAGTTGCTCGCCGCCGATCACGAAGGTCGAATAGACGATCTCGTCGCGTTTTGGCGAAAGGCCAACCGATTGCGCTCCCGGCACGACCGCCTCGCGTGTTGCGGTGCTGATGGTGATACGGTCGAGCGAGTAGCGGTATGTATCGGCACGAGCTACGTCGTCGGCCTCGCGGACGATCACGGCGATGTGATCGTCGTCGATCCAGGCCGGCGCAGCGACGATCTGGTTGGGACGGGCGTGCTGGTATATCATCCGCGCGCCGCTGCCATCTCGTGCCGCGATCCAGATGTCGCCGTGGACATCCGGTCTGTTGTCTGTTGTCGCAACGCCGCGTGGCAGTTGGACGTAGGCGATGCGCTCGCCGTCGGGAGAGAGCGCGGGATCGCGTAACGCACTGACGCCCTCGGGCGACGCGATCAACTGGCGTTCGGTCCCATCGACGAGCTGCCGCTCGAAGATGTTGTACTGGGTTCCGGCGGCCCTGAGCAGGAGCAGCGAGCCCGGGCCTGCGTCGTCGCTTTGCGCGCCGCAGGCGGACGCCGCCAGTGCGATCAAGCAGCCGGCGAGAAGATGTGCGCAGGAGCGCGTCGGCGATCGACGCATATCCGTATTCCTCTGGCGGGGTGTCCGCTCCGGCAGTGCGAGCTAGCGCGTCAGCGGTCACTGTGGCGGAGTGCGCGCTGGATCTCGCGGTTCGCGTCGCGCTTGGCGATCGCTTGCCGCTTATCGTACTGCTTCCGCCCGCGGACGAGTCCCAGTTCGACCTTCGCTTTGCCGTCTTTGAGATAGAGGCTGAGCGGCACGACGGTGAGGCCACGCTCGGCGATCTCGCTCGTCCAGTCGCGGATCTGTTGCTTGTGGAGCAGCAACCGGCGGGGCCGCGTCGGCTCGTGGTTCATGATGCTGGCGGCGCTGTACTCAGCAATGTGGGCGCCGTACAACCAGATCTCGCCGTTGAGCGGACGCGCGTACGCCTCGCGGATGTGAGCGCCGCCCGAACGCATCGACTTGATCTCGGTGCCGACGAGGCTGATGCCCGCTTCTACGCGTTCCATGATCTCGTAGTCGTGGAACGCCTTCCGGTTTGTGGCGATCGTTTGTATTTCGGCCATGGCGGTGCGTTAGCCGCCGGGGATCGTCGGCGTGGCTTCCGGGGTCTCGCTTGCGGATGGGGTGAGCGCGGTGGGGGGCGTGGTATCGGTGCCGCGCAGGACATCGAGCGCTTTGAACAACTGCACGTCGCGCCGGAGATCGATGTCCTCGTCGGAGAGGGTGACGGAGATATCGGGCCGGATGCCGACGCCATCGATCTGCGTGCCGTTTGGCGTCAGCCACTTGGCGACGCTGACGTAGAGCTGACCGCCATCGCGCAGATCGGTCGCCACGTTAACGGTGCCCTTGCCGAACGACTTCTCGCCGACGATGGTCCCGCGGCCGTTCTCCTTCAGAGCTGCGGCGAGTACTTCGGCTCCGCTCGCGCTAAACCGATTGAGAATCACAACAACGGGAATCTCCGTGGCGATGCCGCCGTTCTTCGCGCGTGTCGAGTTCTCTGAACCGTCGCGTTCGCGCTGGCTGATGATGATGCCTTCGTCGAGGAACTCGTCGGCGATGTTCTCCGTCGTCACGAGCAAGCCGCCGGGGTTGTTGCGCAGATCCAGGATCAGCCCGCGTTTGCCCGTTTCGACGACCTCGCGGAGCGCCTCGTCGAACTGTTCTTCGGTCGACTTGTCGCGGAACTCGCTGATGTAGATGTATCCCACGTCCGTGATCGCCTCGCCGGCGCCGTCCTCGAGGACTCCGCCAGGGGGGATGGTGCTGACGCTGGGGACGTTAATCTCGTCACGCTCGATCTCGATCGTCTCTTCCTCGCCGCTGGCGTGTTGCACGGTGAGGGTGACGACCGTGCCGCGCGGCCCGCGGATCTTCAATACAGCGACCTCCGAGGTCCAGCCCTCGGCGGCTTCGCCATCTACGGCAACGATGATGTCGCCGGGAAGGATGCCGGCGCGTTCGGCGGGCGTGCCTGGAATCGGCCGGACGATGACGACGCGGCCGTTTTCCTCCGAGACGGTGGCGCCGATGCCTTCGAAAGCGCGCGCTTCATCGCGCGCGCCAAGCGTCTCCTCGTCGATGTAGTACACGCCGTTGTCGGAGAGCGTCTCGAGCATGCCGGCGATCGCCGCATCGTAGAGCGTGGCGTCGTCGATCCGGTCGGGGTCGACGTACTTTTCCTTCAGCAGGCGGAGGATCTGGTTGAGCTGCGAAAAGTCGGTTTCGGCGCCGCCGTCGTCGTTCTGGACGGCGCCTGCGGGTGTGCCGTCGCCGCCATCCGCGATGACATAACCGACAGCGAACACGAGGACGAGGATCGATGCGGCGAGCAGACCGAGGACGGTCCACCGCGCGACATTCAGGCGGTCATTGAACATGCGGCGAGGGGACTCCTTCGTGCGGCGAGGTAGCCGGCAGGCGGCGGATGCGGATGAAGTCTAGCATCCGCGGATCGTCGCCAACAGTGACGATGCACCAGGCGGTGCTATGCCACGGACGAGCGCCCCGGGGCCGGCTTGCGGAGCGCTTTGGCCTGGTACAGGCGCCCATCGGCACATTCGATCAGCTCGCTGGGCGTCTTCGCGTCTTCGATGCAGGTCGCGACGCCGAACGAGATGCCAAGCTGCACGGTCTCGCCCGTCGCGGTCATGGCGGCGCAGTTTGCGACAGCGTTCGCCAGTTTTTCGGCCGTCATGGTCGCGTCAACACGGGTGGTGTTCGGGAGCACGATGACGAACTCATCGCCGCCGTACCGTGCGCCGACATCGCTCGACCGCACTTGCCGCGCGATCGCCTCGCCGACCAGTCCCAGAAAGCGGTCGCCCATGTAGTGACCGTAGCGGTCGTTGATCTGTTTGAAGTTGTTCATGTCCATCAGGATCAACGACAGCGGCTGGGCGTAGCGGACCGAGCGCTCGATCTCGTGCGTGAGTTGCTCGCGGAAGTAGCGGTGGTTGTAGAGACCGGTGACGGCATCGCGGTAAGCCATGTTGCGCAGCCGCTGGCTCAGCTCTTCGAGATGAGCAGAGTAGGCGCGCTCGAGCGTGAGGTGCGTGTTGCGGGAGTGGACGGCGAGATAGAGTCCGTAGGCGAGGCCGAGCGCGACGGTGAAGAGCTGGGCGCCGGTGAGCGCCTGGCGAGACATAATGTACGGGCCGTAGACGATCAGCGCCATGCTGACGACCACAAGCGCGGCGCCGACGAATTTCGTCCCGTACTGTTTGTCATGACGACGTCCCGGGCGCGATCGTCCGACCTCGTCCATAACGCGTTCATGCTCACGCTGCGTTGGTACCAATCGTCTGAGCCGGCTGGGTTGCGGTGTCCTGCGTCGTTGCGAACAGGGCCGCGCCGTAGGCGCATGCGCTGTCGGGCAGCAGCGTCGGTTTGTGACGCTGCGCGACGGCAGGCCCCGCGATCTCGCGGTCCCGGCTATCCTCCACCTTCGATTATCGGAGTCCCTTAGGTGGACTTGATACGTTTCGGCCTCGAATACGCGTGTTGGAACGCGCGTCGTTCGCGACCAAGCGCTCTGCAGTTCGTCGGCGGGCGCCTCACGCGCATCCTCGATAGTCCTTCGGGCCGAATGCCTGCTGCCCAGCGCGAGCACTGGAATGGCGGATTCGCTCCAGTCGGCTGATCGCCCGGCCCTGGCTTACATAACATCTATAGTGCGATCATATGAATCTGGCGAATCGAGAGGCACGAAGCCGCGCACCCACTCGCAGCCGATCGGAGCCAATTCGTGAACCGGGATCTCGAGGCTGAAGGCTACCGGCCGGCGGAAGTTCGGGCCGAGCCGCGGAGAATGTCCAGCACGGCGTTTAACGGCTCGCTCGTGTCCTCGACGTCGCGCTCCGCCGTGACGATCTCGACGAGCGTCGTGTCTGGCTCGCCAGCCTCGCGGGTCGCCTGACTCTCGCGCAGACCGACGCTCTGGCGCCAGCGCGCGATCGTCGCCGCGGTCGAACGGCGCAGTTCGTCGGCATCCATCGGTTCGTCGTTCGCGTTGCCGATGTTCAGCTCGCGGAGCGCTGGTCCCGCCAGCTCCGGCAGTTGCGGGATGCTCAGCCGCGGCGCGTTGAGCGTCGGCATCGAGATCGAGGGCATGCTTATGGTTATGTCTGTTATACGGCGGCGAAGCAGCGGCGTGATCGAAAATGCCAGCCCGGCGACCAGCATCATCGAGACGAACAGGAAGTCGACACCCTGCCAGATGCCCCCGAACGCGAGCATGACGATGCTCGCCGACGTTATGTACGTTTGCCAGTACTCGATCCGTATGCGCCGCAGGCTGAGGCGGCTGCCTGCCGCCTGCCCGGCCGTTGGCGGCACGTGTCGTTGCTTCGGCTTCGACCGCACCGGCTGGATCATGCCGGCCTGCACGAGGACGTCGTCGCGAAACGCGTCGTACGGCTCTCGCAGGTTCGGATTACCCAAGACGCCGTAGGCCTCGTTCAATTGGTCGATCAATGCGTGGGCGTCTGAGGTCGACGCTGCGAGTGACTGATATTTGCGCGCCAGGTGCCAGTACGCGCCGTCCACCATCGTGCCGTCGGCGCGCGGTGTCAGGCCGAGGATTTCATAATAGTCGCGGTCGCTCATCGAATTGCCCCCCTGCGCAGCCTGGATCCGTCACATGCATAACGCGGGCGATGCGAACATCGTATCCGGATACGTTGACGCCGCTGCGGTGGCTGCCCGTTGCGTATCCCGAAGCTGATTTCACACGTGCTGCCGCCGCCCTGCAACGACGCAGCCGCCCGGCACAGCCGGAGCGCGTACCCACTAAGCCCGACTCGGCTCCCCTGCTTCAACTATCGGCACCGCGCACGGAATCCGTGGCGCGGATGAGAGAGATTATGTCAATTTGTGGCGGGCGTGCGTGGCGAGCGCTGCCCTATCTGCGGCACTCGCGTGGAAGTCAACGTCGGGCATCTGCGATATCCGGCGCGGCGGCGCGTTTGGATCTGCACGAGGTGACTGATGAGCGTGACTGGCAGCCCCATTGTCGATGACCGCGGACGCGTGATGTTCCACTGCGCCGACTGCGGCGGCCCGATGACCGAGGACGACTTCTTCAGCCTCAGCTTGCGTCTCCCCAACTATCGCGAGAGCCGGGACGAGTACTGCGACGGCGAACTCATCGACACGTTCCGGCACCCCTCTTGTGTCCAGGTAGCGCACGCGAGCTAAGGACCTCTGAGAGCGCGGCAAGTTGACGCTCGCAAGCGTGCGCGTTAGCGTGCAGCAGCACGACAAAGGGGAGTAACTGGCCCGCGACTTCCGCGGGCAGTCCGGATCGCCAATCCCGGCGCAAGCCCGGTCCGGATCACCCGCGATGCGGGGTAGTGAGACCTTTGATGACCGCTGGTCATCGAGGGTTTTTTCATGAGCGGGAGGCTCGATGGACTTCGTGCGCCGCTGGCAGTGGCCGCTGATCATGGCCGCCCTCGCCTGGCCCGGTACGCTCGTGCGTTTTCACGTCATCAGCGCGCCGCACGTTGCGGAAACGGCGCTGTTTGGACTCGCGATCGTCTCTGCGGCGTTCATCCTCACATGGACCGCTGAAGCGGCAGAGCGCGACGTGCCGCGCACGCTCGCTCTCGCTGGTCTCGCGCTGATCGCCGTGCTGCCTGAATACGCGGTGGACCTGCTTTTCGCGTGGAAGGCCGGCGACGACCCCTCGTACGCGGCCTTCGCGACGGCGAACATGACGGGCGCCAACCGATTGCTGGTGGGTGTCGGCTGGACGGCCATTGTGGCGATCTTCGCCTTTCGCACGGGCAAGCGGGTACTCAAGCTTGCCGAAGTGCATCGCAACGAGGTCGGCATCCTCGGGATCGCGACGGTCTATTCTTTCATCATCCCGCTGCGCGGCGGCATTACGCTCTTCGACGCGGCGTTCCTGATCGGACTGTTCGGCGTGTACGTGTATCTGGCCATTCAGGGCGAGCCGGAGGAGGAATCGTCCCTCGTCGGACCGGCTGAAACAATCGCCAATCTTCCGACCCGCAATCGGCGGGCGCTGCTCCTCGGCATGTTCGCGTACGCCGGCGCCGCGATCCTGATCGTTGCGGAGCCGTTCGCCGAGGGATTGATCGAAACGGGCACGCAGTTCGGCATTGATGAGTTTCAGCTCGTGCAGTGGGTGGCGCCGCTGGCGTCTGAGTTCCCGGAGTTCCTCGTCGCAGGCTTGCTTGCCTGGCGCATGCGCGCTGACGCCGCGCTCGCCGCGCTCGTCTCGTCGAAGGTCAACCAGTGGACGCTGCTCATCGGTACATTGCCGGTCGCCTTCGCGATCTCCGGAGGGACGCTCGATCCGCTGCCCACCGACAGCCGCCAGACCGAGGAAGTCCTCCTGACGGCGGCGCAGAGCCTTCTCGCCGTGATTTTGCTGATCAATCTGCGCATGTCGCTGTGGGAGGCCGGCATCTTGCTGGTGCTCTTCCTCGCGCAGTTCCTGACGCCGCAGTCGATCGTTCCGCGCAACGCATTTTCAATCATGTATCTGGTGATTGCAGCGTTGTTCCTCGTGCGGCAGCTCAATGAGATGCGCCCGTTCATGCGCGCGCCAACCCTGGCGCGGCCGCGCGCCCCCGGCTCTGCTTAGCGTTCCGCTTGACAGATCGGTCGCGTGGGCTGATTGTTGTGCCACGCCTGTCGGCGGCGCAACGAACAGGAGGCGCGTTGTGGCAACCTACGTCGTCCTCGCCACCCTGACGGATCAGGGCGCGCGAACCATGCAAGATTTGTCGCTCCGGCTTCAGAATGCGCGGGCAACGTTCGCCACGCAGGGCGCCGAACTCAAACAGATTTATTTCGCGATGGGCCCTTACGACTACATCGTCGTTGCCGATGCGCCCGATGATGAGACGATCACGCGCGTGTCGCTCGCCGTGAGCAGCCAGGGCAACGTGCGGACGAATTCGTTTCGCGTCTTCACCGAGCAAGAGGCGTTGCAGCTTGTCGAGGGCATCCGATAACGTCGGCGCACGACGAGGCGCGCGCGCTGTACGCCGATGCTCTGGCTGCGCACACGGCCCGCGACACGGCGAGCACGATCGAACTGACACGACGCGCGATCGCCGTCGACCCTCACTACCCGGAAGCGCTCGAGCATTTGGCGACGGTACTGATCACGCGCCGGCAGCAGTACGCCGAGGGTCTCGACCTGATCGAGCGCGCAGTTGCCGCGCGCCAGGATGACGCTGGTCTCTGGTACTCGCTGGGCTGGTGCTACGAGTTCGCCGCGCACGAGATCAAGCGGCGCCGTCCGGCAGGCGTGACGCTTGATCCGCGCGCGCTGTACGAGCGCGCCGAAGCCGGGTTCCGGCAGTGTCTCGCGTTGCACCCGGATGGCAAACTCCAGGGTGACGCGGAGGATCTGCTGGATCATGTGGAGAATGAGTTGCGATCGCTGTAGACCTGCCGCCTAGTCCGCCCATTGCAGCAGTGGATCGAGCGAAGGCCAAATGTAACGCAGGGCTGTGATGCTGCCTCCGCCCGGCGGCTCGCTCATCTTGGATTCGGCAGGCTCGCCGCCGAGGGCGTCGTAAAAGCGCCGCGCCTTCGCGTTGTCTTCGATCACCCACAGGAAGTAGCCGGCGGCCGGATAGTGTTCCCGGCTCCACTTCGCGCCCTCCGCGAGAAGGCGGCGCCCCACTCCCCTGCCCTGCTGGTCGCTGCGGACGTGCAGGTTGTCGACCAGCGTGCCCCAGCGGTCGTCGTCGTCGCCGTACGCGCACACGAACCCGAGCAGATCATCCCGCTCCGTCGCGAGCAGCACGTGCTGATGCTCGCGCGGCCCCGCAAACCGCTCGCGCCAGACGCGGAGCCGATCCGCGACGACATCACCATCGAGATACGCGTCGCTGTAAAACCCGCGATACGCCGTCCGCCAGCTCGCCGCGTGTAACCGGGCGATCCGCTCTGCGTCCTCGGCGACCGCTATCTGAATTTCCAACGCGTGTTTCCTCTCGCCCAGAAGTCGCCGCTTCCGGCTACAATAGCGACATGCGTGTGAAGCTCGCAATCGCCGTCATGCTAACCTTCGCCGTTCTCGCGACCGGCTGCACCCTCGTCGGTCAGGGCGACTTGAACGTTGCCAATGACCAGAGCGGAATCGGCGCCGATAACACGACGATGCACGCCTTCGCGGCGGATTCGGGCGATCCGTTTCCGCCGCCGGGATATCTCAACCTTTATGTGAAAGGCGATGACTTCGGGAGTCCGCCCGCGTATGGCATGAACGGCTACCTGTACCTCGTGCGGACGAGTCTGGCTTGCCCGCAGTCTGAAGGCGCGCCGGAGGCGTTCACGCTTGCTGATGTGACGATCGTCGCCGTCGTGACCGTGACGGACGGAAGCGTAGATCAGTCATCGATCATGCTGGACAGTCCGGCGGCGCGTCAGTCCCGTTTTGCCTTGATGGAGATCGGGGAGCTGGCGGGATATCCGGGTCTGCACCTGCTCGAGCGCTGCGGCACCATCACGTGGAGCTGATCGGCAACCAACTACGATCACGCGTCAATTTGTGACGTTGGTCGCTCGGCAGTTCGTGTTACCTGCCCTGGTCGCTTGATACGGAGAGCTTCGCGCGCAGATCGGCCAGGAGGGTGCCTTCATGCTTCCACGTGACCCAACCGTTAACACCTTGGCGTCCTCCGCCCTTTAACGCGGCGGCGGCGGCCGAAGGGGTTTTGTACGTGGCGCCGCCGAACTCGATCTGGCCGTCTCGGACACGTGCGAGATGAGTTATCCCATGCAGCGTGCACTTGAGCTCCGCATCGGGCGGCAGCAACCCAGAAGCCACCAATTCCATCAAGCCGTTGCCAACAGGCTTCTGCACTCTCGCCCTTGGAGGAGTGGGTGATTGAAAATGATCGAGACGCGGCGCCGGCTTGGTGTCCGCCAAAGTCTCGTTGTCTGTAACTCCGACCCCTGGGATAGCTGCACGTACCATCTCGGCGATGCCGTCCACAACGGCTTGCCCGGAGACGTTCTCGCCAAACCGATCCTTTACGGCTCGTCGCAGAGCCAGGATCGCCGGCGCATCGGTCTGGCTCAGCTCATCAGCAATGACGCGATCAATGAGTAACTTAGTCAAGGGCACCGACTGTGAAAGCGTAAAGAACGACAGAACCGACCAAGCCTTCGCGGCGAGATCGGTCGCGCCGTCAAGCCTAACTTCCGCGACGTGTTTGTCCGCAAGCGCACCTTTCGCATGCGCATCGAATATCGTCCAAGCGACACCGTTCGTAATGAGGCACCAGCGCACGCCCAGTATCGCCGCGTATTGCACGCACTGCCCAGCATGTTGGGCTGTCATTGCGTGCTTCACTGCCTTCGCTTCCACCAGAGCCACTGGCCGCCCACCCGCTCGTAGTTCGTAATCGATGAACTCCCGCGTGGCCGCAACGGGCACTTCGCGCCTGATGTCGTCGACGCCGCGATACCCTAGAATCTTGAGTACGGGATCGATCAGATGTACTCTCGTGTCCGTTTCGCTGAGATGCATGGACGCGTAGTCGCCAACCATCGCGGCATGCTCTAAGAACTGGGTTTTCGGATCCGACATAGCCCGTAGAGTACAACACGCAGTTGTTTGGCTCACTGGCGTTCCTGATTAGCCGCACTTCGTGTTGTCGTGCGCCGAGTTCACGCTCCGCCCAGTGCCCGCTCCCGCCTACAATGTCGCACCAGATCCGCTAAGCCGGAGTACCCTCATGCTCATTCTCCAACGTTATGTAGAGCTACACCCCGCCTCCGCCCGCCTCCATCAGCGTGCCACCAAACTCTTCCCGGACGGCGTGACGCACGATATGCGGGCGCTGACGCCGTTCCCGTTGTATGTGACGCACGCCGAAGGTAGCCGCAAGCACGACGCGGACGGCAACGAGATCATCGATTACGTGATGGGTCACGGGTCGCTGCTGCTTGGGCACCAATACCCGGAAGTTGTCGCGGCGGTGAGTGCGCAGGCGCAGCGCGGCACCCACTTCGGTGCGTCGCACGAGAACGAGATTCGCTGGGGCGAACTCGTGCTGCAACTGGTGCCATCGGCCGAGCGGCTGCGCTTCACGTCGTCTGGCACGGAGGCGACGATGATGGCGCTCCGTCTCGCCCGGGCGTACACCGGCCGCGAGAAAGTGCTGCGTCTGCGCGATCACTTTCACGGGTGGAACGACAGCGTCACCGGCCAACCGCCGCGCGAAGAGACCGTGCCCGTCGCCGCCGGACTGCCGCGCGGCGCGCTCGACGCGTCCATCGTCATTCCGCAAAACGACACCGACGCGCTCGAACGCACCATCCATGACGACGGCGGCACGATCGCCGCGATGATCTTCGAAGGCACCGGCGCCCACTGGGGCGGCGACTCCATCGACATCGGCTACGTCCGCCGCGCCCGCGAACTCACGGCCGCGCACGGCATCGTCTTCATCATCGATGAAGTGATCACGGGCTTTCGCATCACACCCGGCGGCGCGCAGGCCGCGTACAACATCACGCCCGACATGACGACGATGGCGAAGATCCTCGGCGGCGGCCTCCCCGGCGGCGCCGTCGCCGGACGTGCGGAGATCATCGACCAGATTGCGATCGGCGACGGCCAGCGCCGCGACGAATCATCGAAGCGCATCGAGCATCCCGGCACGTACAACGCGAACCCGCTGTCGGCCGCCGCCGGTGCAGCCTGCCTCGCCGCAGTCGCCGACGGTATGCACCAGCAGCGCGCCGCCGATGCCGCCGCAGCGATCGCGCGCGGCATGAACGACGTCCTGCGCGCCGAATCCGTCGCCGGCGCCGTCTACGGCCAGTCGTCGATGCTGCATATCGCGCTCGGCATGGAGGAGCAGCCGCCGGACGGCTACACATGGGGCTGGCGCGCGCTTCCCGTCCCGGCCCCGCACGTTGCGCCGCAACTAGCGCTCGCCGTCCGCCGCGGCATGCTCAACGAGGGTGTCGACCTCATGGGCGCCGGCCTGATGGTGTCGTCGGCGCACACGCCGGATGATGTCGCGCGCACGCTGGATGCGTTCCGAAATACGCTGCGCGCCTGCAAAGAAGAGAAGCTCGTCTGACCGTCAATAACCTGCGCACTCGCCGACAGTCGCGAGCGGAAACTCGTCGTCGACGAAACACCTATTGACTTCCGACGATCCAATTGCGAGATATCCCCACGCGACCGCTGTCAGTACGAGCGTCACCACGATTGCCACGGTGCTGCCCAATCGGCCGTTTCGCGGGTTCGCAAACCATGCGGCACCGAGCCCTGCGCACAAGCTGACGACGAGCACTCCCACGTACGCGGACCGGAAGGAACGGCGTGCGAAGCCACCCGGATCATACGACGGTGAGATCGCCATCGCGATGAGGAGAGTCGATGCCGCGGACGCCGCAACCACGACGAACGCAGCGCCCGCACCCGCAGCGACGCTGCCCAAAAGTGGATTCCCGCTCCTAGCGTCGATCAGCTTCACGAGAACGACGGGCACGCCGAGCAGGGCGCAGGCGATCATCGCGCTACGGCTCAGCAACTCGGCCTCATGGTCTCCGCCGCAACAGGCGCCCACCGCCCACTGGTGTACCCAGACGAGCGACCCGAACGAGGCGACCACGATCGCGGCAATGATCGTGCTTTCAGCCGCCGGCCATCGAGAACGAGTCATGCTGTCAGGGTCGTCGTCACGCACCGCTCCCGACAAGGTGCGATCGAACCATTGTCTCAGGATCGGGGCCGCGCGGAGGATGTCCACTCGCGTTCACGGCGCGAAGCGGACGACTAGCGCGCCGGCGAGCACGGCGGTCAAACCGAGGATGCGAAGGGGCGTTGCGCTTTGGACAGCCGACCCGAACGCCCCGACGTGGTCGTACGCCAAGGCGCCGCCGAGCTGGCCGACGGTGACGCCCGCGAGGAATAGCGCGATGCCGATTTTCGGCGCGGCGTAGCCGATGCCGAGCAGGTACGCCAGCGCGAAGAAGCCGGTGATCGCGAAGTATGGTTCGAGACCGCGGACGGAGATCGCGAGGGCCACCGCCGCCAGCAGTCCGACGCACACGAAGACGGCGGTGCGATCGAAAGGTCCTGAGAGCATCGGCGCGCGGCCACTGAGACCGCGCACGACGATGATCAGCGCGATGCCGGCGACGGCGGCGATCATGTTGATCCAGGTGGCGTCGTACGGGGTCTTATCGCGGCCGATCGATGCGAGCATCGCCGCTTGCGTCGCCGCGCAGACACCGACGATGATCGCCGCGAGAAAGTACATCGAAGTCGTCACGCTGTCCCTCGTGTGCTGCCGACGGTGTACCGCCCTACCCTACTTATCAGGGAAGGTCACGAGCGATGTTGTGCTTTCGATCCCCGGGATGGAGCGGATCTTGTCGCTGAGGATCGGCGGCACGTCGCTCAGCGATTCCACCTCCAACTCGATCACGATATCGTATGGCCCCATCACCTCGTGCAGCTCGACGACGCCTGCGATCTGCGCCGCCGCCGCCGCCACGTTGCGCGTTTCCCCCGGATTGGTCACCACCAGGACGTATGCCTTGATCACGTTCGTCGCCTCCTGCACCTCGAAATGCTGATCCGCCTATGCTCTTGCTCGATGCCGCCACGCGTCCGATACTATCCGTAGGTTCTAGGTTTCCCGGTTCTAGGGTTCTGCGCCGCAGGCGCCTATCGCACCCATCAGCAGCGCCAATCGGAATCCGTAGCAGGGGCACCGACACTGAGTTAGAATGAAATGTACGCCCGTCCCGCACTGGGGGCGAGCAGCCGCAAGACGCGGCAGAGGCCCCTCTTGGTCGACGAAATCTTCCAGACCGACCCGATCAGCGCCTTAGGGCTTCCTTCCCCCGTTTCCATCGGACATGACGCCACCGTCGGTCAGGCCCTCGCGGCTGTCCAGCGCCATGGCATGGGCTACGTGCTCATCGTAGAGGATGGCCGCCCCGTCGGGATCATGAGCGAACGTGAAGTGCTGATGAAAATCGTCGCCCGCGATGTGAAATACGACGAAAACGTCGATACGTACATGTCGCACCGGCCCGAGACGCTGACGTCGAAGGATCAGATCGCGACCGCCATCAAGCGCATGAACGAGGCCGCGGACAACAACATCCCGATCGTCGATGAGTCCGGCCGCGCCGTCGGCGTGCTGCGGACTCTCGACATCATCCACTTCCTGGCGGAGGCGTTCCCGGCGCAGGTGATGAATCTGCCGCCGCGTCCCCATCAGCTGATCCCGGAACCGGAGGGCGCGTAGTGACAACCGTAACGACGAAAGACACGGATCAGTCCGCCAACCCGAACGTGACGGAACTCGACCGCGTTACCATCCGCTTTGCCGGCGACTCCGGCGACGGCATGCAGCTTGCCGGCACGCAGTTCACCAAGACGTCCGCCGTCCTCGGCAATGACATCAGTACGTTCCCGGACATCCCCGCCGAGATCCGCGCGCCGCAGGGCTCGCTGCCTGGTGTCAGCGGCTTCCAGGTCAGCTTCTCCAGCCACGAGATCTATACACCCGGCGACGCGCCGGACGTGCTCGTGGCGATGAACCCCGCGGCGCTCAAGACGAACGTCATGGATCTGCCCCGCGGCGGCCTGCTGATCGTCAATGAGGACGAGTTCACCGAGACGAACCTCAAGAAGGCCGCCTACGCGTCGAATCCGCTTGACGATGACAGCTTGAAGTCGTACCGGCTGTTCCGCGTACCGATATCGACGCTGAACTCGCGCGCGCTGAAGGACAGCGGCCTCACCGCCGTGCAGATCGACCGCTGCAAGAACATGTTCGCCCTCGGCCTCATGTTCTGGATGTACAGCCGCCCGCTCGAGACGACGCTCCACTGGATCGACGACAAGTTCTCGAAGAACGCCGCGGTCGCCGAAGCCAACAAGATCACGCTCAAGGCCGGTCACGCGTTCGGCGAGACCACCGAGATGTTCGCGATGCACTACCACGTGCCCAAGGCGAAACTGAAGCCCGGCCTCTATCGCAACATCACCGGCAACGAAGCGACCGCGCTCGGCTTTGTGACGGCATCGCGGCTTGCGCAGCGGCCGCTGTTCTACGGTAGCTACCCGATCACGCCGGCCAGCGACGTGCTGCACGAATTGGCGCGACACAAGCGCTTCGGCGTCCGCACATTCCAGGCCGAAGACGAGATTGCGGCCGTGGGTGCTGCGATCGGCGCTTCGTTCGGCGGTGCGCTCGGCCTGACTGGCACCAGCGGCCCCGGCCTCGCGCTGAAGAGCGAGGCGATCGGCCTCGCCGTGATGGTCGAACTGCCGCTGGTGATCATGGACGTGCAGCGGGCGGGGCCCAGCACCGGCATGCCGACCAAGACGGAGCAGGGTGACCTGTTGCAGGCGATGTTCGGCCGCAACGGCGAGTCGCCGGTTGCCGTCGTCGCGCCGGCAACGCCTTCCGACTGCTTCGCAATGGCCGTCGAGGCGTGGCGCATCGCCGTGAAGTACCGCACGCCCGTCATCTTTCTGTCGGACGGGTATCTGGGCATGGGTTCCGAACCGTGGCTGCTGCCGAACATCGAAGATCTGCCGCCGATCGACGCGAACTTCGCGTCCGACCCGGCGACGTTCAAGCCGTACGCGCGCGACCCGAAGACGCTCGCCCGTCCGTGGGCGATCCCCGGTACGCCGGGGCTCGAACATCGCATCGGCGGCCTCGAGAAAGCCGACATTACGGGTAACGTTAGCTACGACCCGGCAAACCACGACAAGATGGTGCGCCTGCGCGCCGACAAGATCGCCGGCATCGTGCAGGATATCCCGGACATCGAAGTCCACGGTGACGAGTCGGGCGGGCTGCTCGTACTCGGCTGGGGCAGCACGTACGGCGTCATCACGTCCGCCGTGCAGCGCGCGCGCACCGAAGGCAAGAAGGTGTCCGCGGCGCACATCCGCCACATCAACCCGCTGCCGGGCAACCTTGGCGACGTGCTGGCGCGCTACGACAAGGTGCTGATGCCGGAAGTGAACCTCGGCCAGCTCAGCATGCTGGTACGGGCGCGATATCTCGTCGATGTCATCGGGCTCAACAAGGTGTCGGGGCGGCCGTTCACGATCGCCGAAGTCGAAAACAAGATCACCGAACTCATCGGTTAGCAGGGGCAAAGAGAGATGGTCACGGCAAGTCGCAACGATGGCGGTAACGGCGTGCAGGTGCTGACGCGCAAGGACTTCGTGTCCGACCAGGAAGTGCGCTGGTGCCCCGGCTGCGGCGACTACTCGATCCTCGCGCAGACGCAAAAACTGATGCCGGAACTCGGCCTGCCGAAGGAGAAGATCGTCTTCATCTCGGGCATTGGTTGCTCGAGCCGGCTGCCGTATTACATGAACACGTACGGCTTCCACAGCATCCACGGCCGCGCGCCGACGATCGCCAGTGGCCTCAAGGCGTCGCGTCCCGATCTGAGCGTGTGGGTCGTCACCGGCGACGGCGACGCGCTGTCGATCG